>NZ_JBALPP010000034.1:1144-41528 GCF_036965425.1 Neobacillus drentensis | reverse complement strand
TATTTATCTATATTGGATATGGAGACAAAGTAATTTTTCCGGTTTTAATGATTTATGCCGTAAACTTAATAGGCAATATCTTTTATGTAGAATGGGTTAATGAAGCAAGAGAAAAGTATAATTTCATCACGATTAAGACGATTGTCATTAAGGTGATCTATCTTGCATTATTATTTACGCTTGTGAAGAGCTCCCATGATTATAAACAATATGCTTTTTTGTTAATTCTCACAACTTTTCTTAATAATATTGTAAGCTTCATATATATAAAAAGAAAAATTCATCTGGACTTTTCCAATATCACGATAAAAAAACATATTAAGCCCCTATTATTAGTGGTAGCTTTTTCTAATGCCAATATCCTTTATGTTCAACTGGATCGTTTCATGTTAGGGGAGTATATTAGTAATAAATCAGTTTCCTTCTATGTAATGGCACAACAAATAATGGGGATTATTAATACGCTAATGCTTAGTATTATTCAAGTAACGATTCCGCGTCTATCCTATCTATCTGGAAATGAAGATGAGGGCTCTTATCTCAAACTGCTAAACAATATATCTAAAGTTTATTTTGCGTTCTTATTTCCTGCAGCCATAGGCCTTTTCGTCACAGCTGATGCCGGAATTCTCTTATATGGAGGACATAAATATATTAGCGCCCAGACCACGCTGAAGGTTTTTGCCCTTTATATGATATCACTGGGGATTGATTCAATTTTATCGAATCAAGTTATTTATGTGAAGAAAAAGGAAAATGTCCTGGTTAAATTTGTCTTTATTTCTGGGATTCTTAACCTCATTTTTAAGATTGTTTTGTTACAAATGAACCATTTCAATCCAACAACAGCCATTTTGACTACTGCTATTTCTAATTTTCTATTAGTCACAATGGAGTATGTGTTTATCCGAAAATATTTAAAGATAGATTATTCTTTATTTACTTTCTCAAAAACGAAATATTTCCTGTATTCACTCATCTTTATCCCCATCCACTATCTGGTAAGGATGTTTATTTCTCATTACATCCCATTATTTTTAGTTACAGTTTTCGTTTGTGTAATGGTCTATGCGGCAATATTGTTTTTCACAAAAGACGAAGTTTTTTCATTGTTTCTTAATAAAATAAAAGGTCGTTTTGGAAGGACTGTATAGCAATAAGAGAGGGTATCCTAGTAGGGATACCCTCTCTTTCTAAACTATTATTTTTTCCACACTCCATCATTACCAAAAACATAGCCCTGAATGGTTGTATTTTTGGCCATAGACCCATCCGGCTTCAAGTAATACCATTTTCCATATTCATAAAGCCAGCCCGTTTTCATTTCTCCGTTGGTTTGCAGGTAATACCATTTATCACCAACAGCAATCCAGCCGATGGCCATCGCACCCTTACTGTCTAAAAAGTACCATTTTCCGCTTGATTGAATCCAACCGGTTTTCATTACTCCTTTGGTGTCTAAATAGTACCATTTTCCGGCTGATTGAATCCAGCCTGTCTTCATTACACCTTTATCATTAAAGAAGTACCAACTGTTATTTAAAAGCTGCCAGCCCTTCAGCAATTCGTCTGATTTTAGGTAATACCAATTTCCTCGGTCGTTTATCCAGCCTAATTGTAGACTCCCCTCATTGTTAAAGAAATATATTTTCCCGTCTAGTTCCTTCCACCCTAATTGCATGGTTCCATTAGTATTTAAATAATATTTCTTATTGCCTAAAGTAAGCCAGCCCGTATACATGGTACCGTCGTTAAGAAAGAAATACCATTGTTCTTGTATTTTTGCCCAGCCTGTGACGGGCACCCCCTCTTTATAGTACCGCCACTTTCCATTTTGCAATTTCCAGCCGAATAATTTAGGTGTATCAAAGGAAGTGTTTAGCTTTAATAAGGATTCATTGTTCCAAGCATCTACTGCGGAAATTTCGAGATTGTAGGCAGTTTCCGGAGATAAATTTGGAATTTCTGCATAAATCCGATTTTCTAAAGTTTCATTCTCCCAAAACTCCATATTTTTTGTAAAAATTACTTCCCCATTATTTTTAATGACATATTTATCAACCAGTGTATTGTCTCTTGCTGCGTCCCAGGAGAGAGTAGCCGAATCTCCACTAATATTTTTTTCCAGATTTATCTTTGAACTTTCCAAAAAATAAGGCTTTTCATCATCCTCATATGTTTGTTGGAAAGGTGTTGGAATCGTAAATGTTTGAATCCATGAACTCTTAGTGAAATCTCTCGCTTTTATTTCAACATGGTTTGCATAAACATTTACAAGCAGCCCTTGAGAAAACATCTTAGACCCGGAATCCGAATAGGTATAAGCAACCGAACCGGCATTCACCATAGTAAAACCATCCTGAAAAACCGTTCTAGGGTGATTCAAAAGATAATGAGAATGTCCTGAAAACAAAATGACTTGAGGATATCTATTCAATATATCTTTAAGTTTATTATCTTGAAATCCAGCCCCCCAATCATCGCTTCCATATACAGTATGATCAATAGCTTGATGAAGAAAAACAAAGATTGGTTTAGATGGGTCAGCATTTTTTGCCAAGGTTCTTTTAAGCCACCAATATTGTTCCTCCGTTATGTTGGCATGATCATGGTCATCAGGACTTGGAAACCCTTCTCCTCCAAGAGTAATAAAGTGGTAACCGTTAATCCACTTTTCATAATATATTTTATCTCCTGGCATCCCAGTCTTATCAAAAAACCTGTTCATATAAATCTGGGCATTCAATCCTGAGGGGGAATATACACCTTCAAAATATTCATGGTTTCCCATAGTAATGATTTTTTCAGATGCAGGGTTGATCGTTGAATTTAAAATATTATTAAAAGTATCATATTCTTGTTCTGTTCCATTATTAGTAATATCTCCAACCATCGCAATAGCCTGGTAATGTGGCGCAATCATTTGCAAATCATTCAGCGCTTTGATGAATCTATCCTTTTGATAGTCACCTCCAATGTGAATATCACTCATTACCGGAAATTGCAGCAAGGGCTGTTCTTCCTGTGCTTCCCCACCTGCTGCTTTAACGGTTGAGGGAGACTGTGGACATAGAATTATAAAAATAAAAAATATAAAAGTTAGGAATCTATATTTCAAAACTTTCTCTCCAATCACGAATTGTATATTGCTCTCTATTGAAGAATTTTATACCAATAATTGAAAGATTACTAGAATTGTTTATAATATTTCCCAATAATAAAAAGAGAGGTAAACCTAGTCTATTGTGAACTAAGTTTACCTCTCTTTTATTATATCAAGATAAATACTTATTTTTTTAATGTTCTTAAAAGGAATTTGGGCAAAATCAATTGCCTTTTCCAGCGCCATGGTTCTTTCATTAGACGGTAGAACCATTCAAGGCCAAGTGTTTGGAAAAGCTCCGGCGCTCGCTTGAGATTGCCGGAAATTACATCATATGATCCGCCGACCCCTTGAAAGATGTAGGGGGTAACTTTATCCATATGATTGACAATCCAATATTCCTGCGCAGGACTTCCTAATGCCACGAACATAATCTCTGGTTGATGTTGATTGATAGTATCGACGACCACTTTTTCATCTTTCTCATAGCCATGTAACGTCCCGACAATTTGAATACCCGGGATTTGCTTTTCAAGCTCCGCCTTTGCCGTGTCGGCAACCCCAGGCTTCCCGCCGTATAAAAAAATCCGTTTTCCCTGTGCCGCTGCTGTTTGGCAAAGCTTCAACATCATATCAATGCCTGTGACACGGCTGGTCACCTGTCCGCCCTTCAGCTTGGACGCTAAAATAACGCCAATGCCATCCGGGATTTGATAATCTGCCCGATTCAGAAGCTTTCTTAATTCTTCGTCCTCTTGAGCCTTCATAATTTTTTCCGGATTAATCGCCACAATAAATGACTTCTTTTTCTGGTTGATATCCTGCATTAATAATGAAGCAAGCTGGTCATAATCATAATTACAAACATCAACACCGAGAAAGTTTTCCTTCATAACGTACCACCTTTTGGACTTTACATATGAAACGAACTGCGGCAGAGGGTACCGGCCGCAGTCATTGTCCTAAATATTAACAATGTTTAGAATCCCCTAAAACACGGACATCAAAGCCGGCTTTAACCCAAGCTTCACGCGGAAGGCAATTTTTTGTATCCAGTACAATTTTAGAACGAACCAAATTGGCCGTTTGTTTTGGATCAAGAATCTTAAATTCATCATGCTCAGTTAAGATTAGAACAATATCCGCATTCTGTAAGGCTTCCTCAAGCTTTAAAGCCTGCTGAGGGAATTTCTGTTCTTTAATATGCGGGTCAAAAGCCGTTAGCTCCAGATTTAATTCCTTTAAATGATGGATAACCTCGACAGAAGGGCTTTCACGCATATCATCGATATTCGCCTTGAAGGAAAGGCCTAAAACAGCCACCTTCGGGTTCTTAATTTGCTGTTGTTCAGCAATTGTTTTCACTTTATTAGCTACAAATAGCGGCATGGAATCATTCGTTTGACGGGCAAGGTGAATGATTTTCGCATTTTCCGGATCCTGTTCGACTAGGAACCAAGGATCAACAGCGATACAGTGACCGCCAACACCTGGACCTGGCATATGAATATTTACGCGTGGGTGATGGTTGGCAAGCTTGATGGCCTCCCACACATTGACCCCAAGATTTTCGCTAACACGTGCAAGTTCGTTGGCAAACGCAATATTTACATCGCGGTACGTGTTTTCGATAACCTTTACCATTTCTGCGGTAGTCGCATCGGTTAAGAAAATTTCACCCTTTACGAAGGCGCGGTATAGATCGCGTGTTTTTGCTGAAGACTCTTCGTTAATCCCGCCGACAATCCGGCTGTTATTAACAAGCTCTTCAAACACACGACCCGGAATTACCCGTTCTGGGGAGTGAGAAATGAGAAGTTCCGTTCCCATTTCAAGTCCGCTCTCTTTTAATATCGGCATCATGACATCCTCAACCGTCCTTGGTGGAACAGTTGATTCAAGAATGACAAGATTTCCTTTTTCAAGATAAGGGACAATTGATTTTGTTGCAGCTTCAACATATTTCATATCTGCTGTTTTATCAGGGTTAATTGGCGATGGAACGGCGATAATAAATACGTCAGCTTTTTCAGGAGTAGTAGAAACGGTAAGATTGCCACTGTCAATCGCCGCAATAAGACGCTCTTCCAGACCATTCTCTTCAATATGAAGCTGTTTATTTTGAATTTTTTCTACGGCCGCAGCATTTACATCCACACCGTGAACATGAATGCCATTGTTGGCAAACATAACAGAGGTAGGGAGACCAATGTAACCAAGGCCGATGACACAAATTTTATTCATCAAGTGACTTCCTTTCATAACCTAACTTTAAAATGTCATTAAGCTTATATTTTACTTTAATAACGCAGTCTAGCCGCTAAAAAGTATGACGAATGAATTTTTCCCAACTAATTTTAACAAAAAACTTGACTAAAAGATACTATGAGGCGCAAATGTTGTCGTATATTGACAATTTCCAATATTAACGATAATCTAATAAGTTAGAGCGAATTATTATAGAAACGTTTTAAGGAGTAAACGAATGGGTTACAAAAAATTTTTTATTTATTTTCTTATCACAGGTGTGATTTTGGCTGGACTGTATTCATTATTCATTTATAAAAAAGATCCGCTTGGATACTATCATCTAAAAAAAGAAAGCCGCTACTATAGTAATAATGGCCGCTTTCAACTTCCTGCTTTTATTAAAAATTTAGATTACGATACAATAATCATCGGACCATCAATGAGTCAGAACTTTAATGAACAAACTATTGATCAGGAACTTCATGTCAAAAGCTTTAATGCTGCGTTATCAGCCGCTTCTGCCAGGGAACAAAATTATGTTTATCAGCTGGCAAATAAAACACATCACAACCTTAAAACTGTTTTTTGGGAAATTAATTTTGATTCCTTGTATGGGGAAAGCAATCGAGTTAATAATGATTCGGGAACTTTTCCTGCTTATTTATATAATACATTCCCATTAGACGATATTAGATATTTGTTTAGCTCTTACTCCGGAGAATTATACTTTGATTCTAGAGAAGCAGAGAAAACAAATGCTTCACTACGCACACCGTATAATGTATATAAATTTGGAAGTGGGATTCCAGGACAAACTCCAGAACAATTTAAGGATACAAAGGTTGTAAATAACCAAAATCCAGTGCCCGATGGGGTTTCTTTTCAAGATATGAAGGATAATTTCGATTCGAATATCCTTCCAGTGTTAAAAGAGCATCCTAATCAAGAATTTAAGCTTTACTATACTCCATATCCAATTACCTATCATGTAAATAACTATAATCGAAGCAAACAAGCCTTTTTGGACCGTTTAAAAATAAAAGAATATGTTTTCCAACAGGTTAAAGACCTGAATAATGTAGAAGTCTATGATTTTCAAACTGAAAAAAAAGTGACTTATACTATTTCTAATTACCTAGACGGTTCCCATTATTTCTCAACAATTAATGATTGGATGGCACAACAGTTCGCACAAAAAGCATATCTACAGTCAGAAGAGAAGATTCAAGAAAATAAAGTAAAGCTGCTTGAACAGGTAGAACATTTTAAATGGAAGCAATTAAAAACAGAAAAATAACAAAAGAGGCTGCCTTGAACAGCCTCTTTTGTTATTTTAAGATGCTAATTGATTCAAATCCGTCTGAATCAAAGTAATAGGACTTTCCATTAATCATTGTCCAGCCATGCTGCTCCGCACCATTGCTATTGTAATAGCGGTAAAACGAATAGTATCCGTAGTAATAATCGTAGCCATAGAAATTTATCCAACCTGTTTGCATAACGCCATCTTCATCAAAGAGGTAAATATTAGTACTAATACGATATCTTCCATCAGTTAGTAAATCTGAATATTCATCGAAGTAATACCATTTTCCTCTATAAGATAACCATGATTTTGTATATAATGCCGGAAATATTTTTTACCCTGTTACCATGACGCCAAAATCATTAGGATCTAAGTAATACCACCTACCGCCTGAAGAGAGCCAGCCGGTAAGAAGTTTGCCGTCACTTTTACTATAGAACCATTCACTTCCTTGTGCATTCCAGCCATTCGTTTTCATCGCACCGATGCTTCCAAAGAAATAATAGGCGCCATTGATTCTATGTATATTATACCAAAAAACAGTCCAAAAAATGGAAAAAGATAGTTTCTATATATTAAAATAGGAGATTATCATTCTCTTTTTGCAACAAAAAAGGCGACCGAAATATCAGTCGCCTTACGATCTTAATTTATTGGCTTCGAACCTGTCCATTTTCCATCAGTATTAAAATAATGAACTTCTTTGCCAATTGTTATATATGTGCCATGAACCATTAATCCATCGTTGGTAAAATAGTACCAATCCTTCCCGTATTTTAACCAGCCGCGGAGCTCGGCACCGTTACTTTTGTAATAACGGTATTCGTTCGTAGTTCCTTCCTGTTTAACCCAGCCAGTTACCATCGCCCCGCTTTTATTAAAGAAATAATAATCGGTGTTTACGAGGTTTCTGCCTATGACAGAATCTCCCTTAGAATTGAAGTAATACCACTTGTTTTTATATAGTAACCATGTTTTGTTATATAGGGCTCCGCTGCTTTTAGCATAGTGCCAATAGGTGCCATCGAAATACCAGCCATTTGCTTTCATTGCACCATTACCATCAAAATAGTATGGTGTGCTGCCAACCATGAAAACGCCAGTTACCATTTGACCGTAGGAATTCGCATCACTTTTTAAATAATACCATTTGCCGCTAAGTTGGATCCAGCCAGTTAACAACTGTCCTTTGTTATTGGCATAGTACCAAGCGTTACCGTCATTGGCCCAGCCTGTTTTCATGATACCATTGTTATCAAAGAAGTAGTGGGCATTGCCGATTTTCAGAACACCACCCGTTACCATCATACCTTCTTCATCAACGTAATACCATTTGCCACCATCGAGAATCCATTTGTTAGAGGCCATTACACCAGTAACCGGGTCAAAGTAAAATCTCACATCATCAATATCATACCAGCCGGTAACCATATTGCCATCTTCATCGTAGTAGTAGAGATTTCCGTCTTCATCTACTGTCCAGCCATATTCGATTCCAGGCTCATAATTTCCATCATAAATTACATCAACACCCTTGGCTAGAAGCTTGCCGATTACCTGCATGGTTTCTGAATCCTGAGTCAAGTCAAGATTTGGCATTTCAGTCATCCAGACAAATTGCAATTGAGTTAAATTTAATAATGGTGTTATATCAGATGCGGGATTTAAAGAAATATACAAGTCAACTAGATTTGTTAGTCCACTTAATGGCTGTAGGTTCGTAACTTGATTAGATTCTATATCGAGAGATGTTAAAGATGTTAAATTAGCAATTGGTGAAAGATCGGTAACATTATTCTCCCAAAGCGTTAAAGAAGTCAATTTCGTAAGGCTGCTTAATGCGGAAATATCTGTAATACCATTGTTTGTTAAATCTAAATTTTCTAGGTTTGTCAGCCCGCTAAGAGAAGAAAGATCGGTGAAGTTACTTTCTGTAACTCCTAAGCCTGTTAATTGTGGTACTTCGCTCAACCCAGAGAAATCACTTATATTATTACCGGATAAATCTACATACTTTAATACTGTTAGCCCGTTAAGCGTGGACAAGGTGCTGTTTATAAATTGGGTATATCCCAAACCTAAGTATTCTAAGCCTGACAAATTCGTTAATCCTGAGGCATCACTAATCGCATTGTTTGATAGATCTAAAAACTGTAATTGCAAAAGCCCGCTAAGTGAGGATAAACTGCTGTTAACAAGCTTATTATGATCGAGACCTACAAACATTAAATTGGTTAATTTGCTTAATGGTGATAGATTGCTAATATTGTTAAATGATAGATAAAGGGAATTTAAATTTACTGCATATTCGAGACCTGTTAAATCCGTAATGTTTAATTCTGTTGCATCTAAATCTGTTAGTGTCGCTAGTTTCCCTTGAGTGATGGCTGTTGTGGAGCTTATTCCTAAAGTCTGACGCACAGCTTTTGCCAAATTGGCATCCTTGAACTGAACCACATCGGTTGTTCCTTGCGTCACTGCGTTTGGTGTTTGCTGGCTTAATCTTGGTTTTTGCCTCTGCAAATCATTGAGTGCTTTTTGCTTAAAGGATTCTTTTGTCCATTTTGCCGTTTTGGCAGCGGCTGGCGCGGTTTGTGTAACCGTTTTGGTTTGTTCAGCTGCTTTCGTATTCAATGGAGCCATGAATGAAAGCGATAGAACAGAGGCCAGCATGATCTTGCTAAATTTCTGCATCTCTATTAACCCCCTAAATTTACTAGGTACATTATATCAAAGTATTCCAAATAAAGTGGAAAAAATTGAATAATTTATAAAAATAGAAATAATAAATTCAACATAAAAAAGCGAAACCATCTTGAGTGTGGTTTCGCTTTTTATAAACAATTTATTTAATCCAAGCTCCGTCGCTTCCGATTACGTATCCATCAATCGTTGTATTTTTGGCCATTGAGCCGTCAGAGTTTAGGAAATACCAGTGGCTGCCGGAATAAATCCAGCCAGTTAGCATTGCACCGCTAGGTCCTAAATAATACCACTCATTATTCGATAATAACCAGCCAGTTTTCATTTTGCCGTTTGAATCTAAGTAATACCATGTATCCCCATCTTTTACCCAGCTAGTCTGTTTTACATCGTTTTTGTAAAAGTACCAAGAGCCCTCAGAAAGTACCCAGCCATATTTAGTGTTACCAATCCGCTTCGAACCAATATAGGTTCTAGTATAGTAAGACTCTGATAAAGAGCTGACCTTAACCCCATTAGAAGATGCATGTACGAATTTATTGTCACCTATGTAAATTCCAACGTGCGATGCTCCAGCCTTATATGTGCTAAAGAAAACCAAATCGCCATCTACTAGATTACTTTTTGAAACGGCTTGTCCTTTTGTGTATTGGTCCGCAGCAGTTCGTGGTAAAGTAACCCCAGCTTTCTTGTATGTATAACTTGTAAATCCAGAGCAATCAAATCCGCTTGGAGATGATCCTCCCCATACATATGGAACGCCAATATAATCAAGAGCAATATCTGTAACCGTATCTCCAAAGGATGCCGCTTCTGTTTTATGTCCGCCGATTAATCCGCTCAAGAGTAAAGAACATGATAGTAGACCTGTAACCATTAACTTCTTCATGATAACCCCCGTGTTTCTTTTTCTCTCTTTTTTGTTAATTCTAGTATCTCATAAAATTTAATAGAATTAATTTACAGTTATTTTTTAATATTATTACAGGAATGTTTCAAAAATTGACCTTTTTCGACTTTATTATCGAATTTTTCAGAAAAACGTCAAAAAACAAAGAAAAACAGGCTTTACGACATGGCTGTTTTATGCTTTTTATCCTATTGATTACTGGGAAGTCGATGAAATATGTCAAAAATGAAACAAAGATTTTTCGACTATGACTTCATATTTATTATTCATTAATAATAAAACCACACCTTTCGTTTGAAAGGAGTGGTTCTTTGGTTTAGGCTATTTTGCAAAGATTGTTTTTTCGTATAGGTTCATCAACTCGTATAAAGTGATTTCATGGCATCTTTTCGTAAGAACATTTGTGAAAATTGCCTAGAAACTTTGTAAATGACCCTTAATAAGTTCTAAAAGCAACAAAGGTTACGAAAAGAGCCTTTGTTATAACATGGCGCCGTCTTTTCCTAGACGGTATCCGCCAATGGTGGTGTTGGCTGCCATATGACCGTCATTGTATAAGTAATACCATTTGCCGCTGACCTTGACCCATCCTGTTAGCATGACACCGCTGTTGTTCATGTAGTACCATTTACCGCCAGTGCTTACCCAGCCAGTTTTCATGGCTCCGCTTTGATCAAGGAAATACCACTTGCCTCCAGTGTACAGCCAGCCGGTTTTCATATCACCAGCAGGATTTAAATAATACCATTTGCCGTTAATATATTGCCAGCCTGTGAGCATGACACCTGAAGAGTTGAGGTAGTACCATTTGTCTTTATCAAGCTGCCAGCCTGTTTTGTATGTGCCGTCTTCATTGTAATAGTACCACTTGCCGCTGACGTATTGCCAGCCCCATTTTAAGTAACCATTGTTATAGAAGAAATAATTTTTGCCGTTAATGGTTTGCTTGCCAGTCAGCATTTTTCCGTTTGTATCAAAGTAATATTTATTCTGCCCCTCTTGATACCAGCCCGTCTTTAACGTTTCACCATTAGCAAACGTAAATTCATAAAATTCCTTTGCAATGTTGGCAATTTTGCCGGCCCATGCCTCATCGGAAGCATATTGATGGTAGCCGTTATTAAAACTCATGTTATCGAGGGTAGGCTGCGAATATGGATAAGCTGCATCCAAAAGATTCGTTTCTCTGTTTACATAGTTATCATTGATGAATTTTGCTCCATTAATAATTCCAATGTTAGGTGAAGCAAACGATGCTGCCCCATCTGTCGGATTGGAATCAACGGCCCCAATGCCGAAGAAATTATTTTTCGCTTTGGCTATGTCAGAAGTTCCCCATTTGGATTCGAGCCCTGAATGGGCTAATAGATAGACAGCATTAATCCCTGTTACGTTTTGCGCTTCAATATAGGAAGAACCCATACCTTTTAATTTGCTGCTCGGGTCCTTTGTTTTGTAGTCGATGAACCGGTTGATTTCGGTTGCTGTAATATTGGATGTTGTGTTTAACGGTGTAAATAACGAGATCTGATTGGTGACCTTGCCTACTTTTGTAAAATCATATGGGATGACGTTGCTGCCGCCTTCATTTGTCTGGTTGGCTTCGTTTTCAAGGTACCAGCCGTAAATCCAGCCCTCCACACCATCAGTTGTTCGAATTTTATAGTAACGGGTGGCCGCATTGTATTGAAGGACTGTTACCAAGGATTGACTGGGAATATCAATGTTTGTATCGATAAGGTTGTCATCCCGCAAATTTCGTTCTTTTTTCACAAGCCAAGTTTGGTTCAGTGGATTTTGGCTTAAGTATTCTATGTAAACCCAGCCAACTTGTCCGTCTGCCGTCTGGATTTTGGCGGCATTTCTTACCTGTTCAAGAACGGTAACCTGGTCATGAAGTGATAATACAGCAAAAGATGGTGCTTTAACGATGTTGGGATTTTCTTTAAAGACCGGTAATTTGACTGAAATGACTTGCTGTGTCGCTGAAGTCTCAGCTGCCGATACTTTGCCATGAAAGATCCCCATCAACAAAAGGACAACTAAAAAACTACGAAAAACTACTTTTTTCACTTTTTTCTCCTCTCAATCTATTATTCTCTTTATAAGAGTATCATATTTTCCATGCGTTTCCACCTTAAATTCGACAATTGCCGCCACAAAATGTTATAGAATATTCATACATTTTTTATTTTTCCCGAATGTTTTTTTATAAAATTAATAGTGAATTAGAAAGGAAGTGAAATATGGCTTATAAACCTCGCACAGAACCCGTGATGTTAAAAATTCTTCGTTACTTAAATGCAAGGATGGTTCTTTCAGAAAATGAGAAACAGTATTATTTAACTCTTAAAAAAGGCTATGAAGGGGAGGTAAAGTTTGATTTATTGACTGAGAAAATTTCTAGTGAATGCTTTGTATTAAATGATTTATTGCTTGAGGTTAACAACACCCTATTCCAAATTGATACTACCCTTATTTTTCAAGACACTATTTACCTGTTGGATGTTAAAAATCATGAGGGAGATTATATTTTTGAATCTGGAGAGTTCTTCACGATGGCCCGAAAAGATATTAAGAATCCTTTGCAACAGCTAAAAAGAAGTAAATCACTGTTCCGTCAACTACTTCATAATCTTGGATATCATTTTAATATTGAATCAAATGTTATTTTTATTAACCCCGCGTTTACCTTATATCAAAACCCACTAAACGAGCCCATTATTTTTCCAACGCAGCTTGATCGTTATATGAAAAAGTTAGATACGATTCCATCAAAACTAAATAGCCGGCACAAAAAGTTAGCTGACCAATTAATTTCTTTACATATAAGAAAATCTCCATATACTCATAGTCCTAAATATAATTATGGGATGCTGCGAAAAGGTCTTTCTTGTGGTGTTTGTGACTCATTGTCGATTTTCGCAAGTGAGAAGAAATGCGTTTGTGCTGATTGTGGGCATGAAGAAGCTATTGATACCGCTGTATTGCGGAGCATTTTGGAATTAAAGGTGCTTTTTCCAGAGATGAAAATTACCACGAACCTGGTACATGATTGGTGCAGCGGGGAAGTTTCTATTAAGTCGATCAGAAGGATTTTAAAGCAAAATCTTACAACTAAAGGTAGTACAAGATTTTGTTTTTATGAGTAAATTGAAATTCTAGCAATTGAGTCCTCTTTTAGGATCGCGGAGAAGCTTCCATTTGTGTGACCATCATTAATTACAACACCCGAGCTTTTTTGACAGGCATTTGGACGCTCTCCTTTTTACCGCTTGCGTACTCTTTTCGCCTCGACGGGAATTAGGATGCTCTCCTATTTACCGCTTGCCAGCATTTTTCGCCTCGACGGGAATTAGGACGCTCTCCTTTTTACCGCTTGCGTACTTTTTTTACCCTAACGGGCATTTGGACCTTCTTCTAATTACCGTTTAAGCCCTTTTTTCATAACAACAGACAGTAGGAGCTGCCCTTATTGACACAAATGCTTATGACAAAAAAAATAAACCGGCACCAAGTGCCCGTTTATTTTTTCGCTGCTAACAGTTTATTTACTTTTTCAAGGTCTGCTACGGAGTCGATTTCATAGCTGTCATCTGGGTGGATTTCTTGAAGGTAAACATTTAAGTTAGGCAGGTTATTCTTGACGATTTCATCCCACCAGAATTCCACAAAATTGCCGCCTTCGACAGCTTCTTCAAGTTTCCCTACAATATAGCGTCCATCTTGCTCGGACCAGTAGGACACGCCGCAAAGAATGTACTCTTGATCACCGTCACCAACCTCGATATCGGTTACTTTGTAATCGTCATTGTAGCGAATCATCCATTCCCCTTTGAAATCGGGTTTGCGGGCGCTGAAATACATGGACGTCTTCGGTGCCTCTAACATGAAATTGCGGTCCAAGTAATTATCCCCATCAATTACATAAGAATCCGGCAGATATTCCCTCACTAAATACATAGTGTACATATTGTTATAAACATCGTATTTATCATTGTGAATGAGTTTTACACCGTACTTCTCTTTTAAATACTCAAACTTTTCCGCTAAGTAGCCGGTTACCACAATGATTTCCGAAACACCGACTTCTTGTAAAAACTCCACCTGTCTCTCAAGCATTGGTTTCCCGTTTACGACAGTTAGTGCTTTAGGTGTTGTCAACGTTAGTGGACGTAATCTGGTGCCCAGCCCTGCTGCAAGAATAATTGCCTTCATTTAGCTGAAATTCCTTCCTCTTGAAAAATTTTATTACGCCGTTTTCCTGCCTTTGAGAAGATTCATCCATTTGAGTTCCTCTTGGCTGGCGACCGTAATAATGGATCCTAATAAAATCATTATACTAAAGAACACAAGCTTAAAGGTAATCGGTGTGCCTAAAATGATGAAGCTTAACAGAATCGCCCAGGCAGCATACGTAATATTCAAGGCCATCGCACGGGTTGGACCCATAACGTAAATCGCTTTGTAATAATATACATAAGAAGCTGTTCCAGAAAGGGCAATCAACGCGATCAAGAAAAACTCACTGCTCTTAAATACTTCACCCACAAGCGGATACGCCTTGAAAAATGGCAGTATCAACACTCCATAGGTGACAGCCGAAACCAATTGACGAATTTGCAGAGCTTGCTCTGGTGTGATTTCATCATCCTTCATACCGTATGCGAGAATAACACATTCCATCCCCCAGCCGAAAATGCATAAAAGGATAAACGAGAAACCAAGAATGTAACTTGGTGACGGTTCGCCGCCCGCAAAGCCTAATAAGAAAATAAATAAAATACTAATAAAAAGTCCGATCCAGTTTTTTACCGTTAATTTATCCTTTAAGATTAAGAAAGCAAAAAATGCACCAATCGCTGGGTACACGGCTGAAATGGAAGCCGATAAGGAAGCACCCAAATACTTAACCGCAAGTACGTAGCCCGTCATTCCAATTGGTCCGCCGAGTAACGCGCCCAGCATGACAAACCGCCCGCTTCGGGTCGTTAATTTTTGAAAAGGAACCTTGACTTCCCCTCTGATCGTCATATAAATCAGCATCCAGACACTGGACAATAAATCATGGAAAAAGGTACTCACTAGCGGTGCAAGGAAAATCACCAAATCGGAGGATACGAACAATGCTTTTGATAATACCATTCCGATTAACACAGTGTCGAGAGCCCAAGTGAATCCGGAAATCAATCCGAAAAGTAATCCTTTATTTTTTATATTCATATGCCATCTCCCTAATTAAGTCATGTTTTAAATTCTCTCTGCATCTATTAAAGCGGTCAATTCCGTAGGTGCCAAAATCGTCGCCCTTCGCCTCTTTAATAACTGTCCAAGTGCTCCAAAGGAAATCCTGGAAAATTTTATTCATCAGCACTCGCTGTTGAATTTCAAGCGGGACTTCATCCTGCTGCAAATAAAGAGTTAAAAATAATTCCTCCTCTTCAGGAGTAAAGTTACTTTCCATGGAATGTCCAGCAAGATCCCACATTGGGTCGTTCATGCCGCTGTATTCCCAGTCAATTAGATAAAGCTTATCTTCCCCGCTTTTCACCATATTTTCAGGCACCGGATCAATATGACACGGTGTAAGTTTTATATCCATTCCTTGATAAATTCGCTTCAGAAGCATAACCTGATCTTTTACTTCCTTAAATGGGTGATAGGGCTGCCCACCCGCCTCAATCATCAACCGCTCATACTCATCCATTTTTTCAAACACATCAAAGTAGTTAGCCATCTTGAGACCCGAGTTGTGCAGCTTTCTAAAGTTAGCCGTTGTCAGTTCCATGATATCTTGGCGCTTTGCCATTTTGCTGTTTAACGTCTCGGCATTTGGAATCAGTTCGGCAATCTTTACGCCAGTTTCTTCATTAAAATACAGCAACTCGGTATCGATGCCTAACTTACTTACCAGTGCGGCATTGAATTTTTCCTCACGGCGGTTAATCATCGATTCCGTTCCATTGCCTGGGATTCGAAGCACGTACTCTTTTCCTTTGATAACGACTTTAAAGTTTTTGTTCGTCATGCCGCCGAACGGCTGGATGTCTTCAATGTCCTCATAGGCAAGGTCAAGGGCATCCATTAAATGACTTTTTATAAAAATTTCACGGAATTCCGCTTCCTTCCGTTTTAACATCGGATAGGTTTTTTCGATAACTGTTTCATAGTGCTTCCGAGTATCAATTTCGCCCCAAATCAAATTATGCATCTTTAAGTAGCCAATATTAAAGTGGCGGGAAATGTCTAGCAGCATATATTCATAGTGTATAAGTGGGTTTTTATTGTTTTGTTGATATTCGCTGACCATTTTGGAATACACGTCATAGGAAATCTTGCTGATCCCAATCATTTCGCCATCGATACGGTTAAATTGATGAACGTCTTTTGAAATTTTATGAAGGTAGCCATTTTGGATTTCGACAAACGCTTCGTCACCGGAGCCGCTTTCATTACTGATCAAGACCGTGTCACGCTGCGGATGCTGCAGGATTTCTCTAATTGCCCGCTCTTCAATTAAAATATCATCCTCAACTAACAAAAAATCGCTGGTGATAAATGGCTGAGCCGCTGCCAGGGATGCCATCGATCCAGTCCATTTGTATTTAGAATTATGGACAAACTGGATGTGACTGAATTCAGGATGATCCTTGAATGCTTCCGGATTGTATCCAGTGACCAGTACGATATGGTTGATGCCATTTTCCTGGAGGATATCCAAATTCCTTTGCAGGAGTGTGGTGCCATCGATTTCCATTAGTCCCGCAGGCTTGTTGAATTCCTTGCGTGAACCCGCTGCTAAAATTACGGCCTGTTTAATTTCTGTTAATGGTTCTTGATGGATATTAACTTTTTTATGATGGTATGCCTCGATTCCGCTTTGTAAAAATTCGATTCCTTTTTGTTTCAAATAATAGCTGATATTTCTGCCTTTTTTTTCACTATATATTAAGTCCCCGTGGGTTAAATCATGGATTAGATAATTCACCTTGCCGATAGAGATGCCGCAAAGCTCCGCCATTTTCTTTTGATTTATGTTCGAATTTTTATTAATTGCTTCTAATAATTGAAGTAAGTGCTGTTCCATATGGGGTCGGCCCCCTCCTCTGATGAATTCAATATTTGAATGCATTATCATTGTAACGCAGCCCAGAAATTCTGTAAATAAAAAAGTCGTTTTGGGGTTAGTATTCGCAATATAGCAGGAAATAAAAAAGAAGATGGAATAATCCATCTCCATTAAAGATTTAGAGCTTCCTGTGCCAGCATAATTCCAGCTGCCTGATTTTCTTTCCAAATGGTATCAAAATTAGCAAGCGGCACTGGTTTACTAAACGTATGGGTAGAAATTTCCGGTGTGAAGCCCGGCATCTTCATGTCTTGAATAAACCAATCCGTAAAGCCGCCCCCGCTTGGATTAGGGCCTGGAAATACAAGACTATAACCTGTTAAATTGGAGTACTTTACAGCAATTTTATAATCGCGATCATACTCTTCTTTAGCTTGATGGAAATTCCAATAAAGGATACGTCCTGAAGAGTGATAGGCAACAGCCATTTTAAACTGATGCGCTTTCGTAAAATTGTAAACCGCCTGTACTTCTGGTTCACTTAATGGCTGATACCCTTTAAAGTTTTCAGGGGACGGCTTGCCTGTGTTACCCGCAATGTTCGCCCAGTCCGCTGGATACTGACGATTTAAATCTACCCCTCTGATATTCGCTTTCCATGAGGAAAAATCAGTATTGTTCCCGTTCAGCTGTAATACATAGTTGGGGTCTTTCGCCGTGAAGCGCCCTTCCTGGACAAGCATCACACCATCTGGATTAACCATCGGTACAAACCAAATGGAAACCTTATTGAGAAGTGCTTTAACATTGTAAGTATTGAAATTGCGATTTGCTGAATAAGAGGATGCATATTGATCAAGCATTTCCATTAAAACATTCGTGGTCATATGCTCTCGGGCATGGTGAGAACCATTTAAAAAGATTTCCTTATCCCCTTTTCCCAGCTTTATCGCATAAATATTCCTGCCATCAACAGACTTCCCAATTATCTGAGTCTTGATAAAACCCGGGAAATTCTTTTGAAATTTATTAATGTCTGCTACCATGTCATTGTAGGAAAAAGCCTGCTTTGGATTCACAAGATTGGCTATCCATGCACCGCTGCTTCCTAACGTGTAACCTTGAACCGTCGTATTTTTGGCCATTATTCCATTGGAATAAAAATAATACCAGCCATCGTCAACGATCAGCCACCCATTTGCCATTGCCCCGGAAGCTTTCAAGTAATACCAATTGTTTTGATAATAGAGCCAGCCGGTTTGCATCGATCCATCTTGTTTTAGATAATACCACTGATTATTCACAAGTACCCAGCCGGTCGCCATCGCACCATTTTTATTCAAAAAATACCACTGGTTTTGATAAAGTAACCAACCAGTTTGCATCACACCTGTTTCATTAAGGTAATACCATATATTTTGGTCCTTAATCCAGCCGGTTTGCATAGCCCCTGAGTCTGGATTGAAATAGTACCATTTACCATCTATGAGAACCCAGCCTAATTGCATGGCACCCGTTTGCACATCAAGGTAATACGTTTGCTCTCCTTCTTGAAATAAACCTTTCTGAAGAGCTCCTGACTCAGGATCAAAATAATATCTTTGACCGCTGATTTCCATCCAGCCTTTTGCTTTTTCTTCACCAATATAATAGTAAATAACCCCATTTTCCTCAACCCAGCTTCCAGCTGGAATAACTTCTGCCTTGACGTTAATGGAATCCTTAGTAACCGGTTGTTCGCTTGAATCAGCCGTTGGAGTTTTGGCATCGGCATTTGTTTCACCATTTAAAGCTTCATCTGTCCCTGGCAAGCTTTCGCTACCAGCAGATACTGCTCCTGTATTTACCGTTTCCTCAGCCGCCGCTTCAATTGGAAAAGCCAATAGGTTAAACAGTAAAAGGTTAATCAATATTTTTTTCATTCTCAATCTCCCAAATAAAAATATATGAAACTATGAAACTCTAATTTCACCATTTCTCAGAATATCATAGACAAATTTCGAAAAAAAGTGACAAAAGGACTGTGCACATGCACAGTCCTTTTAATCCTATTTATATACAGGAACATCAAAATATAAAGTATATGAGCTTAAAGAATCATAGATTTTTTTGATATTAGTGACCTGCTTGACTGCCCAGCCAATATCGGTCGCATATTGATGATTCACATTGAGTGCATTCCATCTCATTTTATAAAGTGTATTCTGTGGGGTGGCAGCGTTAATATAGCCATTGCCAATGTAAGCTGCACCGCCGATAATCGCTGCTTCCGGTGTAAACCAGCCCTGCTTATATGCATATTCTGCTCCGCACGTATTTGGGCAGCTGTCAAAGGCATTAATGCCATACATGTTATAAACAGCTTTTGGCTCTACCGGTTTTCCATCCACCGTACTTACGATAATTTTTCCAGTTGATAGTGGAGATGTACCATTTCCGGTTTCAAGCAAGGCATGTGAAATGAGATATACTTCATTGACATTGTTTTGCTTGCCGGCTTGTATAAACGCAGCGCCCATATTTTGCAGAATCCCTTTTCCGTATAGGACCTTAGAATTAATATCCTGTGCATCGGCACCGGCAGTCTTATTTAACTGAAGGAATTGGAAATACTCTGCGCTCGTTGAACTAAAGTTGTTCGGATTCACATAGTAAGACAAATCTGATTCTTTTGCATTCCGCCATGTGTCATATTTAATTTGGTACCAGGTACCGACAGTTGCGACAATTTGGACTTGAGCATTCTGCTTTAAGGTCCCGAAAATAAAAGAAGTTGCATTCGTCTCTTCGCGAACATTTAACGTAGATGAAGTGACCACACCCTTTGTTGGGTCCTTGGCATCTTTTAATACATACGTATTGCTGACATACGCCGGGCTGTTTCGATATTTATCCGTTTGTGGACTTTTTTGCATTTCCATGTCAATCATTTGCTGCAACGTTAGGTTATATGTTGTGGTTTTTATAACTGGCCCAGGGTTCCAGACACCATTATCGAAAAAGTTATAGGTCTTGCCGTCGATGACTTGCTCGCCGGTAACCATTTTTCCATTAACGTCAAAATAGTACCACTGATTATCCAGCAACAGCCAGCCAATAAACATATCGCCACTTTTCGTTAAATAGTACGTAGCGCCGTTATCCGTTAACCAGCCGGTTTGCATGATCCCATCGATGTTCATCAAATACCATTTTCCATTGACGAATGCCCATCCAGTAGCCATTTTCCCGTCGCTGTTCAGATAGTACCACTTATTATTCTCCAGCAGCCAGCCGGTTTGCATCTCGCCGGTTGTGGAAAAATAATAACGATAGCCACCGTCGGCCAGCCAGCCGATTTGGGCAGCCCCATCGGATCCAAAGTAATAGGATTTGCCATCGGCAGCCAGCCAGCCGGTAATCATCATCCCATTCGTATCAAAATAATACTTTTTGCCGCCGTCCGTTAGCCAGCCGGTTACCATCGCTCCATCTGCACCGAAGAAGTACTTTTTATCGCCTTCGGTCAGCCAGCCTTTTAAGGCCTTACCATCCGCACCAAGATAATACTTTTTATTCTCATTTTGTATCCAGCCGCCGGTTTGCATAACCCCATCTGCACCAAAATAGTATATTTGGTCCGCAATGGTTTGCAAGCCAGTCAGCATTTTTCCTTCTGAATCAAAGTAAAAGTTTTTTTCTTCCTCGGTCAGCCAGCCCTTGTACATGGCACCATCCGTGCCAAGGTAATAGGTGCTGCCGCCATCTTGCAGCCAGCCTGTCTGCATAATGCCATCTGCCGGTGCAAAGTAATAACGGGCTCCATCAATGGTTTGCCAGCCCTTGGTCATCGTTCCCTCTTGAGCGAAGTAATACTTTTTATCGTTTTCGGTCAGCCAGCCTTTATACATGACGCCGTCTGTGCCGAGATAGTAAGAATTCTCGCCTTCGGCTAGCCACCCGGATTGAAGGGACCCATCTTGAGCAAAATAATAGCGTGCACCATTAATGGTTTGCCAGCCCTTAGACATCTTGCCGTCCAAACCGAAGTAATATTTTTTATCTCCTTCGGTCAGCCAGCCCTTGTACATGACTCCATCTGTTCCTAGATAATAGGAGTTTCCGCCGTCTTGGAGCCAGCCGGTTTGCATCGCTCCATCTGCACCAAGGTAAAAGCGTTTATCCCCCTCGCTAATCCAGCCGACCTGCATCGTACCGTCCTTAGCGAAAAAATATTTTTTTTCATTTTCGGTCAGCCAGCCTGAAAAAATTTGGCCGTTCTGGCCAAAATAATACTTCTTATCTCCATCGGTCAGCCAGCCTTTATGCATCGTACCGTTCTGGTCGAAATACATCACATACGCTCCATCGCGGAACCAGCCGGTAATCGGCGCTGTATTAAGGGCTCCTGATGAGGCAAAAACATATGGGTTACCATCAATCATTTTTTGGCCGGTAACCATAGCTCCACTTGTGCTTAAGTAATATTTTACATTTTTATCTACGATCCAGCCGGTTTTCATGGCGCCACTTTGGTCGAGGAAATACCAGCTGTTTGCATTAAGTAACCAACCAGTCTTCATCACACCGCTCGGCTGCAGAAAATACCAAATATTATTTTCCTTGAGCCAGCCAGTTTTCATGATTCCTGTATTCTTATCAAGGTAGTACCATTGATTTTTATACAATAGCCAACCGGTCTTCATCGCCCCATTACTTCCAAGATAATACCAGCTATTTTTGTATTGCACCCAGCCGGTTACAGCTTTGCCTGTGGAAGTATAGTAATACCAATTGTTATTCTGAAACTTCCATGAATAGGTCACAGCCGCTTGAGTACCTGATGCAGACGAGGAGAACAACATGCCTGCCAGGACCAAAGCAGTGATCCGTTTTTTCTTCAATCTCTTTCCCCCCACTAAAATTACTCTATCTATTAAACTATTATTTTTACTTTTGAAAAAGTTGCTTAAGGATGAGGATGTTACGTGGAAAATAGGTCAAATTAATTAACCAATTAAAAAAATCACTATGACAATTATACTGAACTTCCAGATTTATGGATATGGAAAATCTAGTAAAAAAACTCTATTAACCTAAACTTCCTAAGACAACTTTCTCATTCAAAACAATTATGTATACCTATATTGTCTCATTTTGTCACATTTTTTCAACAAAAAATTGAAAATTGTGTCGTTTTTAACATATTTGTCATATGAAGTTAATAATTGGAACCACAAAAAAGACGAACAGATTGCTCTGTCCGTCCCACGTGTACAAATGTCCACGAATGGTGCCTGACACCATAAAAGAAACCAAAACTTATTTAATCCAAGATCCGTCGCTGCCAAGTTTATAGCCGCTGATGGTGGTGTTGATGGCGAGTTGGCCGGATTGGTAGAAGTAGTACCATTTGCCGCTCAGTTGAATCCATCCGGTTACCATTTCACCCTTGGAATTTAAATAGTACCATTTGCCGTTCGGGGCAATCCAGCCGGTTTGCATCGTGCCGTCTGCACCAAGGAAATACCATTTATGATTTTCATAAACCCATTGATTGACGGCCATCGCACCGTTTTTATTTAAGAAATACCATTTATTTTTGTACTTAATCCAGCCTGTTTGCATTTTTCCATCGGCATTTAGGTAATACCAGGTATTTTTATCCTTCACCCAGCCTGTCGTTTTAACACTGTTGGTTAAGAAATACCAGGAACCGTTCTCCTTCACCCAGCCGTTGACATTGGCCCTTTGGATGGAAAGTTCTTTTACGGTTTCATTTCCTGCCAGGTCACGCAGCTTTAAGCTAACCTTGTTTTGCCCCGGTACTAAGGCAACCTTAACTTCGACTGAGTCGTTTGCCGGTGCCAGTACATCTACAGGGCCGACAACAGCCTTCTCATACTCGTGATTATCATTCACGAATAAGGATAGATAATTAAAATTATCTTTCAGGTTAAGTTTAAGCGTGATTTCATCCACACTTCCAGGGACAAGGCTTGGTGCTTTCACATCAATGATTGGTGCCG
This sequence comes from Neobacillus drentensis, assembly GCF_036965425.1. Classification (GTDB taxonomy): domain Bacteria; phylum Bacillota; class Bacilli; order Bacillales; family Cytobacillaceae; genus Neobacillus; species Neobacillus drentensis_F. The sequence continues at coordinate 18,179 of NZ_JBALPP010000034.1, read as the reverse complement.
TTGTATCAATAAATACTTTTCGGGAAATCGACGACGCTTGACCAGCGTTATCCACCGCTTTCACAATGATATCGTAGAACCCATCCTTTTCAAAGGAAGCTGTAGTCGAATAGGAATACATGCCAGGCTCAGTATGTGAAAACGAAACATCTTTATTATTTACTGTTAGAGATTTTAAACCCAAATCCTCTATAACAAAGCCCCCAACTGGAACCTCTTTATTATTGTAAGCACCATAAGGCATCGTGGACCAAGGATCAATGATAATCAGTGGTTCCGCGTCCTCAACCTCGCCAATTGGAACCGAATCACCGCCAAAGTTAAAGGCATAGTCGACAGCAAGTACATCGACGATGGCATTTTCCGGCAAGTCCTTCAACACATAGCGATTCACTTCAGGTGTGACTTCATCAATCATTTCCCCATTAACAAAGATGGCATAAGCCTTAACTCCTGATCCTTCTTCAACCGTATCCCAAACAACGGATGAAGTTTTCTCATTATACTTGGCTTCAATTTGTGGTGCAATCGTATCAACCAATACCGGAATTTCCTTTGTTTGATATTGCGCCCCTGCATAATCAATAACGGACTTGATTTGATAATAGTACAAGCCATCCTTGACTATTTTTCCATTTACTTTTCCATCCCATGTACGGTCATAGTTGTAGGAGAAAGGAATGCCAAGGCCATCATCAAAATAATTTTTAAATACGTCCTTTTCTGTTTTTACACGTCTAAGCAATTTTTTATTTTCATCTAAAATATTGAACTGTACATCTGAAGCATTTCTTAAAAATGCTGGGAGTGTATTAATATCATCGTGCATCCAGTCACCATTTGGCGAGAATGCGTAGACATTCTTTTCAGGAACAGGCTCTAAGAACCAGTCATCGGAGAGCATATCATGCACCGGCTCCTCGTATTTATTCCCCTCTTCATCTTCCCAGTCAAATAATCCTGTTAAATCAAAGAACCGAGATTCCCCTAAATCCTTAAAGCCGTCAAGTATCGATGGACGATCCCACTTTCCGTAAAAACCAACGTAAGGGATGGTCAGGTCAGGACTAAGCTCTTTTTTACCTTCTGTAGTCTTGTCCGCATCCGTTAATCGGACGAACCCCTCAATAAACATATCTTCCATTAAAGCGACGGTCGTTTTGTTTCCATCTGCGTCAATGGCGGGTACCTTTGCTTCACTTAAATCTACATGAATACTTAGCTCTTTGGATCCACCTGCAGGAACGGTAATGGTTCTCGGGCCATCCCACTTCACTCCTTGCAATCGCCCTTCATTCAAGGCATTTTGCGCTTCGCCTTCTGGATTCTCTTTGAGAGTATCGGCTAACACATCCGTTCTGACATTATACGTCACATCTTTATCTGTAATATTCTTAGCTTTCAAGGTCATGGTGAATTCTTTAGTGGTAAAATCCTTCAGCTCTACCTTCGCTGTACCAGTACTTTTGTTAACAACATAAACTGGTGTTTTCACCGCATTATAAGTCTGCATCATCCCAGCCCCCTGCTGGCGCGGTGAAAATGGCTTTCCACTAACATCATCAATGACTTTTGCCGTATTCATTAATAAAGTCTTGGCAAGATGAGTGCGTTCACTGACCGAAAGACCTTTGAAACGGGTGTCGTTCTGTAAATATTGCTGTACAAGCGCAGAACCGCCGGCCACATGCGGCGCTGCCATCGACGTACCGCTATATACCCCATACTGATTATTATTTAACGTCGAAAGGATTCTTCCGCCAGGAGCGGTGATTTCCGGCTTTAACTCAAGGGATGGCGTGGTGCCCCAAGAGGAAAATTCCGTCATCCTGCCAGTTTCCGGATCGAGCTGCTCACCCGATTTTGCTACGTGAAGAGTTGAATGTCCTTCCGCTATCGCGGTCTCAAGGCCCGCACCCTCTTCTTCCGAGAGCATCATAAATGGTATATCCCAGCCGCCTTGATTTTTATAAAGGGTTTCTCCGTCGCTATTGTAGACAATAATTCCGGCAGCCCCTGCCTCTGCAGCAATCCAGGCCTTATCAGCAAAGGATAAATCGCCGCGTTTGAGGACAACAATTTTCCCGGCCACATCCAATCCTTCGTAGTCTTCGGGAAAACCAGGTGCTCCATTCAAACTTACTAGCTCTAATGACTCGTTTTCTGAAGCAAGCTTAGTCCAGTCATCAATTCCATATCCTGTGAAAGGAGTACCCTCTAGGCCATCGATCGTGAGGGAATGCTGATATTCCATAGACACATTTCCTGAGGCAGCGACTGAAATCGCGTCAGGATTGATTCCTGGAGCTTCAACTACTCCAATATCTGGATTCTTGTAGAAAGGGTTGTCCCAGCCAAAACCCATCGTATTCGAGTTTCCTGCTGACATCGAACAGACGATACCATTATTGGTGGCTCTTGCAATCGCAACATCTTCAGCACTTTGCTCTTGATAAAAAGAAGCCACTTCGCCAAGACTCATATTCAGGACATCTGCCCCAAGCTTAATCGAATCGTCGATGGCCGCTAAATACACATCAGACCATGTGGAAGGGAACAGGATGTCGTTACTGAAAACTTTCATCGCCAGTACCTGGGATTCCGGAGCAACCCCTTTGATGCCGCCGTCTTCTTCGTTTCCATTAGCGGCTACAATCCCGGCCACATGCATACCATGCATGCCCGTAGCTCCTTTATCGAGAATCGTGTCGTTTTGGTCAAAGTAGTTATACCCATATGGGACTTTATCCGTGAAAAATTTACCCTTTAGCCCATCTTTACTAACGATCGCCGCTACATTATCCTTTGTAAGACCTTCCTTGGATGGATCGGTCAGGACAAAATCCTTATGGGATGGGTCGATGCCTGTGTCGATGACCGCCACCACCATACCCTCGCCTTTTAATTTAGCGTCAGCCCATGTTTGGCTCGTTTGGATAAACGATTTGCTCGTTTTCATATCCGGTTTTTCTTCGGGACGTTTATATTCATTGGCCAAGTAAATATGTTTAATACCGTCTATTTCTTCAAGCTTGGCAATATCACCAAATTGCACTTCACCGCTGAAACCATTAAAGGCGGTGGAAAAGTTGTTTTTGTATGTAAATTTGACTCCTTTAGCCTTAATTTTGTCTTTTACTGTTTTTTGCTGTTTGACAAGATTTTCGCTAACAGAAGATTTTGTGCTTTGTGATAATTCTTTGAATAATTTCCCCTGCTGGGTAGCCAGCTCGACAGGAGTCTGTCCTTCGACCTCGACGATCACGCGGACTTTGTCCTGTGCCTTAAATTGAGCCTTAACCTTATTCTTTAGTTGAAACTTTTCGCCGCTTTTTACATTCAGTTTCTTTTTAAATTGCTCTACCATTGCGGTGTAATCTTTTTTTGGAACCTGCGCTTGTGTTGTTGCCGCTTTGGATGGTGCCGCAAACCCAAGGTTAGATAACACCAATGCGGACGCCAACGCGTAAGTAGTCATTTTTTTTCTCTTTTTTAATGACTTTAGACTCATATTCCGTTTTTCCCCCTAATAGGCACGACTTACACTTAAACTATTCTATTCTAGTAGTCAATTACAAATTTGCTAGAAAAATCCAAATGTTAATTTAATTTTAGTAGAGTAAGAGGTGGGGGTCAATGGTATTAAAAATTAATTAGAGGCTGGTGGAGCTTAGGATATATTTTAAGGCACTTTTGACATATTAATAGGCACTTACTACATATTTTGAGTTGCTTTTGACACATTTTTAGGCACTTACTACATATTTTCAGGAATTTACTACCGATTTTGTGAAACTTTCGACATTTACTGGATATGAATTGGAAAATCCCTCAGTTATGGGCATAAAAAAAAGCCACTCCCTCATTTGGAATGACTGATTTCCTTCGAATTTCTTGCATTCAAAAAGCTGCCTATGGCTATTGAAAGAAGTATGCCCGCACTATCAATTTCGATATCAAACAGCCTGCCGTCCCTGGTGAAATATAATTGTAGAAACTCGGTTAATATTGCATAGGAGGCCGCAAAAATAAAGACCTCAAATTTGGAACGAAGTTTGGTCTGAAGTAATAGCGCTAAGATAAAAAAGGCGGTTAGATGACCTATTTTTTGGATGATGAAATCCATGTTTATACTAACAGGAAGAGGTTCCAGTAATTCCATAAACTGCGGGTGCGCATCCCACTCGAAATGAACCGCTCCTGATGCCAGCAATTCCGAAAAGTTTGCAGTACAGGTAAAAACAAAAATAGATATTGTCCAAATTAAGATTAGAAAAATCTTCATGAATCCCTCCTCCTTCTGCATCAATTTTTGACTCAAAAGGAAAAAAGTATACACAAAAAGGCGAACAGATTAACATCTGTTCGCCTTCATTGGATCTGATGATTACTTAATCCAAGCTCCATCTTTTCCTAGCTTATAGCCATCAACAGTTGTGTTAGCAGCCATAACGCCATTTTTGTTTAGGTAGTACCATTTGCCGTTAATTAGTTTCCAGCCAGTTGCCATGGAACCATTAGCGTTTAAGTAATACCACTTACCATCTTCTAATAACCAGCCTGTCTTCATATCGCCAGATTTAGTTAGGTAATACCAAACTCCACCATCAAATACCCAGCCAGTAGCCATTTGGCCGTCTTTCTTCAAGAAGTACCACTTACCGCCGTCTTTAACCCAGCCAGTGGCTTTAACATTGTTCACATAATAGAACCAAGAACCGTTCTCCATTTTCCAGCCGTTCTTCTGAACAACAGCGTCCTGACGGTTGATGACAACTTCTTTCACTGTTTCGTTACCAGAAAGGTCTTTCGCCTTTAAGGTTACTTTGTTTTCGCCTTCCTTAAGAGGTACAGTTACGGAATAGTTTTTATTCAATGGTTGAATATCATCAATTGGGCTTACTTTTGGAACTTCAAACTCATTATCTTCATTCACATAGAAGCTTAAGTAGTGGAAGTTATCCTGCAGATTCACATTTAAAGTAACCTTGTCGACCTTCTTATCTACGCGTGAAGGTGCGTTTACGTTGATCACCGGTTTTGTTGTATCGATAAAGACTTTACGTGCAATTGAGAAGGACTTATTAGAGTGATCAGTCGCTTCAACCGTTACATCATATAAGCCATCCTTATCAAACTTAACAGTAGTTTCAAAGTAGAACTTGCCATCTTCTTCATCCTGCCAGAATTCAACGTCTTTTCCATTTACCTTAATGGCTTTAATGCCAGTATCATCAGAAACGAATCCTTTTACAGGAACTTCTTTTGTACTGTATGCGCCCCATGGTTCTGGTGAATTTGGAATATAATTTCCATCTTCATCCGTTGATCCATCAGAGATAATGATTAGCGGCAGATCCACATCGCCGATTGCAGCAGTATCATAACCGTAGTTTCCAGCATAATCTAATGCCGCTACCTGAACAATTGCTTTATCAGGAACTGGAGTTTCTAGGTTGGCAAATGAGTAAGAAGTTGCTTTGCCATCTACTTCAGCTACTTTTTCACCATTTACTAAAATAAAATAGCTTTCAACACCAGATCCATTTTCAGTTGTCTTCCAAGTTACCGCTTGCTTTTCAGGATCGTAAGTAGAAGCAACCACTGGATTAGTGGTATCAACTAAGACAGGAATTTTCTTCGATTGCCACTGGGCACCTGCATAGTCGACGACAGATTTGATTTCGTAGTAGTACAAGCCGTCTTTAACCGGTTGACCATTTACTTTTCCATCCCATACGCGGTCTGCTTTATAAGAGAACGCCGTTCCACTTCCACCATCAAAAGCATTTTTATAAACATCAGATTCTGCTTTCACACGCTTAAGCTGGTTGCCGGCCTCGTCCAAGATGTTGAACTGAACTTCAGCAGCATTTCTTAAGAAGGATGGAATTGGGTTGATTGTATCCAAATCTCCATCACCATTTGGTGAAAGAGCATAGAATTTTTTATCATCTTTATCAAAAGATGTACCGAAATATTGTCCGTCAACTTCTACGTCAGTACCGCCATCAAACAGACGATCCAAATTATAGTATCGGTCTTCGCCAAGAGTCTTAAATCCATCAACGATCTTTGGCTCATCCCACTTACCGTAGAAGCCCACATATGGAACGGTTAAGCTAGGAACAGTTGCCTCAGCGCTTACTAAGTTAACAGAACCTTCAACGAAAATGTTCTTTTTCAAGTTAATAGGAAGCTTCGGGTTGCCATCAGCGTCAACAACCGGGATTTTTGCATTTGTAAAATCAACTTTTACTGTAAAATCAACTGATTTTCCAGCTGGAACCGTTACTGTTTTAGGAGCATCCACCACTGCACCTTCAAGGTCCCCAGCAATAAGAGCATTGTTTTCTGGGCTATTTTTCACTTGTTGAATAGTATCTGTTAACACACTAGTATCTACAGTGTATGTTGCAGATTTATCTTTAGAGATATTTTTCACTGTGAATGTCATTTCGAATTTGCTAGTTTGGAAATCCTTCAATTCTACTTTTGAATCGCCAGTGGCTTTGTTTACAACATAAGCAGGTGTTGTAACAGCTGAATAGGTTTGCATCATTCCAGCACCTTCACGGCGTGGTGAGAACGGCTGGCCGTTTAAGTCTTCGATCACATGAGCTGTGTTCATTAATAATACTTTTGCCAGGTGCGTGCGGTCAGCAACAGAAAGGCTGCTAAAGCGGGCATCAGATTGCAAGTATTGCTGAACTAGAGCAGATCCGCCGGCAACATGCGGTGATGCCATGGAAGTACCGCTCATTACTTCGTATTGATCGTTGTTAACGGTAGAATAAATATTTCCACCAGGAGCAGTAATTTCAGGCTTCAAGTGTAGATCCGGTGTAACACCCCATGAAGTAAAGCTTGTCATACGACCCATTTCAGGACTTTCTTGCTCATTGGCTGTAGCAACGTTGATGTACGTTGGACCATTAGCAATCTGCTGTTCAAGAGTTGCGCCTTCTGCCCCAGGGATTAACATGAATGGTACACTCCAGCCGCCTTGGTTATCGAACCATACACCATTTGTTTTATTATAAACAATGATCCCTGCTGCACCTGCATCGGCAGCATTTTTCGTTTTATCAAAGAAAGATAAAGTACCGCGTGGAACTAGTACTACTTTACCTTTTACATCAACATTATTATAGTCTTCTGGAGAACCAACCTTATCGCCTCCAAGACTGACAAGTTGAAGTTTACCGCCGTTGTCTGCAGCCAGCTTTGACCAATCGTCAATACCTTTACCTAAAGCTGTGAATCCTGCTAGGCCGTCAACTGTAACATTTGTTTGATACAAGAATGCTTCGTTGCCAGAAGCAGCTACAGAGATACCGTCAGGATTTAAACTTGGTGCCCCCACAACACCGATATCAGGGTTTTCAGCATATGGGTTTTTCCAGCCGTCACCGATATGGTTGGAGTTACCAGCAGACATCGCACAAACGATTCCGTTGGCAGTAGCACGCTTAATCGCAAGATCTTCTGCTCCGTTTTCTTGATAGAATGCAGCGACATCACCAAGGCTCATGTTTAGAACATCGGCACCTAGTTTAATAGAGTCATCAATCGCTGCAAGATAGACGTCAGACCATGTAGAAGGGTAAATTGGGTCGTTAGAGAATACCTTCATCGCAAGAACTTGCGCTTCCGGTGCAACCCCTTTAACACCACCATTTGCTTCGTCCCCGTTTGCTGCTACGATACCAGCAACGTGCATACCGTGCATGCTTGCGCCAGGTCCTAAATCAAGGATGGTGTTGTTTTGATCATAGTAGTTGTAACCATAAGGAACTTTGTCAGTGTAGAAATGTCCTTTTAAGCCTTTGTCAGCTACAATTTTATCAACCGCAGGTTTCGTTAATCCTTCTTTCGAAGTGTCAGTCAATTTAAAGTCGCGATGGCTTGGGTCCACACCAGTGTCGATTACCGCTACAACCATACCTTCGCCTTTAAATCCGGCATCTTTCCAAGTTGTCCGGGATTGAATGAAGTTGTGGCTCGTTTTTAGATTTGGTTCCATTTCAGGCTTTTTATACTCATTTGCTAAGTAAACCGCTTTTACACCGGAAACGCTTTCAATCTTAGCGAGGTCGCCGTAAGCCATTTCACCGCTGAAACCATTGAAGGCAGTGGAATACTTTTGTTTGTACTTAATCGCTACACCTTTAGCCGCAATTTTATCTTTTACAGACTTTTGCTGGCTTTCAGCTTTGGCAGCAATCGAAGATTTTTTATTTTCTGATAATTCTTTATATAGGACACCTTGCTGGGTTGCATATTCAACTGGAGTTTGTCCGTCAACCTCTACGATAACACGAACCTTGTCAGTCGCTTTAAGATTGTCGCGTGCACTCGTTTTAGCTGCATCTTTTTTAAATACAGTTCTTTTTTGATTTTGCTTGAATTGCTTAAGCTTTGCTTCTAAATCACCAGGCTTGTAGGTAGCGGCCTTTGTTTGGGAAACAAAATTGAAATTTGTTAATACAAGAGCTGACGCTAATGCGTATGTAGCAATTTTGCGCTTCTTATTGTGGTTCTTTTTGCTCATTTAAGATTCCCCCCCTAATGTGAAATATGTAATTCTACTTATTTGTTTATCCCTTTTTCTATTAAATTAGAAAAGTCGGAATATACAAATATAATTTTAGTATTTTTGTCTAGAATTGGCAATAGATTATTCGGAGAACGAAGAAGTATTTTTCGCATTTTTCGACAAAAAGGAGTGCGACTATGGTCATGTATAAGTTCATGACTCCACAATGCGGCATATTGGGAAAAAAAATTGTATTTACATGTTTTATATAGAATCATCTTGTCATATGCATGAAGATAATTTTTTGTAAAAATTGAAAGAATAGACGCGGAGCATGTTATCTGATTATGTCGGAATTGCAACATAATAGGGTTTTTAAATAATAAAACAAGCTGTCTATTTCCTGTTTGGAGAATGTTATTGCTATATTAAAATAGAAAAAACCAACCCTACTAAGTAGAGTTGGCCTATTTTACTATGAATTATCAGCGGATCCAAGCGCCGTCAGCGCCGAGCTTATAGCCCTGAATTGTGGTATTTTTCGCCATTTTTCCAGTTGCATATAAGTAGTACCATTTACCGCCTGTATACAGCCAGCCTGTTTGCATGACGCCGCTGTTATTCATGAAGTACCAGGATCCATTGACATATGCCCAGCCAATTTTCATGGCACCTGTTGCATCAAGGTAATACCATTTTCCATCCGGTTTAATCCAGCCGGTTTGCATCGCACCAGAAGAGGCTAAGAAGTACCACTTACCGGCATCCTTCACCCAGCCGGTTTTCATAGCACCATCGGAATGCAAGGAATACCATTTCCCCTTATCCTTCACCCAGCCGGTTACAATTCCATCTTCATCCTGGAAGTACCATTTTTTATTTGATAATACCCAGCCTAGCTTTAAGGCACCTGTATCTTCGTCAAAGTAGTACCATTGTCCATCAATATCGACCCAGCCAATTTGATTCACACCATCTTCGTCAAAATAATATAGTTCATCATCAATGTAGTTTAATCCAATTGCCATGATGCCTTCTGGATCGAAATAATAGTACTCATGGTCGATCTGAGCCCAGCCGGTGACCATGGCGCCAGTTTCATCGAAGAAATACCAGTTGCCCTCGATTTCAACCCAATCTGTCTGCAAAACGCCGTCGGTTCCGAGGTAATAACGATTGCCGCCTAAATCCAGCCATCCTGTTTGCATAGTACCGCTGGCATTAAAGAAATAAACATTTCCTTCGAGTGTGATCCAGCCGGTCTGCATTGCCCCGTCGGTTCCAAGGTAATATTTTTTGCCATTTATTTCAACAAGTCCGGTTTGCATGGCACCATCTACACCAAGGAAATACCACTTTCCAGCAGCATAAACCCAGCCGGTATGCATGGCACCATCAGGACCGAAGAAATAGTTTACCTTTTCAATTGTTACCCAGCCCGTTTTTAAAACACCGTCCGTTCCCAAGTAATACTTGTTTCCATTAAGTGCTAGCCAGCCGGTTTGCATGACGCCGTCTATGCCGAAGTAGAACCAGCTTTCATTAATCTTCATCCAGCCTGTCTGCATCACACCATCTAAGTTAAAGTAATATTTTTTACCTTCTAATTCTAACCATCCAGTATGGAGGACCCCATTTTCATAGTAATACCATTTACCGTCTGCCTGCATCCAGCCATTTTGCGGCTGAGGCTCTGCTCCGGCCGTGATTCTGTCCTCAACTGTTGGAGAAACCGGGCTATTCTTTGCAAAATAATCCGTTAAAATTTCATAGTCAACAAGAAGCAGTTCGTGAATGCGTCCTTCTGCTTTCGCTTGCTTAAAGACAGTATATCCGTCACCGCCATCGGCAACGAACGCATTCGTTGCGACAGAATAAGTTTTCGCCAAATCGATTGGCTCAATGCCGTTCGCCGTTTTAACCTTCACGTCCCAAACTCTATCAAATGCAGGTTTAGCAGGGTCATATTTAAATTGAATACCAGAAACCTGCATGAATTGACCTGCTCCGCTTTCCACCTTGCTGACACTATGTTCAAGTGCCTGCCAGATTTCAGCTCCGGTCAGATCTAATGTAACTAGTAGATTAGCAAATGGCATGACGGTGTAAATCTCGCCAAGCGTGACATCCCCTTGGTCAATCGAGGCACGGATACCGCCGCCATTTTGCATCGCGATAAAGGTGCCAGGCACCAGTTGATTAGCTCTCTGGGCCATCGCGTCGGCGACAAGGTTACCTAAGTTCGTTTCTTTGTAGCGTACATTTGTACGCTCACCGTCTAGAACAACATTAGAAGATCCCACGACTGTCTTTTTCAATTCTTCAAGAGGAGCTTTTAATTCTTCAACTTTCTCCTGTGCAGCTGCATCAGGCACAACCGTAGAATTTGGCCCTAGATCAATCAGCTTGCCGTCCTGTGCTGTCACCACACCATTTTCGTTAAAGCTTACATTTAATACCCCCAAGTATTTGAGGTATTCGTTCGCTTGAACAATGACGGTTGGTTCTGCTTTTTCAATCACAACTGGCTGATCAAGCTTCGTGTGGGTATGTCCGCCCACGATAATATCAATTCCATCCACCGCTTTTGCGAGCTCCTGGTCTGGTCCATAGCCTAGATGGGATAGAACGACAATTTTATTGACTCCTTCTGCTTTAAGCTCTGAAACTGTTGCCTTCGCTTTTTCTGTTGCATTTTCAAACACAATCTTATCCGATGGATTGGCAAGGTAAGAAGTACCCTCCGTTGTTAACCCGAAAATGCCGACTTTTTCACCCTCAACCATTTTGATGATGGCCGGATAAATATTGCCGCCTTCTGGCGAGTCACTGATTTGATTTTTGAAAAGCGGTCCTAAAATAGGATCATTGGTTACGTTGACGTTTGCACTTAGCATCGGAAACTTCATGTCTTGAATAAAGCTTGCCAAAGTGGCAGAATCCTTATCAAATTCATGGTTTCCAAATGTCATCGCATCATAGCCAAGCGTGTTCATAAAGCCTAAATCAGCTTTTCCAAGATATTGATTGAAGTAAAGTGTTCCTGAAAATACATCCCCTGCGTCAACAAGCATGGCATTTGGCTTCTCGCCTCTTACTTGATTGACCGCTGTCGTCAGCTTTGGATACTGCTCCACATTAGCATGTGTATCGTTCACGTGCATGATTGACAGATCAATGGCCTTAGGTGCTGGAGGCGCCGTTTCTGTTTTCAGGTTGAACTGACCCAGTACAGCATCATGGTCACTGACACGTCCATGTGCGGCCGTGAATGGTGAATTCAAGTGGACGATGTCAATTTCGGAACGATCTGCTAGATTGTTAGACACGAGCATGTGATCAAGCACCTGTGAGTTTCCTTGATAGCTATAGGTAAAGCGATCAGCTGCAGGAACTTTTTCGATTAAGTTTGTTAATTCTGCCCCTTTTAATGCTGTTAACGGAGTAGAGAATTCGAAGTCATTCAAGTCCCCAAGAACGACAACATTTGCATCCACATTTTTTCTTTTTACATCTATAATAAAATTGTTCACGATGCCGGCGATTTGTACCCGTTTGGCTTCACTGCCCAGTACCGGCGGTTGATTTTTCCCAAAAATCGGCTGGTCGCCGCCCTTGGAATTAAAGTGGTTGGCAATGACAATCACTTCTTCGCCTTTAAAGTTAAATTCAGCAGCAAGCGGTTTACGGCTGGAAGAGAACGCCGCATTAGCAGGGTCAATTCTTCCCGGGTTCAAGGTTAACGAGCCATTTTCATAGCCGACAGCTTGAGTGGCTGTACCTTTTACTGCTCCTGCTTTTAAGGAAACGCGGTCAGGATTGTAAATGAAGCCGACACGAATGTTTCCATTTGGAGCGCCGCCGTCCTGATTGTCAACCGGTGCAATATCTGTCCACTGATAATCGGGACCCCCGTTCGCTTTAATCGCATCGATAAGCGCCTGGTAGTTTTGCGAAGCATCTGTTCCGCCGCCTGCTGTTTCACCATTGTTATCCTGAACCTCTACTAATCCGACTATGTCAGGTGTTTTCAAGTTTTGGACAATGGACTGGGCGACTTTATTTGTTTTCGCTGCATCGGCCTTTGTATAGTTTTCCATGTTATAAGAAGCCACAGTCAGCTTATCGTCGTTCTTGACGATATCCGTTATCTCTTGCTTATAATCACTTTCCACCAGCTTTGGCAAGGCTGCTTCATCGGTAAGAATTTTATAGTTTTGGAAGGTATACGTGACAACGCCATAAACGGTACCATCAAAGCGATCACCCGTTTTGGAAACAAAGTTTTTGTTGCCAAATAACAGGTGCAGTCTTTCCGGGTTCATGTTGTCTTTTGTAATTGGAATTCCGCCCGGGGAGGTATAGGTCTTACCATCCACTTTCCCAGCAACGACGGGAACTTCGCCGTATCTTTGCGGCGCAACTGCAACTGGATTTTCAATGGCCACCCGCATTCCTTCAACGCTTTCAAAAAAGTCGATTCCATCTTCCTCAGGATCGAAGCTGCCAAATTTGTCGTTATCAACGACTTGTGTCGGCGGGTTGATGTCTTTTCCAAAGACAAGGGCAGGCGGTAATTCTTGGCCGCTCGATAGTTTAGTTGTTTTCCCTGCATTTGCATCGATTTCCGTGGATGGAAGGTCCGTTTCCAGCTTGTCGCTGTATCCATCGATAACCCATTCCTTTACTAATCCGTCGACGGTCACCTTATCACCTTTCACAAATCCGTGCGCTTTTTTGTAAATAAGGATTCCTTCGGAGGTTTTCGGATTATTGTCCGGGGCTGGGTCTTGCATATAGAAATTGTTTGCATCCATCACTTGAGTGACGATTCCAGTCACCCCAGTAACATTTTTGCCATTGTATGGCGAAGTATGGCTTTCCCCTTGAATGGCACTGATTTTGATGCCATCTTCCGGAACTGGCGGCGGGTCAACGGGACCGCCTCCGTCTGGAGCTGTAAAGCTCATGGAAGTTGGGGATTTTAATCCTGGCACTTTAAAATAGGATTCTAATGTTCCGGTGACAAATACCACCTTCCCTATATTCGCAGGATTCGTTTTTAACCCGAACTCTGCTCTGAAGCCTGAAGTTATTTGAACTGGAAGGATTTTTGCCGGGTCGGTTTCAGCTGCACTATCAGCAATACCAAAATTGAAATCATCTTGGAATGGTGCTGCCGTTTGATAGTTCGTTCCTGACTTCGCATAGCCGACAATATACCCTTTCACGGTTGAAGTTCCAGAGTTATTGGCAATAGCTTGTGCTACCGTTATGTAATTTTCTGCTGCACTCGCATGATGAAGGTAAGGCATCACGTAGCTTGCTAGTAATGTTAAAATAGTCGTTACAATAAAAAGCTGTTTTTTAATAAACCTCAATCTTTACGCCTCCTCATTTTTGAATGTTTATACCTGCGACTTAATGGTAGTAAACATACTAAATAAGCATTCCCCCTTCTAGTAACCTTTGTCGTACACCTACTATTCTACTTTAAAACAACCTTCCATTCTACAATATTTAACAATTTTACCAAATTGACACATTAACCTTACTATATCTTTACAAACCTGCCGGGTCAAAAATCGTCATTTCTCGGGAAATCAGGTCGATATTTATCGAGTTTTATCAGTTTCCCCATTCCTGCAAATCCGTTATGATGGAAATAAATACTATTTTAGGAGGCTGAGGGTATGCCGCTTTTGCATATGAAAGAGTTATTCACTCCCCTAAAACTAATAGGGATTAAGGTGTTTCGTTGTAAAGAAGGCAATACCTACATAAAGGTCTGGAACCGACCTCGGAAAAAAATCTTTTCTTAAGGAGTCTAATTGCTAGACTTCTTTATTTTTCTAAAAATATCCCTAAAATTTCTAGTNNNGTATAATACAAATATTACGTGTTTTAGGGGGAAAAGATGAGAAAGAATGTTTTATTTTTACTAGTTTTCCTGGGGGCGATTTTCTCGCTTCCAAATTTATCAGAAGCGGCATCCGATTCTGTCGTTCTTTTCGAGGATAAGACACTCGAAAAATCAGTCAGAGGGGCCTTATCCTTAACGGATGGGGAGCCATTAACGGAACAGAAAATCCAAGGTCTCGTTACTCTTGATGCCAAGGGGCTCGAGATTCATAGCTTGAAAGGATTAGAGAAAGCCATCAACCTTGAGGAGCTTAATATATCTGACAATAATATAGAATCAATTGAACCAATCCTGAATCTGACGAAATTACAGGCAGTTGATATTTCCTATAACCCGATTGAAGACCTTGGGTATTTGATGCGGTTGACCTCTCTCGAGGAATTTGACATCAGCGGGACAAATATTACAAATATTTACCACTTAATCACCCTGCCTAATTTAGCTTACGTATCTGTGATGGATTTAGATATTGATTGGTACAATGATCAAAATGCCTGGCAAACACTTGATATACTGTTTGAAGCAGGGGTTGAAGTCGATTGTCCGCCATATGGTCCTGTGGAAATTTTAGATGCCGTAACAAGTGAAAGCGCCATGAGAGTCGAATGGGAATACCATGGCGATTGGGCAGAAAATACAAGCTACAAAATTTTCCTTAATGATAAAGAGTATGGAAAAAGCGAGGAAAAAACCTTTACGATTAAAGGCTTAAAGGCAAATACCGATTATTCGATAACCATTGCTGTCCTAAATGATGGCTTCGAAACAGGTGAAGAGCAAACCCTTGAGTTTACGACGGAGCCGCTTCCTTCCGGAAAAATCATTTCGATGGAGGAAAAGGTACTTGAGGGAATTGTAAAAGAGGAATTATTGGTCTTTAACCGCAGTTTACAGGTAAGTGATTTAGAAAGCTTAACAGAGCTTTCTGTTGAAAAAGACCTCGGTGTCCGTTCCCTGAAGGGTTTGGAATATGCAGTTAATTTGACAGTCTTAGAAGTGCCAAGTAATTTAGTGGCCGACTTAAGTCCCCTCTCGCAATTAAAGCAGCTTCAATATTTGGATGTTAATATGAATAAAATTGCAAACTTTAAACCAATCAGCTTACTGCCAAGCTTAGAATATCTCGATGTATCCTACAATCCTGCTGCAGACCTTGCACCATTAAAATCAATTCCAAATCTGCAGGAATTACACATTGATGATTTATTTAATATCGTGTGGAAAAAGGGCAGTCCTGCCGATAAGATTGTAACCGAGCTGATCACTCGCGGTGTATATGTGAATGTGTTTGAATATACCGGGAACCGTTATACAAATAATACGTGGGAATTGGCATGGTACTTTAACGGGGTAGAACCTGTCAGCTTTGAATTGTATATGGATGATGAATTATTGGCCGAAATGGATGGAAACACCCATTATTATAAGTGGGAAGGATTGAAGCCTTATGCAGGTTATCATACATTTGACCTGATTGCTGCAGGCGAAGAGGATACTTATGAGGCGGATACATTTAATCTTAATACCCAACCATGGAACATTACCGGCTGGAGTCAGTTTGACTACAACTGGAATTATTTCGATCCAAAAACCTTCAAAAAAAGAACCGGCTGGCTTCTAGATGGAGGCAAGTGGTACTACCTTGATGCAAACGGAATCATGAAGACCGGCTGGGTAGCCGTCAGCGGAAGGTGGTATTACTTTAACGGCAGCGGGTCAATGAAGACTGGCTGGTTGTTAGACAGCGGGAAATGGTATTATTTAAATACCAGTGGCGCAATGACTAAAGGCTGGCTTTTAATCAACAAAAAATGGTATTATTTCTACCCAAGCGGGGAAATGGCCAAGAATACCGTGATTGACGGATATAAACTTGGAGCCGATGGAGCTTGGATAAAATAACAGAAAAAGGTACGAAATCAAAAAGATTCCGTACCTTTTTCTTCGGGCAAATTTGATAGTTCCTGTACATCCATCTGGCGTTTTGGGCGTTTTTGATGCATTTTTTCCAATGAAAACAGCACCACATGGACAAAAAGAATAACAAGCGCAAAAAATTCAACCGCATAATCGATATAATACCATGACAAGGTGGCCGTGATATCGTAAAGCGAGTGGACAATAACCGTTAACCACAGGCTTCGCGTCCACAGAAGGATGAGACCTAACAATAAACCCATGTTGCCAAACGTGACGATTGCCCCTAATTTAATCGACCACGGCTGCGCCGTATCTAATGTGTGGTCAATTCCGAATATAATGGATGTTAAGAACAAGGCCAACATTAGGAATATATCTCTAGAGCCGCTTTCCCAGCGGCGGCGGAATATTTTTTTAAACACCATCAGCAGCAAAATGATATAACATAGGCGCCATACCTCTTCTAAACCTGCAAGGGCATCCGTATATAAATCCCCGCCAATCGTATCGACCTTATCAAAAAAGGCCCAAACGGGACCATCCCCTGCGACTGCCTTATCATCTTCCGCAGCGGAGGACTGATAATCAGTATAATCTTCAACGTATTGGTCATAATCATCATTGAAATCTGTAAACATCGCACTGGAGTAAAT
>NZ_JBALPP010000034.1:0-1132 GCF_036965425.1 Neobacillus drentensis | reverse complement strand
TCGTGCTGCCGACGAAAAAAAGCAGAAAAGCACCGGTGAATTTCAGAATTCGCTGGCGGTTGGTTTTCTGTTGGACACTCTCATAACCCAGACGCCGGTATATCTTCCAGCCAACAAAAAAAGATGAGACCATAACTGCATCATACAGGGTACTGGCCAAATAGCTGTAACGGGCCAGATAAAGAAGGACTTCAGCGCCAACCGCCACAATGAGCATTGCAAAGAGTAACTTTTTCGATATCGGTTTCGTTAAATTTGATGTCATACGCGTCACTCCTTGCCCGTGATTTTTTGTGAAGAGTCTCCTGTTACTTACCAAGAATATTGGCTCCCAGGATTCCTAGTCCGTTAAATAAAAGCAGGAATAAGCAGCAGGCAATGGCCCACTTCCATTTTCTTGACATGGCAATTCCCCTTTAACATTTTACAAGATTATAATAGTAATAATTTAACATACCGGCAGGCAATTATCACCAAAATATTGTTTCCATTTCATCATTTAACGTCATTTTTTCAGCCCTTTTAACATAAGAATGTACAAGCAGTGTGAGATCATTTCCAAATTATTAATACATCTTATACTAGTTTACACATTTTATGACGAATAGGGGTCTTAAAAAAATGAAACAGTTTGCTTCTATTATTCTTCTAGTTGTTGTGATTTTTGTATTATCTTCCACCAATCCGGGTCGAGCAGAATATATCGACTGGATTAATCACAAAACGATGGACAAGTCCTCGAACCTGCTGCAAAAAGGAATTCTCTCACTTGCTGGAAAACCTATCTTCGATGCAGGCACTAAACAATCCGATTATTTTATTTTCTCTATTTACGAAACGGATTTTTCCGATGTTGGAATGGGAAAAGTGAAATCCATTGGAATTTTTCATCAATTTATTCCGCTGTCGAGTTTTGAAAAGCAATAATAATTAAAAGAAATGAATAAATACCCTTTTAATTAATAAATTTGATTTGCATTTAAAAAAGCAGCCATTCCATGCTGCTTTTTTTGTTTGTCTCCTAATAATCTTTTTCCAGTTCGATGAAATTTTTCAAAAAATACTATAATTTTTCAAAATTCTCTCTTGTATTCGACAATTCTAAAAACTATTATAATTATAGGATATTATT
>NZ_JBALPP010000033.1:148407-155792 GCF_036965425.1 Neobacillus drentensis | reverse complement strand
AAACGCCTTTTCATTTCCCGCGGAACCCACTTTTTCTCCCAAACACCTTTTCATTTACCAAATACTTGCCGACTACTCAGTCCCATTACCTTTTTCATAGAGCATCTTTACCATATCGGCAAATAACAAATTAACCCCACCCGCATTGTCTGGTACATCTAAATTGACGGCTACTAAAGCATATTTAGGGTTTTGATAGGGAAAATAGCCAGCAAACCATTTATTATGCAATTGCTGGCCGTTTACAAACTTTCCAGTTTCCGCAGTTCCAGATTTCCCCGCAACCTCGTATGGCAGATCTTTAAACCATCTGCCTGTCCCATTTGGGTTTAAGACAACCTCACGCAGCAATTTTTGCAGCTTCATCGCTGTATAGGGTGAGATGGTATCTCCCTTTAAGTCTTTTGGATCAAAATTCACCATGGTAGTGCCATTTTTATATTCAATTTTTGACACAGCACGGACCATTTCCTTTTGGCCGCCTCTAGCAATCGTGGCCATCATATTGGCAATAGCTAAAGGGGTAGCGCGGACCTCATGCTGGCCAATTCCTGACATTGCCGCGAAATTTGAATCTTTTCTTGCCTCATCTGACACAAACACTCTACCCTTATCTTCATCGGGAAGCTGTTTGAAATTGCTGGTATGATAAATATCCCCCTGCCAGCCGACAGAACCAGTCAAGGATAATTTTGCCGCATAATCTTCCAGCAAGTTCGGATTCTTTTTTTGTAATTCTCTTGCTAACTCACCAAAGGTCCGATTACAGCTTCTGGCAAAGCTATCTGTAAAATTCAGCATTCCATAATTATATTTCAGCTCAGGCTTTCCATTGATCTTTTTACTGCAATCAAACATACGTGTCGGGTCATCAAGATTTTGGTCTATTGACGCTGCTGCCACAACGGTTTTAAAGACAGAGCCCATGATTTGCTGCTTTAACATTACATTTGTAATTCCCGCTCCATTGTATGGGTCTTTTTTATTAATGGTCGGACGTGAAACCATCGCCAGCACACTGTTGTCCTGAATGTCTAGTAAAACCAAACCGCCTTTTTTTATTTGATACTTATCAACCAGTTCCTCTGCTTTTTGCTGCAGACTTTTATCAATGGTTGTTCGGACATTAACAGGATAAAAGGGATTAGCTGGATCGACATACTTCACATTGATCCCAAATAACGGGGCACCGCCGCCGTCAACATGGTAAACGAGCTTAGATTTTCCTTCAGGCAGAAGAAATTCATCAAAGCTTTCCTCAAGACCCGATACACCAATTAAAGTTTTCTCCGATAAGTCTTTGTTGGGATAACGTTTCTGTAATTCTTTCGCATTTTCTCCTGTTAACCCTAATAATTGTTCAGCCGGCACATCCCTCCGCTCAAACTTTTTTTCAATCGCAAAAACACCAGGGATTTTTAATGCATTAATTTTTTCCATTTGCGAACTTGTAAGTTCCATTGGTTCAGGATCACCATATGCAAATGGCTTCTTCGCCCCTTCTACTGCACTGTTTAAAAAATTAACAGGTATCCCCGTAATATCCGCTACTTTATCAGCCTCCCAATCCATCTTTTTTAAAAATGGAAATAGGACAAGTACCGACACCTTCTTATGTGTCAGCATTGTTCCATTTCGATCAAGAAAATTACCTCTGCCGTTATCTATCACTAATTCTTGTGTTCGCTGCTTTACGCTTTCCTCAAGTAAATTAACGTTATGTTTTGAAAAAGTTTCTGTTTCAACTAATTGGATTTGCATTAAACGTGCTAAAAGCAAAACAAATCCGGTTAAGCTTATGATAAGCCAGCCAATTGTGCGTTTTCTCCACATAAAAAACACCTCGTCAAAAGTTTTGACGAGGTTTTCTTATTTCAAACATTATTTAATAGAAACGATACGGACACTCATTTCACCGCCAGGCGTTTGAACAGATACTTGATCTCCAACCTTTTTACCTAAAAGGCTTTTAGCGATTGGTGAATCGTTAGAAATTTTACCTTCAAACGGATCAGCTTCAGCACTGCCGACAATCGTATAGGTTTCTTCTTCTCCATCTGGAAGTTCAACAAAGGTAACGGAGCTGCCAAGAGTTACAGAGTCGCTCGCAAGTTCCCCTTCTTCAATAATCTTAGCGTTGCGAACCATATTTTCTAAAGTGGTAATTCTGCCTTCAACAAAAGCTTGCTCTTCTTTCGCGGAATCGTACTCAGAGTTTTCAGATAAATCTCCGAAGCTGCGCGCGATTTTAATTCTTTCTACCACTTCTTTACGTTTAACGGATTTTAAGTATTCTAGTTCTTGTACAAGTTTGTCCTTACCTGCCTGTGTCATTGGAAATACTTTCTCAGTAGCCAAAATCCTCACTCCTTCTAGTCTTCACAATCCCCCATTAGAATTGTGTATGTAATGTATGTAGATATTATGCCAGTCGGCATAATACATTCAGCGCGTCCTTGTAAAATAAAGGGCGCGCATTTATCCAATTGGGATTTTATAGATAGTTCTTTTGCTATTGTTTCATAAAAATGACTTTTGTTCAAGAATTGTTTGAATTTTTGTTACCATTAAATCAATCGCCACGTGATTATGACCGCCTTCAGGGATGATGACATCCGCATAACGCTTGGTCGGCTCAATGAATTGATTATGCATTGGACGAACCACATTCACATATTGATCGATAACAGAATCAAGTGTTCTCCCACGTTCTTGAATATCACGCTGCAATCTACGGATAATCCGTATATCTGCATCAGTATCCACGTACAGCTTAATGTCCATTAAATTGCGGAGACGTTCATCTTCGAGAACCAGGATTCCCTCTAAAATGATGACATCCTTTGGTTCCACATGAATGACTTTTTCTGAACGTGTATGCTGTGAATAATCATAAACAGGCTTTTCAATCGGTTCAAAGCGTAATAGCTTTTCAATGTGAGCTATTAATAAATCGTTATCGAAAGCGAGCGGGTGGTCATAGTTTGTCTTTAACCGTTCCTCAAATGGCAATTCACTCTGATCCTTATAATAATAATCTTGTTCAAGCATCAAAATGGAATGCCCCTTAAAGCTTTCATAAATCGCTTTGGTAACGCTGGTCTTTCCGGAGCCGGAGCCGCCGGTTACACCAATAACAACGGGCTTGCGCATTATACTAGTTCTCCTTTCGCATCATGTTGTTAGGGTACACCGGTTTGTCCAATTTGAATTGTACAATCTGAAGAGGATGTCTAGCCGCATCCAGTTCATTACCTTTTTCATCCCAAATTTTATCAATCACATGAGTAAAGTTTTGAATTTCCGGTCCGAAGAATTCCACTTCATCACCCGGTCTAAAATGGTTTCTCTGTTGAAGGGTTACCACCTGTGTCTCTTCATTATAATCTAACACAAGACCAACAAATTCAAACTTTGTCTTCTTGCTATGATTACCAAACATTTGCTCTTTATACCCAGGAACCCCTTCAAAAAACGCAGGAGCCGTTTCACGATTGGCACATTTATCGAGTTCTTCTAACCATTCACGTTTGATCACAAAATTCTCTGGATCTGCGCAGTAAGCATCAATAACCTTACGATAAACACTGACAACGGTTGCCACGTAATGAATCGATTTCATCCTGCCTTCAATTTTCAAACTATCGATTCCCATCTCAATCATTTGCGGAATCGACTGAATTAAATTAAGATCCTTCGGGCTCATCGCAAATGGAGCATCACCTTCAGCATATAGAGGTACCTCGTTACCTTCTCCTCCAAGCTGATAAAGATCATAATCCCAACGGCAGGATTGGCAGCAGCCGCCGCGATTGGAATCTCTTGCGGTCATATGGTTACTTAATGTACATCGGCCTGAATAGGCAATACACATTGCTCCATGAATAAAGGTTTCAATCTCGATATCCACCTTTTCTTTCATTTCACGAATCTCTTCCGCACTAGTTTCACGAGCTAATACTACACGCTCCAAGCCTTCTTCCTTCCAGAACTGGACAGCCTTCCAATTTGATAGAGATTGCTGCGTACTTAAATGCACTTCAATCTCCGGTGCAATTCGGCGGCATGTTTCAATGATTAATGGATCGGCCACAATGATACCTGCGACGCCAGCTTCTTTTAAACCTTGTAAATACTCCTCTAACCCATCGATATTCTCATTGTGAGCAAAGATATTGGTAGTAACATAAATTTTCGCACCGTGCTTTTTAGCGAACTCCACGCCTTCCTTCATTTCTTCAAAGGTAAAGTTATCCGCATTGGAACGCAGACCGTATTCCTGTCCGCCAATAAATACGGCATCCGCACCATATTGAACGGCAATTTTCAACTTTTCAAGATTTCCTGCTGGAGCAAGGAGTTCCGGCTTCTTCACAATGACACGCTTTCCATCGATAATTTCAGAAATCTTGTCTTTAACTGTATTCACGATTGAACCTCCTCCTAATTTGTCTAGCTGCAGCGCCTAGTGGCTCGAGGTCATAAGCCAATCCGTCAAGAAGGCACGTCATATGCCTGTCGCCCCTGACCAAGGCGCTTCCGCTTTTCTGTTTAGTAAACTGTTTCTTTAAAATAGAATCCTGTATCTAATGGACGACTTTCTGGCTGAATATCTTCGATTGACGCTAACAGCTCGTCCTTTTTATCTTCATATGCAGCTGGATCTTCAAAAAATAAATCGATTGCCTCGCGGTAGGCTTTGGTGACTGTATTGATATATTCCGGACTCTTTAAGATTCCGTCGATTTTAAATGAATCAACACCCGCTTCTAACATTTCCCCAAGCTCATCGATGATACAAATATCATTCGGGCTCATAATATGGGTGCCGTTTTCATCTTCAAAAATCGGATATTTATTGCCACGTTCCTTATCATGCAGGAACATATCTTTTTTCACTTTTCGGTTTTCAATTTCCATTGCTTTGCCTTGGTATTCATAATAATTACCAAGCAGGGAACGCTTGGATTGGAACATACAGCTCATGCCGTGAACCTGTACTTCAATTTCCACCTCGGCATTTTCCTTGATTTCAACAATGGCATCCATATTGATTTCACGGGCTAACACGGCTCTTTTTGCGCCCTTTCTCCCCCAGTAGTTGCATGTATACCAGTTCGTTCCTGTCGTTTCTGTATTCCAATGAAGCTTCATTTCTGGCGCTGCTTCTTTAGCTGCCATTAATACTGCAGGGTCTCCAAAAATGATGGCATCTGCTTTATTCTCTGCCGCAAATTGGATATACTCGCCAAGCTCTTCAATCTTATCATTATGAAAAATAGCATTCATCGCTACATACACTTTTTTCCCTTTTGAATGTGCCAATTCAATCGCTTTTTTAACATCTTCCCGATTAAATTCACCTGCAAGACGCAGCCCATATCGCTGTTCTCCAACAACAAAAGCATCTGCTCCCGCCTCAGCTAATGGCAGAATTTCCTTAACAGATGTTGGTGTTACAAGTAATTCAGGCTTTTTCATAACTCTCACCTCTTCTTTTACTAATTGCGACTCCATCCCCTACTGGAAGAATGACCGAATCATAATCTGGATGGTCCATTAACCAGTGGTTAAAGTCATCAATTTTCTTTACTAAATTTCGAATTCTTTTAGATTCTATCTCGGACTCCGCCACTAATCCTTTAAACAATACATTATCAGTAATAATCATTCCGTCATCGGAAAGATATTTTGAATAGATTTCAAAAAACTTTTTATATTGGCCTTTAGCGGCATCAATGAAAATGGTATCGTAAGGAGCAAACTTGCTGACTGCCTCCTCCACCTCTAATGCATCACCTTCAACAAGGATAATTTGCTGGGCATGCTCAGATCGTTTGATGAACTCTTTAGCTGCTTGAATTCGTTCCTCATCCCGTTCAATCGTAACAATTTGAGCTTTAGGAAGAGCATTTGCCATTCTTAAGGCCGAATAGCCAATTGCCGTCCCTACTTCAAGAATCTTTTTTGAATTTTGGATACGCAGTAATTGAAGCAGCGCTTCAATTCCACCAATTTCCATAATCGGGACTTTATGCACCTGAGCGTAGGTTTCCATTTCCGAAAACAATGGATTTCGCCCCGGAATCAATTCTTCAATATAAAAATGCAGCTTTTCATTTAACAAGCTGCCGTCACCTCAATCCTTTAAAATGCCTTAAAAGCATTTTTGCCAATTTAATGGTCTTTAGACATGAAAAAATAGCGTTCACAGAAAATGACATCACGAGTTCGACCCGATCCGTTTCTTTCGGACAAAACCGTCCCAAATTCCCTTACTGTGAGTTACGCTATGAATTACCTATTCAACACTGAACTATTCTACCATAAAAAAAAGGGGAATGCGAACATTTCCCCCAATGTGTTCATTATTTTTTACTGGAAATATACTTTGCTTTTAAATTATTATGTTCTTCAAGCGTTTTGCTAAAATAAATTTCATCATTGGCTGCAAGGAAATAATAATAATCGGTTTTCTCTGGATTTAAGGCAGCTTCGATGGAAACTCTTCCTGCATTGGCAATCGGACCAGGTGGCAATCCTTTATTTTGATAGGTATTGTATGGTGAACTCACTTCTAAATCCTTATAAAAAACCTTTTCTTTGTGCTTCCCTTGTGCATAGAGAACAGTTGGGTCCGTTTGCAGCGGCATCCCCTTTTTAATCCGATTGTAGAAAACACTTGCAATTGTTTTACGATCCGCTTTTTCAGTTGCTTCCTCTTCTACTAAAGAAGCCATCGTTAGCAGCTGATGAACGGATAGCTTTTTCTCCTTGCTTTCCCCCGTATAATCAGATAATACGGTTCGCGTTTTGTCAAGCATAGCTGTCACCATTTCCTCAACGGTAGGGTTAGGCTTATAAAATGGATAGGTTGCCGGATATAAATAACCCTCAAGTGGATATTTTATGGATGCATTCATGATTTCATCTGTTAAAATATCAGGATATTTAGCCATAAGTGCTTTAATAAACTCTTTATCATTTAATTTATTAAAAACATCTGCTTCATTTTGCTTTGTAGCAGCAGCCATTATTCCCGCAATTTCCTTCAGTTGTTTTCCTTCTGGAATGGCGATTTTAAAGCTTGCCTTCGCAAGTACTTTTCCTGTTTTTAAGCGCCCTACGATTTCCTGCACATCCATCGAAGGACTTAATTGATATTCGCCAGCCATAAAGCCGCCTTCATTTTTAAGTTTTACATAATACTTAAATACCTTAGCGTCTTTAATAATTCCGTTTGATTCTAGTGTTTCAGCAATCCCTGTCACAGAAGAACCAATTGGAATTTCAACTTTTTTCTGTACCTTACTGTTTGCATCAACCGGTTTCATGGCCGATTTTATGTAGAGATAGCCTCCGCCGCCTACTAATAAAATTAATAA
>NZ_JBALPP010000033.1:43899-148393 GCF_036965425.1 Neobacillus drentensis | reverse complement strand
GAATAACATCTTTTTTTGTGTCTTTATTGTCAGTCGTCATCTTCTTCCCCCTTTCCACTTGACTTACTTTTGTAAAATAACGATAGGTAATGAATTTTTGCAGATAAAACTCCTATTTTATTTCAGCATATAGTAAGAAAAATGTCAATTTAACAATTAATTTGTCGTATAGGAAGTGAAATTATCAAAAAAAAGAACCAGCAATAAAATAGCTGGTTCCCTCTTCTTATTCTTCGTCTTCTTGCTCTTCATAGAAGGTATTTAGCATTTCCTCAACCATATCCCATTCCTCGTCGGTTTCAATCGGGATTAATTCACCGTCGCCGCCCTCGTCAGTAGGATTAAAGGCGTAAGCATGAATTTCTGGACCTTCTTCATCCTCTTCGTCCATTGCACCAACTGGAGTAAATAAGACATAAGACTTTTTGAATTCTTCAGATTCAAAGGTAAAAAGCACTTCAAATAATTGCTCATTTCCTTCTTCATCAACGATTGTAATTTGGTTTTCTCCGTGTTCCATTTCTTCACCTCATTAATTTTTGCTATCAAGATAGCCTTGCAGAATCATTACAGCTGCCATTTTATCTATGACTTTTTTACGCTTTTTTCGGCTGACATCCGCTTCAAGCAATACACGTTCAGCAGCCATTGTTGTTAGGCGCTCGTCCCATAAAATAGTCGGCACAGAAAATTGTCTTTCTATTTCCTCAGCATATTGCTTGCTTGCCTCACCGCGCGGTCCAATTGTACCGTTCATATTTTTTGGCAAACCAATGACCACTTTATCTACTTGATACTCTTTTATTAATTGACCAATTTCCTCAAAACCAAACGCCTGTCTTTCTTCATTGATTTTGAGGGTTTTGAGGCCCTGTGCCGTCCACCCCAGTTCATCACTAAGAGCAATTCCAACAGTTTTTGAGCCAACATCTAAACCCAATACGCGCATTCATTAACCCTCTCGTTGCTGTTTTAGATAGGATTTGACTAATTCCTCAATAATTTCGTCCCGTTCAAGCTTGCGAATGATATTACGGGCATCACGATGACGTGGAATGTAGGCAGGGTCTCCTGATAAAAGGTAACCGACTATTTGATTGATAGGGTTATACCCTTTTTCCTTTAGAGCCTCATAGACTTGAAAAAGTACATCGTTAACATCATGTTCAAAGGGCTCTTCCGGAAAATTAAATCTCATCGTTTTGTCAAATGAGCTCATATCATGCACCTCGTTCTTTAAGGAGAGAATTGTATCTGTCTAGCTCCAGCGCCTAGGGGCTCGGGTCATAAGCCCCAGGACAAGGCGCTTCAGCTTTTCTAATTACCTACATTTTACACTAGTTTGTCCGTTTATCAAATGGATTTTACCCATTCGTCAACGAATTGTAAAGCGGATTCAAGTTTTTCAGGATCTTTCCCGCCTGCTTGGGCCATGTCAGGACGACCACCGCCGCCTCCGCCGCATCTCGTTGCTACTTCTTTGATTAGCTTGCCGGCATGATAGCCTTTTTCGATTAAATCCTTCGTTACCGCTGCAATTAAATTAACTTTTCCTTCATGAGCACTGCCTAATACGATAACTGCAGAGCCTAGTTTTTGCTTTAAATCATCTGCCATATTTCTTAAGTTGTTCATATCAGCAGCCTGAACTTTAGCAGCTAACACTTTAACTCCATCTATTTCTTTAACATTAGACACGAGGTTACCAGCTTCAATATTCCCAAGCTTCGCTGCAAGTGATTCGTTTTCACGTTGAAGCTGTTTGATTTCAGTCAATAAACCTTCAATTCTCACAGCGATATCTTTAGGATTAGATTTAAGCTTTTCAGCTGCTTCCTTTAATAAGCCAACTTGTTCATTTAAGGCTTTATAAGCAGATTCGCCTGTAACTGCTTCAATCCGTCTAGTTCCAGCCCCAATTCCGCCTTCTGAAACGATTTTAAATAAGCCAATCACAGAAGTGTTAGGAACATGACAGCCGCCGCAAAGCTCAAGGCTGTAATCGCCAACTTTTACAACACGGACAATATCGCCATATTTTTCACCGAAAAGTGCCATAGCCCCCATTGCTTTTGCTTCAGCAATTGGCTTTAGGCTGATATTGACTTCAATATTACTCCAGACTTTTTCATTAACGATTTTTTCAATTTGCTCCAGTTCCTCCGGTTTAATTTGACCAAAGTGCGAAAAGTCAAAACGAAGGCGGTCTGGTTCAACAAGGGAACCTGCCTGGTTCACATGCTCGCCAAGGACGTCCTTTAATGCTTGATGCAGCAAGTGAGTAGCTGTATGGTTTTTAATAATTTTTACGCGGTTATCCGCATCGACAGCAGCCGTAACTTGATGATTTGTTTTTAATGTACCTGATTTAACGACAACTTGATGCAGGTTTTGACCGTTTGGTGCTTTTTGAACATCTTTTACAAAAACACTTACGCCCTCGCCCTCAATCAGGCCGCGGTCAGCGATTTGTCCGCCGCTTTCAGCATAGAAAGGTGTTACGTCTAAAATAAGCTGTACTTCCTCACCGCTTGCAGCCTCATTTGCAAGTTCACCATTTTTTATAATGGCTAAGACAGAAGAAGTGGTTTGAAGCTGGTCATAACCAACAAACTTGCTTTCTACCGTCACATCGCGCAGTACACCGCCTTGAACCTGCATCGAATCAACATCCGCACGTGCTTTTCGTGCACGTTCCCGCTGCTGCTCCATTTCTACCTCGAAGCCTGCATGATCAACCTTCATACCTTCTTCTTCTGCATATTCTTCAGTTAATTCAACTGGGAAGCCGTAAGTATCATAAAGACGGAAAATGTCTTCACCCGAAATCGTATTGCTTTCTTTAGCTTTTTCCTTTTTAATAACACTTGCTAAAATAGCTAAGCCTTCATGAAGGGTTTCATGGAAACGCTCTTCTTCGTTCTTGATGACTTTTTGGATAAATTCTTCCTTGTCTTTTACTTCAGGGTAAAAATCCTGCATGATTTCCCCGACGACTGGAACCAGTTCAAACATAAATGGACGATTAATATTAATTTGCTTCGCGTAACGGACAGCTCGGCGGAGCAAACGTCTTAATACATAGCCGCGGCCTTCATTTGATGGCAAGGCCCCGTCCCCAATTGCAAAAGCAACGGTACGAATATGGTCTGCGATAACTTTGAAAGCGACGTCACGTTCTTTATCTACACCGTATTTATCACCAGAAATTCCTTCTGTAGCACGGATAATCGGGATAAATAAATCAGTATCAAAATTGGTTGGAACATTTTGAACAACGGATGCCATCCGCTCTAATCCCATTCCAGTATCAATGTTTTTCTTTGGAAGCGGAGTATAACTGCCATCAGGATTATGGTTAAATTGCGAAAATACCAGATTCCAAACCTCAAGGTAGCGTTCATTTTCCCCGCCTGGATATAACTCAGGGTCGCTCGGATCATTTCCATACTCAGGACCGCGATCATAGAAAATTTCCGTATTCGGACCGCTTGGGCCCTCCCCAATATCCCAGAAGTTTCCTTCAAGTCGAATAATACGTTCTTCCGGTACTCCGATCGTTTTATTCCAAATTTCATATGCTTCATTGTCTTCTGGATGGATGGTTACTGATAATAGCTCTGGGTCAAAGCCAATCCATTTTTCAGAGGTTAAAAACTCCCATGCCCATTCTATGGCTTCCCTTTTAAAATACTCACCGATAGAAAAATTTCCAAGCATTTCAAAGAAGGTATGGTGGCGGGCTGTTTTCCCGACATTCTCAATGTCGTTTGTACGAATGGATTTTTGCGCATTTGTAATTCTTGGATTTTCCGGCACGACACGGCCGTCGAAATATTTTTTTAAGGTTGCCACACCGCTGTTAATCCACAATAATGATGGATCATCATGCGGGACAAGTGAAGCACTCGGCTCAACATGGTGTCCTTTTTCTTTGCTAAAAAAATCAAGAAACATTTGGCGGATCTGAGATCCCGTTAAGTTTTTCATAATATAGACCTCCTTATATATGTAAAAAAGAATACAAAAAAGCCCTCATCCCTATAGCAGGGACGAGAGCTATGTCTCGCGGTACCACCCTGATTATGAATACAAAAGCACGTATCCACCTCTCAATAAAGCCTTAACGCGGCTAAAACGGCAGTGGTTAGCTGCACTCTGGACTAGCGTTCTGTCATCCTTCATCTAGAGCTCCTTTCAGCCGGGGAAGCTCCTCTCTTCAGCGCAATTTGCGCTACAGATGGTCTACAACATACTAAGGTCCTTCAACATGTTCATCCAATTATTCTATATCGAATTATATCCACCCAGAAAACGTTTGTCAATTTCTTATGTTGGCGAATCAGGCGTTTCCCGCTGCATAAAATGATTTTTTG
This sequence comes from Neobacillus drentensis, assembly GCF_036965425.1. Lineage (GTDB taxonomy): Bacteria > Bacillota > Bacilli > Bacillales > Cytobacillaceae > Neobacillus > Neobacillus drentensis_F. Next base: position 144,017 of record NZ_JBALPP010000033.1, on the reverse strand, counting down.
CATGAAGGATCGCTACTTTTAGAACAACTAGGATTGGAACTGCTAATATCAATCCTAATATCCCGCCAATTTCTCCTCCTGCCGTTAACGCCACCATGATTAATAAGGGATGCATATGCAGACTTTTCCCAACGATATACGGAGATAAAATATTTCCCTCAAGAAATTGCAATCCAAACACAATGACTAATGTGATAATGACTAGCTTAACTGATGTAGTTGCTGCAATAATAACAGCAGGCACCGCGCCGATTATCGGTCCAAAGTAAGGAATCACATTTGTGGCACCAACTATTAACCCTAATAGCAATGGATATTTTAAATGAAAAATCCAAAATAATAAGGCCGAAATGCTCCCGATAATAATGCAAACCAACAACTGCCCCCTGATATAGCTGCCAAGGGAATCATCGACATCCTTAAGAAAAGCCGTTCCTTTTTTACGCCATTTTTTCGGAGTCAAATACCAAACTGCCCGTTTTATCAAAGGAAAATCCTTTAACATATAAAAAGCAATGAACGGAATAATCATAAAGATTAATGCCGAATTCAAAAAGTTCATTAAAATATTCACAATTACCGTCAAAAGCGAATCCATCTTTTTTTCAAATGCGTCAATACCATCATTTAATTTGGTTTGCAGACCATCGGGCCATGCTCTCGTGTGGGATTGTAAATGATTGATCCAGCCCCGGTATTGCTCCGCAAATACCGGAGCACTTTCTGACAGATCCTTTAATTGGTCGATGATCACTGGAATTCCTTTATAAAGGGCAAAACCGATTCCGCCAAAAAATAGCACATATATTAAAATAATAGCAAGACCACGGTGCAGCCCTTTTTCATGCAATTTTTCTACAATAGGATGAAGTAAATATGTTATGAATCCCGCTATGACAAAGGGGAGAACAATGATTGCAGCCATTCTTACAATCGGCATCCAGACAAAGCTAATTTTTAGAAAAACAAAAATGGCTATTAATAAAAGGAGCAAAAATCCGATTCTATAATACCATTTCATTCGAATGTCCACGTCCACGCCTCCTTTCTTTTAGTTTTGGAGACATTTCAATGGAATATTCAAAATCCCCCTCAAATTTGAGGGGGATTAATTTTAAAACATCGCTCGTTTTACTTTCTTTTGCATTCTTTTCATATTGCGGGCTGACAGCATATTATTTCTTTGGGCGATATTATATGCCGCCATTCCAGCACCAAAGGCAACCATCGTCGTCATCATTTTATTCATACGCCTCACCTCTTTGCTTTATTTAAAGGGTGTAACGACGTTCTTCTTCTTCAAACAAATCATCCAGCGAACTTAGGGATCCGTCTTCTTCGACTTGATGGGTGTTGATTATACCTTTGTTAAGGGAAAGTTCAATAAAACAGTTCCAGCAATAATATTGGTTGATACCAATTTTGCCGATATCCTTGCTTTGACAATTGGGACACTTAAACATGAAAAGACACCTCACGTATGATCTACATCAACGATAATGGCATCCTTTCCGATCGCTAAGGGCTTCCCGGATTGAACCACTTGTTTCCCTTCCGTAATCTCCGAAAAGAAGCCATCCGTGATTTCGTACCCTACGATTGTGCCCACTTCCTCCTGAAAATATACATCTTTTAACATTCCAAGCGACTCACCGCTCTTTGTAAGCATCATCATTCCATCTAGAGAATGTTGATGGGTCAAGGTATATTCAGGGCTCTCTTTCAACTTTTCCAATTCCTCGGCATCCTCAATCATTACCCCATCCCAGCCAAAGGAAGCCACCTTTTGAATATCTAGAAAATAGGAATGTTTGAAGAAAACGCCTTTTTTTACTAAAAGACCATTTACTTTTCCATTGCTGGAAATACAAAGGTCGTGAATTTCGCCAATTTTTGTTCCTTTTTTAGTGTCAAAAACCGGCTGTCCTTTTAATAATGAAAATGTCCGCAAAGAGTGTCCCACCCCCTCTCGAACATTTATAGTTTCAGTCTTTTACCATAAAATCATAAGGGGTAACGTTTTCCATACCCACCATTGGATTGACCAGCATTAGTTCCTCTTCTAACGACATTTCGCTCTCCGCTGCTTTTGAAGCTAAACTGGAATCATTTGCCGGAAGTGTTTCACGAAGCTTTTCGCATAGAGTGGTTTGCCTTTTCGATTCATCCGCTCGTTCCACGCCCATTCTGAGTGCATCTTCTTCACCGCATAATATCAAGGATTGCTTGCTTCTTGTAATCGCTGTATAGATTAAGTTGCGCTGCAGCATCCGGTAATAACTTCTTGTTATTGGAAGGATGACGATAGGAAATTCGCTGCCCTGCGATTTATGGACAGAACAGCAATAAGCAAGGGTAATTTGGCTTAAATCCTGCTTTGTATATTCGACTTCATTGCCTTCAAAGGAAATGTAAATCATATCTTGTTTTTCGGTATTTTCCTTCGCATAAATAATCGAAATAATTTCTCCTATATCGCCATTAAATACATTGCTTTCCGGCTGATTAACAAGCTGAAGCACCTTATCGCCAATTCGATACTTCACTTCACCAAAGGTAATTTCCTTTCTTGTGCCCTCCGAATTCGGATTAAATATTTCCTGCAGCAAAAGATTTAATCGGTCAATTCCTGCCGGTCCCCGATACATAGGGGCTAATACTTGAATATCCTTGGCGGTATAGCCTTTATTTTTTGCATTGATTGCCACCTTTTCAACTACCTGTGAAATCTGGGCTGTTGAACATCTAATAAACGAACGGTCTGGCTTTCGTTCTGTGACATTAGCCGGCAAGTGACCCTTTTTAATGTCATGAGCTAGTTCGATTATAGAGGAGCCTTCTGCCTGGCGGTATATATCGGTTAATCGTACTGTTGGAATTCGTTCCGATTGCAGCAGGTCTTTTAATACTTGACCAGGTCCAACCGATGGGAGCTGATCTTCATCCCCTACTAAAATCACTTGAATATTCTCAGGGAGTGCTTTAAACAATTGATTGGCAAGCCAAATATCGAGCATGGATGTTTCATCGACAATCAGAATTTTCCCTTCAAGAGGACTGTCTTCAGCTCGGTCAAATCCTTCTGAACCGTTAAATCCAAGCAGCCTGTGAATCGTCACCGCTGGAAGCCCTGTTGATTCACTCATCCTTTTAGCTGCTCTGCCAGTTGGTGCGGCCAGCAAAAATGGAAACGGCTCATCCTTTTTATGGTAATCCTTAAGCTCTAATGAACAGCCATGCAACTCGGCATATAACTCGACAATTCCTTTGATGACTGTTGTTTTTCCTGTTCCAGGCCCCCCTGTTAGGATCAACATCGGTGACATTAACGCTGTTTGAATCGCTTCTTTTTGTGTTGGGGCATATTGAACCCCAATCCGCTCCTCTAAGCTTCCCAATGCAAGCAAAAACTCCGATTCCGGAAATTGTTCTCTGTACTCAGTTTGTTTTAGAATGCGATTGATGCTAGTAACAAGTCCCTTTTCCGCAAAAAATAAGGAAGGTAAATATATGCGCTTTTCTTCTCCAATTATTTTTCCTTCTTCTTCAAGCTTGATAATCTCGTTAGAAATATTTATGTAGTCAATTTGATCCCGTTTATTTTCTTCTAAAAGTGCTTTTACCCGCTCAAGCAAATCCTCTGCCTGCATAAAAACATGACCGGTTTGCATACTTTCATTTTCTAGGATATAGAGACAGGCTGCTTTAATTCGGTCAGGATGGCTGCCGGAGATGCCAAGCTGGTAGCCCAATTCGTCCGCTCGGCCAAAACCGATCCCTTCAATATCTTCGACAAGCTGATAAGGATTTTTTTGAATGGTATTTAAGGTTTCTTCTTTATACACCTGATAAATCCGCATCGATAACTGCGGCCCAAAGCCATATTGATTTAAGGCGACCATAACCTGCTCGAGTCCTTGATGCTCCATCAAAGTATCATAAAGCAGCTTAGCCTTATCTGGAGGGAGCTTTGGCACTGAATCTAAGAGTGACGGCTGATTAAGTATTTTCGAAATCGCGTTTTCCCCTAGCGTTTCCACAATGTTTTCGGCCGTCTTTTTTCCAATCCCTTTAAACATTTCGCCGGATAAATAAGCAATCACTCCTTGTTTTGACTGCGGCATATCCTTTCTGAAATGATTAGTTTGAAATTGCAGTCCGAACTTAGGATGATCTTTAAACTCACCGTAGAAAATATAGGTTTCCTGCTCATGGATTTTTGGAAAATAGCCGGTGATAACCGCTTCTTTGTCCTCATACGCATGATTGGTTTCATCAACCCGGATTCTTAAAACCGTATAAAGATTCTGCTCATTGTGAAAAATCGTAACAATTGGTCTGCCCTTCACAAACTTCCCCTGTTCAGCAAATAAATCAAGCGAGTCCTGTTTTTCCATTATGCTCCCTCCCTCCTCTTAAAATTTAATACTTTATTGATTATTTTCAATTAATTTTTTGGCATGACCAGCAAGCATATGGTCTGGTTGAATGTCTAAAGCTTTTTGGAACATTTCTAATGCTTTATCAGCATTTTCTTTAAAGGCATACGATACCCCTAAATTATAGTAAGCATCTGAATGATGAGGATCTAACTCCACACATTTTTCAAATTGAACCATCGACTCATCAATGAGCTCTAACTGGGCTAAACATAAGCCATATTGAAAACGTGCTTCGGCATCGCTTTCATTAAGCTCTACGCTTCTTTGCAAGTAGGGAAGAGCAAACCTTCCTTGGTCTAAACTGACTAGAGTTAATCCCAGCATAAAGAAATTGTCAGCAGACTGAAGTCCTTTTTTCATCGCGGTTTCAAACATATTTTTAGCTTCGTTGAATAAGTCTTTGCTAAAAAGTAAATTACCGATACTATAGTATGCAGCCGCTGCGTTTTCATCTATTTGGATTGCTTTTTGATAGAAGTTTAGAGCTCTTTCATCGTCCCCAACTGCTGAGAGGACGTTACCAAAATTTATATAAGCAATAGGATCTTTAGGGTTTTCTTCAATAGCTTCGTTAAAGGCCTTTGCTGCCTCTTCCCAGTTCCCTTCTTGCATGTACTGTACACCCAATTGGTTTTTATCCATTCCAATCACTCCATTCTAAAGGAAAGTATAACATATTCCGTAAAAAAACCCTGACTCCAGAGCAGGAATCAGGGCCGCTTTTATCCGACGTAGGTCAGACGCTCACCATTTTTATATACTTCGTCAATCGTTCCCCCGCCAAGGCATTCATCACCATTGTAAAAAACAGCAGCCTGTCCAGGTGTGACGGCACGAATTGGTTCATGGAAAATAACTTCTGCCCGGCCCCCTTCCAGTGGACGAACTGTTACCTTATTATCTTCCTGACGATAACGGAATTTTGCCGTACATTCGAATTCTGCCGGTTTTTCCCGATTGGATACCCAGCTGATATTGGCCGCGATTATCGAATCGGAATATAACTTATCGTTATGAAAACCTTGACCAACATACAGAACATTTCTTTTTAAATCCTTCCCGATGGCAAACCAAGGGTCACCCGAACCGCCAATGCCAAGTCCATGACGCTGGCCGATCGTATGATACATTAGCCCTTCATGCTTGCCCTTTACTTCGCCTTCGAATGTTTCCATTTTTCCAGGCTGTGCCGGTAAATATTGTCCTAAGAACTCCTTAAAATTCCGTTCCCCAATGAAACAAATTCCCGTGCTGTCCTTTTTCGTCGCGGTTGCCAGGTTCGCTTCCTTGGCAATTTCCCGTACTCTTGCTTTTTCTAAATTCCCGATTGGAAACATAACTTTACTTAGCTGCTCCTGAGACAACTGATTCAAGAAATACGTTTGGTCCTTGTTTTCATCCAGACCGCGGAGCATTTTGTATTCTCCATCACGATATTCTACCTGTGCATAATGGCCAGTCGCAAGGTAGTCCGCTCCCAACTTCATCGCATGCTCGAGGAAGGCTTTAAATTTGATTTCTTTATTGCACATCACGTCGGGATTAGGTGTTCTTCCCGCCTTATATTCTTCAAGGAAATAGGTAAATACCTTGTCCCAATATTGCTTTTCAAAATTAACGGCATAATACGGAATACCGATTTGATTGCAGACACGAATCACGTCTTCATAGTCTTCTGTCGCTGTACAAACACCGTTTTCATCGGTGTCATCCCAGTTTTTCATGAAAATGCCGATGACATCATAGCCCTGCTGCTTCAATAAAAGCGCTGCTACTGAGGAATCCACCCCTCCGGACATTCCAACAACAACCCGTGTGTCTTTAGGATCTTTTCTTTCCAATTTTAATTCACCTCTCTTTTTGCGGAAGCTTTTGCTGTACATTTATTTTTTCAGACGCGAAACCACCTTAGCCGTTTCTTCCGCAGCCTTTATTACTTCTATCTCTGTTGTGGTAAAGCCAAAGCTGAAACGGATGGAATTGATTAATCGCTCTGATTGTTTGCCAAACATGGCCACCAGGACGTGAGAAGGTTCGATTGAGCCAGCCGTGCAGGCTGATCCGCTCGAAACGGCAATACCTGCTAAATCAAGATTCACCAGCATCGCTTCCACGCTTGTCCCCGGAAAGCTTAAGTTTAATACATGCGGCAGCGAATTTTCAAGCAATCCGTTTACCTCAAACTCGACCTCTAAATCCCGAAGCTTTCGTATAAGGGCTTCTTTTAATCCAAAATACTTATCACGTTTGGTGGAGCGATCTTCATTTGATACGATGACGGCTTCATGAAAGCCAGCAATGGACGCAACATTTTCCGTCCCTGCCCGTCTTTTTCTCTCCTGCTCCCCGCCAAAAATACGAGGGGAAATTTTTACGTCTGCACTTGCAAAAAGAAAGCCCATTCCTTTTGGGCCATTGATTTTATGAGCAGAAACAGATAATAAGTCAATCATGCATTCACGTACATCAATGTCCTCTACTCCATATGCCTGAACCGCATCGGTGTGAAATTTCGCTTGATGGTCTTTTAATAGTTGTCCGATTTCCTTGATTGGCTGAATGGTACCTACCTCGTTATTGCCATACATAACAGAAACCAAGATTGTGTCGTCCCTCAAAGCGGTTCGGAGTTCATCGATCGAAATTCGCCCTGTTTCATCGACAGGTAAATACGTAACCTCAAAGCCCATTTTTTCTAGTTTTCTACAAGCATGAAGAACTGCATGATGTTCAATTTGTGTGGTGATAATATGCTTCCCATTTTTCTGGTAGCTCTCAGCCACACTGAATAAGGCCAAATTATCGGCTTCGGTACCCCCGCTTGTAAAAATAATCTCGTTTTCCTTCGCTCCAATGCTTTTAGCTAAAGCTGCCCGTGCAAGGTCAATATGATGGCGGGCTTCCCTTCCAAAGGAATGAATGCTGGAAGGATTTCCAAAAGTTGAGTTCATGACTTCGAGCATTCTCTCCACAACCCTTGGATGCATAGGAGATGTCGCGGCATGGTCGAGATAGATTCTTTCCATAAATACACCTTCAATCAAAATAATTCTCTATTATTACCATTCACCTTAAATGTAAAACATATAACCTTCTTCTGGTTCTTGATCTTCACTGTGGCTCGCTAAGTCTTCTAATGTCGTATTATCTAAGACGTCTTTAATCGCATCGCGAATACGAATCCACAGCTCACGTTTGGCAGGTTCTTCATCTTCAATTCCCTCTACAGGCGTAATTGGACCTTCAAGGACACGGATAACATCCCCTGCAGTAATTTTTGAAGGAATATCTGAAAGAATATAGCCGCCATAAGCACCCCTAATACTCCTAACTAATCCGGCATTTCGTAATGGAGCAATTAATTGTTCTAAATAATGTTCTGACAGATCATTGGCCTGGGCAATTGTTTTTAAAGAAGTAGGACCTTCACCGTGTTTTTTAGCAAGCTCAATCATAATCGTCAAGCCATAACGTCCCTTTGTTGAAATCTTCATTATTAGCACCCCTATGTTCTATTATCTATATTTAAGAAAATCCTTAGTTAATTGATAGGCATTAAAATTATATCATATTCTTCTTTAATATGCTTTTAGGATAGAAAATGGTATCGTTAAGGTAAGTGATTTCTTATGTTGGAGAGATGAACATGCAGCAAAAACCTTTAGCATTTCGGATGCGTCCCAGAACGATTGAAGAAATTGTCGGCCAGCAGCATCTAGTAGGCGACGGTAAAATTATTGCGAGAATGGTAAAAGCGAAACAGCTGACATCAATGATTTTATATGGACCGCCAGGGATCGGCAAAACCTCGATTGCCAGCGCCATCGCTGGCAGCACGAAATATGCATTTCGAACTTTAAATGCCGTAACCAATAATAAAAAGGACATGGAAATTGTCGCAGCAGAGGCGAAAATGTCCGGGAAAGTAATCCTTCTCCTCGACGAAGTCCATCGTTTAGATAAAGCAAAACAGGATTTTTTATTACCTTACCTGGAAAACGGAATGATTACCTTAATTGGCGCTACAACCAGCAATCCTTATTTTGCGATTAATCCAGCGATCCGCAGCCGATGTCAAATTTTCGAACTCAAGCCGTTAACTCCAGTTGAAATTGGACAGGCGTTGAAACGGGCACTTGAGGATGAAGAACGGGGCTTCGGACGATTAAAGGTGGCGGTTTCTGATGAAGCACTGCAGCATTTTGCTCAGGCATCGGGCGGTGACGTGAGAAGCTCGTTAAACGCACTGGAATTAGCGGTTCTTTCAACAGATAAAGATGCGGAGGATGTAATTCATATCGATGTGGCCACAGCCGAAGAGTGCTTGCAAAAGAAAAGCTTAGTTGCCGATAAAGATGGGGATGAACACTATGATGTCCTCTCGGCTTTTCAAAAATCAATTCGCGGCAGCGACGTCAACGCGGCTCTTCATTATCTTGGGAGGTTAATTGAAGCAGGCGATTTGGTCAGTATAAGCAGGCGGTTGATTGTTATTGCTTATGAGGATGTTGGGCTCGCCAACCCACAAGCGGGAGCAAGGACCTTAGCGGCCATTGAAACGGCAGAACGAATCGGTTTCCCTGAAGCAAGGATTCCCTTAGCAAATGCCGTGATTGAACTGTGCTTGTCACCTAAGTCCAACTCTGCTGTTTTAGCGATTGAAGCAGCCCTTGAAGATATTAGAAAAGGAATCGTCGGCGAAGTACCGGACCATCTGCGTGATGCCCACTATAAAGGCGCAAAAGAGCTTGGCAGAGGAATCGGCTACAAATATCCTCATGACTTTGAAAACGGCTGGGTGCCTCAGCAATACTTACCGGACAGGCTAAAAAATAAACAATACTATCAACCTAAGAAAACTGGGAAATTTGAGCAGGCATTTGCGACTGTTTATGAGAAATTAATGCGAAAATAGGAAAAAAGGTGTCAGGCACTATTGGATCGTGCCTGACACCTTTTTTTGTTAAGCTGCTACGTCACGTTTTTTGAAAACGAAGAAGGCAAAGAACTGGAAGACGACAAAATAGAGCAGCAGCATGAGGATGGAGAAGGTCAACGTCATCCCTTCCACCATTGGCGTGCCTTCGAAATATTGCATTAAATCGGTATTGGCAAATAGGATGTATTTCGCCCAAGCAAATTTCAATGACAATAAAGCTGTGAATTGATCCCCGGTAAATAATAAGAACAGTGATAGACCTATCGCCAGCGAACTATTCCGGAACACAGATGAAATCATAAATGCCATCGTAACTAACATCATCATTTTAATCGAGTTTAGACCGTAATAGATTAATAAGTGAACAACAATATTTTGTTCCGTAACCTGGCCATTATTATAATTCAAATATGGAAGGGCATTCTCTGGCATCCCAAATAAGACAGCTCCCAGCGCCATCGAAAAAACAAACAGAATCCCAAGCATAAACAGGGCAAACATTAAAACGGTTAAATATTTCGAGGTAAGGATTTTCGTCCGATTAATCGGCCTGATTAGCAGCAGTTTAATGGTCCCCCAATTAAATTCACTGGCAACAATTCCAGCAGAGACGATTATGGTAAATAAACCTGCTAAAATAATGAGCTCTGATGCATCTTTGACAAAGGACCAAACATTATATTTTTCATGCGGATTTATATGATGCTTGATTCGATAATCATTGATGGCGATTTCTTTTTGATAAAATTTCTTTTCTATTTTGGTTTGACTTTGATCCATCTGCTTCTTTAATGCATCATTTTCCTGCTGCAAGGTTTGCTCCCAATTTTTATCGACAGCTGCTTTATTGTTATTATCCTGATACTTAAAAAAGATTCCTACTATAATGGTAACGGCAATTAAGATAGCCATCATTACATATGTTCCCGGTCGTTTAAAAATTTTCATCCATTCATTTTTGATTAAATTAAGCATGGGTTGCAGCCTCCTTTTCTTTCGTAACTTCTAGGAAGCGATCCTCTAATGTTTTGGCTATTTCTTTTATCCCAAAAACCTGGATATCCTCATTCACCAATATTTTGACTAATTGAGGAATTTCTTCCTTCGAAACCTCAATGGAGATGCCATTTCGTGATCGGCCTATCCTAATATTAGGATAGGTTGTCTCAATTAGTGCTAATGCCTTATCGCTTGGAAATACCTCTAATTCATACGTGCTTTCGGTACTCTGGACGAATTCCTGAACTAGTTGTACATCAATCAATTTACCGTTTTGAATAATTCCAATTCGGTCGCACATCATTTCCATTTCAGACAGAAGATGGCTAGAGACGATGACGGCCATATTTTTTTCACGGGCCAGCAGGCGGACATAATCGCGGATTTCTCTTATGCCTGCTGGGTCTAATCCGTTTGTTGGCTCATCAAGGATTAAGACTTGGGGGTCATGTAATAGACACTGTGCTAGCCCTAATCTCTGCCGCATCCCAAGTGAATAGGTTTTTACTTTGTCGTTAATCCGGTCGGTTAACCCAACAAGTTCGACTGTTTCGGCTATTTTTTCTTTAGTAATTCCTTTGGTCATTCTGGCATAATGCACCAAATTTTGATAACCGGTTAAAAATTTATACATTTCGGGATTTTCAACGATGGCGCCTACATGTCTAACAGCATCTTCAAATTGGGTTTTAATGCTTGCGCCAGCAATGGTGATATCCCCTGAAGTGATTCCCATCAGGCCGACAATCATCCGAATGGTTGTCGTTTTCCCCGCCCCATTTGGGCCTAAAAAGCCGAAAACCTCACCTTTATTTACTTGGAAGCTAATATTATCAATAATGGTTCTTCCCTTAATTACTTTGGTAACATCTCTTAACTCGACAATTTTTTCCATTTTTTCTCCCCTCTCTATTTGCCAGTTTACCTTATTGAAGAAAATTTTTCCTGTATTAAGGTGTTTTTCTGACTTTATTATATCTAGATTTAGTTGACAGGATAAACGGCTCGAGGATGAATGGGTTATAGGGCTGGAGACTGAGAATGTTAACAAAACGTTCATGCATTATTAACAAAATTATTTTTTATAATGAAATTATGGATTTGAGAGGAAGTGTAATATGTTTTTAAAGTCCCGTTCACCCTCGATTGAATTGAGGATTCTTCGGTCATTAAATACACGGATGTTGTTATCACCCAAGGAAAGGAAGCGGTATTGGAAACTCGAAAAAGGCTATCAGGGAGAGGTGATGTTTGACCAATTAACAGCAACCTTTCATAGTGATAAGTATGTTATCAATGATTTATGCCTTGAGTTTAACAACTCCTTTTTCCAAATCGATACCTTAATCATTTCTCAAGAAACACTTTATCCTTTTGAGGTTAAAAACTTTGAAGGTGACTTTTATTATGATTCAGGTAGTTTCTTTACCATTGGCGATGAAGAAATTCAGAATCCCTTAGATCAATTAAAAAGGAGTAAATTGCTTCTTGGGCCATTAATCAAAAATCTTGGATTTCCTTTTCCCCTAGATGGATATGTCAGCTTTGTAAACCCCAAATTCACCTTATATCAAGCCCCATTAAACTCACCAATTATTTTTCCGACACAGCTTGATAGCTTTATAAAAAAATTTGACCAAATTCCTTCAAAATTAAACGGCCTACATAAAAAGCTCGCGGACCAATTAATTTCAATGCATCTCAATGAAACCCCATATAGCCGGTCAATTTCATATAAATATGAACAACTAAGAAAGGGCATCCTTTGCTTCTTATGCTTTTCATTTATGCATTTGGTTGGTGAAAAGAAATTGGTATGTGAAAAATGTGGGTGCCAGGAAGATGTGGTTTCCGGCGTTTTAAGGAGTGTCGAGGAGATAAAGCTGCTTTTTCCTGATATGAAGATTACAACTAATCTTGTGCATGAGTGGTGTGGGGTGATTAAGTCTAGAAAGAAGATTAGGAGGATCCTAATGGAGAATTGTAATCAAATTGGGTACGGTCGTTGGTTTTACTATGAATAAATTTGATATTTAAACTTACACTATGGTCGTTTAAGGGATCCCCTAAACGGCCTTTTTTATTCTACGTTACCTTTTTTCTTCTCACTTCAGGGTTTTAGGCACGTAGACAAGGTCTACGTTACTTTTTTCTTACTCCCACCGCGATTTCGGGCACGTAGACAAGGTCTACGTTACCTTTTTCTTACTCCCACCCCGATTTCGGGCACGTAGACATGGTCTACGTTACCTTTTTTTACTCCTCCGCCGATTTCGGGCAAGTAGACACGATCTACGTTACCTTTTTCTTACTCCGACTGCGGTTTCGGGCACGTAGACCCGCTCTATGTTAACCTTTTTCCCCTCCAGAAAAAGAAAAAACCCCAAACTATACCAAGTCCAGGGCCCACAACAAGTCTATTTTTCATCCGAAACGCGACTAATTTTGATATTTTTAAGCAATTCTCTCACTACATAGCTTGCCATAATTAAGCCGGCAGCAGATGGTACGAAAGCATTAGAGGAAGGAGGCATCTTCGCCTTACGGATAGCCGCTTGATCATTTCCGACCTCTTTGCGGACATCTTCCCGAATAACGATAGGGCTTTCATCGGAAAAAACAACCGGAATGCCTTTATGGATTCGTTCCTTACGCAGCTTCGTACGAATTACCTTTGCAATTGGATCCGTATGCGTTTTTGAAATATCGGCAATCTGAAAGCGGGTTGGGTCCATTTTATTGGCTGCCCCCATGCTTGAGATAATCGGGATATTTCGCTTCAAGCACTCTTTCATTAAATGGATTTTATACATAATGGTATCCGACGCATCAACCACGAAATCCAGATTATATCCGAAAATATCTTCATAAGTTTCCTCGGTATAAAACATTTTAAGAGCGATGACTTCACAATCAGGATTAATATCCTTAATCCGCTCCTCCATGATTTCAACCTTTGGACGGCCGACAGTTGAAAGAAGGGCGATAAGCTGTCGATTTACGTTGGTAATATCAACGTCGTCTTTATCGATTAACACTAAGCGTCCGACACCAGAACGGGCAAGCGCTTCCGCCGCAAACGAACCGACACCGCCAATACCCAGAACAGCAACGGTGCTGCCCTTCATAATATCTAATCCTTCTTTTCCTATCGCAAGCTCATTACGAGAAAATTGATGCAGCATTTATTTTCACTCCAAATGTAAATTCAATTTATATTTATTTTTTCACCATAAAAATATATCATACCCACTCATAAAAACAAGTATTTTTATAGGAATTATGTAGATACAAAGCAAAAATAAAACCTCCTGCACAATGACAGGAGGTTTGGCACTCATAAGAATAGAAAAGAGTCCCAATGATGCCGTCGCTAATGATCCCTCGTTTTGATCCCGCATTCAGCAGGGGGGTGTCCTGTTCCCGAAATTATAAGTCCCCTAACTCGTCAAAGAGTGAGGCATTTATGCAATCAGGAAACTCCAGACTCCCGAATAAATAATGTTCGGTCAAAACTTCAGGTAACACAACGTACATTTCAGGACTCTTTTGAATTGACTTTATAATACCATATTAAGATTCGTCATTCAAGGTTTCACGAAAGCGAATTCATGCTATTTATTGACATTTAGTGACAAATTTAGTTCTTTTAATTGCGCTTCTGAAACCTCACCTGGTGCATCAGTCAACAAGCAGCTTGCACTTGCTGTCTTTGGAAATGCAATCGTATCACGAAGGTTAGAGCTGCCGGCAAGCAGCATAACCAAACGGTCTAGACCAAGGGCAATTCCGCCATGTGGAGGTGTACCATACTCAAACGCATTTAACAGGAAGCCGAACTGCTCGCGCGCTTCTTCAGAACTAAAGCCAAGGACGCTGAACATTTTCTCTTGGATATGACGTTCGAAAATCCTTAAAGAACCGCCGCCTAGCTCGTAACCATTTAGTACAAGGTCATAAGCCTGAGCACGCACTTTAGAAGGATCTGAATCTAAAAATTCAAGATCTTCTCTAAATGGCATTGTAAACGGATGGTGAGCGGCATAATAACGGCCTTCTTCCTCATCGTACTCCAAAAGCGGCCAGTCAGTAACCCATAGGAAATTAAATAGGCTTTGATCGATTAAACCTAATTCTTTACCAAGCTTCAATCGAAGTGCGCCCAGTGCATCGGCAACAACGCTCTTCTTGTCAGCGACAAACAGCAGCAAATCTCCAGCAGCCGCTTCAAGGGAAGCCAGCAGTGCATTCGCATCCTCTTCTGAGAAGAATTTAGCAATTGGACCTTTCAGGCCTTCAGCATCTACCTTTAACCAAGCAAGACCCTTTGCACCATAAACAGCCACGAATTCAGTTAGGGCATCGATATCCTTTCGGGAATACTTTTCAGCTGCGCCTTTTACATTGATAGCTTTAACTTGACCGCCGCCTGCAACAGCAGCTGCGAACACCTTGAATCCGGAATCCTTAACGATTTCAGAAAGATCAACCAACTCAAGACCAAAACGGGTATCAGGTTTATCAGAACCAAAACGGCTCATCGCTTCGTCATAAGTCATTCGTGGGAACGCAGCCGGAACATCTACACCCTTAACTTCCTTCATCACCCTCGACATCATTTTTTCCATCATAGCAATGATATCCTCTTGGCTTAGGAAGCTCGTTTCAATATCGATTTGTGTAAATTCAGGCTGGCGGTCTGCACGCAGGTCCTCGTCACGGAAGCAGCGGGCGATTTGATAATAGCGCTCTACTCCGCCAACCATTAGCAATTGTTTAAAAAGCTGCGGCGATTGCGGCAATGCATAAAATTCACCAGGATGAACACGGCTTGGCACTAAATAATCACGGGCACCTTCAGGAGTGCTCTTTGTTAAAATCGGCGTTTCAATATCTAAGAATCCTTCACCATCAAGGAAATTACGTATTTCCCTTGTCACCTGATGACGCATTTTCAGTGTTTCAAAAATGACCGGGCGGCGGAAGTCTAAATAACGGTATTTCAGACGTACATCCTCGGAAGCATCAGTTTTATCAGTTATCATAAACGGCGGAGTTTTCGCTTCATTAATAATCGTCACGACTTCCGCTTGGACTTCGATTTTCCCCGTTTTTATGTTCTCATTAATGGTCCCCTCTTCACGAGCAACAACCGTTCCAACAATATCAAGAACATATTCATTACGGATTTTTTCGGCTGCCTCTAAAGCTTCCTTTGACAAATCAGGATTAAAGACAACCTGAACAATTCCTGTACGGTCGCGAAGATCGATAAAAATTAATCCGCCTAGGTCCCGTCTTTTTTGAACCCATCCCTTAAGGGTAACTTTTTCCCCTACTGCTGTTTCTGGAACTTCACCACAAAAATACGATCTGCCAAACATTTCTTAATCCCCCTTATTGTTTTAACCCCTGAAAATATTGAATAAAAGATTCAAGTGCTATTTCTTCTTGTTCTCCTGTAGCCATATTTTTCACATTGATTTTGTTGTTTTTAAGCTCATCGTCACCAAGAATAGCCACATATTTGGCCTTCAAGCGGTCTGCCGACTTGAATTGGGCTTTAATTTTTCGATCTAGATAATCTCTTTCTGCTGAAAAACCAGCGAGACGAAGCTGCTGCAGCAAGCCAACTGAATAATCCTTTGCCTCATCACCAAGTGAAGCCAGGTAACAATCAATGCCTTCATTAATTTCAAGTTCAATTCCTTCTGCCTTAAGAGCAGCAATAAACCGTTCAATACTTAACGCAAAGCCGATTCCTGGTGTTTCCGGACCGCCAATTTCCTCCGCTAAGCCGTTATAGCGGCCGCCGCCGCATAAAGTAGTGATCGCGCCAAAGCCCTCTGCATTGCTCATAATCTCAAAGGCTGTATGGTTGTAGTAATCCAAGCCTCGAACAAGATTGGCATCCACTTCAAATGGAATATCAAGCTGGGTTAAATACTGCTGTAATTTATCAAAATAAGCCTTTGAATAATCATTTAAATATTCAAGAATCGATGGTGCTGATTTCATTAATTCATGATCGTGATCCTGCTTACAATCAAGGATTCGCAAAGGGTTTTTCTCGAGACGGTTTTGGCAGTCACGACAAAACTCGCCGATTCTTGGTTTAAAGTGATTCACTAACGCCTCGCGGTGAGCAGTTCTGCTCTCCTTGTCACCAAGGCTGTTAATAATCAACTTCAGTTTTCGCAGACCCATTTCCTTATACAGATTCATCGCCAGCGATATAACCTCAGCATCAATCGCCGGATCATTGCTTCCAAGCGCCTCTATTCCAAACTGGACGAACTGGCGGAAGCGCCCTGCCTGCGGCCGCTCGTAGCGAAACATTGGTCCCATATAATAAAGCTTCACCGGCTGGTTTGCATAACCAAACATTTTTTTCTCAACAAACGAACGAACCACCGCTGCCGTACCTTCTGGTCTTAATGTAATACTCCGGCCGCCACGGTCTTCAAAGGTATACATTTCCTTTTGAACAATATCAGTCGTATCACCGACTCCACGTAAAAAAAGATCAGTATGTTCAAATATAGGTGTCCGAATTTCTTGGTATTGATATTTTTCACAAAGTTCTCTTGCTTTTTGTTCTATCAGCTGCCATTTCTCAACTTCACCTGGCAGGATGTCCTGTGTTCCTCTTGGAATACTAATTGCCATGGTAGGAACCCTCCTCTATATATAAAAATTAATTATGTAATCTAAAAAACAAAAAACTCCCATCCCTTGTAATAAATACAAGGGACGAGAGTTTATATCCCGCGGTGCCACCCTAGTTGAAGCGACCCAAAAGGGTGTGCTTCCTCTTAAACAGTTAACGCCTGTTACGTTCATCTCCTAATAGAGCCAAGACTTTTTCAGAGAGAAACCTACGGAGTGTTCCTTCATTAAGACACATGCAGAAATGCTTTCAGCCTAAGGCATTTCCTCTCTTTTCATGGGTTAGTTTAATTACTATGCTCCATCATTGGTTATATCCGAGTATGTTTTATATTTATATAATAATACGGAGCATCGCGTGCCTTGTCAAGAGAGTTTTATGATCTCCCCAAAAGTTTTTTTAACTTTCTGACATCACTCATCGTCAACCCGAATTCAGATGCAAGCTCAATGGATGAAGCGTGCTGCTCTTTTTCAATAAAATCATGAAAATCCACCCCAAATAGCCGTCCATTCATGGATTGGATGTTCATTCCTTTGTCACTTGATCTCATGCCAATCACCTCTGCCTTTTCCTTTGATAAGCTTATTATTTCCATCCTTGCGAAAAAATTGCATGGATAAGAGGAATTTCGAGATTTTGTTGGCCAAATTTAACAGTTTAGGAATGATTTTCACTAATTTTTACGGTAAAATAAGGAATTAGACAAGGAGGGGAAGAATGTTCAAAAAGTTTAGTTTACTGCTATTATCTTTAATCCTTTTTTTCGGAGCCTTCCTGCCGCAAGGAAAAAGCAGCGCAGCAAGTGGTTCCATCATTATTTCAAGTGATACAGCCAATATTCGCAGCGGACCGGGATTAAGCTATCCGCTCGTAAAAATCGCAAACCGAGGCGAAAAGTATTCCATTGTCAAAGAAAAGGATGATTGGATCCAAATTCAGCTTTCTTTTGGCAAAACAGGCTGGGTGGTAAATTGGCTTGTTTCAAAAGAAAATGAACAAAAAACAGCTAATGCAGCATCTGCCTCAAATTCCGCAGACACTGTTGCAAAAGCCAATACCGATCAATTAAGGGTTCGTTCCGGACCTGGGACAAGCTTTCAAATTGTCGGATTCTTAAATAAGGGACAGGAAGTTACCATCCTCGATCAAAACGAAAACTGGTATAAAATCACCTCCACCTTTGGCGAAGGTTGGGTTGCTAGAGATTTTTTAGTTATACAAACGGGGCAGCCCGAAAAGAAACCGGAATCGACTACTTCGAAGGGGACTACATCGGGTGTTGTAAATGGTGATACCTTAAACATCCGGAAGGAGCCTTCATCATCAAGCTCGGTCCTTGGAAAACTAACCAAAGGGACAATCGTAACGATTTATGATAAGCAAAAGAGCTGGTATGAGGTGGGATTCGGCAATCTGAAAGGATGGGTCAGCTCCGAGTTCATTGACAAAGGGTCGGACGCATCCAAGGTGGACAAGCCGGCAAAAGCCAACGGTATTACTGGCACTGTAACAGCCAACAGTCTTAGTGTCCGCTCAGTCGCGTCATTGAATGCATCCATTGTTGGCAGTGTTACAAAGGGACAAAGTTTTACCATTTTAGAAGAGAATAATAATTGGGCAAAAATAGAGTATAAGAATGGTAGTTTTGGCTGGGTGGCCGGGTGGTACCTTGAAAAATCATCTGGAAAATCAAGTAGTGGGCAAACATCAGGAAACGATAAAACCATTACCATTCTGCAAGACGGTACTAATATCCGTAAAGAAGCAAATGTACAGTCTGACGTGCTTCAACGCGCCAATGAAGGAGAATCCTTTTCAGTTGTCAGCGTTAAGAATGATTGGTATGAAATTAAACTTAAAAATGGAAAATCCGGTTACGTTGCCGGCTGGATCGTTTCTACAAACGGTTCTGCACCGAGGATTGAGAAGTCCGGCGCAGATGGCTATTTAAAAAATAAAACCATTGTACTGGACCCTGGTCATGGCGGCGGTGATAACGGAACAACTGGAGCGAGCGGCACACTGGAGAAGAACCTTACCCTTCGAACGGCTCGCCTTTTATATGATAAGTTATCAGCCGCTGGTGCGAATGTCTATATGACCCGAAATACTGATTCCTATCTTACACTCCCGTCAAGGGTGAGCTTAGCAAGTGCGAACCGTGCAGATGCCTTTATCAGTTTGCATTATGATAGCAATTTAGACCGCAGCGTCCGCGGTATGACTGGCTATTATTATCATTCCTATCAAAAATCCCTGGCAGATACGATTTTCGCTTCCACCATCGCGCAAACTAAATTATCCAACCGTGGGGTACGCTTTGGTGATTTCCATGTTATTCGGGAAAATAGCCAAAAAGCGACTTTGATTGAGCTTGGCTATTTAAGCAACCCAGAGGAAGAAATGACGCTAAATTCCGGAGCGTTCCAGGAAAACGCTGCATCGGGTTTGTATGATGGACTAGCTCGATTTTTTAAAGAGAATTAAAAAGGCTAGGCACTTTTCATTAAGTGCCAAGCCTTTTTTTATGCTTTACTTTCAACGATTAAGGTAACTGGACCGTCATTTGTGAGTGAGACATCCATCATCGCCCCAAACACGCCTGTTTCAACCTTAACTCCTTTTTCACGAAGCATAGTGTTAAATACTTCGTAAAGCTGGACAGCCTGCTTCGGCCTTGCCGCATCCATAAAGTTAGGTCTTCTTCCTTTTCGGCAATCTCCATAAAGCGTAAATTGAGAGACAGAAAGAATTTCTCCGCCTACATCAAGAAGGGAAAAATTCATTTTTCCCGCTTCATCTTCAAAGATTCTAAGGTTTACAATTTTATCGGCCAAATAAGCTGCATCTTCTTCCCTGTCCTCATGGGTAATGCCAACAAGGAGGACAAAGCCTTTTGTAATTTGCCCAGTAATTTCGCCATTAACGGTTACTTGGGCAGCTTTACTTCGCTGTACTACAACTCGCATTTTGAAACTCCTTAATTCATAATTCGGCGCACCGAATAAATATCCGGGATTTGTTTAATCCGGTCTACCACTTTCTGGAGATGGCTGACATTATGAATGGCAATCGACATAATAATTGTCGCCATTTTATTTCGGTCAGATTTACCAGTTACAGCTGAAATATTTGTTTTCGTTTCATTTACAGCTTGCAGAACTTCATTCAAAAGTCCTCTGCGATCGTAACCGCTGATTTCGATATCGACATTGTATTCTTTTCGGTCATTTAGGGAAGTTTCCCATTCTACCGGAATTAATCTGGACTGGGCATCATTGGAATCAATGTTCGTACAGTCAGAACGATGCACGGACACGCCGCGGCCCTTTGTTATAAAGCCGACAATTTCATCTCCTGGCACCGGATTACAGCATCTTGATAAACGAATTAACAAGTTATCAATACCTTGAACACGGACACCCGACTCTCGTTTTTTGGTCGAAGGAAATGCCTTTAAATCCGTTATCGCGTTGGTGATGCTGGCTGACTGCTCCTGGTCGCGCTTTTTCCGCCATTTCTCTGTTAAGCGGTTGGCCACCTGCAGGGCAGTTACCCCATTATAACCAACTGCCGCATACATATCCTCTTCCCCCGCAAAATTAAACTTTTCCGCAACCTTTTTCAAATTATCAGGAGTGAGGATCTCTTTAATGTCAAACTCCATCGCCTTTATTTCTTTTTCAACAAGCTCTCTGCCCTTGACAATATTCTCATCGCGGCGTTGCTTTTTAAAGAAGGCGCGGATTTTATTTTTCGCTTGGGAGGTTTGTGCCAGCTTCAGCCAGTCTTGACTAGGACCATAGGAATGCTTGGAGGTAAGAATCTCGATGATATCCCCAGTCTTAAGCGTATAGTCAAGCGTCACCATCTTGCCGTTCACTTTTGCTCCTATCGTCTTATTGCCAATTTCAGAGTGAATGCGATATGCAAAATCAATAGGAACTGAACCGGACGGCAATTCGATCACATCGCCTTTTGGTGTAAACACAAAAACCATATCGGAAAACAAATCGATCTTTAATGATTCCATAAATTCTTCCGCATTTTGCGTATCATTTTGAAATTCCAGGATTTCTCTGAACCAAGTTAATTTTTGCTCGAAGGTGGAGCTGTCACTGATCGCCTTGCCTTCTTTGTATGCCCAGTGGGCCGCAATCCCGAATTCGGCAATTCGATGCATTTCGAAGGTCCGAATCTGTACTTCAAGTGGATCCCCTTTTGGTCCAATAACAGTTGTATGCAGGGATTGATACATATTCGGCTTTGGCATTGCAATATAATCCTTAAACCGTCCCGGCATTGGCTTCCAGCATGTATGAATAATGCCTAGTACCGCATAACAGTCTTTAATACTGTTGACGACAATTCGAACGGCCAGCAAATCATAAATTTCACTGAATTGCTTATTTTGCAGGGCCATCTTCCGATAAATGCTGTAAATATGCTTTGGTCTGCCAGAAAGTTCGGCTTTTATGGATACCTCACTCATCCGGTCCTTGACTTCATCAATGACGTCCTCTAAATATTGCTCCCGCTCAGCACGCTTCTTTTTCATTAAGTTAACAATCCGGTAATATTGCTGCGGATTTAAATATCGTAATGCTGTGTCTTCCAGCTCCCACTTAATTTTAGAAATACCAAGACGATGCGCTAAAGGGGCAAAAATTTCAAGTGTTTCATTTGAAATCCGACGCTGTTTCTCTAAAGGAAGATGCTTCAATGTCCGCATATTATGCAAACGGTCAGCAAGCTTTATGAGAATGACCCGGATGTCCTGTGCCATTGCCACAAACATTTTTCGGTGGTTTTCAGCCTGCTGCTCCTCGTGCGACTTATATTTAATTTTCCCTAATTTGGTTACTCCATCGACAAGCATAGCCACTTCGGCATTAAAGGCTACTTCAATATCCTTTAAGGATACATTTGTATCTTCAACAACGTCATGGAGAAAACCAGATGCAACCGTTGCCGGATCCATCTCCAGGTCAGCGAGGATGCCTGCAACCTGAATAGGGTGGATAATGTACGGTTCGCCTGATTTTCGATATTGTTCACGATGAGCATGCTTCGCGAATTCATACGCTTTTTTCACGAGTTCCACATGTTCTTCATTTAAGTATTTTCTAGTCTTGTCGATGACTTGGTCGGCTGTTAACACTTGATCATTCGCCATGAAATCACCTTTATTTTCATCTCAATTTTATATATATATAAATGTCATCCTATAAAAAATAGTTCCTAAATTAGAATGATTGTTTCTATTATCGAAAAAAATAACAAAGATGTAAAGAGATTGAGAGATTTTTTCAACAATTTACGAAAAAAATGTCGATTTTCCTTATACAAAGAGAGCACCCGCCTATCGAGTGCCCCCTTATATTCATTAATATTCCAATAATGTTAAAATATCATAACCGTCAAGCTTGCTTCTGCCTTCTAAATAAGTTAACTCCACTAAGAAAGCGATACCAGCAACAACGCCGCCAAGCTGTTCAACTAATTTGATTGTAGCGTCGATGGTGCCGCCTGTAGCTAATAAATCGTCTGTAATGAGAACGCGCTGGCCAGGCTTGATCGCATCCTTATGGATGGTTAAAACGTCGCTGCCATATTCTAAGCCGTAGTTAACCTTTATGGTTTCGCGTGGAAGTTTTCCTTCTTTACGGACTGGAGCAAAGCCAATTCCAAGCGAATAAGCAACTGGACAGCCAATAATAAAACCTCTGGCTTCTGGTCCAACAATTAAATCAATATTCTTATCTTGAGCATATGCCACAATCTGGTCTGTTGCATATTTATAGGCTTCGCCATTGTTCATTAATGGAGTAATGTCTTTAAACTTAATTCCTGGTTTTGGGTAATCCTCTACGATTGCGATAAATGGTTTTAAATCCATCCTTTTACTGCCTCCTCAATTTCAACCGACTCTTGAATAACTTCGTCGAACCAGCCTTTTAATTCCTGAAAGGATGAAAACAATAAATCTCTTTCAAGAGCATATTGAGCTTGTTTTAATTGATAGGTTCTTGAGTCAGTTAAATCACGCTTCTGCGCTGATCTTTGTAAAGTTATAAATCCATTGTTTATTGTAACAAATTCCAGCTCAGAAAACACCTTTGACATAAAGTAAATCGTTTCCTTTGACCAGCCGCGCTGCTTTGCAATATCATCACCGTAACGTTTAAGGTCAATCGGGCCATTTTTTAACAGGAACGCATAAAACCATTTAAAATGTTCCCGTGTTGGAATGGTGCTGAAAAAATCGCTGGACTCTTTATAGAAATAGGCATAAACCCTTGCCGGCTGTTTCCCCTTCAATAATTGAGCAACAAGCTCTTTTGAAGGCGGAAGGTCGACCAGTACGATATTTGCCTGATAACCATCGAAGGATTGGGCATCTTCCATATCTTGAATAAGAATGGTTTCAAGCTGAAGTTGAGCGGTTATTTTTTCATAATGCTCTTTGTTAAAAATAATAATTTTTCTATTTTCATCTGGAACCAGACTGCCAATAGTATTGATTCGCTTTTGTCCGCGATAATCGAATAACTGCCAGGACTGCACGGCCATATCATGGATGAAAATTTGCGGTTTACGTATATTGTTCCATTCGTTTATCGATAATTCTCCAATGAATGAAATTTTTGATGCTGGAGAAATTTGATCAACAAATGGACCTAATCCAAATCCGACCCCATCCAATGTGGCACCCTGATCATTCACTAATATTTTTAAATGGTTTTGGTCACTGCCAATTTTTCTAATAGAAGAAATATCAACATTATTTATTAAAACTTTTGGCTTGGAGTTGTCCATACCAAAAGGAGCTAATTGATTTAATTCATCTAATGCTGACAATTGGATATCCTTAAGTTGAACCTCTTCGTCAAGATAGGTGACCGGCATAAAATCTTCTTCGGTCATTAGCTCATCTGCAAGATGGTTTAACCTCTGACGGAGCTCTCCCACATCATCCAAGTTCAAGGTCATCCCCGCTGCCATTGGATGTCCGCCAAAATGCGGCAGAATATCGCGGCAGGTAGATAAATTATGGAACAGGTCAAAACCGGCAATACTACGTGCCGATCCCTTTGCCAACCCTTTTTCACGATCGAAGCTCAGAACAATCGTAGGACGATAAAATTTCTCCACGAGTCTTGAGGCAACAATCCCAATAACTCCGGCATTCCATCCTTCTTTTCCAATGACGAGAACTTTATTGGAGTCAATCGGATAATTCTGTTCCACTTCTTCGATTGCTTCAAGTGTAATCGTATTTACGATCGATTGCCTTGTTTTATTCAGGTCATCCATTTCTTGCGCTAAATGGTCTGCTTCCTCCGGATCATCTGTTAAAATAAGCTGCACCGCCAAATCAGCATCTTCCAAACGGCCGACAGCATTAATCCTGGGAGCGAGAGTAAATCCGATTGTTTCTTCGTTAATGGCTGATAAATCCACTCCAGCCAATTTAAAAACAGCCCTTAATCCTATGTTTGTTGTTACCTTTAATTTTTCGAGACCTTTTTTAGCAATCAGTCGATTTTCACCTTTTAAAGATACCAAATCCGCAATTGTGCCAATAACGGCAATCTCAAACAAATGCTCAGGCAATTTTCCATATAAAGCATGTGCTACTTTAAAGGCTACCCCGACTCCGGCCAGCTCGCGAAACGGATATATGCTGTCAGGAAGCTTCGGGTGAATGATAGCAAGCGCTTCAGGAAGGACCGGACCCGGTTCATGGTGATCCGTAATAATAAGGTCAAGCCCCAGCTCTTTTGCCACGTTTGCTTCATGTATAGCAGATATTCCAGTGTCAACAGTAATAATTAATTTTATACCAGATTCTGCTGCCTTGCGAAAGGCAGATTCATTTGGACCATAGCCTTCTGTAAAGCGATTAGGGATGTAAAAGTCAACATTCGCTCCTAAATCACGTAAGGTGATCATCAGTACGGAGGTGCTGCTAACTCCATCAGCATCATAATCGCCAAAAATAAGGATTGGTTCTTGCAGTTCAATGGCTTTCTGAATTCTATTCACCGCGATGTCCATCCCTTTTAACAGGTAAGGGTCGTGGAACTCATCCTTTCCAAATAAAAAATACCGTGCAGAATCAACGGTATCAAATCCACGATTGACAAGCAGCGATGCAACTAGAGGTGTTATTTTCAATTCATTTGCCAGCATTTTAACAAGTTGGTCATCAGATTTACGAACAATCCATCTTGTTTTCGACTTTAACATTAGTAAGTTCACCCCTCAGACTTTTTTATTATACAGGAGCTTGAACCAGCTTTCAATCATAAGAAAAAACCGCAGAATCGCTGCGGTTTTCTAAAAATTACACTTGCGGTTGATCTGAATATTTTCTTTTTTCTTTAACGGTTTTAATGACGCCTTTCTTTTTCAGCTCTTTACATTTCAGAACATACCATAAAGAACCGGCGATAAAGATGGAAGAATACACACCTACAATTAATCCCACGAACAACGCGATAGAGAAATTAAGAATGGATGGACTTCCAAAAATCATTAAGCAAACCACAGTAATGAGTACTGTTAAAACGGTGTTAATAGACCGTGTTAACGTTTGACGGATACTTACGTTTACGACCTCGGCAATATCCTCAACCGTTTTAAGACGCTTTTTCTTGCGCATATTTTCGCGGATCCTATCGAATGTAACAATCGTATCATGGTTGGAATAACCGATGATGGTCAATACTGCCGCAATAAAGGTCAAATCTACTTCCAGTCTTGTAATACTAAAGATTGCAATCATGAAAAAGGCATCATGAAGGATGGAGGCAACGGCAGCAATTGCCATGTATGCTTCAAAGCGAACAGATACATAGAGAATAATACCGATTGATGCAAACAAAATCGCAAAAAAGGCATTTTTCGCCAGTTCTTTTCCTACAGTCGGAGAAACTGTGCTGACATTCGGCTCATAACCAAATTGCTTTTTGAAATCCGCTTTTAAATCAGCAATTTCATTTTTTGACATAACCCCGAGCATGCGGACTGCCCCAATTTGCTTTTTATCACCGGAAATGACGATATCATCTGGTGTTAAATGATGCTTTGTAAATGCTGCTTCCACCTTTTCAGTGGTTAATGGTGTCTTAGATTGAACCTCAACACGTGTTCCACTTGAAAAATCAATTCCTAAATTCATGCGGAAAATGGCAAGAATTATAACACCTGCTACTAGCAGAACACCGGATATAGCAAAAATTGGTTTTCTAATTTTAACAAAATCAATTTTGTCAAATCTTGTAGGAAGATTAACTGTATCGATATTTTCGGTAAGAGATTTAATTTGTGACTGACGTACAGAAAACCAACCTGGTTTATCCTTCAATAAACCACTGTTCACCCAAAGTCCTAGTAATAGCCGTGCACCGTAAACGTTGGTTAAAAAGCTCATAAGAACACTCACGATTAACATGGTCGCAAACCCTTTTACCGAGCTTGTCCCATAGAAGAAAAGAACACCTGCGGTTAAGATGGTTGTTAAGTTTGCATCAAGAATCGCAGTAAAAGCATGCTGCTCACCAGCTTGGAAGGCTGACTTAATCGTTCTGCCCACTTTAAGTTCTTCTCTAATCCGTTCATACGTAATTATGTTGGCATCGACGGCCATACCGACCCCTAGTATAATCGCCGCAATTCCCGGCAAGGTCAGGACTCCATTCATCCAATCAAAAATCAATAGGACGAGATAAATATAAATGGATAACGTAATAGTTGCAATGAAACCTGGAAAACGATAATAGAAAAGCATAAATAAATAAATGATAATGACACCAATGATTCCAGCTAAAATCGTGTCATGTAGTGCTTGTTCTCCAAACTTAGCTCCGACGGAAGTAGAGTATACCTCTTTAAGCTTTACTGGCAAGGAACCTGCATTTAAAAGAGAAGCCAAAGTTTGAGCTTCTTTCGCTGTGAAGCTTCCGACTATGGATACAGTGTCTTGATTGAAAACTTGTTTCACAGTTGGTGCAGATAAATATTTCGGATCCGGCTTTGTTACTTCTGTTTTAAAGGAGTCTTTGCCTTCTTCAAAATCAAGCCAAATAACAAGAACATTTGGATTCATGTTCATAATTTCTTCAGAGACCTTTCGGAATTTATCCGCGCTCTTTAATGTTAAAGAAACGCTTGGATTTCCATTTTGGTCAAAGGTTTGCTTCGCACCGCCCTGCTTTAAGTCAGAACCGTCCATCATCAGACGGTCATTGGCATCGCGGAAGGTTAAGTTAGCTTGGGTAGACAAAATTTCACGTGCTTTATTTTGATCTTTTACCCCGGCAAGCTGAACGCGAACGCGGTTATTACCTTCAATCTGAATATTCGGCTCACTTACGCCCAGCACGTTAATCCGCTTATCAAGGGCTTCCGCCGTACTAGCTAGCACATTTTTGTCAATTTTCTGTCCTTTTTTCGCTGGTTGTACCTCGTACAAGACCTCAAATCCTCCTTGGAGGTCAAGTCCAAGCTTCATATTGTTTAAGATGTTTTTCGTTGTTGCCCCCATTGTGCTTCCGAGAATCAGAACCACAAGTAAGAAAGCAATGATTCTACTGCGTTTTACCATTATGTATTGTTCCTCCTTAGTGCGTGTGCAAAGCACTTTTACCGTCATGTCCTATATAAAAATAATAAAAAAGTCACTGCTATCATTATGGAATAAGTAAGAAAGTGTGTCAATTTACAAATATATGAAAACGCTCTATTTCAATAGCTCTTTCCATTCATTTTCATCATCAAAAGAGAACTCAGCCGTTTTGAAGGCTTCAATCGTAGCAAAGTTCATATAATCGCTAACCTTGACAGAGAGTATTTCTTGGATCATTTCGTACAGCTTCATTTCATCCTTTACCTTTTTCCACTTTTTCTTAATTAAAAAATCCCAAAGCTCCTTTTCTGTTACAGAGTCAATTCCTAGTAAGCGAAACTCAAAAAGTTTACTTTTTAAGGCCGGCTGTACCTGGGTACGAAAATGATTAAATTTATGGCTGTTATCCATTTTAACTACCCCCTGAGAGAAGTCCCTAAAGTTCTTGAACCTTTGCAAAAAGCCAAGACAACTTGTCATGCTTTGTCCACCATGATGCATATAGTTAATTGTATATGATATCGCCTATTTTGAGAAGGTGGGAAGTAGAATGTCGAAGTTTTTAAAAGGGACCTTTATCCTATTAGTGGCCGGTTTTATAACGAGGGTCCTCGGATTTATTTATCGAATCGTGCTCGCTCGCAGCATTGGCGAAGAAGGCGTTGGCTTATACATGATGGCATACCCCACGTTTATTCTCGTGGTTACGATAACGCAGCTTGGTCTCCCGGTTGCCATCTCCAAAAACATTGCCGAGGCGGAAGCAAGGAAGGACTATGGAGAAATTAAAAAAATCCTGGTGGTCTCCCTTGCCATCACCATTGGACTTTCCATCCTTATTACCCCAGCATTGCTATTACTGGCACCAATGCTTTCAAACACGCTTTTCACCGATCAAAGGACCTATTATCCTTTAATCGCGATTGCACCAGCACTGCCAATTATCGCAATATCTTCAGTATTAAGGGGATACTTCCAAGGGAGACAAAACATGCGTCCCTCCGCTGTGTCTCAGATATTAGAACAGCTTGTGAGAATAACCCTGATCGCAACCGCTACAAAAACCTTCCTCCCCTATGGGGTTGAATATGCTGCGGCAGCCGCGATGGCCGCCTCTGTATTAGGTGAATTGCTTTCCCTAGTTTATTTGCTGACCATGTTTAAATTAAAAAAGCGGTTTAAACTGAGGAAAGATTTTTTCCAATTTGTTCATAAAGGAAAGCGGACCTTTAAAGAGTTAATGGAAATCGCCCTGCCTACGACGGGGAGCAGGATGATTGGATCATTAGCATGGTTTTTCGAACCAATCGTTGTTGCCCATAGTTTAGCCCTTGCTGGTGTACTGGCCGTAAATGCAACGAAACAGTATGGAGCTTTAACCGGTTATGCTATGCCGCTGTTAATGCTGCCTTCATTTGTTACGTTTTCCTTAGCGACTTCACTGGTCCCAGCAATTAGTGAAGCCAATTCCAAAAATAATCATAAATTAATCGAATACAGGCTCCAGCAAGCACTTCGCTTTGTTTTTTTATCAGGGGGACTTGCTGTCATTGTCCTATATGTTTTGGCGGACCCGCTTATGCAGCTCATGTACGGCTCGACGAAGGGAGCCTATTTTATTAAGATTATGGCTCCCTTCTTCTTGCTCTTTTATTATCAGGGACCCCTGCAGGCCGTCCTACAAGCGTTAAATCTTGCAAGAGCGGCCATGATTAATAGTCTCATCGGAGCCGTAGTGAAAACAGCCGTCATCTTCTTACTTGCTTCCCAGCCATCCTTTGGAATTACCGGCGCCGCTCTTGGGATTATTGTTGGTTTTGTTTTAGTTACCATCCTTCATTTTGCAACAGTAATGAAGCGAGTGGCCTTTTCCTTTTATATTCGCGATTATTTAAAAGGAATTCTTGTTATGGCGGCATCGGGCTGGCTTGGCTATTGGTTGTTTGAAAATATTCTTCTAAAAGAAGCGTTAACAATTCGTGTTTTAATCTCCGTCTCAGGAATGAGTCTTTCCTACATTATGATGTTGATCTTTTTCGGTCTTCTCAAAAAAGAAGAACTGGAGCGAATACCGTGGATACGAAAATTTATTATTTTTCGCTAAAGAAGACACGCTAATTCTGCGTGTCTTCTTTTACTCATCCTGCAGGTCGATAAAGAATTTCCCGTTTTCATAGCTGCAAAACGAAATCTTTTTCACATCACGGTAGCCCTTTTTTTTTAATTCCTGACGGAGCCACAGATTGGTTTTATTAATTCTTTTTAAATTTTCTTCCTCGATGGAACCATCGATAATTAACGGGATAGTAATATCCCCTTGCTTGGGGATTTCATTGCTGTTTTTTAATTTTTCAATGACGGACAGGCTTCCGGATGATTCAAGTATCGCAAACTCAACATCAGCAATACTGCGAATGTCTTTTTCCCTTAATTGTGTCATTAAATCATCAAAATTGTAACGCTGCTTGCGCATTGCTACTTCGTCTATTTTCCCACGATTTATAATAATGCTCGGTTTGCCATCCACCAAATCACGAAATCTTTTACTTTTTAAAGAAATGATGGCCATGATGATTTGGATAAACATCAATAAAACCATTGGTACGATTGCATGGAGCAAACGGACATTCGGCCGCTCAATAGCCACAACTGCCAGTTCGCCAATCATAATGAAAACGACCAAGTCCAGAATGCTTAGTTCCCCTATTTCACGCTTACCCATCATTCGAAAAATGACCAGAATGAGTACGTAAAAGAGAATTGTTCGAAACACAATTGTTAAATATGGATCCACTTTGTTCCGCCCCTTTTTTTCCATTCAAAACTATTGTTTGCAGTTTGCGGCGGATAATGATAGGAATAAACTTCCAAAGTTATTTATTTAAAGTGATGAAAATTTATTCTACTTTTTCTTCTTCACGAATACGCTTGTACTAGGAAAGAAACTGTCTACTAAAGGCAGGGTTTCAGCCTTTGGCGACTGAAAGGGGAGAGAAAAATCGAATCTAAAAGCTTTGGAACTTCAATTCTGTATGGATTAATCTTTATTCTTGCATTCGCTGCTGTCTGCAGCCTGATTTTTGCGTTTATACTTCGATTTACATCAACACGGGAAGGCTCACTTCAATATGTGGTAACAGCTTTATCGTTTATCGGTTTATTTGGCGGCGGTTTTCTTTCTGGTGGGAAACGGAAAGAAAAAGGTTGGCTGATAGGGGGAACTACGGGGCTTATTTACTCATTCATTGTCTTTTTGTTTCAATATTTAGGCTTTGATCACCTCTTTAATGCCGAGCAGGTTATCTATCATACCTGCTACACATTAATCGCAATGATGGGCGGTATTCTTGGGGTCAATATCGCAACAAATAATAAAAGGCATGCATAAATATTAAAAGGAAGCCTTCACTAAAAGGCTTCCTTTTGTATTATACTTCTGCAGTCTTTGAAGATTCAGTTACTTCGCGAATGGCATTGCGGTCATAGGTAAGACGGCTGCCGTCTCCACATTTGATCACAACTTTATTGTCATCGATCGAGTCGACAAAACCATGTAAACCGCCAATCGTGACGATTTTATCACCCTTTTTTAAGTCGCTTTGCATTTCACGAACCGCTTTTTGGCGCTTTTGCTGCGGGCGAATCAGTAAGAAATAAAATAACACAAACATTAAAATTAATGGAATGAGTGTAGTCATGTTTTGCATCTTGTTTCCCTCCTTTCAAAAAGATCTATTAGAAGTTTTTCGCATTTGGCTTATTAAAGCCGTATTGCTCAAAAAATTCTTCGCGGAAATCACCAAGCCTGTCTTCCATAATAGCTTGTCTGACCTTCTCCATTAATCTTAGCAGAAAATAGAGATTATGGTAAGACGTTAATCGAATTCCAAATGTTTCATCACATTTTATTAAATGTCGAATATAGGCTCTGCTATAATTTCGGCATGTGTAGCAATCGCATTCAGGATCAAGCGGTCCAAAATCTTTAGCAAATTGAGCATTTTTGACAACCAAACGGCCCGAACTGGTCATGAGCGTACCATTTCTTGCAATCCTTGTTGGCAGTACACAGTCAAACATATCAATACCACGAATGGAACCATCAATAAGTGAGTCCGGCGAACCTACTCCCATTAAATAGCGTGGTTTATTTGTTGGTAATAGCGGTGTTGTGAATTCTAGCACCCGATTCATGACGTCTTTTGGTTCCCCTACTGATAATCCGCCAACAGCGTAGCCTGGGAAGTCCAGTGAAACGAGGTCTCTTGCACTTTGACGGCGAAGCTCCTCATATTCTCCTCCCTGTACGATTCCAAATAAGCCTTGATCCTCTGGACGCTGATGCGCGTTTAAACAACGTTCCGCCCATCTTGAGGTCCGCTCTACTGATTTTTTCATATATTCAAATGTAGCAGGGTATGGCGGGCACTCATCGAAGGCCATCATGATATCGGAACCAAGAGCATTCTGAATTTCCATCGCCTTTTCCGGTGATAAAAATAATTTTTCACCACTCATATGGTTGCGGAAATGAACACCCTCTTCTTCAATTTTACGGAATTCACTTAAACTGAATACCTGGAATCCGCCGGAATCTGTTAATATAGCGCGATCCCAATTCATAAATTTATGCAGCCCGCCAGCTTCTCTAATAATTTCATGCCCAGGGCGAAGCCATAAATGATAGGTGTTGCTTAAAATTATCCCTGCCCCCATCTCCTTTAAGTCCTCAGGGGACATCGTTTTGACGGTCGCCAGTGTTCCAACCGGCATAAAGGCAGGTGTATCAAAAGATCCATGCGGGGTGTGGACTCTGCCAAGCCGTGCCCCGGTTTGTTTACATGTTTTTATTAACTCATAGCGAATCGCTGTCAAATTGTTTTCTCCTTCCTATAGGCGGTGTGATGAGCCAGCTAAGCAGTGATTCACTTAAGCGGCGCCCGCCCCTTTCCCACTAGATGATAAGCATTGCATCACCAAAGCTGAAGAAACGGTACCGCTCATCCACAGCTGTATGGTAGGCATGCAATACATTTTCTCTTCCAGCTAAGGCACTCACGAGCATGATCAAAGTTGATTTAGGTAAATGGAAATTCGTAATCATCCCGTCAATCGCTTTAAATTCGTAGCCTGGATAAATAAAAATACTGGTCCAGCCGCTGCCAGCAATAAAATGTCCATCGTTTTGCGAGGCAATCGTCTCTAAGGTGCGGGTCGAAGTTGTACCAACGGTGATAATTCGTCCACCGCTCTCTCTAACCTCGTTTAAAAGCCGCGCCGTACCTTCTGTAACCATATAATATTCAGAATGCATATCATGTCCTTCAACATCGTCCACGCTGACTGGTCTAAATGTACCAAGTCCGACATGCAGAGTGATAAAGGCAATATGAATACCTTTTGCTTTAATATCATTTAATAGATCTTCAGTAAAATGAAGTCCTGCCGTTGGGGCCGCAGCGGAACCAGGCTCGCGGGCAAAAACAGTCTGGTATCGTTCACGGTCATCCAGCTGCTCTTTGATGTATGGGGGCAGGGGCATTTCGCCTAATTGGTCGAGGACTTCGTAAAAAATGCCTTCATATTTGAATTCCAATACCCTGCCGCCATGTTCGGAAGTTCCAGTGCATACGGCTTTAAGGAGTCCATCACCGAATTGGATTTCCGTTCCTTCTTTCACCCGTTTTGCTGGTTTTACGAGGGTTTCCCATTGGTCGCCTTCCAGCTGTTTTAACAGTAACACTTCAATCTTGGCTCCAGTATCCTGCTTGACGCCAAAAAGGCGTGCAGGAAGAACTCTTGTATCATTTAATACAAGGCAATCCCCTTCACGCAAGTATTCGATTATATTTTTAAATACTTCATGTTTTAGTTCGCCTGTTTTTTTATTTAAGACCATTAATCTACTGTCAGTCCGGTTTTGCAGTGGGACTTGTGCAATTAATTCCTCAGGCAAGTGAAAATCAAAAATATCTACTTTCATAAAATTACATCCTTACTATAACTTTTTAAAATACGTGCTCACTTTGCAGGGGTATCCATGCCGAAATGATGATATACGGCTGGTGTTACCATTCTGCCCCTTGGTGTTCGCTGCAGGAAGCCAATTTGTAATAAATAGGGTTCATATACATCTTCAATTGTTTCCGCTTCTTCGCCAATTGATGCAGCAATCGTATCCAGGCCGACAGGACCACCGCGGAATTTTTCAATAATCCCTTTTAACAGCTTGTGATCAATATGATCCAGACCAAGCCTGTCTACCTGAAGTAATTCAAGCGCTTCTCTCGCAAGGGTGAGGTCGATGGTGCCGTTTCCCTTTACTTGGGCAAAGTCACGAACCCTGCGGAGGAGACGATTGGCGATTCTAGGAGTTCCCCTTGCTCTTCTTGCGATTTCTGAGGCAGCCTGTTCATCTATCTCCGTTTCGAATAAATCTGCGGTACGGATAACAATATTTTTTAACTGATCTTCTTTATAATACTCGAGCCGGCATAAAACTCCAAATCGATCCCTCAGTGGCGCAGACAAAGAACCAGCCCTGGTTGTCGCCCCGACCAATGTAAACGGCGGGAGATCCAGGCGGACAGACCTTGCACTTGGACCTTTCCCGATAACAATATCAAGACAGAAATCCTCCATCGCCGGATACAGTACCTCTTCAATCGTTCGCGGCAGCCGATGAATTTCATCGATAAATAAAACATCTCCAGGCTCAAGCGCTGTTAAAATTGCTGCTAAATCGCCCGGCCTTTCAATTGCCGGTCCGGAGGTTGTCCGAAGGTTAACCCCCATTTCATTAGCAATAATAACAGCAAGGGTCGTTTTCCCCAAACCAGGAGGCCCATATAGAAGAACATGGTCCAACGTTTCCTTCCGAAGCTTTGCCGCCTTAATAAAAATTTCTAAATTTTCCTTGACCTGGCTTTGTCCAATATATTGCTTTAAGGTTTGCGGTCTGAGACTTTGTTCAATGCTTATTTCACTTTCATTAGCTTCATTAGAAATAATCCGGTCATCCATAAATTATCACCTATTTTAAAAGGCGCTTTAAGGCCTGTTTAATGTATTGATCAGTGGACATCTGCTCTTTTCTTAATTCAGGTGAAATCTTTTTAATTTCTTTATCAGAATAACCCAGTGCTTTTAAAGCAAGAATGGCTTCTTCAAAGGCCGTATTGTTCGTTTGTGTATGTAGTGGAAGTGTATCGGCATTGAATAGATTTGGAAAGTAATCTGGAACAACATCCTGTAGTTTCCCTTTTAAATCGAGGATCATTTGCCGTGCTGTTTTTTTGCCTACTCCAGGAAATTTAACGAGGAAGGCTTCGTCCTCATTTTCGATGGCGTTCACCACCTGTTGGACTTCACCAGAAGCAAGGATCGCAAGCGCTCCCTTCGGCCCGATACCCGATACATTTAACAATTTAGTGAATAGTTTTTTCTCTTCCCTTGATTGGAAGCCATAAAGCGCCATTACATCTTCGCGAACATAATGGTAGGTATATACAGTTACCATTGTTTCCATCTTGCTGGAATAAATAAACGGATTGGGTGTCGCAATTTGATAGCCAATTCCATTATTTTCAATGACAATATATTCGGGCCCGACAAACTCAACGGCCCCTTTAATAAATTCAAACAATCGTATTCTCTCCCTTAGTTTTTCACCGTATTTCATTCTACCATAATTTTAAGTTTAAGAAAGAAATAAAAAACAGGCTGATTTATTAAGATCAGTCTGTTTCAAAATGATAATTCATTCTTTTTTTAATGAGTAAGGCTTAAAGGTTTCTAATACTTGAACATATTGATCTTTC
The DNA here is from genome assembly GCF_036965425.1 of Neobacillus drentensis. Taxonomy (GTDB): domain Bacteria; phylum Bacillota; class Bacilli; order Bacillales; family Cytobacillaceae; genus Neobacillus; species Neobacillus drentensis_F. The sequence goes on along the minus strand of NZ_JBALPP010000033.1, from coordinate 108,511 downwards.
GTTTTAATAGGGATGCCTTGTATTAATTCTTCTTGTTTCTTACTTTCAAGCTTTCTAATATCTATTTGAAAAAACGATTGAATGATTCTTGATTGGCCGGGTCTGCCATTAAAAATGGTCAAAACCCCATCTTCTGTTATCCCGAAAAAGCCATTTGCTTTTAATAACGGGGATATATCATCGACCTTCCTTCTAAAAACAAAGGTCGATTCTTCCATTTCTGTTAGCTGCCATTGATCATACTTAGCCCAGAAATTCGCCATTGACCAACATGTTTCGTGAACGACTTCTTGACTAATTTCTCCATCGAGATAGATTCGTTCCAAAATAACCGTCAGGTGCTGAGGTTCCGTCTTTTGCCGGTCATCGACTTGTGCCGCCGAACCAGTAATTTCAGAAGCCCCGCCGATTAGTACATACAGTAAAACAGAAAATACGGCTAAGCAATACCGAGACAATGATATCCAATTGAACCTCATGATACTCACCTCTTTTTGTTATTAAATGAACAAACTTTACATTTCTAGTTTAGCCTTTTTTTCCCTTTATATCCGTAAAATTAAAAAGGCAAAGCCCGTAGGCTTTGCGCTTAATAAAGACTATTTTGAATATCTATTTGGAACTTCTTCGCTTTGGCGGCGGTCCTTGTTTGCTTTCGGCAGGCGCTGCGGCACATCATTATTGATGTTTCGGTCGCGTCCTATTGTCCCTTCATCTGTAATGACAGTTACTGATTTTCCGTTCGCGTACGGCTTTACCGCATTTTTAATCGCCCTTTTGGTTGCGGCCTCTCTGTCATGGTCCACTAAGTTAACCGAAACAATAACAGTGTTTCCATAGGCAACGGATCTTACTGATTGAACGTTATCAATGTTTGAAACTTTGCTCCTGATATTATCGGTTATATTTTCTTGAACATGTTTATCTGTTGCTTCACCGTTTTTACCGATATTTTTATTCAAGTGACCATGATAATTCATATCACTGGTACTAAAGCGGTTATCCCTCTGGAAGAAATTACGATCGGTCTCTGCTAAAGGTGTTGTAGGGTTTTTTGGGTTGCCATTTTCATCCCTTGTCTGAAGCAGTTTCCTTTTTTGATTATTTACAATTCCATCCTCATTCCCAAGGGTATGATCCATCATTTCGGTAAAGGCCCCATCATTGTCCCTAAGTAAACCATTATTACCATTAGGGTGGTTTTCATTCGAGTAATACCCCATCGGACGGGCCAGATTATTGCTCGCTTTATTCACACCTGCACGGTTATCATCATTGTTACAGCCGGCCAGCCCCATCATCATCACGGCTGAAAGAGGAATCATCCACTGCTTCTTGTTCAAGCGAAAAACCCCCTTAGTTCATCCTGAGCATTTCATAACATGCTCGTTATTAGGGTGCAATTTTTTAGGGGTTTTCATTCATTTTCATTCATCTACTATGGTCTTAATTCGGTCAATAAATTTTTTTCTCGCGTAAAACTGATTAACCGTTAAATCCATCACCTGTTTAAATTTAGCATGGTCAGAATACGATTTTTCCCTAATGATTCTGTTCCACTCGCGAAAAATATCTGCCGGATATACTAAGGCATACAAAAACGGTTTTAGAAGAATATATTTTTTGATCGGTTCATACTGAAGCAGCTTATCTAACGACCAGTCTAGATAAGGAAGAATCCGATTTGCGTATTGTAAATAATCAAAAGAAGCAGGGCCGATGCTGATTAAATCAAAGTCGATTAATAATAAGGTTCCACTTTTGTCCCGTAAAAAGTTATGATGGGCAACATCCCCATGCAGGATCACATATGGTTCTTTTTTGAAAAAGAGGTATTCCTTTTCCATACCCTCCAGTGACCACTCTGCCCACGAGACCATTTCCGAAATAAAGGGATCATTGAAAAAATATTTAACGANNGTCCACTTTCCAATTAAATCCGCTTTCGGCAGCAATGTACGATACCGTGCTTCAAAGGATGCCGTTGTTTGATGAAATTGTTCGAGCAGCTCAATTCCTTCCTGACGGTTTTTGTGGGAGTGAAAGGAAAAAGTGGTTTTGCTCGGGGCAACATACTCGATGCAGCCAAAGTAAGTACCCTCGAAAAACAGCTGATCTTTCACATTGGGATTAAGAAATTTATATGTTTTGCTGAACCCCTCTTTATTCAATGTGGTTGTAAACGCTTCTTGAAGTCTAAGTCTGCTGTTGGTTTGGTACCCCTTCATGATATAAGTATTTTTTTCTGTTTTTAAAAATAAAACAGATTTTCTAATCGGAACCATTTGGATGATTTTTTCTGTAAATTGCGACCGAAAATAAGAGAGGAGACGATTATAATAATCATCGTCTCCATTTTTGTTTTTCGTTGTATTAACTGCTCTCATCCTGGAACCCTTGCATTCCATAAGGATTAGTCCCAACCGGTCCCATTCCATAGGGGTTCATAAATGGAGGCTGAGCAACATTAGCCGGTCCAGTAAATGGCGCACTATAAATTGGCGGTGTTGGCGGTATAAAGGCAGGTGCAACACTTGTTGGTGCTGCTGGTATTCCAGCCGGCATTCCTGAAGGCATACCAATTGGGACTGCGCCGCAGCCGCAATCGTCTAAACCACCTGTCCCGATAGGCAGTCCTTGTGTTGGATAAGGCTGCTGCATATAAGGCATTTGTGCTCCAAAGCCTGGTACTGGTGCTTCTGCTGTCTCAAAATCTTCTCCCATAGTCTGTGGAACTCCGCCCATTTGTGGAGGGTAGCCATACGGCATTTGTCCATATGGTGCTCCCATCCCGTATGGGTTTACCATTCCAGGAGCCCCATACATCGGTCCAGGCGCAAATCCAGTCGGATGATGCGAGCCATGGTAAAAGGATGAACTTTCTACAGGATACCCACCTGGTACTCCTGTTGGATAGGCCGTTGGCGCAGCCCCAGGGTAGCCAACTGGTGGTGCTCCAGAGAAGCCTGTTGGCATTTGTCCATATCCGGCTGGCACTTGACCAAATGCAGCTGGGTCCATATAAGGCTGCTGGAACGCTGGGTTTTGTACTGCTCCCGGAATAAATCCTGGGTTCATTGCAGGTATTTGCGGCATAAATGATGATGATTCATCATGAAAATGCGGGTGCATATAGGGTGTGCCTGCTACTGTTGGTGCATAACCCGGTGTTACAGGCGGGTATCCAGCCGCACCAGGCATCACTCCGCCTGGCATTACTCCGCCCGGCATTACTCCGCCCGGCATCACTCCGCCTGGCATCACTCCGCCCGGCATATGCGGAAACGGCATATACGGTGTTGGTACCGGGAACCCTCCGTCAAATGGCGGGCAGAATCCTGGCCCAGGCATAACTGGTGTCATTGGAACACAGTCTTGAACAGGCATTTGAATTGGTGCTTCCATTACTGGTTCTGGAATTGGATTTGCTTTGATTGGCATTTCTTTGATGGGCATTTCTTTGATTGGTACTTCTTTAATTGGCATTTCTTTCTTAGGTACTTCTTTGATTTCAGGAAGAATATTGGTTGGCTTTGGCGGCAGCTGCGGTTGAGGAATCATATTTGTCATATTCATCATATAGTAGTTGTTAATATCAATTTCTGGGACTACTTGTAGAGGCATTTTTGGAGTATAAGGTGCTTTTGGTGCTTCTTTGATGATTGGCTTCTCTTTCGCAATTGGCACTTCTTTGATTGGAGCTGCTTTAATTGGAGCTTCTTTGATTGGAGCTGCTTTAATCGGTGCCTCCTTAATCAGTGATTCTTTTAATGGTTTCTCTTTGGCAATCGGCATTTCTTTTTTTGCTCCCATATTGATTGTCGTACCAGGATTGTGTCCCGCAGATGCTCCTTTTTTTATCGTTCCACCTGAGGTTGGGACCTTTACTTTCATTCCGGGCATAATCATATCAGGGTTGCTGAGCTGCGAATTCATCTTTTTCAGCTCTTCAAAATTCACGCCGTACTTCTTGGCGATCTTCCAAAGAGTATCCCCTTTCTGTACGATATGGATCTTCACTCTGATTTCCCTCCTATGGCATAAGTCCATATAGTGTATGTGAAGATGGGCAAAGTGCTAACATTCTTCAAAAAAACTTATGCTAATTTTTTTAAAAATATGAATAAGTCCCGGAATAAATGGAGTTCCTAAGATTCGCAAATAAACAGCTCAGATTCGCAAATAAACAGCTTAAATTCGCAAATAAACTAAACTTGTCCGGCCGATAAATTTTATTTTCACTCTGGTAAAGACCAAATAAAAAGATGCAATCAACTATAATTGCACCTTTTTGTCCTATTATGAATTTTTTAGCATCCGTTCAAGCGCCAATTTAGCATTTTCGGCAATTTCTGAACTAACTTTAATGACATTATTCGTATTTTCTAATGTATCCAAGCTCCATACTAGGTGTGGCAGGTCAATTCTGTTCATAGTCAAACAAGGACACATATGAGGATTGAGAGATATAATCTGTTTATCCGGATGATTTGTAATGAGACGGTTAACCAGGTTCATTTCTGTACCAATCGCCCATGAAGACCCAGGCTCCGCTTTTTCAATTGCATTGATGATAAAGCTAGTGGAACCAGCCATATCAGATAATTCGACCACTTCGCGGCGGCATTCCGGATGGACGATAATTTTCATGTCCGGATACTTATAACGTATATCAATTACATTTTGAACGGTAAAATTTTCATGGACAGAGCAATGTCCTTTCCAAAGGATTACCTTTACTTGGGAAACATCACCATCATATTCTAATGTATCGTTAATTGGATTCCAAATGGCCATTTCGGATAGAGGAATGCCTAAATCAGCAGCAGTATTGCGTCCTAAATGCTGATCTGGCAAAAATAAAATCCGCTCCTTTTGTTCAAAAGCCCATTTCACCATTGTCTCCGCATTCGAAGACGTAACCGTTGCCCCGCCATTAGCACCGACGAACGACTTAATAGCGGCCGTTGAATTGACATAAGTTAAAGGAAGAATCGTGTCTCCAAACATCGTCTGCAGCTTCTCCCATGCTCTCTCCGTTTGCCCTAAATCAGCCATATCCGCCATCGAGCAGCCCGCGCGCATATCAGGCAAGATGACCTTTTGATTTTCCGTCGTTAAGATATCAGCCGTTTCTGCCATAAAATGAACCCCGCAGAAAACGATATATTCCGCTTCTGTATTTTCTGCCGATAATTGGGCCAGCTTTAAGGAATCCCCTGTCGCATCGGCAAACTGAATCACTTCATCCTTTTGATAATGATGTCCTGGGATGAAAAGCCGTGATCCGAGATTGTTTTTCACCTCGGTCACTCGTGCCTCTAATTCCTCTCGTGACATCTGCTTATATTTTTCCGGAATCATTTTATTGGATTGTAGTGAGGCTAAAATGTTCATCTTATTCTTCTCCTTTATTCCATTTTACTTTTACGCTTATATCCAACGCTTTATAAGAATGGGTCAAAAATCCAAGGGAAATATAATGAACACCTGTATCGCCATAGTCAGCCAGATTGCTCAATTGGATACCGCCTGATGCTTCAGTAATGATTCCGGCCGGAACTAATTTAATTAATTCCTTGATTTCATCAGGGGTGCGATTATCGAACATAATTACATCGGCACCAGCATTCACCGCTTCCACTACTTGTTCCTCTGTCTCAACTTCCACTTCGACCTTCACCATATGACCGGCTTGCTTTCGGACGGTTGCAACAGCCCGCTCAATCGAACCAGCAAAAGAAATATGATTATCCTTAATCATCACACCGTCATACAATCCAAAACGGTGATTAAAACCGCCTCCGCAACGGACCGCATATTTTTCAAACATCCGTAGTCCAGGCGTTGTTTTTCTTGTGTCGCAGATTTTTGTAAAATCGCTATTTAAGGTGATAACCGCTTTATTAGTGAGGGTAGCAATTCCGCTCATTCTTTGAATGAGATTAAGGACCACTCTTTCTCCTTTTAACAGATCTGCAATCTTTCCAGAAACAAGCGCAAGCTGCTGACCATATTCCATTCGGTCTCCGTCTTTTACGAGAACCTCAACTTTAATATCGTTATTTAACAGCTTGAAACCTGTTTTAATCACTTCCTCGCCGCAAAATATTCCTTCATCTTTGGCGAGAAAAACAATTTCACCATTCGTTTCATTCGCAAAAATTAAATCAGTGGTAATATCCTGTTCACCTATATCTTCGATAAAAAAATTCTCAAGTTGTGAGCGCAGTTTTAATGTGTTCATGATCTTTTTTCACTTCCTGTTTCTTTTTATGAGTGAGCGATTTTCTTAGCCAATGATTGTCATCCTCATGGGGATAATCACTTCTAAAGTGGCCCCCGCGGCTTTCTTTCCGTTTTAAAGCTGAATCCGTAATCAGTTTTGCCGTGAGTACCATGAAAATCTTTGTTAAGTCTTGAACAGAAAACGAATCAAGTTCAGTTAATTCAAGAACCTTAAATTGATGAAGCCATTTTCTCTGCTTCCTAAGGTCAACTTCATTGCGGACGATTCCCACCCGCTCCATCATGTAATCCTTGATTTGCTGCTCTGTAGGTAAAATGATTTTTTGCTGAGTAATATTTAGACACGGCTGTTTTGATACTGGTGTTTCGGCTAGATTAGTTTGAATCCATTCTGATAATTTTTTCCCTTGATACAATCCCTCTAAAAGGGAATTGCTTGCTAAGCGGTTAGCTCCGTGCAGGCCTGTACAAGCCGCTTCGCCTATGGCATATAGTCCATCAATGGAGGTACGCCCGATCAAATCCGTTTTGATGCCGCCCATTAAAAAATGGCTTCCAGGAGCAACGGGGATTTTTCCAGCTAATAGGTCAATGCCATTCTGCTCGCAAAGAGCCGTGATCGAAGGGAAACGTTTCTGAAAATCTTTTATACTACTAATATCTAAATATACTTTATGGCCATTTTTTAAATATTCATAGATCGTTTGCGAAACCACATGCCGTGGTGCAAGGTCTTTATAGGGATGGACTCCCTCCATAATCGGTGTTCCATCCTCTGTAACAAGGATGGCTCCATCGCCCCTCACCGCTTCGGAAACCAAGCCTTTTGTTTCACCATTGAGATATAAAAGGGTGGGATGGAATTGAATAAATTCCATATCGACAATTTCAGCACCTGCCAAGTACGCAAGCGCAATACCATCGCCGCTTACCGTCATCGCATTGGATGTAAAACTAAACAACTGTCCACATCCGCCTGTAGCGATTATGATGTGCTTTCCGTAATACATATGAATGCTGCCATCCGGCCGCTTTGTTTTTACCCCAATGCAGCGATTTTTTTGCTCATTCAATATCAATTCATAAGCAAATTCATCTTCTGCTACCAACACATTGTTGGAAAGCTGGCTAATCAGATGCTCGATTACGTTTTTCCCAGTGGCGTCCCCGCCGCCATGGACAATACGATGCTCGCTGTGAGCTCCTTCCATGCCGAGGAGCAATTCCCCCTGAAGATTTCGATCGAAAACATCTCCCTTTCTAGCAATGGCCTTAATAAGGAATGGCGCTTCATAAATGATTTCTTTTACTGTATCAGGATTATTGTGGAATCTTCCTGCTTCTAAAGTATCCGCCAAATGTTTGGATGGATGATCATGTGCTCCAATTGCCGCAGCGATCCCGCCTTGAGCAAGATAGGAATTAGCCATTCTTATTTTTGACTTTGTGAGAATTCTCACATTCTTATCATTTCCTAATTGGATAGCCAGCTGCAATGCCGCTACCCCGCTTCCAATAATTACAACATCAACATTATTCATAGGTTGACCCTCCCTGATTAACAGGTGTCTTGACATATATATTTACACAGATTTAAACTAAAAACAAGTATTATATTAAAAAGTTATTGGAGAAAATATAATGATATATTTTGATTTTGCCGCTACAACTCCATTAGATAAAGATGCAGCAGAAGTTTATCTGAAGGTCGCAACCGAATACTTTGGCAACGCCAGCAGCCTTCATGATATTGGGGGCCAATCCTCAGCCCTGCTTGACAATTGCCGCGAAGAATTAGCACAAATTTTGGGTGTTGATAAAAAGGGATTGTTCTTTACAAGCGGAGCCACTGAGGGGAATTTTTTAGCCTTGGAAGCCTTATTATCAGCTCCATTAAAAAAGGGCAACCATATTATTGCAGGTATGGCAGAGCATTCATCCATCCATGGAGAACTTAGAAGGTTAGAGAAAGCCGGTTATGAAATTACACTTCTGCCGTTCGATGACTCAGGGCTTATCGATATTGAGAAGCTTGCAAACGAAATTAAACCGGAGACCATATTAGTTGCCGTTCAGCATGTAAATTCGGAAATCGGAACAATCCAGCCAGTCAAGACTATTGCGGGAATTTGCAAGGCCCATCAGATTCATTTTCACAGCGACTGTGTCCAGTCGTTTGGAAAAATGGATTTAAAAAGCATAACACCGCTTGTGAGCAGTATTTCTTTTTCCGGGCATAAAATTTATGGACCAAAGGGGATTGGCGGTGTTTATATCAATCCGCGCATTCATTGGGATCCCTTTTTTCCAGGTGGATCGCATGAAAGCGGCTTTCGGCCAGGCACGGTGAATGTTCCGGCAATTGTGGCCATGACCGTTGCCGCGCAGAAAATTATCGGACAGACTTCTTCGAATCAGGATACATTTGCATTACTGCGAAATACCTTTATTGAAGCACTTACGCCAATAAAAGATAGAGTCGTAGTTTATGGGACTGATGATGCTGAATGGCAGCTTCCAAATATAATCGGGCTGAGAATCTCAGGGATAGAGGGACAATGGATGATGCTTGAATGCAATCGCTTAGGATTCGCCATTTCAACAGGAAGCGCCTGTCAAATCGGGATGCAATCCCCTGCAAAGGTAACGCAAGCACTGCGCCTAAGTACAGAAGAGGAGAAGCAGTTTATTCGTATTTCATTTGGCAAATCGACAACAGTGGAAGAAGTCTTACGGCTTGCAGAAAGCATTGTTAAAATTGTCCAGGAATTTTAAATAAGTTATGCTAGAATATAAAAACAGAGTATGTTTGGGAGGAATAATATGGCTGAGCAAAAAAAAATATTAGGAGAAGAAAGGAGGTCCTTGATTCTTCAACTGCTAAAAGATAGTTCCGAACCATTGACGGGAAGCGAGCTAGCTGCCAGAACGAATGTTAGCAGGCAAGTCATTGTGGGAGACATCACCTTGCTAAAGGCAAAAAACGAACCGATTATGGCCACAAGCCAAGGGTATGTGTATTTAAAGCAGAATGCTGGTACCCGGATATATGAAAGAACGATTGCCTGCAAGCATGCACCTAATGACACGGAAAAGGAATTAAATTTATTGGTGGATCATGGAGTTTTGGTGAAGGATGTAAAAATTGAACACGCCGTCTATGGTGATTTAACTGCCTCCATCATGGTCTCAAACCGTCAAGAAGTGAAACAGTTTTTGAGTAACCTGCAAACCACGAATGCGGCACTGCTGTCGGAGCTGACGGATGGAATCCATCTGCATACCATTTCTGCTTCTAGCGAAAAAATTCTTGATAAAGCAATGGCCGCCCTAAAGGCAGAGGGATTTTTAATGGAATCATAAAAGGACCCGGGATCTTTTTAATCCCAGGTCCTTTCCTATTTTAATTCAACTAATGTTGACGGATAGCTTCCCATTAGTGTTACTCCGCATCCCAGTGCTTCTAGCTCCGCCATTGCCCCTGGTATTAGCACCTCATCAAGCTTCATTTCTAAATCGATAATGAAGAAGTAATTGCCAATCCCAGTTTTCATCGGTCTTGATTCAATTTTGGAGAGGTTTATTTTTCTCCAGGCAAAGGCTGATAAAACTTGGTGAAGGGCCCCGGCACGGTCGGATGGTAAAGTTACCATTAACGTTGTTTTGTAATGAGAGGAGCCACAAATTGCCTGGAAATCAAATTCGTCTTCGGATAAAACCACAAAGCGGGTGTGGTTATAGTCAAAATCGTGAATATTTCTTTGAACAATGGATAATCCATATTCTTTGGCAGCCAATTCATTCGCAATGGCGGCCGTATTATGTTCAGGCTCATCCATCACCAATTTCGCCGCAGCCGCTGTAGAAGATATATATTCAAATGGAACGCCTTTAAATTGATTATGTAAGAATTTATGGCACTGAGCGATGGCATGAGAATGGCTATAAATTTTGCTGACATTCTCCCATTTATCGGCATTCGCAGGATGGACCATCAAATGCTGTTTAATTGGTAGAGTAATTTCTCCAACGATCGGGATTTGAGCAACCTGAGTTAAATAATCGAGGGTAATATTAACGGAGCCCTCAAGCGCATTTTCAATCGGAGCAACCGCAAGCGCAACTTTTTTCTCAACTACCGCGTCCATACATTCTGGTATTGTCCGAAAAGGCTCTAGTTCTAACCCTGGGAAAACCTTTGTGACCGCAAGTTCCGTGAAGGTTGCCTTAGGCCCTAAATAACCAATTTTCATTGCATTCCACTCCCCTATTTTTAAAAAGAAAGCTGAGAACTGGCTTCTCAGCAGACTTTTGTCCGCTATGCACCTGTTCCCAGCACTTCTACTTTCTCTACAAATTCGAGTTTTCTAAGTTCGGATAATAATTCATCAATTTCATTTGTCATATTTGCCGTGTTTAATGAAAGAGTCACGTTCGCCCTGCCATGAAGGGGAATCGTTTGGTGTATGGTTAAAACATTACAGCCAGAAGAGGCAACAACACTTAATAATTTTGACAAAGTGCCGGAGCGATCCTCTAAATGAAAGAATAACGAAACTAAGCGCTCCTGTTTAATGGTTGAAAACGGAAACACAGTATCCCTATATTTATAAAAAGCGCTTCTGCTTAAGTCGACCCGCTGGACAGCATCCGCAATCGATTCCGCCTTGCCTCTATCAAGCATTTCTTTCACTTCAATCGTTTTTTTCATCGCTTCTGGCAAAACGTCTTCACGGATTAAATAAAATTTTTTATCAATGTTATCCATTTTCATTTCATTACCTCTTTTACCTGAAACCCTAATCAATAAACTCAAATTCGAAATCTAATAACTTAACGATATCCCCATCTTTTGCCCCGCGCTCTCTTAATGCCTCATCGACCCCTAGACCGCGAAGCTGGCGTGAGAAGCGGCGAACAGATTCTTCTGTTGAAAAATTAGTCATCTTAAAGAGCTTTTCAATTTTTTCACCAGAAACAACAAACGATCCATCTGATTCTCTTGAAATGTGGAAGGCATCCGGATCCTTCTCGTGTTTGTAAAGAACACGATGGACACCAGTATCCTCTTCTTCATGCTCAAGCGGGAATTCCGGTGTTTCCTCAATTTTATCCGCAACGGCAAACAATAGCTCGCGCAGACCCCTTCGTGTAATGGCCGAAATAGGGAAAATCGGATAATCCTCTTCAAGCTTCTCTTTAAAGGTTTCTAAATTCTCCTCCGCACCAGGCATATCCATTTTATTGGCCACAATAATTTGTGGACGCTCTGTTAAACGCAGATTATATTCTTGTAATTCTTTATTAATCGTCAGGTAATCCTCAAATGGGTCTCTGCCTTCCGTCGCCGCCATATCTATGACATGAACAATAACCCTCGTCCGCTCGATATGACGCAAAAACTGATGTCCAAGACCTACGCCGGAATGGGCCCCTTCAATAAGACCAGGAAGATCAGCCATGACAAAGCTTCTGCCGTCCTCTGTTTCCACCATGCCCAGATTCGGAACAATCGTCGTAAAATGATACTCGGCGATTTTTGGCTTCGCTGAAGAAACAACAGACAATAGCGTGGATTTTCCAACGCTTGGGAAACCAACTAACCCTACATCAGCTAGCAGCTTAAGCTCCAGTATAACGTCTCGCTCTTGGCCCGGCTCACCATTTTCGGCAAGCTCTGGTGCTGGATTTGCTGGAGTGGCAAAACGGGAATTCCCCCGGCCGCCGCGGCCTCCTTTTGCAATGATGGCCTGCTGCCCATGCTCAACTAAATCGGCAATAACTTCTTTTGTTTCAGCATCCGTGACAACGGTCCCAGGCGGTACCTTGACAATCATATCCTTGGAATTACGGCCATGCTGATTCTTGGACATTCCATGCTCGCCACGATTGGCTTTAAAATGGCGCTGATAACGGAAATCCATTAGAGTACGCAAGCCTTCTTCGACTTGAAAAACAACATTGGCGCCCTTCCCGCCATCTCCGCCGGCCGGACCGCCCTTTGGTACATATTTTTCACGGCGAAACGCAACCATTCCGTTTCCGCCGTCTCCACCTTTTACATATATCTTGACTTGATCGACAAACATTTTTTTCCTCCTGTCGCACAAATAAATCAACTGATGATTGCGACGAGAGCGCTCGCGTTTTATACCCGTTTAATGTTTAGGCATAAAAACTTCCAGTGCGAGTTCGCTTTCCGAAAATTCCTTGACCTCTACATCCAATGATTTGGACTCTCCAAGGAATTTTTCAATCAGTTCACTTTTTATTATTATCCCGCTAAAATCGAAAAAGAAACGAATTCCCTCCGATTGCGGCTCAATTGTAATCGATAAATGATTTTCTTGAAATGCCTCAATTGCCTTATTTAAGCATGAAAAAAAGGAACTTGTCCAATTTGTCAGGACGGAATCGTTCATTTTTAATGGTTCGGCATCCTCTAGTACCTCATATTCAAGTCTAAAAAAAGGATTCTCCCAATTAGAGGTGAATAAGAGCGAAGCAAATAAAGGCATATTTAAATTTGAAAGCTTAGTCTCATGTTGGGCTTCAATGACAATTTCATCAATGACCTCTTTCGCTCGGTCAATTCGATTTAAATCAATGTTCCCTTTAATCAACTGAAGCTTGTTCAACCAATCATGACGTGAGTGCCGCAGCACCTCGACGATTCCCCATTCTTTCTCCATACCCACACTCCCACATTAAGTGTCGGAACACACTGTTTGTTGTTAGTATATCAAAAAAGTAACCATGAGTAAGCTTTTTTATACGAAAGGTTTCCTAAAGAGGTAAAAAAAAGAAGCTCAATACGAGGAAATACCCTTAATATGATATTTATCAGTGCAAAAAGAAAACTCTAACCGGTAAGGTTAGAGTTTCCAATAAAAGCATTACGCTTCTTGAGCTACTGGATAAACGCTCACTTTTTTACGGTCACGACCTAAACGTTCGAATTTTACAACGCCGTCGATTTTAGCAAAAAGAGTGTCGTCACCACCGCGGCCTACGTTTTCACCTGGGTAAATCTTTGTACCGCGTTGACGGTAAAGGATTGAACCACCAGTTACGAATTGACCATCTGCACGCTTAGCACCAAGGCGCTTTGCGATAGAGTCACGTCCGTTCTTTGTAGAACCTACTCCCTTTTTAGATGCAAACAACTGAAGATCTAATTTTAATAACATTTATTCCACCTCCTGCTTTTTGAAGGTAATTTTTATGTGCTCTCCGTACGTTTCTTCAATCGATCGTAATGAAACAATCATGCCCTCAAGAAGGAGCTGAACTTTCTCTTGTGTATCGGAAGAAAGATCCTCCGGCAGTACACAGCGGAGAAGTCCATCTGCTCGATGTTCTAGGTCGGGAGTAACACCGGTAAGTTCGTGCACCGCATTGATAGCACCCACAGACACGGCTGATACGCCTGCACAGACAATATCCTTGCCCCGATCAGCGAACAAAGCATGACCACTTATTTCAAAGGATTGAACCGCACCGGACTCAGTACGAGTAATCGTAATTCCAATCATCTATTTTCCAACACCTTACGCGTTGATTTTTTCGATGATTACTTTAGTGTAAGGTTGACGATGACCTTGCTTCTTACGGTTGTTTTTCTTCGCTTTGTACTTGAAAACAATGATTTTCTTCGCACGGCCTTGTTTTTCAACTTTAGCTGTAACAGTAGCGCCTGCAACAACAGGGCTTCCAACTTTTACAGTTTCACCGCCAACGAATAGAACCTTGTCAAAAGTAACTGTTTCACCAGCTTCAACATTTAATTTTTCAATGTAGATAGCTTGGCCTTCTTCGACTTTAAGTTGCTTACCGCCAGTTTCGATAATTGCGTACATGAACTGCACCTCCTTATAAACTCAGACTCGCCATACACAGGCGTCCCCGCGAATCCCGCAGAAAGCTTAATACCTGTTCTGTGCGGTTGTAGCACGGGTGCTACAAACATAACATTAAAATCATACATAATTTAAGTGAAAGTGTCAATAGAAATTGAAAGCTTTTTGGGATATCTCGTCCACAGTGCCGAATTGTTTCAAAACATAATGATGATCCGGAGAGGGCTGAATCGCAAAAAACACTTTAAAATGAAGCATTTCTTCTAATATTTCTAGGTGAGGCTGCAAGAGCTCTTTGACTTCTTTTGTCGTTTCTATTAAGACCGCCTCAAATTCAGAATGGCGATGCTCGAGAAGCTCTCGTTCAAGACGAAAAGCGATTGTCTCCGCACTTAAGATACGGCCGGTCCCATCGCAAACTCGACATTTCACCTTTAATGCTTCTGATAGAGCAACCTTGGTTTTCTTTCTTGTCAGCTGCAGAATTCCAAGCGGTGTAAATCCAATCAGTTTCGTTCTTTTTTCATCTTTAGCCAGTTCTTTTTCGAAAAGATCCAGAATCGCTTGCTTGTCCTTTTCACGTTTCATATCGATAAAATCAATTAGAACGATCCCGCCAATGTCCCGCAGGCGCAGCTGTCTGACGATTTCCTTGGCAGCTAGCTGATTGGTTTTAAGAACGGTATCCTGATAATCGGCCTTGCCGGAAAATTTCCCTGTATTCACATCGACTATGGTCAGGGCCTCGGTTTCATCGAAAATGAGGTAGGCGCCTTGGGCGAGCCACACCACTCGCTTGAGGGCTTTCTCGATTTCATGTTCAATTTTGTTGGCGGAAAAAATATTTTCTAGGCTGTTGTAGTACGTGAATGTAACATGAGCATTTTTTAGTTCCAGCATTTTTTTGACGATGAGGTCATCTATAATCACTTCACCTGCCGTCATTTTTGAGACTTGCTCCATAATCATTTCCATGAAGGTATCTTTTTGAAAAATAATTCCTGGCTTTTTAAGAGAGGCTGTCTTTTGGAGCAGTTCTTGATATTGTTCTCGAAGGTAATTCAGCTCGTCGACAATCTCTTCTTCTTTGCTGTTCAAGCTGGAGGTACGAAAAATGATTCCCTCCTCTTCTGTCTTCAAACGGCCGCCCTGTCGTCTTAGTGCAGCATTTTGCCGTTCATCGGCAATTTTTTTAGAGACTGCAATGTACCGGCCCTTTGGCATGTAAATTAGATTGCTGCCCTGTATTTCTATAATCCCCGTTACTTTCGGGCCTTTAGTTCCGGTTGCATCCTTGTCCACCTGAACAAGGAGTTTTTCACCCTGATGGACAAACGAAGAGATGTTCTTCTGCTTTTCAGTTGAAAGTATGTATGAGGGCAGGTTGTCACGATGCAAATAGGCGTTTTTTTCTTCGCCAATATCGATGAAGGCTGCATTCATCCCCGGCAAAACCTTTGTCACTGTCCCAAAATAAATATTACCGACCAGAGATTGGTGCTCTGGTCGGTCGATTATAATTTTTTCAACTTGTTTGTCACGCAAAAAGGCATACCGCTTTTCACGCCCAACGTAATTAACAATTAACGTTTCCAACCTTGTTTCCTCGCTTTATATAAAATACCATTGGAGACCATTGCGATGGATTTTTCATAAAAATGTCTCCAATAACCCTTATTAAGGACAAAATGAGTGGCTTTTTCTCCCAAAATGTCTCCAATAGCCCTTATTGGGGACAAAATGAGTGGCTATTTCTCCCAAAATGTCTCCAATAACCCTTATTGAGGTCATAATGAGTGGCCTTTTCGCCCAAAATGTCTCCAATAGCCCTCATTGAGGACAAAACTAGTGGTATTTTCACCTAAAATGTCTTCAATAGCCCTTATTGAGGTCATAATCATCGACTTTTCACTAAATTTGTCTCTAATAGTTTCCTTTATAATTGTAGAAGCGCTCGACCCTCGAGCGCTTCTACTTTATTAAATCAATTATACCCTTTTAATACGAAAATAAAAGGTCACTGATTTTATCGGTCAAACGTTTTTCTGTAAAGTATGCATGCAATAGTTCATTTTCATCTAATCTGCCCTTTTCCCGGCCATCGACCTCCACAATGATCGGGTGCTTGCAGCCTCGCTGGAATTTTTCTAAGACATGGATGAGTAAATCCTGTTCATCCGCTTGTATAGGCTTCAAATTATGCAGGCTGGATTTTTTTCCGTAATAACGCTCTAATAAGAATCGCATAAAAATATAGCGCCGCTGCTTCCATTCGTGGTACAGCGAGAAATATAAGAAGGCAATGATGATCCAAACATTGAGATGTGTGGGAGCCGCTGCTAAGATCGCGATGGAAAATAGAAGTAAGCTGCCAAACGAGAGCAAAAGCGTAATCCGATGGGCGCTCGGAAATGAATTTTTTAATGATAGCAGCAGGAAAACCAGTTTGCCGCCATCAAGCGGCCAGACTGGGAATAGATTAAACAGAAAAATCATCAGATTATAACTCAAAAATAAACTAAATAACTCTTCTGATATGAGATGAAAGGATAATAGACCGTATCCCAGACCTACCATCCAAATATGCTGGATCGGACCAGCGATGACCACAATGGCCTCCTCTTTTAACGGCCTATTGCCATGCTCATCCATCTCAGCGACCCCGCCAAAGGGCAGCAGGGTTATTTTTTTGATCCTCCATGAAAAAAAAGAAGCTGCAGCAGCATGCCCCATTTCATGGATGAAAATAATCCCAAGGAGTAAACAAACTTCAAGGAAATGCGCTGTAGCAATCGAAAGTGCAATCACAATCCACAACAATGGATGGATATGAACATGACGAAGTAAAATTATCGCTCTATTCAAATCGTATCACCTGAATTGGGTCGATGAAATCATCGCCTTTTTTTATCGCAAAATAATATTTGCCTTTTGTTTTATCTTCGCCAGAAGAGGAAGAGACGGAGCCAACCACCGTTCTTTTTTCAACAAAATCATATAAATTGACCTTAATCGCGTCTAAATTCCCATACCAGGTTTCGGAGCCGTCAGAGTGCTGGATGATGACGGTTTTCCCTAACCCATCTTTCACACCTGTGAAGCGCACGAAGCCATCATTAATCGATTGAACCGCTGCTCCTTTTTGCGTTTCAATCATGATGCCCTGGCCATTTTTCTTAAAATTCTCAAGGAGTCGCCCGGAAACCTCTACAGCCGATTTGTTTTGAACGACCTCTTTTTTACCAGCTTTATCATCATCGGTAAAAGGAAGCAGGGCAAGCGGTTTGCCAAACTTATCCTCGTACCACTTTGATACGGTCGCAAATTTAAAGTCCTTGTCCATTGTTTTGACAATCGCATCCCTTGCCGGTTCCAATGAGGCTGTTTGATTGCGAAACAGGATAGCTACCACTAAAAACAGGAGGATAGACGCTAAAATTTTAAAGAAAAAGACTTCCTTCTTAAATAAGGGATGCCCGTCGTCTCCATTCGGCCCTGAAGAGCTAAAATGATTAAATCCGTATTTATCATCATCATCTCCTGGCCAAGCAATATGCCGGTCTGGACTTTTCCCCTGAGTCCCTTGAGTCCCTTGTTCTTTTTTTCTTCTGGCGATTCGCCGCCGTATTTCATCCGCTGAAGATCGAGCCATACCCATCAACCCTTTTCCCGCTTTTTGTACAAGTCTATGAGCAGGTATGAAAGAGTATGACTACAAAAAAGCCTGTCCACAATTCATGTAGACAGGCTTCATTATTTATCGAACTCCAAAGAACTTTTTAAGTTTTGTAAAGACACCCTTGTTTGCTTCTTCAAGCGGCTGAAGCGGGATGGATTCCCCTAGAATTCTTCTGGCAATATTCCGGTAGGCAATGGATGCCTTGCTGTTAGGATTTAAGGCAATCGGTTCACCGTGATTTGAAGCTTTAATGACTTCTTCATCATCCGCGACAATTCCGATTAGCTCAATGGATAAATGCTGGGTGACTTCGTCTAAATCGAGCATGTCACCGCTCTTCATCATATGATTGCGTATCCGATTCACGACTAATCTAGGAGACTCCATACCCTTTTCTTTTTCAAGGAGACCAATAATCCGGTCGGCATCACGTACGGCAGAAACTTCAGGCGTCGTGACGACGATGGCTTTATCCGCGCCGGCAATGGCGTTTTTATAGCCTTGTTCAATTCCGGCTGGACAATCAATAATGATATAATCGTAATCCTGCTTTAATTCGGTGATAAGTTCTTTCATTTGCTCTGGCTGAACAGCCGATTTATCAACCGTTTGTGCTGCAGGCAATAAATACAATAACCCATCAAAACGTTTGTCCTTCACTAAAGCTTGATGAATTTTGCATCTTTTTTCTACAACATCAACCAAATCATATATAATTCGGTTTTCAAGTCCCATTACGACATCTAAGTTTCGAAGACCGATGTCAGTATCTACTAAGCATACTTTTTTCCCTTGAAGGGCGAGTGCAGTACCAATGTTCGCAGAGGTTGTTGTTTTGCCTACTCCGCCTTTACCGGATGTAATTACTATTGCTTCTCCCACTTTAATGTCCCCCTTCTAATCTAGTTAAATCAGGCCTTAATTGAATTAAAGCTTGCAATCTATCAATAATGATTTGGCGGTTATCATCTATGTAAGCACATTCCATCTCTCGTTTCTCTACACTTTGAACCGATTCCGGTGTTCGCTCAATACAATCGCTAATCCTCAGCTGGGATGGTTTCATGCTCGAAGCGGCAATAACGGCTTGGTCATTGCCTAAATAGCCTGCATGGGCCACTCCTTTTAATGTACCCATTATAAAAATATTTCCGCCTGCCATTACCGTTCCGCCAGGATTTACGTCTCCAATCAACAGTAAATCACCTGGAACCTCTAACACCTGGCCGGAACGAATAATACGGGACACGGTCACGACCTCTGTTTCCGCCTTTAAGCGGTTGGCCTCTTCTTTCGTAATTACATTCGCTTCAATATTATCAACAACTAAATTCTTTTTTTGCCGAATTAACTCTTTTAATTCTTCCTGCTCCGCCTCTGTTAAATAGCGATTACCGATTTCCACTTTAACAGATATTAAATTACGCTCATCCTGTGTCTGGGAATTTGCAGAAAGCTTTTGGTCTAATTCTTTTTTTAGCTCCTCATAGGAACAGCTGTCATCAAGATGAAGGACAAGTCCATCTTTTGTCCCTTTTATTGTAACATTTTGCCGATTTTTCATGGAGATTTTTCACCTCATAATTAAAAAAACAATTTCGAAATAGATATAATGATCTACTCCGAATCAAAGTGCAGATTCTTCTTTATAAAATTCGACACAATGTGTCTATTCTCCTCTTTTTTAAAAAAATCATTCATCTCTCAATGCATCGGCATACTTTTCAAAGCGTCTCTTTAATGGATATCCAAAAATCAACACAAAAATCGCATTTAAGATTAGCGTTGGATAGAAACGTAAATTTAAAAATCCCATAAAATCGAGATCGGTCACATGAATGAGGAAGTTCATTTCATATACCCCAATCTCTAATAACGCAATGGCCAAAAGGGAAACGAGGAAGGCAATAATGATATTTGCCTGCATGATATGCATGATTTTTGTCACAAGGTAACAGATAAAGGGAAAAAGAAAAAAGTATATCCCGATAATTTCAACATAAACAATATCAAATATCATTCCAAAAACGGCCGCATAGATAATTCCTTGTTTTTTGCCTGTAAATATCGTTAAAAAAACAATGGCCGCAAATAAAAAATGGGGGACGATGACCTTCCCGCCGAAAGAGTTTCCAGGAAAAAACTGAACAAAAAGACTTTCGGCTAGAAAAAGAAACAAAAACAAAAGAGGAAGAAGGAATTTTTTCATAGATCCTTCTCCTTCCCGTTTTCCATATCCGTTAATTCAGGCTGCGTCATTAACCGTTTAATGACAATAACGTTTTCAATATCATAAAAATCCGCTCCGGGTTTTACTAAAGCCGTTTGATTTAGCCCATACTGATCAGGTTTAACTTCTTCAACCTTCCCAACGACCAATCCTTCGGGGAAAACACCGCCCTTACCTGAAGTAATCACATTTTGGCCTTTTTCCACTTTAACTCCAGCTGGGATGCTTTTCACTAACAGTAATTTCTTTTTATCATCGAAGCCTTGAACAAAACCATAAATACTTGTCTCACCTTGAATGGTGACGGAAATCCGATTCTTTGGATCCATCGCACTCAAGAGCTGTACGGTGGAACTGAATTGGTTGACCGTCTTCACCTTGCCAATGAGACCTTTGGCGGTAACAACCGCCATATTTTTTTTGATGCCGTTGAGATTTCCTTTATCGATTATAATCATTTCATGCCAACGATCAGGGTTTCTGCCAATAACTGTAGCTGGTAATGGTTTAAAATCTCTCAGGGTCCTTTTTTCACCGAGAATGTCACGTAATTCCTTATTGTCTTTTTTCAGCTCTTGGTTTTCTGCTTCAAGGCTGACAAGATCTTCAATCCGCGATTTAAGTTCTTTATTCTCTTCATATGTATTTTGCAAATCCTGGAGATTTTCAAAAAAGCCTGCAACGAAATTGGCAGGCTTTGAAACCAGGGATTGAACCCAGCCGGTTGTGTCCTTCACAAATTGCTCCGGCCAGGATAGTTTGCTTCTCTCCCTTAAAGAAAACCCAATCAATGCCACGAGAACAATGATGCTGACAAGCAAAATGATCAGTCGTTTATTCAAAAAGAACTGTGGCATGATTATACACCTCTATTTTTCTATCGCGATTATTTCGCTTTATTTTTAAATAAATGAATATGGTCTAATGCTTTTCCTGTTCCGATTGCCACGCAATCAAGAGGATTTTCAGCAATTAACACAGGCATTTTTGTTTCTTCACTAATGACACGGTCCAAATTACGAAGCAAGGCACCGCCGCCCGTTAGGACGATTCCCCGGTCCATAATATCTGCAGCAAGCTCCGGCGGAGTTTTTTCGAGTGTATTTTTCACTGCTTCGACAATCGCAAAAACCGTATCATTTAAGGCTGTTCCAATCTCTTTTGCAGTAATTTCGATGGTTTTTGGCAGGCCTGTTAATAAATCGCGGCCGCGAATTTCCATATTATCAATGCCTTCAGGGATGCCGGCAGAACCGATTTCCATTTTGATTGTTTCCGCCGTACGATCCCCAATCATTAAATTATAATTTTTGCGGATGTAGGAAATAATCGCTTCGTCCATTTCATCACCGGCAATGCGGATCGATTGGCTTGTGACAATACCGCCTAAAGAAATAATCGCAACTTCAGTGGTTCCCCCGCCAATATCGACCACCATGCTGCCAGTTGGCTCCCAAACAGGAAGATTGGCCCCGATTGCTGCCGCAAACGGTTCTTCAATGGTGTATGCGTCTTTGGCACCGGCTTGTCTTGTGGCGTCGATTACCGCTCTTTCTTCTACTGCTGTGATTCCAGACGGTACACATACCATGACATATGGCTTACCAGAGAAAACACTTTTACTTTTTTGAGCCTGACGGATGTGGTACTTCATCATCGTTGCCGTTGTTTCAAAATCGGCAATGACACCGTCCTTCATTGGTCGTGTTGCGACGACATTACCAGGTGTCCGTCCAATCATATTCTTCGCGTCATTCCCAACGGCAACGATGCTTTTTGTATCGGTCTGCAAGGCCACAACCGATGGCTCACGTAGGACAATTCCTTTTCCTTTTACATAGACGAGGGTATTGGCAGTCCCCAAATCAATTCCTAAATCTCTTGTTCCAATTCCAAACATAATTATGTAGCTCCCTTTCTGATACGAAATGCAAAAATTCCCTAGGCAGGTAATCACCTTTTATATCATGTCTTTTTTCTTATTTTTTATATTGCTAGGTCAAAAGCAGTCCTAAAAAATCATAACTAATATTATAGCGTGACGTCAAATAAAAACATAGTGTTATAAATATCCTTTTTCCTTCAAGCTGACAAACTTATTTTCACCAATGATGAGGTGATCGAGGAGGTCGATGCCTAGAATTTTTCCACATTCCACCAGTCTCTTCGTGACCTCTATGTCCTCTCGGCTGGGAGTAGGGTCACCGGAGGGATGATTATGCAAAGCAATAACGGAGGCAGCTGACCGCTTTAAGGCTTCGCGAAAGACCTCCCTGGGATGGACTATGCTTGCATTCAAGCTCCCGATAAAAATCGTTTGTTTATGAATAACCTGGTTTTTGGTGTTTAAATAAAGGCAGACAAAATGCTCCTGCGACAAAAAGCGCATATCGTTCATGACATACTTTGCACCATCTTCGGGGGAGCGGATGACGTAACGATCGTTAAAGGACAGATTGGCAATTCTTCTGCCAATTTCAACAGCAGCCAGAATTTGAATCGCCTTGGCTGAACCAATTCCTTTAATTTCGGTAATTTCTTCCAAGGTGGCAGATTTTAACAGCCGCAGCCCCTCAAAATGGGTTAGCAGGCGATTCGATAATTGCAGCACGGATTCATCCTTTGTTCCAGTTCGAAGTAAGATGGCAATTAATTCATGATTCGATAAGCTTTCCGGCCCATGATTGATAAAACGCTCTCTTGGCCTTTCGTCTTGAGGGAAATCACGAATCATTAATGTATTTGTGGACACTTTATTTCCTCCCTAATAATCGGGAGTTAATGAACTTTAAAAAAATTAATACGGCAACTGGTAGCCTAACCTTTGCAATTCCCGTACCGTTCTTGCAACGGGCAGACCGACAACCGCAAAATAGTCTCCGTGTATTTTTTTGACAAGCATACTTCCAAGCTGCTGAATGCCATATGCACCTGCTTTATCAAGCGGTTCACCACTTTTTACATATGACCGTATCTCTTCATCCGTTAACTCCCAAAACCAAACTTCTGTTTTTTCGTAAAAACGGGTTGAACTTGTTGGAGACAGTATCGATACACCAGTAAATACTTCATGCTGTCTGCCTGAAAGGCTTTGTAACATACTAATGGCTTCTGCTTCATCAGCGGGCTTACCTAAGATTCGATTATCCGCGACCACGATCGTGTCAGAGCCAATCACAAAAGAATCAGGGTTTTGTTTAAAAATAACCGTGGCCTTTCGTTCGGCTAACTCCATCACGACTGCCTCTGGAGAGAGTGATGGATCAAAGCTTTCATCTACTTCACTGCTTGAGATCGCGAATGTTAACTGGAGAGTTTCTAGAAGTTCTTTTCGCCGTGGAGAAGAAGAGGCTAAAATGAGGTTTTGCATTTGATCACCTTACCTTTTGCATTTGTATAGGGAGATACAAGTTAATCGTATCAGAAATTGTAAAAGCAAACAATTTTAATATCCTTAAAGTTTGATGAATTTTGTAAAATTATGCAGAAATAATCATTTAATGGAAGAATTGTGGACATTGAAAAGCCTGCCCTAGTTGAGCAGGCGAAATAATATTATTCATTTCCCGGAAAATACCGAAGTTTGTCAGATACTGACTTACATAGCATTGTATTGAGACAAGAAATTTAATAGATGCTGCTGTGCCTCGGTTAAACTTTTTGCAGCTTTAGACTTTTGATACGCTTTTATCTTTTCATCCGCACTTGTTAATTCTGTCTTTAGTTTTTTAATCTTATCATTTTTAATGCCGCTGGCTTTTAATTGTTCTTCAATGCCAGCTAGAGATTTCGCTGACTCTGCTGGAATCGTTTTGGTGACGAGAGCACTCGATGTTGCTCCTGCCAAAGTTTGATAGATAGATGGAAGTTCTTCAATAAAGGACTTTTCTTTATCCGTTACTTTGGAAACTTTCTTTTCATCCAGCAATAATGGTTTTGCAAATACTTCTTCTACTCCATTTTCTTTATACTGGTTTCCTAAAGCTTTCGCCGTTTCGATTGAATCCGCTAAGCCTAAAAGTAGATAGAACTTACCATTTAATTCAACCGTTTGTGACGGGACCCCTTTCTGTTCCAAATCTTTTGCGATTTCTTGGGTACCCTCTTTGGAAGAAAATACGCCTCCTTGAACCACATAGGTTGTTAATTGCTCTATGACTGAAGAGGTGGATTTGCCTTCTGAGGTCGTTTTTTCAGTTCCAGTTCCAGTTTCACTAACGACTGGTTGAGTCGTCGGAACTTTTTCACCTTGTTCCGTTATGACAAGCTTTAACATGAAAAAGCCAATTGTGGTGCCTATTAAAACGGCGAAAAATGCAGAGATTAATATGGAACTTAAAGGCCGGCCATTTTTCTTCTTAAAGTTAGTTGTTAAGGATGGTAGGTTTTTGTGGCTGATTGTTTTAGGGTTTGTATTATTGGTAAATTTAAATTCTTCAATTTCATTTTCAGCCGCTTCAGGAATGATCCAGTCAAAACTCTCATCAACGGACTCCTGTGCGGCAGCAGTTTCCTTCATTCCTTCCGATTCCGGCAGTTCTCTATCTATTTTTATTACTTTGGAATAGGGTTCAATGTTGGCATCAATATCTTGTTTTGGGGTTTCTTCCTGAAATGACTGATTTTCTCCATTTAACTTTATCGTGATCGTATTGCCTTTTTTAGGCTTGTCCACTCTACGTTCTCCCTTCTCATCCGACAGATAATTAGTTTCATCCTATCATAGGGGCAAAAAAAAATAACAAGACTTTTGTCGTCTTGTTATCGTAGAGTTTCGCCAAATTATTGGTTCATTCGCTAACTTGTTCATTAAGGCTGAGTTGCTGCCGTAGCCGGAAACTGGGTTAATGGGTTATCTTTACCTGCTGGTGCCGGTGCATCAATTTTTGGCAGCTGGGCTGCAAGGTCGGTTAATGTTGGCATGTAGAAGGCAGAGACGGTAAGCGAATAGGTTAACGGTTTTTTCTCTTGACTAAGACTGGTAACCTCTTCTTCGCCAGTATAATTGATTGCCTCGACTACCACAATTCGCGGCAGCGACTCCAATGTTTCGATGAATTTTTCTAAATCTGTATAGTTTTGTGATTCAACCTGAAGTTGAACGGTAATCTTTTTGAGACCGTTTGGAGCAGTGGCTGCAGCCTGTTGTTGGGTTGAAGCTTGATTGCCGGTCCCTTGAGCAGTTGTCGTTTGATTTTGAGTACTCTGATTTGTAGTACTTTGATTTTGTGCAGGTGTTTGAGTAGTGCCAGTATTTGCAGCAGCCTCAGCGGCTGGCGGCGTCACATCTGCATCTTTCGTGAAACTCATGGATTTAATCTGACTATTAGAAACGGTTTCTGCCTTTTCTAAATCCAATAAAACTTGTTCCTGAAGCGGCATAACAGGAAGCTGCTTTTGCAGTTCACTTGTATTTTCAGGTTCTGTCTTTTCGGTGTCAGACTTTTTATTCGTCATCATGTCTAACAGCTTTTCTTCAGTTTTTAGTTCTTGCTGCTTAGATGCTAAATCTGATTTCAAAGGTGTGAGCGAAAGGAACTGGGCATAGACGAATACCAGTATGATTACTAGGGAACCGCCAGCCACGATTATTTTGTCAAGTTTTGATAGGCGGGACTTCATGAGCCTGTCCCCCCTTCAGCCTTCTTCTTGCTCAAATCCGTTTTTATAACATCTTTATTAAACTTAATTTCAAATTGACCAAGATACCTAGGAAGAATATTTTTATCAGGTTGGGCTGTTGTGCCAGTGGCTGCAGAACCTGAATTGGTTGCGGTATTCGTTGTTGTACTAGCAGTTGTACTTGTTGTGCTAGTTTGACCTGAAGCAGTTGTACTCTGATTAGTAGTAGCTGCAGTGTTTGTATTCGCTGTATTTTGAGTAGCAGTTGTAGCTGTGTTTTGGCTGCTAGTATTTGTTGCAGTGTTTTGACCAGTAGTTGGTGCCGTTGCTGCAGTCGTTTCCTTTTTCTCGACAGCACTTAGAGAGCTAAGGCTGGCATCGGCAATCCACGCAGATTCTTTTAAATTCTCCAAAAAATAGGCAGCCTCTCTTGCACTGTCAAACTGCACACTAAGTGTGACCGTCCCTGCCTCTGTATAAGCAAAGGACTGAATAAATCCGCGCTCGGGTAATAGAGATGTCAGATGTCTCATTACCGGGATGGTTTGAATTGGGTAGTTTTTCACCCATTCAACGGCAGATTTTAGTAATCCTGCAGAAGAAGCTACTTGTGCTTGATTGGCATTTTGCTGTTGCTTATCAGCAAGTTTCTTTGTCGCTACTATTTGACTATCAACAGCTTCCACATCACTTTTGACGGATTGAATCTGCCAAAAGTAAACACCGCCAATGAGAACTAATGCCGCGACGATGGATGATAAATAGATAATATTGAATTTTTTGGGCTCTTTTTGAGGAAGCAGGTTAATTTCTACTAGCATCATTGCACCTCTTTTAAAGCAAGACCTAAAGGCAGTAATAGATTATTCGGTACACTAACCGGTTTACTCGTTGCTTCCTTTTCGAAATTGATTAATTCCACAGGAATTTCAAATCTTTCTTTCATTTCATCAAAAATAGCCATCAGCATTGGATGGTCGCCATATAATAAAAACTTGGTAACATCCTGCTTTTCACTATTAAGTGAATAACGATAAAAATCCAATAACTTGTTAATTTCTTTAAAAATATCCTCAAACTGGACAACCAATTCTTCCGGTTCCCCCGTATATTTGCAAACCATTAATCCTAATGTATCCCGGGTAATTTCCCATTTATCGAAAGCAAACGGCAAGGCGAAATGACGCATGACTAACGGCACCGTTTCATCAAAAATGCATAAATTGACGCTGGTCAGATCGAATTGAACAGTGAAAAGAACTTCATCCGAGGTTGCCTGCCCTAAATGGTAGTACAAACGATATAAGGAAAGCGGAGAAATATCAGCCGCAACTGGGTTTAATTTGACGCTGTTGAGTAGATCAACATACTCCATTACATTCTGCTCCGGAGCAGCAAATAATAATAAATCCTTTGTTTTGCCGTTATCCGGAAGCGAGTAATAATCAAATACCGGTTCCTCGAAAGGTAAATGTATACTAGAACCTAGCTCTAAATAAAGATACCCCTTAATCTCATCTTCCTGCACATCTGCCGGAATCGAGACTTTCCGTATAATGACGAGCGGATCTGGAACAATAAAACGAATCGAACGTCTGCGAATTTTCCATTCGTCAATACACTCCTCAAGTATGCTTGAGAGTGAATCAATGTCGACGATTTTTCCATCGGTAATGATTCCAGGAGGCAAAAAGCGCTCATTCCACCTTTGCGGTACAGGGGGATTCGCTTGTTTCAATTCCAAAAAGCGAATCGAGTGATCATTTATTACAAGGTTGATTATTCGATTTTTAGTAGAAAAGAGGGAAAATGCCATATCATGAACCCCTTAAAAAAATTCCTATAATAGAATTTTAAAGTATAAATCTATTAGATCCAAACCCCAAAAATAAGCTGTCAAGGTACCGGCTGCAATGAATGGGCCGAATGGAATTGGTTCGCGTTTTTTTACGATTTTAAATAGCTGGGCTACGCCGCCGATTAAAGCACCGTACAATGTTGAAAGAAAAAAAGATAATAAGACCAGTTTAAATCCTAATACGAGTCCGAGCAGAGCATAGAGTTTCACATCGCCGAAGCCCATACCGCCTTTGCTGACGATCATTATGGTCAACAGTAATAAAAATCCAGTGACTGCACCAAGGGCACTATCCCACCATGGGTCTAAAGGCATAAAAAATCGTTCCAATAAAAAAATCCCTGCAAACCAAATTAAAATTTTATCAGGGATGATCATATAATGAATATCGGAAACGATGATAATCATAAACATTGAAATTAACGATAAGGCAACGAATAATTCTCCAGACCATCCAACCAAGTATGGTGCCGCTGCAAACAATATTCCTGTCAGCAGTTCAAAAAATGGATAGATAGGAGAAATCCGCGACTGACAGCCGCGGCATTTCCCCTTTTGAAGCGTATAAGATAAAACCGGAATTAGTTCTAATGGTGTAAGCTGATGTCCGCAAGTAGGACATGCTGATCTTGGTTTTACGATTGATTTTTTTAATGGTACCCTTAGGCCTACTACGTTAAAGAAGGAGCCTAAGAGGAGACCATATATTAATAATAGAAAGTAAATCATTAGTTGCTGCCAAGAGTTTTTCCATTAGCCGCATTAATTAGTTGTTGTTCTGACAAAGTAGCTTGGTTATAATTAGTATTTGCTGTATGACCTTTTAATGAATAAGTAAATGTACCAGCAGTTGTAGCTCTATTTACTACAACAGTAAAAGTATCATCCTTAACGTGATCCAAGTATTGAGAATCTAATTCACCAGAGCTCTTATCAAGTTCTAAATTGGTTACAACACCAGTTTGCGGATGTTCGGCCATATATAACTTCGCAGCATTTATAATTGTTACTCCCTCTTGAGCTGTTGCCTTTTTGTCTGACTTGTCAATAACATTTCCAATCGCAGGAATCGCAATCGCAGCAATTATCCCCAAAATAACAATAACTGCAAGTAGTTCAATTAGTGTAAATCCTTTTTGTTCCTCCATTTTTAATTTTAACGCTTGTACCATTTTACCGCTCCCTCTGGTTCTATGAACCTAGTAATATTTCTCTATGAGTATACAATAAATGACAGTGTTCGAAAAGAGTTTTTTATCATTTTTTGTCTCAAGATTTGGAATTTTGTATTAATTATGTGAAAATTTGCAATTATTAGCTCATTTGGTCGAACATTGAAAACATTGGCATCATGATTGATAGGACAATTACCCCTACAATACCTGCTAAAAAGACAATCATGATTGGCTCAATCAGGGACTTTAGTCTATCTGTACCTGCTTCTACTTCTTTTTCATAGAATTCAGCAATCTTTGAAAGCATTGCGTCTAATGCCCCAGTTCCTTCACCAATAGAAATCATTTGTGTAACAAGAGGAGGAAAGGCCCAGTGATCATTCATTGGCTCTGTCATGGATCGGCCTTTCTCAAGAGAGGCTCTTGATTCACGAATGACTTTTGAAATCACTTCATTTTCTACGACTTTTTCAACAATTGCCATAGATTGCAGGATAGGAACGGAGCTTGAAAATAAAGTGCTAAGTGTTCTCATCATTCTGGCTAGTTGTGCTTTTTGCATCATTTTACCGAATATAGGCATCCTTAAGAGTGCATAATCTAGAAAGTATTTTGTCTGCTTATTTTTTTTCATGAAGGTAAAACCAAGATAAATAGCAATGAATATTAGTAAAACAACCCACCAAAATGATTTCATAAATTCACTGGATGATAAGACAAATTTCGTTATTCCTGGCAGCTCTGCATTCATGTCTTTAAACATAGTTACAAATTTAGGCACAACTCCAACTAGTAAGAAAATAACGGCCATAATGGCAATTATACCGATTACAAGGGGGTAAGTTAGAGCTGAAACAACTTTCTGCCTTGTATGATGCTGTTTTTCAAAATCAGTCGCAAGACGTTCTAGTGTCTCATCCATATTACCACTAACTTCTCCGGCCTTAACCATATTGATAAACATCGAATTAAATACTTTTGTATGTTTCGATACAGCCTCAGAAAACGGATTTCCCTCACGAAGCTCCTGTTCTACATCTAGCAATATCCTTTTTAATGCTTTACTTTCTGTTTGAGCTGCAAGGACTGCTGTTGCCTCAACTATAGTTACACCAGCCTTGAGTAATGTAGCAAATTGTCTTATATAAATAACAAAATCCTGAAGTTTTACTGGATTTCCAATCGTTAGTTCCATGGTCATAAGAGTTTCAGGGACTTCCTTCATTTCGACTACCCTGACACCCTCTTCTTTTAACTTGACCATCGCCTCCCGTCTTGAAGCAGCTGTAACAGTGCCCTGTTTTTTTCCTCGGCGATCCCGACCTGTATATTTGAACCTAGGCATCCTGCATCATCTTTTCGTGTAGGTATTTTGTTGCAGCTTCTTGCTGAATTAAATTACGGTCAAGCAAGTCGCGAATACTCATTTCCAGCGTGTGCATTCCCTGGGCCCGGGACGTTTGCATTGTGCTTGAAATTTGGTGAATTTTTTCACTTCGGATAAGGTTGGCAATAGCCGGATTGTTAACTAAAATCTCAGTTGCCGCCTTTCGGCCCTTTTTATCGGCAGTAGGAAATAGACGCTGTGAAATAACTCCCACTAATACTGATGCCAACTGAACCCGAATTTGCGGCTGCTGTGCCGGCGTAAATACGTCAATGATCCGGTTAATGGTTGACGGGGCGCTAGATGTATGAAGGGTACCTAGCACTAAATGCCCAGTTTCCGCTGCCGTAATAGCAATACCAATCGTTTCTAGGTCACGCATTTCCCCAACAAGAATAACATCTGGATCTTGACGAAGTGCCCCCTTTAAACCATTGGCATAGGATTTCGTATCAAAACCAACCTCACGTTGATCTATAATCGAATTACCATGTTTATGAAGGTACTCGATCGGGTCTTCAAGTGTAATGATATGCTTACGCATCGTCCGGTTCATATAATCAATCATTGAAGCAAGGGTGGTTGATTTACCGCTACCTGTTGGACCAGTAACAAGAATTAATCCTTGTGGTTTTTCCATAAGCTTTGGAATGATTTCAGGCAAATCCAAATCCTCGATAGTAGGCGTTTTGGATGCAACAACACGAAGCGCAAGAGCTACACTTTTCCTTTGATGGTAGGCATTAACACGAAAACGCGATACACCTGGAATACCATAAGAGAAATCCAGTTCTCCCTTTTCCTTAAACAAGTCATACATATTTTCAGGCACAATTGCTTGAGCGATTGCTTCTGTATCTGCAGGCAATAACATATCCTTCCCATAACGCTTAATATCACCATTGATACGAAATACAGGTGGCACCCCCACTGTTAAATGGATATCGGATGCTTTAAATTCAAGTGCGGCACGTAAAATATTATCGATTCTTTCTTTCATCTGTTCTTACTCCTACTCCAGAATAGCTACACGTAATACTTCTTCTGTTGTTGTTAAGCCTTGTTTCACTTTTAATAAACCATCATCAATCAAAAAGATTGTTTTGTTTTTAATCGCATGTTCTTTCAGCTTTTGAAAGGAATTATCATTCATAATGACTCGACGCATGTCGTCATTAAGCACTAATACTTCATGAAGAGCTACCCTTCCTTTATAACCTGTCATATTGCATGAAGGGCATCCCTTTCCTCTCAAAACTTTTTCAATCTTCAGCCCGCGTCTTGCAAAAATATCTTTTTCTCTCATGGAAGGTTCCTGAACTTCCGCACAATCCTTACATACCTTTCGAACCAATCGTTGGGCAACAATCCCGCTTAATGAAGAAGCAAGCAGAAACGGTTCGACACCCATATCAACCAGACGTGTTACGGTCCCTAACGAATCA
Organism: Neobacillus drentensis; assembly: GCF_036965425.1. Taxonomy (GTDB): domain Bacteria; phylum Bacillota; class Bacilli; order Bacillales; family Cytobacillaceae; genus Neobacillus; species Neobacillus drentensis_F. The sequence continues at coordinate 77,007 of NZ_JBALPP010000033.1, read as the reverse complement.
TTGGTGTGCAAAGTACTTAAAACTAAATGCCCAGTTAAAGAGGCACGGATCGCAATTTCCGCTGTTTCTTTATCCCGAATCTCACCGACCATGATGATATTTGGGTCCTGACGTAAGATAGAACGGAGACCTGCTGCAAACGTCATCCCAACATTGGTGTTTACTTGAATCTGATTAATACCTTCTAATTGGTATTCGACCGGGTCTTCAATCGTGATGATATTAACTTCTTCACTGTTCAGCTTATTAAGAGCCGCATACAATGTAGAGGATTTCCCTGAACCCGTTGGTCCGGTTATAAGTACAATTCCAGTCGGCTGCTCAATCATGTCATTGAACCTTTTAAAATTCAATGTATTAAAGCCAATCTTATTTATATCATTTAAAGCAGCACCCATATCCAATAGACGCATTACAATTTTTTCACCGTATACGGTCGGCAATGTCGAAACACGAAGATCGATAGGATGAAAATCAAGATGCAGTTTAATTCGGCCATCTTGAGGAATTCGGTGCTCAGTGATATCGAGATTCGACATAATTTTAATTCTTGCTGTTAACACACTTAGCATATGGCGCGGTAATACACGGTCTGTTCTTAGTACGCCATCTACTCTATATCGGACAACAATTTTCGTTTCCTGCGGGTCAATATGAATATCACTAGCCTTTTGAATGACGGCATTCGTTAGGATTTGATTGACGAGACGAACAATCGGCGAGTCTTGGTTCGTAACATCTTCATCCCTGCCGCGCTCACTTGTTGAAAAGTCATCGAAGAGCTCCTCTAAGCCCTCATCATCGTCATAATATTTATTAATCGTTCGTAATATATCGTCTTTTGTTGCAATCGCTGTTTCAATTTGAAAACCGGTGGATAATCGCAAATCATCAATGATGATAAAATCCATCGGATTAACCATGGCCACAAACAGCTTGTTTCCCTCTTTTTTTAGCGGAACAATTAAATTCCGTTTTGCCGTATCCTTCGAAATGATCGAAAAGAGATTCGTATCAAAGGGATATTGAAAAAGGTTTACATGTGGAATACCAAGCTGTCGTTCGAGCACTTCAGCCAATTGCTGATCGGTAATATATCCCTTTTGCAGCAAAACTTCCCCAAGTTTTTGGTTAGATCCTTTTTCATCCAAAGCCGATTCTAACTGTTCAACGGTGATGATTCCTTCTTCTAACAATAAATCACCAAGACGTGTTCTAGTTTGCTTCTTTTTATTTGCCTCAACACTATTTTGGCTGTTCATTCGGCTTCCCCCAAAGGTTATCAACATCAGAATCTGGTTGTGTTGTGTCAGATGTTGAAGTAGTTTGACTTCCATCAGGATTCGTTTGAGATGCAGCATTCACTGTGCTGGTAGTTTGGCTTGTAGTAGTCGTTGAAGCCCCCTGTAGTGTTCCACTCAGAGCATGAACTTCAACACGATAAATTGGCGGGTAATATTCCTCAGATATAAGTTCACTTTTTAGGTATTGTTCACCTTGGTATATATCCCGGAATACTTTTACGGAAATTCCATCAGCCCCTGCAGCTTTAACCATGGTTTTACCTGCTTTTACAAGTGGACTGTATTGAACGATTGTTTTTGGCTTTAATTGCTGCTGGCCCTTTTTAGTTATCTTATAATTGTAAAGTAGTTTTTCACCCTTTAGGCTAACTTTTAATATATTGTCTTCTAATGATAGCTGTATGGTATAGGCAGATTTATTTGGATTGGTAATGACTAAATCCGACTTCTGTGCAGGGCTGACTCTTGCTTCAAATCCGAGTTCTGCATATGCAGGAATTGAACTGCTTATATTTCGATCCACTACTGTAAAGTTAGTCGGGAGAACTGTTTGATAAATTCCTGTAGCAAGCATACTAAGTGCTTCAGAATTCTCAATCTTCTGATTCCCGGCAAAATCCAAAAGGGAAAAAGTAGCTCCTTCGGCAATTTTAATTTCAGGATTTTTCTTCACGATTGTCTGAAGTTCTGAAGGGATATCTGTTAATTTAAGTGCTGTTTCACTTACGATAAAATCTTTTTTACCTCCAAGGGAATAATCATTATAAAGATTGAAGGTAAAAGTTCCTGTTTGGAACTTGGATGCAGTTGTTTCTATATCAGTTTTCAATTTACCTATGTCAAATTCTTTACTATTGAGCTGCGGGAAAAGAATATGGATCTGCTCCTCGACATCAGATTGGTTTAAACTAATATAAACGGGGTTTTGCTGACCGTCCTTAATTGAATTAATCGTTGTTTCTGTATCTAAGCTTAATAGGTTTAAGTCAAATGGAACACTTAGCTCACTGTATTGAAAATCAAATTTTGCATTTTTCTGCCATTCGACATATTTTTCTTCCAGCAAACTAGCCGCTTCACTATCCGTTTTTCCAGATATATCTATACTTCCGATTGTCGTCCCATCTGAATATTTTCCATCTGCGTTTCCTAATTTTTCGAAAGCCTGTGCTCCAAAGTGTGAAAAACTAAAAATAAAAGCAGTACCGAAAAAAAGCACTATAAAAAGCTTGATAAACTGTTGGTTTTTCCTCATCCATATTCCCGCTTTCTTTCAAATTACTTTTGCAATTGGACAGTTTTTTTCAGTTGGCTTTCCTCTTGTTCTTCTTCAATGGAAGCAGCCGTTTCTTTCATTGCAAAAAATAACTCTTCCAAATCATTTTCATCATTAAAAAGGATATTTACTTTTTCTGACTGATCCTCTTTTATTTCCACAAGTGAATCATCTTCTTGGAATGTAGTCGGTTCAATGGCTTCTTCAAAGAGTAAACTTTCAATATCCGCTAAATATCCCTCTTCCGGTTCAATATCTTCATTAGTTTCAACTAATTGAATTTCAGGCCCCTCATCCAGAAACGAAATTTCTTCAACGCCTATTTCTGCTATTTCATCATTTTCTTCTAACATTTGAGGTTGTAATTCAAGAGAGTCTACATTAATTTTTACGAGATTTTCTGTTGCAGGGTCAGTAATTTCTATTTCTCCTAAATCAATCATGTCTAAATCTGTAGAATTCTCTGGTTGTTTAACAATGTCAAATGATATAGGACTTTCGTCTTCGTAAACATCTTCAATTGAGTCTATTTCTTGACTATATAAAACCGCAGCAAGACGGCTGTTCATGATATAAGCTGCAACTAAGACTAATAAAAAAATCATTAATGCCGACTGCCATAACGGGAAAGAAGTAACGGCTCCAAGACCTCCAAGGGCCAATACAAAACTAGCTAAAACAATACAAATCTTCCCTCTTAAGGTAATACCAATAGGTAAAAAGGCTATAATCAACATCAAACCAAGCATAGCCCCTAAGGCCCAGACAATCGATTCCATCCCGTAACTTCCCCTCTTTTCAACAAACATTTATACTATTAAACTACAATATTTTTCAAATAAACTCAGATTTATTTATTTTATACAAAAATTAGACAAAAATCGCCTACTAAATATTGTATAATATTTTCAACTAGTTTAAAAGAAGATGGTAAACTTTTATAGGTATTAATTACTGACATTTGTAAATTTTTATCTAAAAAATTTGTTAAAATGATTCTATTAAACTATGAATAGAACAATTTCTCCCTGGAAGGGATTTGATTAAAATGAATTTTAAGAAAAATGAAAAAGGATTAACGTTAATTGAAGTACTTATTTCGATTGTTATATTATCAATGGTCCTACTGACAACTATGAGTTTTTTTCCACAAATGGGATTTGTGAATAAGCAAAATCAAGATAAGACTCAAGCGATTAATACTGCTAAAGAAGTCCTTATTAACTGGCAGGAATCAAATGAGGTAAAAACATTTCTAGCAATAGATAATCAAACAACTGGTTTTACACCTGCGTACGTGAACGAATTGGTTAATTACTCTTTTTTTTCTTATGATAAATTTCCAGGGTATTACTATTTTGAAACAACCAGGGATAATTATAACGTTCATATCAAAATAAAAAAATCCCCGAATACAAGTTCAAGCGTTTCATATGTTCATTCCATGGTGGTTCAGCTATTAAATAAAAGAGGCAATATTATTGCCGAAACTTTTGGATATGTAAAAAGGTAGGAGGGAATGATTTTGCCTCAAGATGAGCGTGGATTAACATTGGTCGAGGTTTTAGCAACATTAACAATTTTTTCAATGGTTAGTGTCATCATATGGAGTGTTTTCTTCCAAGGATTTAATTTTTCTCAAAAAGCAATCTCAAAAAATCAGATGCAACAAGAAACAAACCTTTTAGTTACAAACTTATTAAAGATTCACCAAACAGCTAAACAGTATGACATCCTTAACACGAACTCGAATTGTGAGATTACTGTTAATATTACCAATAAAGATAATTCAACTAGAACGGAAATATACAAACATCCTTATATTTGCTTCAAATTTGAAATTAAAAATGGAATTACTAATCCAGTTATTCCTAACCGAACTGGCAATGATGTTCGATTAACGCTGACTACGAGTGACAAAAAAGATCCCAATAATAAAATTGCGATAGATACCTACCTCTATCGAGTAAAGGGTGTTAAATATCAATGAAATATTTAAAGAATGAAAAAGGGTATGCACTTGTAACTGTATTAGTCATTATAACTATTTTTATGATTATTACGCTTTCCTTTATGGGACAAGCCTTTTCAAGTACAAAACAAAATCAAGTAGTAGAAAAAAGTACAAGAGCTGTTTCAGCTGCTGAAATGGGAATCTCCTATTATCAAGTTGCCATCCAAAAAATGTACGAATCAAAACGGGATACCGTCAATTCCCATGTCAGTACTATTATGAGTCAACCTAACGCCACAACAACAAAGGACTTTAAAAGAGAAGCAACCTTAAAAATGGCTAGTGAGCTGCAGGCACTGATTCCAAGTGGGACTTCCCTAACCCCAATTAGAGTTGATGAGCATCCAAATGCATCCTTTTATTTGAAAAATTTTGTTGCGGCCGCTGACCCTGCATCCAATTCCTATAAAGTTAATATCAGCTTTAATATTGTTGGAAACGAAGATGGAAAAGAGACAACTCTTTTTGCAGAGATGTACCTTAACTTAGATACCATCATCAATTTGCCCACAACAGATGATCCAAATAGCTACCAACTGCCAAATTACACTAATATTCCGAAACCGAATACCGTTTGCGGTACGCTAGCAACTTGTAACCCAGTTTATGTTGAAGGTGATAAAGGTTTTGATGGGAATAATTTACTTTCAAATAACCAAACAATTTACACAACAGGTTCCTTAACTCTTACAGGTCAGGGAAATGAAAACAATACTAGTGTTATTAAAATTCATGCTGATGGAAATATCACCGTAGGAAAAAACATGAATAGCCAAACTAATATGTTAATCGAAACAAATGGGAATGCCACTTTCCAACAAAACTTGAAAATAGATACTGAGTCAAAATTATTAGTGAGACAGAATTTATTTGTGGCTCAACAATTTGATATCTCAAATAAATCTTTTGTTTATGTCGGAGGAAATGCAACTGTACAAAAACTCATTATTTCTGCCTCTAAAATGTGTGTTTACGGCGATTTGAAAATAAATGATAGTAAAACTGTTGATAACCCAAGTAATTTATTGGTACTAGGGAAAGTTTATCAATGGACAAAAATATCAGGTAATGACTATGAATACAGACAAGTTACTGGGGAAGGAAACATGAATTTTGACTTATTTAAAAAACAATGTGGAACCTATGTCCCTCCAGCATTCCAAATAAATTGGGGCAACAATGTCAGCCCAATTATTAGTAATGTTGACTATTAAGAAATAATATAAAAAGGTGTGACCGTTGCAATTACGGTCACACCTCTTTTTTAACACGACGAATACTCCGCCACCCGATTCCTTCCAGCCCGTTTCGCCCCAACATATAATGCTCGGTCAGAATGTCGAATCAATGCTAATGGATCTTCAGCATCCTCAGGAGCGGTTGCAACACCAATAGAAGCAGTTATCATTACTTGCTGATGATTGTAATCTAAAGACTGCCGAAGGATAAAAGGCCTGTTTGCTATCGACTGCCTAATATGCTCGGCCATTTGATAGGCTTCTCCTTTTGTGATATTTGGCAATAATATTACAAATTCTTCTCCACCATACCGGGCAACTGTCCCGCTAACTCCTACTATTTCACTTATTCTACTAGCGAGCTCACGTAGGATTTCATTTCCACCTTGATGCCCATATGTATCGTTTATTTGTTTAAAATGGTCGATATCTAGGATAATTAATGATAAATTCTTTCGCACAAATCGGGTCATTTTTTCAAATTCTTCATTCAACAGGTTTTCAAAATAACGATAATTGTATAATTTCGTTAAGGAACAGCGCTCACTTTGCATTTTCGTCAGTTCATAATGCTTGGCATTTTCCATCGCAACGGCAAAGTAGGAACAAAGGATATCAATGATCATGAGTTGGAATTTTTCATAGGCACGTCTCCGCTTTGAAGCCAAGAGTAATACCCCAATTACCTTTCTATTTCTGAGAATTGGCACACACAAAATACTTTCAGCATCACCGGGTATATACCCTGTTGTTATTCCCCGCCATTCTAATCTTGCCGAGTAAAGATAGGGCTTTTGGTTCGCCCAGCTTCTGCCGCTGATGCCTTCATTTTTTTTCAAGGCTGGAAAATCATTGGATAATACTTTTCCAGCTTCCATCCGACGAATTAATAATAGTTCATCTTCTTTTACTTCCAAAATATAAGCATAGTCTACTGGGAGCATTTCTCCGAGCTTTTGAATAAATAGATCGATAACATCATTTACCTGTAATCGTTCAGCCATTTGATGACCTATTTCGGCAGCTTTTTGTAAGTATTCATTAATTTTTTCACTTGAATAATAAAGGTTGAAAATGATTGAAATGCTGACAAATGGGACGCCAATAAATAAAAGCGCCAATAATTCCACCTGTTTATATAGGATGTACAAAACGAATCCAATTGGGAAGGTAATTAATGTCGTTAGAGTTTCGACAATGAAGTCTTTTCCAAAATAAGGCTCTCTGCTTTTATAAATAAAGTAGAGATTAAAAGAGATAAGCACTTGGTTTAACAGATAGTTTAAGATTGCATATAAAACACCAAGCCAAATGGAACGAGGATCTTCAGATAAATTAGGACCTGTCTCTCCACCAAGAAGATGATAGATAAAACCGCTATAAAAAGAAACAAGGAAAAACATAATCAAATTAAGCGGCAGCCGGAATAATTGGCCTTTTTGGAGGACCTTAAGTTTTAGCAGTAAAACGATAACAGCTATTTGAGCAAAAACCATTTCCACAAATAGCCCGTACTTTAAAAAGGTTGCTAATGCCACCCATTGAATTAAAAAAATAAAAATTTCGTTAATGACAATCGGCATGCAGGCAACAACACAAGTTAGCAGCAAAAAGGCTAGTAAATCGACCCAAGAACCAGAAGTATGAGGAGGGTAAGATTGATAAGTATACACCATGCCAGCAGGCACTAATAAGAGCCAAACGATAAAAATGACTCTTTTCATTTGCGGATTTACTTGCACCTTCCTCCCCCTCCCCATAGGAATATTATTAATTCAAGATAAATTTATTTTAACAAATTATAGGAGGATTGTCACAATGGAATCGTCAAATTTTTCAAATTTTTACATATAAATGGTTTTGCTTCCGAAATAAAATAAAGAGACCCTGTCACGACCATCATGCTATTTTCTTGAAGGTTTTGCATCTCTTCTACTATATAAGATTTCCAGTTGTCAACGGCCACTTTGTTTTGTGATTGGGAGATGTTCAGCAAATCCTTTGCATCGGCGGCACGCGGGAAATCAAAGCTGACAAAGGAAATTTGATTAGCGATGGAATCGAGCTTGGCGATCATTTTATCGAGCTTCTTATCCTTTAACGCGGCAAAAATGATATGGATATTTCGATTTGCATATCTAGAAGATAATTCATGAACTAATGCCGTGATTCCCTCATCATTATGGGCGCCATCGATAATAACCAGTGGATTTTCCGAAAGGATTTCGAATCTTCCAGGCCAGTAGGCTGATTTTAATCCGTTCCTGATAGCTTCTTCAGAAATATTGAACGAGCTGACTTGATTCAAAAATTGCCCCGTACAAACAGCGAGTGAAGCATTTTCCGTTTGATGCTGGCCAATCATGCTGATTTCAAGATGGTCCAAGTTTATTGTTTGAGTTTTTAAATTAAAAACTTCGCCTTTTGTGAGCGATGTATGAGAGCTTATCGAGAATTCCTGTTTTAACCGATAAATGGGTGCTTCCTTCTTTTCAGCCTGCTCCTCAATCACTTTTAATGCACCTGGATGTTTTACTGCTGTAAAAATAGGTGTCTTCTCTTTTATAATTCCAGCCTTTTCAAAAGCAATTTCCTCGTAAGAATTTCCGAGAATATTGGTGTGGTCGAGCCCAATGTTTGTAATGATCGAAGCTAACGGTTGAATAATATTTGTGGAATCAAACCGGCCCCCTAGACCTACTTCAAACAGAACAATATCAACCTTATTCATATTGGCAAAATAATAGAAGGACATGGCTGTGATTACTTCAAATTCTGTTGGGCCACCCAATTCCGTTTCCTCTAATTCATCTGCTAATGGAAGGATGATATTGGTTAAATCCAGGATTTCTTGATCGCTTACCGGCTTTCCATTCATACTGATTCTTTCATTAAATTGTTCTATATAGGGAGAGGTAAATGTACCAACAGTATAACCAGCTGCTTCTAGAATCGACCGTAAAAAGGTTACGGTCGAACCCTTTCCATTTGTCCCGCCAATATGGACAGCCTTGATTTTATTTTCAGGATGGTCGAGCCTTTCCATCATCCATTCCATCCGTTTTAACCCCGGTTTAATGCCAAGTCTCAACCTGCCATGAATCCAGTCCAATGCTTCTTGATATGTAGTAAACATTCTTGACACTCCATCTATTTAGTCTTGTAATAAAGGCGAGACGAATCCAAAATGGATTCGTCTCTTTATTGATTAACCTTTTAATTCTTTAATACGCGCCTCAACAATGCTTCTCTTTTCAAGATAATCATTTTCCTTAGCACGTTCTTCTTCAATTACACTTTCAGGAGCTTTTTTGATAAAGCCTTCATTACTTAATTTCTTCTGAACTCGTTCTACTTCTTTGTTCAGTCTTTCGTATTCTTTTTGCAGACGGGCAATTTCTTCGTCAATGTTGATCAATCCTTCAAGCGGCAGGATAATTTCTAATCCTGTAATTACGGCTGTCATCGCTTTTTCCGGAGATTGAACCTCAGTACCCATTGTTAATTCTTCCGGATTACAGAAGCGTTCAATGTAGCTGCGGTTCTTTTCGATGGATTTTAAAATCTTTTCATCTTTTGCTTTAACAAGCATTTTAATTTTCTTGCTTAATGGTGTATTCACTTCGGCACGGATATTCCGTACAGAGCGGATCATTTCCATTAACAGCTTCATTTCCCCAGCTGCTTCATCATCGGAAAGCTCTTGTCTAACCTCCGGCCATTTCGCTGTTGTAATCGATTCTCCAGCATGAGGAAGGTTTTGCCAAATTTCCTCGGTGATAAACGGCATGAATGGATGTAATAAACGCATCGTATTGTCTAATACATAGGCAAGAATTGAACGAGTCGTTTTCTTCGCCGCTTCATCCTCACCATATAGTGGAAGCTTCGCCATTTCGATATACCAATCACAGAAATCATCCCAGATAAAGTTGTAAAGAGAACGGCCCACTTCGCCGAATTCATAGCGCTCTGATAGTCTTGTCACATGTTCAATTGTTTCATTTAAACGGGTTAAAATCCACTTGTCGGCAACTGATTTTTCACCGCTGAAATCAATTTCTTCATGAGTCATGCCGTCCATATTCATTAACGCAAAGCGGGAGGCATTCCAAATTTTATTGGCAAAATTCCAGGTTGCTTCAACTTTTTCAGTGCTATAGCGTAAATCCTGACCTGGAGATGTTCCAGTTGATAAGAAGTAACGTAAGGAATCTGCCCCATATTTATCGATAACATCCATTGGGTCAACACCGTTACCTAATGATTTACTCATTTTCCGACCCTGTTCGTCACGAACGAGACCGTGGATGAGAACATCTTTAAATGGACGCTCGCCAGTAAATTCGATGCTTTGGAAAATCATCCTTGATACCCAGAAGAAAATGATATCATAACCGGTTACTAAAACGTCTGTTGGGAAAAAACGCTTAAAATCAGCCGCTTCCGTATCAGGCCAGCCCATTGTTGAAAATGGCCATAACGCTGAACTGAACCAAGTGTCTAATACGTCTTTATCCTGCTCCCAGTTCTCACTGTCAGCTGGCGCTTCATGACCTACATAAACTTCGCCAGTCTCTTTGTGATACCATGCCGGGATACGGTGTCCCCACCAAAGCTGTCTTGAAATACACCAGTCACGGATATTTTCCATCCAGTGCAGGTATGTTTTTTCAAAACGATCCGGAACGAAATTTACTTTGTTTTCTTTGCTTTGAAGAGCAATCGCTTCATCCGCAAGCGGCTGCATTTTAACAAACCACTGAGTTGAAAGGTACGGCTCAACTACCGCGCCGCTTCGTTCCGAGTGGCCAACCGAATGCAGGTGATCTTCGATTTTGAACAGAACGCCTTGTTCTTGAAGGTCTTTAACAATTTGCTTCCGGCATTCAAAACGATCTAAGCCTTGGTATTTACCAGCCTTCTCGTTCATCGAACCGTCTTCGTTCATAACCAGGACACGTTCAAGATTGTGACGGTTGCCAAGTTCAAAGTCATTAGGATCATGGGCTGGTGTAATTTTTACTGCCCCAGAACCGAATTCCATATCAACATAATCATCGCCGACGATTGGAATTTCACGGCCAACGATTGGCAGGATAACGGTTTTTCCGATTAAATGCTTATAGCGCTCATCTTCAGGATGTACCGCAACCGCTGTATCTCCAAGCATTGTTTCAGGACGAGTTGTCGCAACTTCAATATAACCTGAACCATCTGCCAACGGATATTTCATGTGGTAGAAAGCGCCTTGAACATCTTTGTAAATAACTTCGATATCAGATAAAGCCGTTTTCGTGGATGGATCCCAGTTAATGATATATTCGCCGCGGTAAATGAGTCCTTTGTTATAAAGGGTTACAAATACTTCACGAACTGCCCCAGATAAGCCTTCATCAAGAGTGAAACGTTCGCGTGAATAGTCTAGGCCTAGACCAAGTTTTGCCCACTGCTGGCGGATATGGGAAGCATACTCTTCTTTCCATTTCCACGTTTCTTCTACAAATTTTTCTCTTCCTAAATCATAACGGCTTTTGCCTTCGCTACGCAGCTTTTCTTCAACCTTTGCCTGGGTCGCAATCCCTGCGTGGTCCATACCAGGCAGCCATAGAACGTCATAGCCCTGCATTCTTTTCATTCGTGTAATGATATCCTGTAAAGTAGTATCCCACGCATGACCTAAGTGCAGTCTGCCTGTTACGTTCGGCGGTGGGATTACGATTGTATATGGCTGTTTGCCTTCATCATTTAATGCTTCAAAAAACTTCCCTTGTAACCACCAGTCATAACGACCTTTTTCAATCGATTGCGGGTCGTATTTGGTTGGCATTGTTAATTCTTTTGTTTCCATTTGAAACGTCCTCCTTTTAATCAACCTATCCAAAGAAGAGAATTAATATATGCAAAACACCAATCATTTAAAAAAAGGCGGTGTGAGCAAAGCTATACTATCCCTTTCTGGAGTGGTAAATCATTACTTTTCACTATGATTAGATCTAGCGATAAATTGTTGCGGCGCTCCGCCCCTTTACCTTAAATACAAAAAACCCCATTCGTCATAAAAGGACGAATGGAGTTGCTTCGCGGTACCACCTTTTTTCCAATCACATTAAATGATTGGCACTTAACTGGATAACGGATTTCATCCGTCCTCAACTACTGGAGTCAAATGACCTTTTCGCAGAAGAAGCTCTTGGGCGACGTTCGGATGTTCCACTTAGGAAATCTTGCAGCTAATGATTTCCCTCTCTTGAAGCAGGCTGGCATCGTACTCTTCCCTGTCTTTGCTTAGCTAATTAAATTATATAGTAATACTACCGAAAAAAAGGGTTTCACGTCAATCATGATTGCCGATTTTTTTATTATTTATACTTTATGTGCATCAGACGAAATTGATTGTATTTATTATGCACTTTTTTCATTTAGTTCTTCAAATTGGTGTACTGCTTTCGCATTTTTAAGAATAAATTCCGATTTGCCCATGGTGATGCCTAGGATGGCCCAAAAAATCGGTGCGACCGGAACGGTACTAATATTAAAAAATGCTTGTACTAAATACCCTATAATTGTTGCAATTAGCCCGTAAAGAATTAGTTTTTCATTCCCCTCTGCTTGTCTAACTGCTTTGAATGCCCTCCTAAAAATGACAAAAATGAAAAGTAAGTAAGTCAAGAGTGCAGGTGTGCCTAATGTAATGGCGATCTGCAAATATTCGTTATGGGCTTTATCAACTGTAATGTTGGGAGTGCCAAAAAATTCTTGCAGTTCCTCGGGAGATGCTTTGAAAACAAATTCAAAAGTGTCCGGACCGGAACCAACCCAAAAATACTTTGGAACAAGCGGCACCGATTTTTCCCAGATAAAAAAGCGGGATGAACCTTCATGGCCGGTACTTTGATTGGAAGCAACACTATAGGTATCTGTAACGACTGAGTTTATCCGGTTAAAATATTGACCATTCTCTGTAATATTAATTCCCAAAAGCAATAGTCCTAATGTGATTAAAAGGTAAGCCCATTTTTTCCAAAGGTATTTTCTTTTTAGGACAACAAATAGGGAAAGAAAAACCGTTCCGCAGAAAACGCCGACATAGCCGCTTCTTGTACTCGAAAAAATAAGAGCAATAAAGCCTAAACTTGAGGCAATAAAATATAACGATAATAACTTTTTATTTGTTTCCGTTAAGTACATCATCATTGAGACTAGTAAAATCAACACAAGATACGATCCAAAAAAGTTAGGATTATCAAAAAAGGTATAAGTCCCAGTATAACCGCGCATTGCGCTGTTTCTCGGCAAGAAATCTAAAGAATAATGCTGAAGTATTCCATACACAGAAACAACCATTGAGACGCTGGCAATGCCAGGAAAGACTTTATTTACTCTCTTTAAGTCTATTAACTTATATGAAAAGAGGAAAATACTGCAATAAGAAAAGAAGGTAATAAGTCCTTCCTTTCGATCGATTGAGCCATAAACCGAACTATATGTATAAGTTGAAAAAGCAGTTGAAAGTTCCACTAATGATAAGAAAGCTAATAATATATAGATGGCCTTTGATTCATCTCTTGCGGGTAATAAAGTACGATGTTTTCGTTTAAAAATAATAAACAGCCAGGCAGCGATCACAAAAAGATATAAGTAGTTTGTCTTAGTCGTGGTGTAGTATGGATCGATTCCCCACGGATAAATCATTAACGGAAACAAAACGATAAACCAATACATTTATAATAATTACTCCCTTATGTCAAAAGTCTCTGAAAAGATATTCCTATATAACTGGTAAATTATTTACTCTTAATTATTCCATTTCCTAATAAACTATTCAATCTGAATTTTTCATGAAAATGATTTATTTTAGGGGAATACGTAGTGGGTTTGGAATATACATAAAATAAATGTCATAAAAGTAAGGGGAGATTTACCAGGTGAAAGGAAATTTCAACAAAATTAAATACCAACCCTGGTTTAGAACGTGCCGGAGAATATGCGGGCAATTTATTGTCCCTTTTGTGATATTTCAATTTATCCGAACGCTGATACTGCCTACAGTCTTTGACGTTTTATTATTAGCGGTTTTTATCGCGATTGCGATTTCCATCTATTTTGACGTAGTTTAAGGAGCCCATTATGCAGTTTTCACTGCTGCTGGGCTCCTTCTTTTGCTTTTTGCTGGGCTTCGATTTCCGACATTCTCATCACAACATACTCCGAGTTTTTCAAATGCCAGTATCGCTGCTGCAGCTTTCGGACGAATTTCAACTCGTTTTTCGGCCGCTGCTTTCGATAATATTTTTCAGCCATTTGGATAATTGGAGTTGGATAAGCCAAATAGCTGTAGAATAACAATTTTTCATCTGCTTTAAACGGAAAATATTTATAATAATGATAAATCCAATCGATCACATCATCACTACGCTTTGGGCTGGAATTTAAGGCGCGGGATAAATAAGGCAAAAGATCATGAATCGGCGAACCATAGCGTGCATTTTCAAAGTTCATAAAATAGCCGTAGCCCCGTTCATCGTATAGAAAATGTTCAGATGAAAATTTCCCGTGGGTAATCACCATTCGGGCCTTATCGTTTTCTTTTGTCCCCTCATACCATTCTTCGAATTTCGTTTTTGAAAATCTAAGTGCCTGGTTTATTTCATTGTAGTACAGGCAATAAAGCAATTCGAATGGCGACATATAGGTCTTCTTTTCGCATTCATCCACGAATCCCTCGAGGAATTCTTGATGTTTTTCGTATTGTTGAATCGTCTTTTCATAATGTTCAGTTCGTTCTTCCTTGCTTATCGTGATTTCTTTCGCGGAAAGGGTATGGAGTCTGGCCAGTTCACGGAAAAGCTGGTGATTCTTTTGCTGACGATCTTCTCGGTGATCATCTGGCATCCATGGCATTAAATAATAAAGGTTATTTTCGTGGAGGACAGCATATCTGCCATCCATCGTCGGATAGATCGGGACGATACGATTATAGCCTTTTTGATAAAGAAGATGAACGTGACGAATGAAATCGGTTCCGGTTGTAGGGGCTATTTTTTTTAGTGCGAAGGTGCCTTTGTTGGAATAGATTTTTTGAACAGGTCCAAAATCCTCAACAAAATAAGGCTCTACAAGGTAGTTTTGTAAAATAGGCGAAATTTCTTCTAATCTGCTTGAGTCACTCATGAGAACTCATCTCTCTTTCTTTGAAAAACAGAAGCACGGATAAATGAAGGTGAGCAGGTCAGAAAACCCGCTCATCTTCTTTTTAAATAAATTATTTTTTAGCTAGTGTTGCCGGGATGTATAATACCTGGCCTTCATAAACATCTTGATTCAGTTCCAGCTGGTTGACACGGAGGAGATTGCTGATGGACACATCGTAGCGTTCTGCCAGACTGTCTACGGTATCTCCTTTTTGAACGATGCACATCTTTAATCTCGCTTGTTCTGCTCCCTCGTCCTTCCGGGCAAAAAATTCTGTCAATGTCATGCTTTTCTTTTTAATCGGCAGCTTTTTCTTTAACTTATGGACTATATTATCTGATGAAGAGGAGCTTTCTTCTTCCGCTGAAACTTCTTCCTCTTCTTTGACTTCCACTTTTTGAACTGGCTCTTTTTCAACGACAACTTTCTCTTCTTCTACAACCGCCTTTTTCTCCCCACCTCTTGCTTCTTGGAAGCTCCAGGCAGGCTGATAGTTTTCTTCTTCCTCTTCTTGATTGAAGTTTTGCTGCGGCTGATAATTGAAGGTTGGGAATTTCGGTAAAACGTCAACACTTTCTTCTTCAAGCGGTTTCCTTGCTTCCGTTTCAAACAAGAAATTGTCTTGATAATTGCTTTGGTACGCAGCCTGAATGGATTCTACTTCATCCTCTTCGGTTTCGGAGCGGTGAAGTACTTCAAATTCAGGCTCTGGTACTTCGATTTCCTCCTCCTCCTGCTGCTCAGTTCCGTAAAGGCCGCTGATTGTCAGCTCAGCTGAAAGCTTTAAGCAGCTACGCTCTGGGAGGGAGTAGTCAAATGATTCAACGAGGACATCAATATCATAAATACTTTGAATCCGATTGTTCGGAATGGTGATATCGACTGGGAATCGATGTGAAAATTCACAGGTTTCTTCCCCTTCGCGTTCTGCCACTCGCTCGACAAATTTTTGAGAGGCAAACCCTTCTTCTTCGCTTACTTCGCCTTCTTCGTAACTTTTATATTCGCCGGTGAGTTCCAACGAACCTCTTATGGTTACGTACTGATCGTTTTCCTGGATGGTGATGTCCGGGTCTAGAGAAATGGAGATAAGCTCTTCGACTTCCTGTCCTTTTCTAAACCACAGAGACTCCTCCAAGGAAAATCGCAGACACGATTGATTCTCCTGGGACAAAGCGACTCCTCCTTTCGTTTCCTTCACGCAAAATCACTATGTCACTTCCACTCTATGAACCAAGTGGATTATTTATGATAAAAAAGAGATTGTGTCTTTGAAAAAGAATCGTGGGATGGGGTTAAATTGATTCGATTTGCTGATTGGAGTGTTGTATCCGCTGATTGGAATGGGTTATCCGCCAATTGGAGCTTGCTATCCGCTGATTGAAACTGCAATCCGCTGATTGAAGCTCGCTATCCGCTAATTGAAGCCTGCTATCCGCTGATTAGAGCTCGTTATCCGCTGATTATTGTAGCTAACTAAATAAAAAACACCCACCAAACAAGGTGGGTGCCATAAACCATACTATTTAAGCTTAGAGAATGCAATCTCAGCAGCTTGAATAGTCTTTTCAATATCTTCGTTGGAATGCTCAGTAGATAAGAACAATCCTTCAAATTGTGAAGGCGGAAGGAAAATGCCCTGATCGGCCATTTCACGATAATACGCTGCAAAGAATTCTAAGTTAGAAGTTTTTGCTTTTTCATAATTGATAACCTCTTCATTTGTAAAGAAGAAACCAATCATCGAACCAGCGCGGTTGAATGAAATTGGAATATCATATTTTTCAGCCGCTGCCTTAAAGCCTTTTTCCAGAAGGTCTCCCTTGCGGATAAACTCGTCATAGTGCTCTGGAGTTAACTGGCTTAATGTTTGAAAGCCGGCTGTCATGGCAAGCGGGTTACCGGACAAGGTTCCAGCTTGGTAAATCGGACCAGATGGGGCGATGCGTTCCATAATCTCCGCTCTGCCGCCGTATGCCCCAACAGGAAGGCCGCCACCGATTACTTTACCTAAACAAGTAATATCAGGAGTAATGTTGAAATAACCTTGCGCACAGTTATAGCCAACACGGAATCCAGTCATGACCTCATCAAAAATAAGCAATGAGCCGTTCGCCGAAGTAATCTCACGAAGCCCTTCTAAGAAGCCTGGAAGCGGAGGAACAAGTCCCATATTACCGGCAACCGGCTCAACGATGATACAAGCGATATCCTCACCGAATTGTTCAAACGCATAACGTACGCCTTCAAGATCGTTATAAGCGACAGTAATGGTATTGGAGGCTACGCCCTCAGGCACCCCTGGGCTGTCTGGCAATCCGAGCGTCGCTACACCAGAACCAGCTTTAATCAATAATGAATCACCATGGCCATGATAGCAGCCTTCGAACTTTAAAATCTTGTTGCGTCCAGTGTAGCCGCGGGCTAAACGAAGCGCACTCATCGTTGCTTCCGTGCCAGATGAAACCATGCGAACCACTTCGATTGAAGGTACACGTTCAATCACTAGCTTTGCCAATTCGTTTTCCATTAAGGTTGGAGCACCATAGCTTGTACCTAATTCAGCTACTTTTTTAAGACCTTCCACCACTCGGTCGTTGGTGTGGCCGAGGATAAGCGGACCCCAGGAAAGGACGTAATCAATATATTCATTTCCATCAATATCATAAATTTTAGAGCCTTTACCCCGCTCCATGAAAATCGGATCCATATTCACTGATTTAAAGGCGCGGACCGGGCTGTTGACACCGCCTGGCATAAGCTTTTGGGCTTCTTTAAATGCTTCAATCGATTTTGTATACGAACGCATCTTTTTCCCTCTTTTCAAAAATGGATTATTCTTCTTCCTTTAACCAGCGAATCGCATCTTTTGCGGCATAGGTAATGATAAGATCTGCACCGGCACGCTTCATGCCAATGAGCATTTCAAGAACGGTCTTTTTCTCGTCAATCCAGCCGTTTAAAGCAGCCGCTTTGATCATGGAATATTCACCGCTGACATTGTATACGACAACAGGTAAATTAAAGGTATTTTTCACATCGCGAACGATATCTAGGTAAGGCATACCAGGTTTAATGATTAAGAAATCTGCGCCTTCGGCTACATCGGATTCTGCTTCTCTAAAAGCTTCCATCCGGTTTGCCGGGTCCATTTGATAGGTTTTGCGGTCGCCAAACTGCGGAGCACCTTCTGCCGCTTCACGGAATGGGCCATAAAAGGCAGAAGCATATTTTACGGCATATGACATGATTGGAATTTCTTGAAAACCAGCTTCATCTAAACCGGCGCGGATTGCTGCAACAAAGCCGTCCATCATGTTAGACGGAGCAATGATATCTGCTCCAGCTTCAGCTTGGGCTACAGCTGTTTTTACAAGCAATTCAAGAGATTCATCGTTAAGGACTTTCTCCCCTTCTACGACGCCGCAGTGGCCGTGGCTGGTGTATTCACACAAGCATGTGTCAGCGACAACGATAACTTCCGGGAACTTTTCTTTTATATAGCGGGTTGCAACCTGGATAATGCCATGATCATGGTAGGCTTGCTCTCCGCAAGCATCCTTTGTTTTTGGGATACCGAATAGCAATACGGACTTAATTCCGTGAGCAACGATATCTTCCATTTCCGCTTGAAGATTGTCCATTGATACTTGGAATACTCCAGGCATAGAAGAAACTTCATTGCGGATGTTTTCTCCTTCATAAATAAACAGCGGATAAATGAAATCCTCCGCTTTCAGGTGGTTTTCTCTAACAAGTGCGCGCATGCTTGCGCTTGAACGCAGGCGGCGGTGGCGTTTAAATTGAAGATCCATAGTAATTTCCTCCCAAAATATAGCTTTATTTGCGAATTTTTCTGGTTTATTTGCGAATCCGCAGCTTTTATTTGCGAATTTACCACTTTTATTTGCGAATCCGATTTTAACAATGCTTGTCTAAAAAATCTATCGTGCTATTGATCATGTCTTTCACGGTATACTCCTTTGGTGAAGCATGCACCGCAAGGCCGTATTCATGTAATTTTTTTTCGGTGACAGGGCCGATGCAGCTGATTATGCAGCTTGACATCTGCTCATGCAAATCGTAATCTTTTACTACTTCCATGAAATGTTCTACTGTTGATGGACTTGTAAAGGTTAAAATATCAATCTCTCCATCAGCCAGCATACCACGTACTTTTAAACGGCTTTCTTCAGGCAGATACGTTTCATAAATGATGACCTCGTCAACCTGGGCACCCGCCTTCGTTAAAGCAGCCGCGATATATTCACGGGCAAGATTGCCTTTTGGAATTAGTACCTTTGAACCGCTCTTAAAAATCGGTAAAAACTCCTCCACAAATTCTTCGGCAACATACACCGAAGGAACAAACTCAGCTTGAACCCCTTTTTCCTTCAAAACTTCTTCCGTCTTTTTACCAATGACGGCAACCTTCGGCAAAGCCGTCACACGATCGTCTAATAAAGAAAAAAAGGTTTCCACCGTAACATTACTCGTAAAAATAATCCAATCATATGTATCAAGAGCCTTCAAACAGTCTTGAAGGCGATCATTTGATGCTATCGGCCGAAAGGCAATTAGAGGGATTTCAATGGGAATCCCTCCATAGCTTTCTACAAGCTGCGAAAAAGATTTTGCTTGATCTTTGCCTCTTGGAACAAGAACTCTTTTATCAAGGAGAGGCAGGGAGTTTAGCATTGACCTTCGAGCTCACGTTTCACTCGATCAATCAGGTCCTTGGCTCCTTTTTGAGTTAATAAATCCGCAGCTTGAACACCAAGCTCTTCCGGATTTTGTCCGCGAAGTTCTTCTTTAAAGATCTCTTGACCTTCAGGAGAACCGACTAAAACAGTAAGGACAATTTCATCGTTTTCATCGATACGGGCAAACCCGGCAATCGGCACCTGACAGCCGCCCTCCATTTTTTGCAGGAAGGCACGCTCAGCGCGAACGGCTCTTTCCGTTTTCTTGCATGTGAATTTTTCAAACAGCTCAAGAAGCTCTTTGTCATCTTCGCGGCATTCGATTGATAATGCTCCTTGGCCTACGGCAGGAATACAAATGTCGGCATCAATAAATTCAGTCACGACACCGCTTGCCCAGCCGAGGCGGGAAAGGCCTGCTGCCGCTAAAATGATGGCATCGTATTCTTCACTCTTTAATTTTTCTAATCTTGTATCGACATTTCCGCGGATCCACTTAATCTCTAAATCCGGACGCTGCGCTAACAGCTGGGCACTGCGGCGCAGGCTGCTCGTACCAATAATGGCACCTGGCTTCAAATCGTTTAACTTAACATGGTCTCTAGAAATAAGGGCATCACGGTGGTCCTCACGGAACGGCACGCAGCCAATGGTCAGTCCCTCTGGAAGCAAAGCCGGCATGTCTTTCATACTATGAACAGCCATATCAATCTCTTTATCCAGCATGGCTTGCTCAATTTCCTTTACGAATAACCCTTTTCCGCCTACCTTGGAAAGGGTGACATCTAATATTTTATCACCTTTCGTGACAATTTCTTTTACTTCAAATTCGAAGCGGGGATCTAATTTCTTAAGCTGTTCAATCACCCAATTTGTTTGTGTTAATGCTAACTTGCTGCGTCTAGAGCCTACAATAATTTTTCGCATGACTGCCTCCTATGAGTACCATAAATGAAAAGATGATAATCGACCAAATAAGAAAAAGTTAATTAATACGATTAAAAAAGATGCTGTATTCCAAAGGGCTAATTTTTTCCCTGATAGATTTTTCGCGATCCGCAGATATAAATAAACGCTATAGGCCGTTAATAATAGAAAAGAACCAATAATTTTCATATCATACCAAGGCATCCCGGGAACCTTTAGAAAAGCCCATTGTAAGCCCAATATGAGAGCCAACAGGAGCATGGGAACACCAATAACGGCTAATATGTAGGATAATCTTTCAAGCTTCTCTAAATCTGCGAGCCGAATAAGCCGTGTTCCCCATTTTTTTCGTTTTAATAGATCGTATTGAAGCAGGTATAGCAATGAAAAAACAAACGATAAGGAAAAAGCCCCATATGACAGTATCGCCATTGTAATATGAATTAATAAAAGTTCAGAAACGAGCTGTTTCGCCATAATGTTCGAATGATATTGCATGGGAGCAAAGGTATGAATCGCCATGACGGTAAAGCCCAGTATATTTGTAAAAAAGACAATAAAATCGACTCGTAGTAAATGATTTATAACAATTGACAATGTTACTAATACCCAAGAATAAAAGTAGAGTCCCTCAAAGATCGTGAGTACTGGGAATCTACCTGTCTTATTCATATAGAAAAATAGAAACACCGTTTGTAAAACCCATACAAATGCAAGTAACCAGAAAGCAGTTCGGTTTGCCTTCCGGTTATGGTGAATGAAGTCGAAAAAATATAACAACACACAGAAGGCATACAGAACAACTGTAAACTCATGAAGCCTCGTCATAAAGACATCAGACATAATAGGGGGCCCCCTTATGACTGAAAGGAAGCCTGTGCTTCTGTAACCGATATTTTATTGGTTTCGGCTGCTTTCGCATGTTGTTCGTGAACAAGCTCTTCAATATTAAATATTTTCATAAATAAGTCCATTGCCTGTTCGGCATTAGGTTTGGCAGCCAATTCTTTTGCTTGTAAAATTGGATCCTTTAACATTTGATTAATAATACTCTTGGTGTGTTTATTTAACACCTTGATATCACGATCTGATAAATTAGGAAGTTTTCTTTCCAAACTTTCCATTGTTTCAGCCTGGATCGCAAGGGCTTTTTCGCGAAGAGCTGAAATGACAGGAACCACCCCAAGCATCCCAAGCCATTGTTTGAAGTCGACGATTTCCTTTTCAATCATGAGCATGATTTTTTCAGCCGCTTTTTTGCGCTCTTGCAGGTTAGCCTCAACAATTCCTTCTAAATCATCGATGTCATATAAAAAGACGTTTTCCAGTTCGGCAATGGCTGGATCTAAGTCACGCGGTACAGCAATGTCCACCATAAATAATGGTTTGCCCTTCCGCATTTTTTCTACTTTTGCCATTATGGCTTTTGTAATGACAAAATCCTTCGCACCCGTTGAACTGATTAAAATATCTGCTTCGACCAGCGATTTTTCTAAATCAGAAATTGTTCTTGCCTCGCCGCTGAAACGGCCGGCTAACAACTTCGCTTTATCAAACGTCCGGTTAATGACCGTCACTTTTTTGACGCCGTTGCCGTGCAGGTTTTGTGCAGCTAATTCACCCATTTTTCCAGCGCCGAAAATCAACACATGCTTATTGGCAAGAGAACCGAAAATTTTCTTCGCCAGTTCAACTGCTGCATAGCTGACAGAAACCGCATTGGCACCAATCTCTGTTTCTGAATGAGCCCGTTTGGCAAGAGTAATCGCTTGTTTAAACAAGTGGTTAAACACAGAGCCTGTCGTTTCCTCTGCTTGGGCCAGCATAAAGCTTGTACGAACCTGTCCTAGGATTTGCGTCTCGCCTAAGACCATGGAATTAAGTCCACAGGTGACATTAAATAAGTGATCGACCGCACCATCGTCTTCATTAATGAAGAGGAACGGTGAAAATTCTGCTTGTTCCATTCCAAACCATTCAGCTAGAAATTCTTTAATATAATAGCGGCCTGTATGTAATTGATCGACGACCGCGTAAATTTCCGTACGATTACAGGTAGACAAGATGATATTTTCAAGGATGCTTTTCTTAGTATTTAATTTTTTTAAGGCATCCACAAGATCAGTTTCACTAAAGGTTAACCGCTCACGGATTTCGACAGGGGCAGTTTTATAGTTTAGACCGACAACTAATATATGCATTTGTTAAGAACACCCCCATTAATAACATGAATAACTAGATTGATTATATCACGAGCATTTTTTACTTTTGCTCGGAAAATGTGAACATTAAATGAAACTATGTGGTAACATAGAAAATTATATGGGCAAAATTACTTCCCTATGTACAGTATCAAAAAAATCGATGATATTCAAGTGAACCTTACTGGAAGTGGTGTATTTCTATGAAAAACCAGCGTATTTTCCCTGGAATTATTTTAATTGGTTTTGGAGCCTACTTTTTATTACAGCAAGCAGGGATAACTATTTTTCAACAATTTTTCACTTGGCCGACTTTAATCATTATTGTAGGAATTGCTTTCCTCGGTCAAGGGTATAGGGCTAATGAGCACGAAGCCATCCTTCCCGGTGTTATCATGACTGGATTTGGCCTTCACTTTCATCTCGCCGGCCACGTTTCGTTTTGGCCAACAAATACAATTGGTATGTTAATTTTAATTATTTCAATCGGATTCTTTCTCCGTTTTCAAAAAACCAACACAGGATTATTTCAAGCATTCCTCTTTCTCATTTTAGCAGTTTTGCTGCTTTTTTATGATAAAATTGCGGGATATCTTGGCTTGTTACAAAACGGGATGAGCTTGGTTTGGAAATTTTGGCCCGTTCTTTTAATCGTTGTTGGTATTTATTTTTTACTAAAAAAGAAAAAATAACCGCCTGGCTTAAGCCTGGCGGTTTTTGTTTACATATAGCTTTGTAATATTGCCCACGCTTTATCCTTTCCTTCCCCGGTTTCCGAGGAGAATAGGACGATATGGTCATTAGGGTCAATATCTAACGTCTCACGTGTCACTTTTAGGTGCTTCTGCCACTTTCCTCTTGGGATTTTGTCCGCTTTTGTGGCAATAACAACGCAAGGAATTTCATAATGCTTTAAAAAGTCATACATCATGACGTCGTCAGGTGTTGGCGGATGGCGCAAGTCAACGATTAACACACACGCCCTTAATTGCTCGCGGGTCGTAAAATAGGTTTCAATCATCTTCCCCCAGGCTGCCCGCTCCGTCTTGGACACCTTTGCATACCCATATCCCGGGACATCAACAAAATGAAGAATTTCATTGATGAGGAAAAAGTTTAATGTCTGAGTCTTTCCAGGCTTGGAAGAAATCCTCGCTAGGCCCTTTCGATTCAGCATTTTATTGATAAAAGAAGATTTGCCGACATTTGAACGGCCGGCCAGTGCAAATTCCGGCAGTTCCGTTTCCGGATACTGCTCGGGTTTAACTGCACTAATGACTATATCTGAACTTACTACTTTCATTCTGCTCCGCCTTCCAATAGAGCATGCTTCAATACTTCATCTACATGTGTTACTGGAACAAACTCTAATTCATTTCGGACACTTTCGGGAATGTCATCGATATCTTTTTCATTATCCTTCGGGAGGATGACCTTTGTCAGACCAGCTCGATGAGCACTCAGTGTTTTTTCTTTTAAGCCGCCAATCGGGAGCACTCTGCCGCGTAAAGTAATTTCACCGGTCATGCCGACTTCGCGGCGGATCGGTCTCCCTGTTAACGCGGATACCAGTGCGGTTGCCATCGTAATTCCTGCAGATGGTCCATCCTTTGGTACAGCTCCTTCTGGGACGTGAATATGAATATCATATTTTTCATGGAAATTCTCATCAATACCCAGTTCCTTCGCTTTAGAGCGAATATAACTAAAGGCCGCCTGTGCTGATTCCTTCATGACATCGCCAAGTTTACCCGTGAGAACCAGCTTTCCTTTACCTGGGGCTAAGGAAACTTCTATCTGCAAAGTATCGCCGCCCACGGTAGTGTACGCTAATCCTGTTGCCACACCAACCTGGTCTTCTGTTTCCGCCTGACCATAGCGGAATCTTGGTTTTCCTAAAAATTCTTCTACATTTTTATCCGTAATTACGACGCGCTTCTTTTCACCTGACACAATGATTTTGGCCGTTTTCCGGCAAATCGTCGCCATCTGTCGTTCAAGGCTTCTGACACCTGCTTCGCGTGTATAATAGCGGACCACTTTTAAAATGGCATCATCACGAACCTGTAAGGTACTTTTTGAAAGTCCATTTTCTTTGATTTGCTTAGGCAGCAAATGATCTCTTGTAATATGAACCTTTTCTATTTCAGTGTAGCCGGCAATTGTGATGATTTCCATTCGGTCTAACAATGGTCCCGGAATGGTTGACAGGTTGTTCGCCGTTGCGATAAACATGACCTTCGATAAATCATACGTTTCTTCTATATAATGGTCGCTGAAATTATGGTTTTGCTCTGGGTCAAGAACCTCCAACAGCGCTGCAGATGGGTCGCCACGGAAATCACTCGACATTTTATCGATTTCATCTAATAAAAAGACCGGGTTTATCGTGCCTGCTTTCTTCATCCCTTGAATAATCCGGCCTGGCATCGCCCCGACATACGTTCTGCGATGACCGCGAATTTCGGATTCATCACGGACGCCGCCAAGCGATACACGGACGAAATTGCGATTGAGCGATGTGGCGATGGAACGAGCCAAGCTTGTTTTCCCAACACCTGGAGGTCCGGCAAGACATAGAATCGGTCCTTTTAAGGAGTTAGTCAATTTTTGAACCGCTAAATATTCCAGCACACGTTCCTTCACTTTTTCAAGGCCGTAATGGTCCTGATTAAGGATTTTTTCGGCCCGGAGGATATCAATGTCATCCTCTGTCTTTTTCGACCATGGAATGGAAATCAGCCATTCCATATAATTGCGAATAACCGCACTTTCTGCTGAGCTTGTAGGCACCTTTTCATAGCGGTCTAATTCCTTAAGCGCTGCTTGATGGACATGTTCAGGCATTCCCGCTTGCTCGATTTTTTTGGTAAGCTCGGCAATTTCACCTGTTTTGCCTTCTTTATCGCCCAATTCTTTTTGGATCGCCTTCATCTGTTCACGCAAATAATATTCCTTTTGCGTTCTTTCCATGGAACGCTTGACACGCTGGCCAATCTTCTTTTCGAGATTTAGCACTTCTTTTTCATTATGAATCGTGTCAATGACCATGTTCATTCTCTGTTTTACGTCAATCGTTTCAAGGATTTCCTGTTTTTCCTTCAGCTTGATCGGCAAATGGGAAGCGATGATATCAGCCATTCTCCCGGGTTCCTCAATATCTGCGACAGATGCATAGGTTTCAGCAGAGATTTTTTTGGATAATTTTATGTATTGCTCGAAATAATCAAGCATCGTCCGCATTAAGGCTTGGTCTTCCACATCTTTCGTTTCTGGGTCATCGAAGGTGGTGATGGTGACAGAAAAGTAATCTTCTTCATCATAAAAAGCAACAATTTCCGCCCTGCTTAGTCCTTCCACTAATACACGAATTGTTCCATTTGGCAATTTAAGCATTTGTTTAACTTTTGTTAAGGTTCCAACCTTGTATAAATCCTCTTCAGAAGGCTCATCGATTGAGACATCCCTTTGAGTGGTTAAAAAAATTAAATGGTCATCTACCATTGCTTTTTCAAGGGCCTGCACTGATCTTTCACGGCCGACATCTAAATGAAGCACCATGGTCGGATAAACTAGCAATCCCCGAAGCGGCAGGAGGGGGACGAGCAATTCATTATTTTTCGCCATAATACAGCACCTCCACATGCATAATCCTTTTTTACTACTGCAAATACAGAATAGTCTTTGTTGTACAATTCTATCTTATTTGGTTTTACGTGTCTATTTTTAGAGTTAGGCTGGGTATCTCTTTATCAATATAATTATTTTCCCCAACATTCTCACAAAAAAACTCCGGTTTGCTTTTTAGGTCAAACCGAAGCGTTTGGTTAAATCGACTCTTTTTTAGATAGTTCAATGGAAGCGGGGATAGCGATATTTTTTCGATAATCATTTTTCAAGGCGATTTCAAATACCTCATGTAAATGATTAACTGGAACGATTTGAATGCCATCGATTTCATTTAGAATCGTTTGCATATTTTCTTCCGGGATAATAACCGTTTTCGCACCGGCTTTCTTGGCTGCCTTTACCTTTGGATATACGCCGCCAATCGGTTTTACATTTCCGTGAATACTGATTTCGCCTGTCATTGCTACGGTGTTGTCGATAGGAATCTTATAAATCGCCGAATAAATCCCTGTCGCCATGGCGATTCCTGCTGATGGTCCGTCAATCGGAACACCGCCTGGGAAATTCACATGGATATCGTAGTCATTTGCCGGGACACCCATGGAGCGGAGAACGGTAATGACATTTTCAATCGAGCCCCGCGCCATACTTTTACGGCGTATCGATTTACCTTGTCCGCCAATGCTTTCTTCTTCGACGATTCCTGTAATATTAATGGTTCCTTTTTCTTTTGCCGGAATGACGGTCACTTCAATTTCAAGAAGCGCACCGGAATTCGGTCCATACACAGCTAGTCCATTGACAAGACCAACATGGGAAATATCATTGATTTTTCGTTCCATTCTTGGAGTCATTTGACTGGAATGGATCACCCACTCGATATCTTCATCTTTAATAAAATTACGGTCTTCCGTAATCGCAAGTCCCGCTGCGATTTGAATCATATTGACCGTTTCACGGCCATTACGCGCATAGGTAGAAAGTGTATTCACACCTGTATCGTTTATTTCCATATTTACCTTATCTGCTGCTTTTTTTGCTACTGTCACAATTTCTTCCTGGTTTAAGTCACGGAAGAATACCTCCATACAGCGCGAACGAATCGCCGGGGGAATTTCACTTGGTGTTCTCGTCGTGGCCCCGATGAGGCGGAAATCGGCAGGAAGGCCATTTTTAAAAATATCATGGATATGGGTTGGAATTTGGTTATTTTCCTCGTGATAATAGGCACTCTCAAGGAAAACCTTACGATCCTCTAATACTTTTAACAGCTTGTTCATCTGAATTGGATGAAGTTCACCAATTTCATCAATAAAGAGGACACCGCCATGGGCGTTCGTTACAGCTCCTTGTTTAGGCTGCGGTATCCCAGCCTGGCCCATAGCTCCAGCCCCCTGATAAATCGGATCGTGAACGGATCCAATTAACGGGTCAGCAATCCCCCGCTCATCAAATCGTGCTGTAGTAGCATCCAGTTCAATAAAAACGGATTCTTTTTTAAATGGTGATTTCGTGTTTTTCTTTGCCTCTTCCAATACGAGGCGTGCGGCAGCTGTTTTTCCGACTCCAGGTGGCCCATAAATAATGACATGCTGCGGATTCGGTCCACATAACGCTGCTTTTAAAGATTTTATTCCATCCTCTTGGCCGACAATATCTTCGAAGCTTGTGGGACGTACCTTTTCCGATAATGGTTCTGTTAATGATATCGATCTCATTTTTCTAAGCTGTTCCATTTCTTTTCGGGATTCCCGATCGATGGAAACCTTTTGAGTCCGCTGATTTCTTAACAGATTCCAAAAGTATAACCCGATGATGATTCCAAAAAACAGCTGTATAAATAATGCAATCCCCGTCCAACTCATTTTTTTCCCTCCAGCACTATGTACTTCTATAGATATTAATAAGTATTTCCTGCCAAGAGGTGGAATAAACCACAAAATGCAAGAAACTGATATGCTGGGAAATTGTGTTGGGATGGGATTGTCTATTTTTTAGAGTGATTTGTCTATTTTTTGGGGTGCTTTGTCTATTTTTTTGGGGGTTTTGTCTATCATTTCAATGGGTTTGTCTATTTTTCCGATGACTTTGTCTAATTAGACAATTCTTGGAAAATAAAAAGGACCCGACAGCTGCCAGGTCCTCTAACAATTATGCTGATTTTTCTTCAACAACTACTGTTCCGTCTTCTAAAACGAGCTTCGGAACGCTGTTGTTGATGACTGTTTCTTTCGTAATGATACACTTTGTAATATCATCGCGGGAAGGAAGGTCAAACATGACATCAAGCATGATTCCTTCAATGATTGAACGTAATCCACGGGCACCCGTTTTGCGTTCAATCGCTTTCTTCGCGATTTCCGTTAATGCGCCTTCTTCAAATTCTAGTTCAACATCATCAATTTCAAGCATTTTTTGATATTGTTTTACAAGCGCATTTTTTGGCTTTGTTAAAATTTCAATTAATGCCGCCTCGTCCAACTGTTCAAGGCTAGCGATAACTGGAAGACGGCCAATAAATTCAGGGATTAAGCCGAATCGCAGCAAGTCTTCAGGCAATACCTTTGAAAGCAGCTCTTTGGAAGTAATCTCTGCTTGCTTTGGATCAGCACCAAAACCAATTACTTTTTGTCCTAAACGGCGCTTAATAATCGGTTCAATTCCATCAAACGCTCCACCGCAGATAAATAGAATATTGGTGGTGTCAATTTGGATGAATTCTTGATGCGGGTGCTTTCTTCCACCTTGAGGAGGAACACTTGCCACCGTACCTTCAAGAATTTTCAATAATGCCTGCTGTACGCCTTCACCGGAAACATCGCGTGTAATCGATGGGTTTTCGGATTTGCGGGCAATTTTATCAATTTCATCGATATAGATAATGCCTTTTTCGGCTTTTTCTACATCATAATCGGCAGCTTGAATTAATTTTAATAAAATATTTTCAACGTCTTCACCGACATAGCCTGCCTCAGTAAGAGAAGTCGCATCCGCGATCGCAAATGGCACATTCAAGATACGAGCCAATGTTTGCGCCAATAGAGTTTTCCCGCTTCCTGTAGGCCCGATCATAGCAATATTACTCTTGGAAAGCTCCACATCATCAATTTTGCTGTTGGAATTGATGCGCTTATAGTGGTTGTAAACGGCAACAGACAAGGATTTCTTTGCTTGATCCTGGCCAATGACATATTCATCTAGAATTTCACAGATTTCCTTCGGTTTTGGAACATCTTTAAATTCTACTTCTTCTTCAGTTCCAAGCTCTTCCTCAACGATTTCTGTGCAAAGCTCAATGCACTCGTCACATATATAAACTCCCGGCCCTGCCACTAGTTTACGGACTTGATCCTGCGTTTTTCCACAGAATGAACATTTTAATTGTCCTTTTTCATCATTAAATTTAAACAACTCTTTCACCCCTTGAAACGTGTTATATCCTTCTTTGAAGCTGGTGGATCATCCAAACAAAAGCCGAGTTCAAACTATTTCTAAAATGGTATGTATTCTGCATTGTATCATATTTGGCCAATGGACTGGAACTAAAATGCTTTATGTTTTGCTTTGTTTGGAGAAGCACCATTTGAAACTTATGTACTCATTAATCTTTGCCATATTTTTTAAAATTAAATCTAAAAGCTCTTTGGAAATTATTAATTCGATATGTAGTATTGATTTTCCTGCCCATTGTTAAAAAGGTTTCCCTGACATAATTATAATATGTAATTGAAAAAATGTATAAAACAAGGCACGATCAAAATCGTGCCTTGCGATTACTTATAAAAATTACTTTTTGTTTTCAACAAGAAAGTCGATCGCTTTTTTAAATTTAAGTTCACCTTTGATGCCTTCTACGCCGCCAAGTGCTTGTTTGATTGCATCAATTGACATGTTGTACATACCAGCCATTTTATCAAGCTCAGCATTTACATCTTCGTCACTTGCTTCAAGGTTTTCTGCTTTTGCAATTGCTTCAAGTGTTAAGTTTACTTTAACGCGAGTTGCTGCTTCTTCCTTCATTTGTTCACGAAGTGCATTTTCGTCTTGACCAGAGAATTGGAAGTAAAGCTCAAGGTTCATACCTTGCATTTGCAGGCGTTGTTCGAACTCTTGAAGCATGCGGTTTACTTCATTAGAAACCATTACTTCAGGAACTTCTACTTGTGCGTTTTCAGCAGCTTTTTCCACTAAAGTGTCACGAAGGTTGTGTTCTGCTTCATGCTTTTTGCTGTCTTCTAAACGAGTTTTGATTTTTTCTTTTAATGCATCTAATGTTTCCACTTCATCGTCAACATCTTTTGCAAACTCGTCATCTAATACAGGAAGCTCTTTGCCTTTGATTTCGTGTACAGTTACTTTGAAAGTAGCTGGTTTGCCAGCAAGCTCAGCTGCATGGTATTCTTCAGGGAATGATACTTCTACATCTTTAGATTCGCCAGCTTTAACACCAACTAATTGCTCTTCGAAGCCAGGAATGAAAGATCCTGATCCAAGTTCTAAAGAGTGGTTTTCAGCTTTGCCGCCTTCGAAAGCTTCGCCATCAACGAATCCTTCAAAGTCGATAACTACTGTATCACCGTTTTCAGCAGCAGTGTCTTCTTTCACAACAAGCTCAGCGTGACGGTTTTGAAGTGTTTCTAATTCTTTTTGAACGTCTTCGTCAGTTACGTTTGTATCTAACTCTTCTACTTCTAGGCCTTTGTATTCGCCTAATGTTACTTCAGGCTTAACTTGAACTGTTGCTTTGAAAATAAGCTCTTTGCCTTTTTCCATTTGTTCGATGTCGATATCAGGACGGTCGATTGGCTCGATTCCTGTTTCGTCGATTGCATTGCCGTATGCTTCTGGAAGAAGAATATCTAATGCGTCTTGGTAAAGTGATTCTACACCGAAACGCTTTTCAAACATACCACGAGGCATTTTTCCTTTACGGAAGCCTGGAACGTTAACTTGCTTAACAACTTTTTGGAATGCTTCGTCTAAACCTTTGCTTACTTGTTCAGCACTTACTTCAACTGTAAGGACGCCGCGGTTGCCTTCTAATTTTTCCCATTTTACTGTCATACCTATTTTCCCTCCAACATCTATTCTCATTTCATTCATAACGAATTAAGAATCGAAATATGTCTTGTCCAATAAGTCATATTTCCACTTTTTTAATGTAAAATATAATTTTTTACACAATGCAACCCCTACATTATAACACAGGATTGCTGTGTTTCAACACTGTAGGTTATATATTAGGATAAGAAATTTTCTCAATTAGCTCAATTAGTTCTCTCGCTTGCTCAATTTCCTGTGGTATAACCCCATATTCCTGTGTTACTTTGGTTATTTTTGGGTCAATGCCCATGTATTCTTGTGCCAACGTGTAGAAGGCAGCAGCCCAGGAAGCAGGATTCGCTGGTGGTAATTCAAAGGGATAGCTAATAAAAAATATCCGCTCGATCATGCCGCTGATATTTTCAAAGAGTATAGGGTCACTGCTTTCAAGTTGTTTTTCTAATAGAGCTTTAATTTGGAGCATTCTAGGCTGTTGTCTAACATCCGGCAATTGCGTGGGGATGACTGTGTTTTCTTGTGAGAATTTTGTTATTTTTAATTCCCGATCTATTTCTTGCTCTTTGAGCAGCGTTAACAGAATCGTTTTAATAAATGGATGCCCTTCTTCTGTAATGAGGTATTCTTCAATCTCAGGAACATAGGGGCGGATATTTTTTTCTGCCAGGTTCGAAATTAACAGCATTTGTTCATTTAGATTGTTTGATGATAAAAGGTTCAACTGTCGAGTATGGTTTTCCTCGATCTCGGGTTCATTTATATCCAGCTTGCGACTCTCCGCCATTCTCTGGCTGAATTGGAGGATGGTTAAAAAATGGTCATGTTTGTCTAGTGGAATCTCTTTTTCTTCTAACAAGGCTTCAATGGTCGAGACGATTTCTTGATATTCATGGAGCTGGATAAGGATTGTTAAGTAAAGGTCTACCATTTGAAAATAGTCGCCAATGCCTTTTAGGAGCATTTCATTGGCGAGCTTTCTTGCTTTTTTAAAGGAGCCTGCCTCGAAATAAGCAAGAACAAGTCCGATTAGGATGTCGTCATTTTCTGGATCTAGTTCTTTTGCTTCTTCTAAAAGGGTAATAGCTTCTTGAAATTTTTTATTATGCAGGCTCTCTAAGCCTTTATCTGTTAATCTTTTTTCGATTCCGGGAAAGAAAATGACATTATCGATTCGTTTCGCCTTTTCCCGTTTTTTCATAATAATCCGTCCTTTTGCGTGTCTTGGAAAATATTGTAGCATAAATGAGGCACAAAAAAAACTCACCGTTATGGTGAGTATAATGATTGGTATGTAGTATGGCGTCCCAGGAGAGATTCGAACTCCCGACCGACGGCTTAGAAGGCCGTTGCTCTATCCTGCTGAGCTACTGGGACGTATTTAATTATCAAGGACAAGATTTATTATATTATCCTAATATCTAAAAGTCAACGGGTTTTATTACTTTTTTTATTTTTATTTTAGTTTAAGTTTTCGATATGAAAATTTTTATTGTTCTTAATGACCAGGAACACGTTTTTTCTCGCTTCATGGGCATTATGTACCCCTCTTAACGACCGTC
>NZ_JBALPP010000033.1:38444-43851 GCF_036965425.1 Neobacillus drentensis | reverse complement strand
TTTCTCGGTTCACGGGCATTATAAACCCTTCTTAGTGACCGTACAATGTTATTTTCCCCCTGCACGGTCACTAATCGGTTTCAAAATCATTATTGAGGTAATTTAAATTCCCGAGAAAGCTCTGAAATCTCCCGTCCTTTCATTTCAAACACGGACATTTTTATTTTATCATCCAATAAATCCAAAATAACATATGTTTTTTCCAATCGCTCACGAGGAAGACGGATACTTCCTGGATTTAAGAACAGCGTTCCGCCAATCACTTCCGCACCTAGGACATGCGAGTGTCCAAAGCAGACGATATCGGCATTAACCTCTTGTGCTTTATACTTTAAGTTCATCAAAGATGTTTTCACAGAATATCGATGTCCATGGGTAATGAAGAACTTTCTGCCGGCAATTTCAGTGGTTGTATCTAAAGGGTACCCTCCGCCGAAGTCACAGTTACCCATTACGGTTAAATAACCGGAAATGGATGGATCATCCGGCATCAATTGTGAATCGCCGCAATGAATCATCAAATCGACATCTTTCAAATGTCTTTCTCGCAAAACCTGGAGTTCTTTTGTCAAACCATGACTATCGCTAACGACTAAAACCCTGCTCATGCCTCATTAGCCTTTTCTAAAAAACCATCCAGGACATTATCCAGCTTTTTAAGTGCATTCGCTCTGTGGCTGATTTTATTTTTTTCATCAGAAGTAAGCTCAGCCATAGCACGGCTCTTATCAGGAACATAAAAGACGGGATCATAACCAAAACCATTAGTACCACGTTGCTCTTCTAATATGCGCCCTTCACAGGTGCCTGACACCGTGAATGTTTCTTGCCCTGGAACTGCCACTGCTAATGCACAATAGAAACGGGCAGTGCGCTCCTCCTCGGGAACGCCTTTTAATTCAGACAGAACTTTTTCTGTATTTTTTTGATCGTTCTTTGGCTCTCCTGCATAGCGGGCGGAAAAGATTCCTGGTCTGCCTTCTAAGACATCCACGATTAGGCCGGAATCGTCACCAATCACCATTTTATTTAGCGCCTGGGAAACAGCCTCCGCCTTCAAAATGGCATTTTCTTCGAAAGTTGAGCCTGTTTCTTCTACTTCAGGGATTTCGGGAAAATCTAGCAGGGTTTTGACCGAAAATCCTCTAGGGGCAAAAATATGCTCAAATTCTCTTGCTTTGCCAGGGTTTTTAGTAGCAATAATAACTTCTTTCATCATAATCTCCTCTTTACTAGGCTTTTTTCGAAATCCAGTATTAGCTATTTCTTTCTCCGGCCCTCTATTTTCTTCGTAATCTCTTCGCCAAGGGCTGTTTTTTGATGTTCAAACAGCTCCATCAGCCCTTCCTGCGCGGCATGGAGTAAGCCTTGCAGCTGTTCATAAGAAAAAGTAGATTCCTCGCCAGTCCCCTGTAATTCGACGAACTCACCGCTCCCTGTCATTACGACATTCATATCAACGTGGGCCTTGGAATCTTCAGCATAATTCAAGTCGAGAACCGTTTCACCTTTTTGTAAGATTCCAACGCTCGTAGCTGCTAGATAATCGATAATAGGAAACTTTGACAATGATTTTTTCTCCGATAAACGATTGATTGCTATAGTCATCGCGACAAAAGCCCCTGTAATCGAAGCCGTTCTGGTGCCGCCGTCTGCTTGAATGACGTCGCAATCAATCCAGACGGTTTTCTCACCAAGGGCATTTAGGTCTACTACTGCACGGAGTGCTCTGCCAATTAAACGCTGTATCTCCATAGTCCGGCCGGAGACTTTTCCTTTTGAGGATTCCCTTATATTTCTCGTTTCCGTTGCCCGTGGAAGCATCGAATATTCGGCCGTAATCCAGCCCTTGCCCTCGCCTCTCATAAACGGCGGGACTCGATCTTCGATGCTCGCCGTACAAATTACCTTCGTATTCCCTACGGAAATGAGGACAGATCCTTCGGGATGCATTAAATAGTTTGTTTCAATATGTATTGGCCTTAGCTGTAATGGCTCCCTGCCATCAACACGCATAACATACGCCCCCTTCATTTACTTCAATGCCAAATAAAGAAGAGGCGGCCTTTAAAAGCCAACCTCTTTCATGGTCACTATATAGTATAACAAAAAATTTTTTTTAGAAACTACCTGTATTGACTTTTTCTGGACGAGTTACCGGCTCAGTTAATTTTTTGCCTTCATCATTTTTCAGCTCAGCCTTGCCTTTAACTTGGATGGCCACTTTTTTAATGTCCTTTTGCTCCGTTAAGGAAAGCACCAGAGCATTTAATAATGATTGTGAGATTTCTTTTTCTTCAAAGCTGCCATAAATATTTTCATCAAAGTTCAAAGTCACCTGACCATTGGCAATCTTAGGCGCTTCTAAAAGCTTTACATCAGACATAAACTCAGAGACTAGGTTTGAATTTTCACTAGGCCCTTGAATCAATTCGTTCACTACCGCAGTAATGTTATCCTTCTCACCGGCAGGGACACGGCGGGTTACCGGTACATAGTAATAGGAGCCTTCTTCCTCTCCACCTATGTAGTAGACGGTTACAGGCTTCGTATTCGTAATATCCATTACATCCGTTGTATCAATGTTAATACCCGATGCTCTTGAAAGATGCTCGCTGATTGGAGTCCCTTTCACAGGCATTTTCGTCAATGGGGTTCCATTCATTTTAAGAGCAACTGACTTAATATTATCAAATTGTGTTAGTGTCCATGTGATCGATTGAAGGATCCTCTTTTCATCTTCTGCTTTGTAATCCTTGAATTCTTTTGAAAAATTAACAGTAGCTACTCCATCTTTATCAATATTAACTGACATGTCCGTGTCCTCAGGCAGGACGGCACGGAAGTCATTTGGGAGCAGGTCTGTTACCTTACCATTTACCACTAAGTATTCAAGGGCCTGCTTGGCTACTGAAGCTGTCTTCGGAAGAGCGATTGTTTGTGGAACGACATAGCCGTTTTTATCAATTAAGTATAGCTCTGTTTGAACAGTGTTTTCAGTGTTGGCCTTCTTCGCAGCCGCTGTTTCTTTACTTTCTTTTTTATCGACTACCTGTGTTGTTTTTGGCGGATCAATTTTCTTTTGTATTTCACCGCCAAACAAGCCGCAGCCAGATAGCAGCACTGATGAAGTCAGCACCGTTAAACCAAGGATTTTTGCTTTATTTTTATACAAATTAATTCCCCCCTAAGACAGTTTGTACTAATATGTATACGAGCCTAGGAAAAAATTAGACCGCCTTAGGGCAGAAAAATAGAACATCTTTTAAAAATTTTTTCCATACAAAAAGAGCTCTCAAATTGAGAACTCTACAGTTTGATTTTCTTTACTTCATTTATCGGGATTCCCAGCCACTGTGAAGCAATTTTTGAAAAAATCCTTCTTGACCCGGTTGTATAAAATTCATGGTCCGGTTCTTCCTCACAAGTTTCCAGCAAGCCATTATACTGCAGAATGGCACTAATTTCCCTTGCTGTTTCATCGCCTGAACTAATGACACTGCAATTGTCACCCATAACATTTTTAATTAATGGTTCCAATAGCGGATAATGAGTGCAGCCTAAAATTAATGTGTCCAAATTTTGATTTTGGAGCGGTTTTAATGCCTCATCGACTATTTTCTCTGCAATGGGGCCGTCAAACTCACTACTCTCAACAAGTGGGACGAATTTGGGACAGGCCTGGCTAGTCACAAAAAGTCGGCTATTAAGTGATTTAAGTGCCCTTTCGTATGCACCACTTTTAACCGTCCCTTCTGTACCGATAATCCCAACCCGGTAGTTCTTCGTCCGCTTGATAGCTGCTCTTGCTCCTGGATTAATGACCCCAAGGACAGGAATCGATAGTTCTTTTCGAATCTCATCAAGAGCTGCAGCCGTTGCCGTGTTGCAAGCAATTACAAGCATTTTAATGTTTTTTTCTAGTAAAAAGGTGGTCAATTCCCATGTGAACTTTTTTACTTCCCTCGGTGTCCGAGGCCCATACGGACAGCGGGCGGTATCACCCAAATAAATGATTTTCTCATTAGGAAGCTGCCGCATTACCTCTTTGGCAACGGTTAATCCACCCACACCTGAATCGATTACACCAATTGGTTGTTTCAAATTTCTCGCCTCTTTTACCGCATTTCCTGATGAAGTTTCATCAAGCTTTTTTGAAGAAATTTAATTTCTTCCATTGAGAAATCGTCTAATATTTCTTCCAAATAAACTTGACGCTTTTTAATTACTTCATCAATAATTCTTTTACCTTCTTCAAGCAGATGGATTCTGACCACACGACGGTCGCTTGGATCCTTCACTCGTTCAACAAGCAGATTTTTCTCCATTCGGTCTACAAGATCCGTTGTTGTACTGCAGGCCAAATACATTTTATTTGAAAGATCACCGATAGTCATATCGCCATCTTCAAACAGCCATTGCAAGGCAACAAATTGCGGAGGAGTAATTTTATAATTACTTAGCATTTCTCTTCCTTTTTGCTTGATGATTCCGGATATGTAGCGTAAATCTTTTTCAATATTGGCGACAATTTCCCCGCTAATTATTTCGGTATTATCGAGTTTCATGATTCATACACTCCTATAAAAAAACTTCTCCCAAGACAAGAGTATCTATTTTTTTATTAAATAGTCTTAATGCTTGTACTTATTTTCTACTTTTTTCGCTAAAATTTCAAGTTGAAATAATCGAAGAGTCGTTTATCAAAAATAATGAACCGGCGTCCAAAATGGATGCCGGTCATTGTTATAGTTCGAGCTCTCCCATTCGAAGGAGCTCTACAACAGCTTGAGAACGCCCCTTTACACCAAGCTTTTGCATGGCATTCGAAATATGGTTTCGAACCGTTTTTTCGCTTATAAAAAGTTCACCAGCGATTTCCTTAGTTGTTTTGTCCTGAACTAAAAGTTCGAATACTTCTCTTTCGCGTTTGGTGAGTAATGGCTTGTGAGTATAATCATTCTCCTTCAAGTATTGTGACCCTCCTTGCCTTCGCCAGTTATGCACCGGGGGTGGGTATATATTTAGTCACCATATCTTATGTGCATAAGGCAATTGGAGTGACTATATTTCTTTAAAGGAAAATAAAATTATATGCTAATTTTTTCATTATTTATGAGCAATTTTTTCTGTTGCTCTGTCCACGGAAACCCTTTGCCTGTCTTTTTGGAGATTTGAACGATTGTTACCCTGCTGAC
This sequence comes from Neobacillus drentensis, assembly GCF_036965425.1. GTDB lineage: Bacteria > Bacillota > Bacilli > Bacillales > Cytobacillaceae > Neobacillus > Neobacillus drentensis_F. Next base: position 38,653 of record NZ_JBALPP010000033.1, on the reverse strand, counting down.
AAAGCCAATCGAACAGTCTTCCCTTTTCCCCATATAGTGGATGTCTGCGGAAGAATTTCCAACGGATTCTGCTTTAACATAGATTGTTAATTGTTCATCAAAGAAAATCAGAACTGGATTCTGTCCGCATGAACGACCGTTCATTGACCGTACATAAGCGTTTTTTCTCTTAGAGGGAAATGAAACACCTTTTCATTGACCATCCACAA
>NZ_JBALPP010000033.1:0-38247 GCF_036965425.1 Neobacillus drentensis | reverse complement strand
AATGAAACACCTTTTCATTACCCTCACTAAGACTTTTCCCCTCAATTCGGGCAATGACCATTAATTAATTAAGCTTTTTCAACTTCGCATAAATAATATACCGTTTCGGAGCATTCCCTACGTATCTAAAAGGGTAACAGGTTGTGAGAATCAATTCTTCCTTTTCGTGCTGCAAGGTAATGATGCTGGTGTCATTGGATTTAACAATTTTGGTATGGGTAATTTCATAGGTATAGTTCCCGTAGGGCATTTGCATTTTCAGGGAGTCGCCAATTTTCAATTCACCTAAGCGGCGGAATACGGTGTCCCTGTGCCCAGATAATACAATTTGCCCCTTATCTCCGGGAAAAAATGAGCCCTTATAATGGCCGACACCTTTTTCAAGATCATCCGGGTCGGTGCCCTCCACGATCGCTAGCTCTGCTTTAATTTTGGGGATGACTAAAAGACCGGCCGTTTCCCCCATCTTAGGCGCTTCATGTTTTTGCTGCTGCACTTTTGCATTGGCAGGCTGATCGAGCACCATCTCTTTAGCCTCTTTTAGAGAAGCTTTCGTTTGGAGATTTACATCAATATATTGCCAGGCACCGATGCCTAAAAGAACGAGACCAATAAAAATGATGAACAGCGGAAACTTAGCTTTCACGTTAGGGTACCTGCCTTTTTTAAAAGGTATTTTCATATTTACAAGTATAGCAAAGATTTCAAGCTTAAAAACAGAAAAACCTTCTTTTCAAAATTGAAAAGAAGGTTAGTAAGAAAAAATTATTGATGGTCGCTTCCGAAGAATCTTCTGAATGATTGAATCGTTGTATCACGGTTCAATGCTGCAATGGAAGTAGTCAATGGAATACCTTTCGGGCAGGATTGAACACAGTTTTGTGAGTTACCACAGTTTACAAGTCCACCGTCACCCATAATCGCTTCTAAACGCTCAGCCTTATTCATTGCTCCTGTTGGATGAGCGTTGAATAGACGAACCTGAGATAATGGCTGTGCACCGATAAAGTTGGATTTGCTGTTTACATTCGGACACGCCTCTAGACATACACCGCATGTCATACATTTTGAAAGCTCATAGGCCCACTGACGCTTATTTTCTGGCATACGTGGTCCAGGACCTAAGTCATAAGTTCCATCGATTGGAATCCAAGCTTTTACTTTCTTTAAAGCATCAAACATTCTGCTGCGGTCAACCTGAAGGTCACGAACAACAGGGAATGTTTTCATCGGTGCTAAACGGATTGGCTGTTCCAATTGATCAACAAGAGCGGAACAGGATTGGCGCGGCTTGCCATTGATAACCATTGAACAAGCACCGCAAACTTCCTCTAAACAGTTCATATCCCAAGTGATTGGGGTAGTAGCTTTTCCACTGGCATCGACAGGATTTTTACGAATTTCCATTAACGCAGAAATAACGTTCATATTCGGACGATAAGGAACTTCAAAAGTCTCCTCATACGGAGCGGCATTTTCGCTATCCTGACGTTGAATAATAAATTTTACCATTTTTTTCTCAGACATTTATTCCTACTCCCCTTTCATTAATGCTTTGTAGTGTAATCGCGCTTCCGTGGCTTAATCAAGGATACATCGATGTCCTCATAATGGAAAGCTGGAGCAGAATTAGAATCAACAAATTTAGCCATTGTTGTTTTCATAAATTCATCATCATTACGCTCTGGGAATTCTGGCTTGTAATGAGCACCGCGGCTTTCATTACGATTGTAAGCACCAAGAGTGATAACACGAGCCATTTGCAGCATGTTTTGTAATTGACGTGTAAAGGCTGCCCCTTGGTTGCTCCATTTAGATGTATCATTAATGTTAATTTTTTGGTAGCGCTCCATGAGCTCTTGAATCTTTTCATCTGTTTTTAACAGCTTGTCATTGTAACGAACAACCGTTACGTTATCTGTCATCCATTCACCAAGCTCTTTATGAAGAACGTAAGCATTTTCCGTTCCATTTAATGACATGATTGAATTCCACTTATCTTCCTGTTCTTTTACATGACGGTCAAAGACTGAGGAAGAAACAGCATCGGAACTCTTTTCTAGTCCATTGATATATTTAACTGCATTTGGTCCTGCAACCATTCCGCCGTAAACCGCGGAAAGTAAAGAGTTTGCTCCTAGACGGTTAGCACCGTGCTGTGAATAATCACACTCACCTGCTGCAAATAGACCTTTGATATTAGTCATTTGATCGTAATCAACCCATAAGCCGCCCATTGAATAGTGAACCGCAGGGAAAATTTTCATCGGTACTTTACGTGGATTATCACCCATGAATTTTTCATAAATCTCGATGATTCCGCCTAGTTTAATATCCAATTCGTGTGGATCCTTGTGGGAAAGATCAAGGAAAACTGTATTTTCGCCGTTAACTCCCAATTTTTGATTTACACACACATCAAAAATTTCACGTGTTGCGATATCACGTGGTACAAGGTTTCCGTAAGCAGGATATTTTTCCTCTAGGAAGTACCATGGCTTACCATCTTTATAAGTCCAAACTCGACCGCCTTCACCACGTGCTGATTCACTCATAAGGCGAAGCTTGTCATCGCCAGGAATAGCGGTAGGATGAATTTGGATCATTTCACCGTTCGCATAATAAACACCTTGCTGATAAACAATGGAAGCAGCTGAACCAGTGTTGATTACAGAGTTCGTTGATTTTCCAAAAATAATTCCAGGTCCACCAGATGCCATAATGACGGCATCAGCGGCAAATGAACGGATTTCCATTGTTTTTAGGTCTTGAGCAACAAGTCCGCGGCAAGTGCCTTCGTCATCGATTACTGCTCCTAAGAATTCCCAGCCCTCGTACTTGGTAACTAATCCATCTACTTCAAAACGGCGAACCTGCTCGTCCAATGCGTAAAGAAGCTGCTGGCCAGTTGTTGCACCGGCAAACGCTGTACGGTGGTGCTGTGTACCGCCGAAACGACGGAAGTCTAAAAGTCCTTCAGGAGTACGGTTAAACATAACTCCCATCCGGTCAAATAAATTGATGATTCCAGGTGCGGCATCGCACATTGCCTTAACAGGCGGCTGGTTTGCTAAGAAATCTCCGCCATAAATAGTATCGTCAAAGTGAATCCACGGGGAGTCACCTTCACCTTTTGTATTTACTGCTCCATTAATACCGCCTTGGGCACAAACAGAGTGAGAGCGTTTAACAGGAACAAGCGAAAACAATTCTACTGGTGTTCCGGATTCCGCTACCTTAATTGTTGCCATTAAGCCTGCTAAACCGCCGCCGACTATGGCTACCTTACCTTTACTCATTTGACTCACTCCCTTAATCCAAAATCCAATTATTTTTTCCGATCAAATGTAAATGTGAACTATTATACAAATGCTAACAAAGTCGAAATTCCAACATAGGAAAGTGCTAAGAAAATCACGATTGTCACATATGTAGCAATAACCTGTGAACGTGGCGATACAGTGATGCCCCAGCTAACCATGAATGACCATAATCCATTTGCAAAGTGGAAAATAGCTGAAATAATCCCAACAATATAAAATCCAAACATGAATGGTGATGAAAGAATATCCTGCATCATTTGAAAATTAACTTCATTTCCAAAAGCGGCAGCAACACGGGTCTCCCATACATGCCAAGCAATAAAGATCAGCGTGATTACGCCTGTGACACGTTGCAGCATGAACATCCAGTTTCTGAAGAATCCGAATCTGCTAGTATTATTTTTGGCAGTAAAAGCAATATAAAGCCCATAAATTGCATGAAATAACAATGGTAAATAAATAATTACTGTCTCTAAGACATAGCGGAAAGGAAGATTCCCCATAAAGTTCGCAGCCTTATTGAAAGACTCGACTCCCACTGTTGCATAATGGTTAACTACTAGGTGCTGCATGAGAAAGATCCCGATAGGAATAACTCCCAGCAATGAATGCAATCTCCGATTAAAAAACTCTCGATTACTCGCCATACATTTACCCCCTTTTAATTTTTAAAATGATGTTAAGTACTTTCCTTTCTTCAATCCTTTTTAAAGAATATGTAACCTAGCACCATTGTGACAATAATGTGACATGTCCATTTTACTCCCATCATCATAGAGCGTCAAGAAACCGGATACACAAATCTTTGGTAAAAAATAAAGTTTTTATTATATATTGATATTATAATAGACAATGAAAGCGTATTCATTTTTGATTGGTTTTATTTTAAAAATAATCTAGATTTTTACATTAAAATTTCCAACATCTTACGGTTGGAAAATAAAATTTTTAGGAAATGATAATTATGATAGGAAACGAGCGATAATATCGTAATATAACAAAAAATCCCTTCAAAATGTAAGCGCTATTTTATAAAAACGGTACTGAATTGTAACATAGTTTGTATATAATAGAATGATAGAAAGAGGGGAAACAAGTGAAAGATAGTACAGTCGTTGAATTCAAACAACCTATTGAAGAACCAAGAACCATATCTACCTTCGGTTATGAACTGATCCGAGAAGTTCTTTTGCCAGAGATTTTAGGAAAAGATACGCCAGAAATTTTATATTGGGCGGGCAAAAGGCTAGCACGTAAATTTCCTTTATCCGATTATGGTCAAATGGTTGAATTTTTTGCCAATGCTTCCTGGGGACAGTTATCCATCAATCATGAAAATAAAAATGAGATAGAATTCGAACTATCTAGTCCACTTCTAGTGTCCCGTGTCAAATCAAAAGCAGAAAACTTTTTTCAGCTGGAAGCAGGATTCCTTGCCCAGCAAATCGAGCTGCAAAAGGAAGCCATAGCCGAAACCTTCGAACATCCAGTCAAAAAATCCAACACCGTCCGCTTCACTGTCAAATGGGATAAGAAAGATTCAAATTAAATAGTGAAAGGCACACTCCATTGAGGTGCCTTTCACTATTTTTTAGTTATTCCCAAGTTCAAATGCGTCGTGCAATACTTCTACCGCTTTCAGCATATTTTTCTCTTCTACAACTGCTGAAACTTTTATCTCAGATGTGCTGACCATTTTAACAGCAATATTGTTCTCAGCTAACACTGCAAACATTTGTGCGGCCACTCCAGGATTGGAAATCATGCCAGAACCTACAATTGATACTTTGGCTAGTTTATTCTCGGCATCAAGTTGCTCATATCCAAGGCTTGCCTTATTGTTTTCTAGGACTTTTAACGTATCAACCCAATCGTTTGTGTGGATAGAGAATGACAAATTGGCTGTACCAGCTTCGGTTGTACTTTGAATGATAATATCGACATTAATGTGATTCTGTGCAAGTGTTGTAAAAATAGTAGAAAGACTTGTTAAAGAATTTTTAAGTCCTAAAACGGTTACTCGTGTAATTTCATCTTCAAATGCGACCCCGCGGACGACTAAGTTTTGTTCCATTGTAGCTTCCCCCTCAATTACTGTTCCTTCAATTTTCTCCATACTAGAACGGACTTCTAATCGGACATTATAGTTCTTGGCAAATTCCACCGCTCTAGGGTGCAGCACGCCCGCACCTAAATTAGCAAGCTCTAGCATTTCATCATAAGAGACCGATAGTAATTTACGTGCATTTTTCACATACCTAGGATCCGTTGTGAATACTCCGGTAACATCGGTATAAATATCACACTTATCAGCTTTTAAAGCTGCAGCTAAAGCTACTGCGGTCGTGTCAGAGCCGCCTCGTCCGAGAGTGGTAATTTCACCTTCTTCGGTAATTCCTTGGAAGCCCGCCACAATGACGACCTTCCCATCATTAAGCTGGCTTTCAATCGCCTGCGTATTGATTTTTGAAATCCTTGCATTACCATGAACAGGTTCTGTCACGATTCCTGCTTGCCAGCCAGTATAGGAAACTGCCTCCAAGCCTTTTTGGTTTAAAGCCATACTCAATAACGAGATGGTCACCTGCTCCCCGGTTGAAAGAAGCATATCCATTTCCCGCTTATTAGGCTGAGCGGAGATTTCCTTTGCCAAGCTGACGAGCTGGTCCGTTGATTTCCCCATTGCCGAAACGACAACCACTACATTGTTTCCACGCTCTGTTTCTTCTCTAACACAATCTGCTACATTTAAAATTCTCTCGACGCTTCCAACGGAAGTCCCCCCGAATTTTTGGACAATAAGACCCATCTTCGTTCTCCCCTACTTTCAAGTAATTGCTATAGTTTTCCCTGAAAAAAATAAAAAAGCAATGAGAGAATATCTCATTGCTTAATAAACACAAAAAAATCTTGCGCCTACAATGTAAGATAGCTCTCCAAGACAATAGCCTTGACAATCCGGCATTTATTCAATACAGGACCAGCAAAGAAAGAAATGAGACTTTCTTCACTTCGGCGAACAATCCCTTTCAAGGCTCGTCCTGGAAGCTCATCCTTCTCAGAACCTTTACTCTTGAAGCTCGCACCTCTACCTTCACTTTAGTACGTAAAAGTGACAGTAAATTAAATTTTCACTCATTATAGCATGATAATATTACGCTGACAATCCTTATGACTGAAGTTTTTTCATTAATTCTTCCGCCACGTCTTTAGGGATTCCAATTGCCCTAAATTCTTCGAGTCCAGCTTCCTTCATTTTTTTCACAGATCCAAACTGCTTCAGCAATAATTTCTTTCGTTTTTCGCCAATCCCCGGAATATCATCGAGCAGGGATTGGAAAGCACTTTTACCGCGAATTTGCCGGTGGAAGGTAATCGCAAATCGGTGAACCTCATCTTGGATTCTTTGAAGCAGATAAAATTCCTGGCTATTCCGTTGCAATGGGACAATTTCTAATGGATTGCCATATAAAAGCTGAGAGGTACGGTGCTTTTCGTCCTTCACCAAACCTGAAAGGGGAATATCGAGCCCTAACTCGTTCTCCAAAACATCCCTAACGGCCTCCACATGCCCCTTGCCACCATCAATAATAATTAAATCAGGAAGCGGCAGCTCTTCTTTTAACGCCCTTGAATACCTTCTTCGAGTAACTTCCCGCATTGATTCATAATCATCAGGACCTTTTACTGACTTAATCTTATATTTGCGGTATTCGCGTTTATTTGCTTTACCGTCCGTAAACACAACCATGGCAGAAACAGGATCAGTTCCTTGGATATTCGAGTTATCAAATGCCTCGATGCGGTGCGGCGTATATATTCCGAGAAGTTCCCCTAAGTTTTCCACAGCCTTTATGGTTCGTTCCTCATCTTTTTCGATCAAAGAGAACTTTTCATTTAAGGCAATTTTCGCATTTTTGATCGCCATTTTGACGAGATCCTTTTTTTGTCCCCGCTGCGGCTGCAACACTTTTACTTCAAGAAGCTGTTCTGCCATATTTAAGTCAACTTCATCCTGAATGAGAATTTCCTTCGGTTTGAAATGGTTTGTCTTCTGGTAAAATTGTCCTAAGAATGTGAGGATTTCTTCCTCTGGTTCATTGTAAATCGGGAACATCGATACGTCTCGTTCGATTAGCTTCCCTTGGCGCACAAAAAAGACCTGAACGCACATCCACCCTTTATCAACTGCATATCCAAATACATCGCGGTCGGTAAAGTCGGTCATCGTGATTTTTTGCTTTTCCATTATTGTTTCTATATGGATGATTTTATCACGGAAATCCTTCGCTCTTTCAAAATCAAGCTCTTCTGCCGCTGAGTTCATTTTTTCGGTTAATTCTTTTTTAATTTGCTTATAACCGCCATTTAAAAAGCGGGTAATTTCATCAGTCATTTCTTTATACTGTTGTTCCGTAACCTCATTGACACATGGTGCCAGGCATTGTCCTAGATGGTAATACAAGCAGACCCGGTCGGGAAGTGTCGCACATTTACGGAGAGGATAAATCCGGTCAAGCAGCTTCTTCGTTTCATTAGCCGCCATAACATTCGGGTAAGGACCGAAATATTTGCCTTTATCCTTTTTTACTTTCCTGGTGATAATCAGTTTCGGATGTCTTTCGGCTGTCAGCTTGATAAATGGATAGGTTTTGTCATCCTTAAGCATGACATTATATTTTGGGTCGTATTTCTTAATTAGGTTTAATTCCAAAATGAGTGCTTCTATATTAGAGGAGGTGACAATGTATTCGAAGTCTTCGATCTCCTGAACAAGCCTTAGCGTTTTTCCGTCATGTGATCCGGTAAAATAAGAGCGGACCCGGTTCTTTAATATTTTGGCTTTCCCCACATAAATGATAGTTCCTTGACGGTCTTTCATTAAGTAGCAGCCAGGCTGATCCGGCAGCAGTGTCAGTTTTTGCTTAATGGTTTCATTCATTCCGGCCACTCCTTGCTTCATTTTATATTTATCTTTAAAATTTTAACAAAAATAAAAACCCTTAGCCAGAAAATTTCTGACTAAGGGTGTAATCAACTTAAACGTGCTTTTCTAATACGCTTGCTAATGCGTCTTTTGGCTGGAAGCCGACTACTTTATCAACAACTTCGCCATCTTTGATTACTAATAGGGTTGGAATACTCATAACGCCAAAATTAGCAGCTGTTTGTGGATTTTCATCGACATCAAGCTTTGTGATTTTTACTTTATCGCCCATATCTAAATCTAGTTCTTCTAATACTGGAGCGATCATTTTGCAAGGTCCGCACCATGGTGCCCAGAAATCTACAAGTACAAGGCCTGAACCTGTTTCAGACGAGAAGTTTTGGTCTGTTAAATGTGAAATAGCCATTTTTTTATTGCCCTCCTAATGAATAATGAAACACTACCGAAAGTATAACATCGTTTGTTTGCTCAAGCTAATAATCTGACTCGCTAATAAAAACGAGCGGAACATTCCGCTCGCTTTATTATTATGAATGAACTTTAAGCTTTTTAAACTCTTCAGTTAATAATGGAACAACTTCGAATAAGTCGCCAACAATTCCGTAATCAGCTACCTTAAAGATGTTTGCTTCAGGGTCTTTGTTGATCGCAACGATTACTTTAGAGTTAGACATACCAGCTAAGTGCTGAATCGCGCCAGAAATTCCGCAAGCAATATAAAGATCAGGAGTTACAACCTTACCAGTTTGGCCAATTTGTAAGGAGTAATCGCAATATTCGGCATCACATGCACCGCGGGAAGCTCCTACCGCTCCACCCAAAACTTGTGCTAATTCTTTAAGCGGGGCAAAGCCTTCTTCACTCTTCACACCACGTCCACCGGAAATAACCACTTTAGCTTCGCTTAGGTCAACACCTTCACTTGCTTTACGTACTACTTCTTTGATAATCGCACGAAGGTCTTTGATTTCAACAGATAGGGAAGCAACGTCACCATTTCTGCTTTCATCCTTTTCTAAAGGTGCGATGTTATTTGGTCGTACAGTTGCAAAAATTAAGCCGTCCGTTACAATTTTCTTTTCAAATGCTTTACCTGAATAAATTGGTCTTGTAAATACAACATTGCCGCCAGCCACTTCAACAGCAGTAGCATCCGAGATAAGACCCGATTGAAGCTTTCCAGCGATTCTTGGAGAAAGGTCTTTTCCAAGTGCTGTATGACCAAATACCAATCCTTCTGGCTTTTCTTGGTTAATTACCGCTAAAAGGGCTTGTGCATAACCATCAGAAGTATATTGCTTTAATTTTTCGTCTTCCACAACCACTACGCGGTCAGCACCATATTGTACTAATTCTGCACCTAAAGCGCTTACAGCATCGCCAACTAAAACACCAACAACTTCTCCGCCCTCTGCAACCGTTTTTGCTGCAGCCACTGCTTCGAAAGATACATTACGTAATGAACCGTCACGAACTTCTCCTAATACTAACACTTTTCTAGACATTCCATTTCCCTCCTGCAAACAATTTTTATGAAATTTCGATTAAATTACTTTTGCTTCAGTATGAAGTAGGTGAACCAGTTCTTTAACTTGATCATTCAAATCGCCGGATAATACCTTCCCTGCTTCTTTTTTCGCTGGCAGGTAGATTTCAATTGTTTTTGTTTTTGCTTCCACATCATCTTCCTCAAGATCGAGGTCATCCAATTCTAATTCATCAAGCGGCTTTTTCTTTGCTTTCATGATACCTGGTAAAGAAGGATAACGCGGCTCATTTAGACCTTGCTGCGCTGTAACTAATAGCGGAAGGCTTGTTTCAATCACTTCTGAATCCCCTTCAACGTCACGCGTAACAGTTACATTTGTTCCATCGATTTCAAGCTTTGTAATCGTTGTTACATAAGGAATATTTAAAAGTTCAGCAACACGCGGACCTACTTGACCAGAACCGCCATCAATCGCCACATTTCCTCCAAGGATTAAATCAGCATTTTTATCCTTTAAGTATTCAGCAAGAATTTTTGCAGTTGTGAATTGATCGCCGTTTTCAACATCGTCTTCTGTATTAATAAGGACAGCTTTATCAGCACCCATCGCAAGTGCAGTTCGCAATTGCTTTTCTGTTTCTTCATTGCCTACAGAGATAACCGTTACTTCTCCGCCATTAGCATCGCGAACTTGGATTGCTTCTTCAATTGCATATTCATCATAAGGATTGATGATAAATTCAGCACCATCCTCATTGATTTTTCCGCCTGAGATCGCAATTTTTTCTTCAGTATCAAAGGTTCTTTTCATTAATACATAAATGTTCATGGTTACCCTCCTAGATAAATTTCGAGCATTCGCTCAGTTTGAAAGATTAAGAAAATTGTCTTCAAAAAAATTTTATTAAAAGCTTCCAGATGGGTCAAGCCCAAGATTATGGAAGCCTATTCACCCCTAAAATGAGGTTCTCTTTTTTCAATGAAGGCTTGGATGCCTTCTTTAGCGTCATTGGAGACAAACACTTTGCCAAAAAGTTCAGCTTCTCTTTTTGTACCTTGATAGAATTCTTCTGTTTTAGCATAGTTTAAAAGCTCTATACTTGCTTTAATGGAACCTGGGCTTTTCTTGGCAATTTTTTTAGCCAATTTATTCGCCTGCTCCAAAACCTCATTCTCTGGGAAGGCACGGTTTGCTAAGCCATATTGGACCGCTTCCAATCCAGTGATAGGCTCAGATGTGAAAAGCATTTCAGCTGCTCTTGCCACACCTACATATTTAGGCAGACGTTGAGTACCTGCGAATCCTGGGATTAACCCTAATTGCAATTCAGGAAGACCAAGTTTAGCCGTTTCACTGACGTAACGAATATGACAAGCCATTGCAAGCTCTAAACCTCCGCCAAGGGCTGCACCGTGAATCGCCGCAATAATCGGTTTTGGGAATTTTTCCATCCGATCAAACAAATCTTGTCCAAACTGTCCCAGTTTAGAAAAGTCCTCGGAAGAAGTTACTGTGGTGAATTCTTTAATATCAGCACCTGCTGAGAAAAAGCGCCCTTCCCCATGAATGACCACAGCTCTAATTTCACGGTTTGGTTCGATTTCATCCAGTACGGCAGAAAGTTCCCTTAATAGACCTGATGAAAGGGCATTTGCCGGAGGACGTTCCAAAGTAATAGTAGCAATACTGTCCTCATGAGACCATTTTAAATATTCCATTAATTCCCCTCCTAACTTAAACTACCGGATTCCGCAGCCATTAATCAAAAGACGATGGACTGGGGCTGCTAATGCCTTCAAATCATACCTTTCCTCATTCATCACCCAGGATGTAACGGTTTCATCAATCGTACCGAAAATCATTTGCCGGGCAAGACGAACATCGAGGTCGCTTGAAAACTCTCCAGTTTCTTTTCCTTCAATAAGGATCTTATCAATCACCTGCAAATAGCCTTTAAGAACATCATTTATACGTAAACGGAGTTCCTTATTGGATTGACGTAATTCCAATTGGGTTACGATTGCCCAGTGATGATCATCAGACAAAGCTTGGAAATGAGTTTCTACCATCATTAATAATTTCTCTGCCGCTGTTGTTTTTCCTGCAATTTTTTCTTCTATTTTTTCAACGAAATAACCCATTTTTTCTTCAAAGAGAGAGATAAGGATATCTTCCTTGTTTTTGAAATAGAGATAAATGGTGCCGTCAGCCACTCCTGCCTGTTTCGCAATTTTTGAAACCTGCGTTTGGTGGTAGCCATTTTCAGCAATGGCGATGACTGCTGCATCAATGATTTGCATATACTTTGGCTTGCTTTTTTTCAATGCTATCCCCCCTTTGAAGAAAACTGTTATACTCTAAGTAAGTAAAAAGAAAAATATGAATGAATCATCATTCATATTTTAATAATAATTTTTATATGTACTTCTGTCAAGAACTACTGAATAGACTTCTTGTGATTATTTTTAGACAAGCCTTAACTTTCAAAAAAAAATACTTCTAAGCTTGCTTTTTATTTTCTTCTTCTATTTTTTGCTTCTCTTCCTCCACCAGCATCCTTCTTAAAATTTTTCCAACTGCCGATTTTGGCAATTCTTTTCTAAATTCATACAAGCGTGGCGCTTTATAGGCTGCTAAAAATTTTCTGGCGAATTGGTTCATTTCTTCAGGGGTAACCTTTGAACCTTCTTTTAAAACAATATAAGCCTTAACGGTTTCCCCGCGATATGGGTCAGATATTCCAGCAGCAACCGCTTCGATTACATCCGGGTGCTCATACAACACTTCTTCGATCTCACGAGGATAAATATTATACCCGCCAGCGATTATCATATCTTTTTTGCGGTCGACAACATAAAAATAGCCTTGTTCATCCATATAGCCAAGATCGCCAGTATAGAGCCAGCCATCCTTCAAGACTTCGGCTGTTTCTTCAGGACGGTTCCAGTAGCCTTTCATTATTTGGGGACCTTTGATGACGATTTCGCCAATTTCCTTTATTTGCATTGGTTCACCGGTATCCGTGGAAACAACTTTTGCATCCGTATCAGGATATGGGACACCTATGCTGCCCTTTACCCTTTCAACGTCCCACAAGAAGTTGGAGTGGGTAACCGGGGATGCTTCTGACAAACCATAACCTTCAACCAGTTTTCCTCCTGTAACCTTCTCGAAGTTCTCCTGTACTTCCAGCGGAAGCGGGGCTGACCCGCTGATGCAAGCTGCAATGGACGATAAATCATATTTTTTTAAATCAGGATGGTTTAATAAACCGATGTAAATGGTTGGAGCTCCAGGAAAAAGGGTCGGCCGCTGTTTTTGAATCGTTTTTAACGTTGTCAGTGCATCAAATTTAGGAAGTAAAATCAATTTACAGGCCATTTTGATGGATAATAACATACATACAGTCATTCCATAAACATGGAAAAACGGTACAATGGCCAGAAGACTTTCTTCCCCAGGTTTGCACTTATATATCCATTTCTCGCTCATGGTTGTATTCGTAATTAAATTTTTGTGGGTCAGCATGACCCCCTTCGGTGAACCAGTCGTTCCGCCTGTATATTGCAGTAAAGCCAAGTCCTCTTCTACATTCACCTCATAGCTGGTAAGTTTTTTGGGCTTCATTTTTAAAATTTCCGTAAGCAGGTGGGTGCTTCCTTCATGCTTAACATTGACGACAATTCCATATTGTTTTTTCTGGATGAAAGGATAAACGAGATTTTTTGGAAATGGGAGATAGTCTTTGATGGCGGTTACAATAATATGCTGCAAATCCGTTTGCGGCATTACCTTTGAAACGCGTGGATAGAGGATGTCTAGGGTGATGATTGCTTTAGCACCGGAATCTTTCATTTGATATTCCAGCTCTCGCTCTGTATATAGCGGGTTAGTTTGAACGACGATTCCACCAGCCATTAATATACCGAAATAACAAATAACTGCCTGAGGAGTATTGGGCAGCATGATCGCAACTCGGTCACTTTTTGTAATACCAAGTTTCTCCTGGAGGTAACAGGCAAATTTAAGGGCATCATCATAAAGCTGTTTATAGGTCATATCTTTCCCCATAAAATGAATGGCAATCTTTTCTGGATAATGCTCGGCAGCATTGACTAAATATGTTTGTACGGATTCTGAGGAGTATGCAATAGTGGCAGGAATTTCCTTTGGATAAAGAGCCAGCCATGGTTTGGACTCCACAATAATAAACCTCCTTCTTTGAAAAAATAATTAAAAATATTCTCATTTCTTATTCTATTATAATACAGTGACTCACAATTAACAATTGAAGGCAGGCCCAAAAAAAATCACCGCTGAAACTTGTTCAGCGATGATTTTAATTAAAAGAAAACAAGATATATGACACCGATTAGCAAAAACAAGCCGCATAACCCGAGAAGTACCTTAGCTAATGTCTCCACTGTTCATTCTCCCCTTACGAAATTCCTGCACCAATCACATACGACAATCCAATCGAAATGATCATCGAAATCAAACCAACCGCCCGGTTATCATTTTGGATTTCGTCGTCAATTTTAAATTTGGGTGTTAAAAATTCAAAGATAAAATAGCCGGCCAATAGCAAAACAAAACCGAAAACACCCCAGCCAACCATTGTCAGCACGGAAGAGTTGTGTTCAATCGTGTGACGAAAAATATTGGCAACGCCAAATATTTTCCCTCCCGTAGCCATTGCCACGGCGACATTCCCCTTTTTGATTTCTTCCCAATTTTTGTATTTCGTTACAGCCTCAAAAATGGCTAAAAAGACAATCATACACAAAATGACTACACTATAATAAGCAGCTATTTGAATATACTCGTTTTCCCAAAACTGGTCCATTGCCATTCTCCCCGGACATTATTTAAATTCAACGACGGTGACGCCTGACCCGCCTTCTCCGGCTTCTCCAAAGCGGATTTTCTTAACAGAACGATGGTTCCTTAAATATTCTTGAACCCCCTGCCTTAATGCTCCCGTACCCTTACCATGGATAATGGATACGCGGGGATAACTTGCCAAGAGGGCATCATCAATGTATTTCTCTACCTTTAGGAGGGCATCCTCATATCTTTCACCACGCAGGTCCAATTCTAGTTTAACATGGGAGTCCCTGCCTTTTACAATAGCCATCGGACGTGTTTCTACTTGTTCCGGAGTCCCCAAATATTCCATGTCCTTTTCTTTCACTTTCATCTTTAAAATGCCAATTTGGACCTGCCATTCGTTGTCCGTCACTTTTTCGACCAGGATGCCTTTTTGATCAAAGGTCAGCACCTTTACTTCATCCCCAGGCATGTAGGAAACCTTTTTCGTTTTCTTATTGATGAGTTTTTCAGATTTCTTTATTTCCGGTGCCGCTCCTTCGAGGCGGCGTTTGGCATCAATTAATTCATGCTCTTTTATTTCGGCATGCTTTTCTGTTCTCATTTTTCGAAGGTCGCGAATAACCTTGTCTGCTTCACTTTTTGCTTCTTCCACAATCTCTCCGGCTTTTTCAGCCGCTTTTTCCAGCATCGAGTCTTTTTTCTCATAAAACTCCATCATTTGCTTTTGTAAATCCTGATGAAGCTTTTCCGCTTGCTTTAAATAATCGCGTGCTTCCTGCTGCTCGATTTCAGCTCTGCGCTTGCTCTCCTCCAAGGAGGCGATCATTTTATCAATTTGGTTCGTATCCTCACTGACATGCGAGCGCGCGGCCTGGATTACCCGGTCATTAAGACCAAGTCTCTTAGAAATTTCAAATGCATTACTTCTTCCCGGTACACCTAAAAGGAGTTTATAGGTTGGGCTTAATGTCTCGACATTAAACTCGACACTGGCATTGAGAACTCCCTCACGGTTATATCCATAAGCTTTTAATTCCGGGTAATGGGTGGTGGCAATGACTCTTGCTCCCCTTCTATGAACTTCATCGAGGATGGAGATGGCGAGTGCCGCCCCTTCCTGAGGGTCGGTTCCTGCTCCAAGCTCGTCAAACAAAACAAGACTATTAAAATCCACTTTATTTAAGATATCGACAATGTTCACCATATGGGAGGAAAACGTACTTAAGCTCTGCTCAATTGACTGTTCGTCGCCAATATCGGCATAAACAGCGTCAAAAACGGCAAGCTCCGATCCGTCCTGCGCGGGAACCTGCAGTCCTGCCTGGGCCATGAGAGAACATAAGCCAAGTGTTTTTAACGTGACCGTTTTACCTCCAGTGTTCGGACCCGTAATAACTATGGTCGTAAAATCTTTCCCGAGCATGATGTCATTCGCCACTACTTCGTCGATTGGAATTAACGGATGTCTCGCTTTAAATAATGAGATTCTTCCCTCATGATTCATGTTGGGCATGGTGGCTTTTATTTTTTTCCCGTACCTAGCCTTGGCAAAAATAAAATCTAAATTAGCGAGAACCTTTACGATTACTTGAAGCTCGCTTTCATGTTCAGCCGTTTTCGCAGATAACTCCGTCAGAATTCGTTCAATTTCAAGCTGTTCCTTGACGCGTATGTCTTGCAGCTGATTATTTAGCTGAACAATCACCTGCGGTTCGATGAACAGCGTTTGTCCTGATGAGCTTTGGTCATGGATAATTCCGCCATAGTGGCCGCGGTATTCCTGCTTTACAGGGATAACAAAACGGTCATTCCGGATCGTGATAATCGCATCGGACAGCATCTTTTGCGCACTTGAAGATCGAATCATGCTTTCTAATTTTTCGCGTACCCGTGCTTCATTTGCTCGAAGCTGATGCCTTAATGACCGTAACAACTCACTGGCACCATCTAGAACTTCGCCGCTTTCATCGATGGCATATTTAATCGCTTGTTCAAGGTTCGTCAGCGGGATGATTCTGTCCACTTGCCCTAATAAAATCGGAATTTCCGTTCGTTCTTCTGCGATTTCCTCAATGAATCGCTTCATTTGCCTGCTGGCGTGAATCGTGCTCGCGACTTGCACTAACTCATGCGGGCTTAAAACACCGCCAATGACGGAGCGTTTGATATGGGCACGAATATCATGTATCCCGGATAACGGGACATTTCCTTTAATCCGAAAAACGGTGGCCGCTTCATCCGTTTCCGCCTGAAGCTTAACTACTTCTTCAAAATCAGTTGACGGCACTAAGTGCTTTATTTTCTCTTTACCAAGTGAAGACGCAGCATGTTCTATAAGCTGCTCCCTCACCTTGGTGAATTCTAATACTTTTAAAACTCTTTCTTTCATGAGGTCGAGCCTCCTTTTTATCTATGGCTATTTTCGCAAAGATTGTTGTTTTTCGTATAAGTTTATCAACCCGTAAAACTAGATTTTTCGTAGCATCTTTTCGTAAGAACATTTGTGAAAATTGCCTAGAAACTTTTTAAATGACCCTTAATAAGTTCCAAAAGCAGCAAAGTTTACGAAAAGAGCCTTATCTATTATGCAAAAACTCTAGCAGGTCATTTCTATCAAGGGCATTGATCACCGATGATTTTTTTATCCAGCCCTTTTTAGCAGCTGATACGCCGATTGCCATATGCTTTAATGTATCGACCATATGGGCATCAGTATTAATGAGGAGTTTAACACCTGCATCTTGGGCTTTTCTTAAGTATTCGGCTGCCAGGTCGAGCCGGTTAGGGTTCGCATTTAATTCTAACGCTGTGTTCGTTTCTTTAGCCAGCTCAATCAGCATATCGATATCCACATCATAACCTTCACGGCGGCCAATTTTTCTGCCGGTCGGATGGGCTATCAAATCGACATGGGCATTCGTTAAGGCTGTTTTCAGGCGCTCCATAATTTTTTCCCTCGGCTGGGAAAAAGCAGAATGGATGGACGCGATGACAAAATCCATCTCAGCTAGGAGTTCATCGTCATAGTCCAGTGTACCATCAGGTAGAATATCCATCTCGACACCTGATAGAATGAGAAAATCATCATACTTTTCATTTAATTTCTTAATTTCTTCTTTCTGCTTCCATAATCTTTCAGGCGTCAGCCCATTCGCTACTTTTAAATATTGCGAGTGGTCCGTTATCGCCATATATTGATAGCCTCTCTCGCGACAGGCTTCAGCCATTTCTTCAATCGTGTGTGCACCATCGCTCCATGTGGAATGCATATGAAGATCGCCTTTAATATCCTCGAGTTCGATTAACTCATGATTGTGTGAAAAGGTTTCGACTTCCTTGCCGTCCTCTCTAACTTCCGGTGGAATAAACGGAAGATCGAAATGCTTGAAAAATTCTTCTTCGGATGAGAATGTGAGGATTTCTCCTGTTTCTACGTTTTCCACACCGTATTCACTAATTTTTTCGCCGCGTTCTTTAGCAAGCTGTCTCATTCGGACATTATGATCTTTTGAGCCTGTAAAGTGGTGCAGGGTAGTGATAAATTCCTCGGGTTTTACCAAACGAAAATCAGCGGAAACATCATATTCTAGTTCAAATACTACGGATACCTTCGTGTCCCCCGCGCCAATGACCTCTTTTATATAAGGCAATTCTAGCAAATGCTGTCGAACTGATTCTGGATTTTGGGTTCCGATTATAAAATCAAGGTCCTTTATCGTTTCCCGCATTCTGCGTAGGCTGCCGGCCCTTGAGAATCTATCTATGTCAGTCATTTGCGAAAGTCTTTCCTCAATTTGCTCGGCCACTGGGAGCATATAGGCAAGCGGAAGCCGTTCCGGTCTTGAGCCAACATTAGCAATGGCACTTAAGATTTTTTCTTCCGTTTTTTTGCCAAACCCGGCGAGACTTTGAACCTTTCCTGCCTCGCATGCCTCTTTTAGACTTGTGACATCCTCGATTCCAAGCTCTTGATAGAGTTTAGCGATCTTTTTCCCGCCAAGACCCGGTAGCTGAAGCAGCGGAATCAGTCCGGCCGGAACTTCCTCTTTAAGCTCTTTTAAAACAGAGGAGGAACCCTCTTTTATGTATTCATCAATCACAGCGGCAGTACCCTTGCCGATTCCCGAAATCGATGTAAAGTCCTCAATTTCTGTTAAGCTTCGTTCATCGGTTTCCAAGGCATTTGCTGCTTTTCGAAAGGCCGAAACCTTAAACGTATTTTCGCCTTTTAATTCCATATAAATCGCAATCATTTCTAATAAACGAATGATTTCTTTTTTGTTTACTTCCATAAAATCCACCTGCCTTGAGTACATTTTAACCTTTTTTTCAACATAAAGAAAAACTTCTCTGCTACAGAGAAGTTCGTGCTGCAGTTTATTCAATCTACAAGCCTTTAATTTGCTGTGAAAGAATCGGTGTATGATTCACAATCGCGTTTGCCAAAAATGAATTGTTTAGAGGATTTTGCAAAAGTTCCATTGGAATTAAGGCTGCAATATATAATACAATGAAAATAATTAAATAGATTTCTAAAAAGCCTAAAATTCCCCCTGCCCAAATATTTAACTGTCTTAAAATAGGAAGATGGGCAATAAAGTCGAGCATCGAACCAATGATTTGGAACAATATTTTTACGGCAAAAAAGATTATCACAAATGCGATGGTACGGTAAAAGGCAGTTTCCGCATTGCTGGAGTCGGTTAGAATTTTTAAAGTCGTCCCTTCACCAAAGTTCGGATACGGAACCCAAAGTGTTAGCTTTGGTGCTAGCTCACCATAGTATAAATAGGCGACGATGTATGCAATAATAAAGCCTGCAATATGAACAAACTGCATGATAAAGCCTCTTTTTAGGCCAACAAAAAATCCGATAATAAGAAATAATAAAATGGCTAAATCCAACATGATTCTTAGTCCTTTTCTTTTTGTAGTCCTGCTTGCAGCCGTTCCAGCTCGTCTTTGATTTTTAAATAATCATTCACTGCATTGACGGCAGTTAAAACGGCAAGCTTGCTTGCATCTAATAAAGGATTCTTGGAGCTGATTTCCCGCATTTTGTCATCTACCAATGATGCTACATATTTTACGTGGCCGGAGCTTTCCGTACCTACTATAACGTACCGTTGTCCGTAAATATCTACGGTTGTTCGATTTTTTTCTGTATTTGACAACGCAAATGCCTCCATTCAAAGAATCCTACACTATATCATAACACGAACAGATATAAGTGGAAAAGTTAAACCAATTGGCAAAAGCTATTTTCGCATAAATTGTTGTTTTTCGTAAAGGTTTATTAACCCGTATATCCAGAAGCGTCGTGGCATTTTTACGTACGGACCCTTGCGAAAATTGCCTAGAAACTTAGTAAATGAACCTTATTAAGTACCAAAAGCAGCAAAGTTTACGAAAAGAGCCTTGGCAAAAGATATATTTAATAGAAATGTGGTGCTTTTATTTGGGTAATGTAGTCATTAATGTTGGAATGAAAGAGATTTTGGAAATGAAAAGCTATTATAGCATGCATCTGGTTGATAAATTACCTCCTGGGAGTGTGTTTGCGGCGAAAACCCCTTCCTGCATGATCACCGCTTACAAATCTGGAAAGGTACTATTCCAAGGAAATGCTAGTGAAACAGAGGCTGGCAGATGGGGTGGAAATCCAGCTCCTGTTTCTTCTAAAGGAAAATCAGCTGCGAAAGGAGACCTTCCAGCAGGCATTGGGGAGATGTCTGTTATCGGCTCTGATGAAGTAGGTACTGGAGACTTTTTCGGCCCGATTACTGTTGTTGCCGCCTATGTAAAAAAAGAACATATTCCTTTATTAAAAGAATTGGGTGTCAGGGATTCCAAGGATTTAAACGATGAAAAAATCATAGAAATTGCTAAGGTTATCAAAGATGTTATCCCCTTCAGCTTGATGACGCTGAAAAATGAAAAATATAATCAGGTGCAGCAAAAGGGGATGTCGCAGGGGAAAATGAAGGCCATTCTACATAATCAGGCGATTTTAAATGTGTTGGGTAAGATTTCTCCGGAAAAACCAGAAGCGATTCTAATTGACCAATTTGTTCAGGCTGGCACCTATTTTCAGCATGTTAAAGGTCAAAAAGAGGTAGCGAAGGAAAACGTTTATTTTAGCACCAAGGCGGAAGGCATTCACTTGGCGGTTGCAGCGGCAAGCATTCTTGCCCGATATGCGTTTATTCAATATATTGATAAGCTGAGTGAGGCAGCCGGTTTTAAGATTCCGAAGGGTGCCGGGGCTCAGGTAGATGTAGCCGCCGCAAAGCTTATTTTGAGTAAAGGGCGTGAGGTGCTGCCATCGTATGTAAAGCTGCATTTTGCAAATACGGAAAAAGCTATGGCAATTGTTAATAAGAAGCGTTAACTTCTTCTTTGAAGAATAAAATATGAGGTAAAAATCAAATGGGGGGATTTAGGTGGTTAGGAGACTAGATGAAACTGAGATTAATGAATCTGTAGCCGGATTAACTGGCTGGAAATTAGAAGGAAAATTTATTGTCAAAAAGTATCGCTTTCAGGAATTTTTAAAAGGTGTGACGTTCGTGAATGAGATCGCTTCTCTCTCTGAAGAAAAGAATCATCACCCTTTTATCGCGATTGACTATAAATTAGTAACATTAAGGTTAACTTCCTGGAATGCCGGGGGATTGACAGACTTGGATGTGGCATTGGCTCGGAATTATGATGAAATTTATGGGAAAATTTAATTTTATGCGAGAATATGGGAGGCAGCCCCGAGATTTTGGTGATGGGGCTGCCTTTTTTGAGGTTTTTTTATAATTTTTCGCAATAAGATTCTTCTTAAATTGAGCTTTTGGTGTTAAAAAAGACAAAAATGGCTTAAAAAAACATATTAAAAAATCACTCTTTTATTTTATCGGCGAATTTTATGGATTTATCGGCGAATATTATCCTACCATCAAAAAGTCTTCCTTTGGAAAGTACACTCTACCCTTTTTTGTTCCTGAATAATTAAGATTTACAGAATGAAGTCCTTAAGGGCCTTTAAATGTGCATCCTTTGAAAAAGGGTCGCAAAATGGACAATACCATTTCTGTTTTTTTCGAATAAGAGGAGCATGTTGATTACAATTAGGGCCAAATACACCGGTTATAATATCTTCCTTTTTGATTTCATATTTGGTTAAAATATAGTTCGTCGGGATTGTATTGATTTTTACAAAAAGGCGGCCAAGTTTTCGGAGGTCTTTTGCAATGAGAAGGGGATTCGTATACATCTTTTCGAAAAACTGAATTTTGTTAGTAAAAGCATCTGCCTTACATACGCGCGGTTTGACTTTAAAAGCGGTTTTTCCTGTAATGTCATAAGAAGAATAGTTATTACTAATAACAACAAGGTAATCAATGGGAACCTGTGGAAACTTATGTTCAGCCATTAGTTTATGTATGTACTCTTTATGCCTTTCCACTTGAGCAATTGGATCTGGTAACCTTTTTCCTTGTCATTGTTAATTTGAGTGAATTGCTCGTTTTCGGTATCAAAAATTAACTTACCAGCCATATTTTTCACTTCAACAATTAGAGCGAATTCAGGTGTGAGGAGAAGGGTATCAATTTGGCAGTTGGAGTCACCATCGGGAAGATTTAAATCGTGGAGTATCATATACTTGTCAATCGGAAGGAGACGCCGGCATAATGCCTCTAAAATTAAAATTACTAATGGAATTGTCCTTTTTTTAATGATCAAACTTATCACTCCTTTCATGTTACGAATAAAATTCTTAAAATAGGCAGAAATACTTGCCGGATTTTGCCGAAATTTGTTAACAATTTTTGTCTAATTATTTTATCGGCTCTTTTATTAGTTTTATCGGCGAATTTTCAGGTTTTTTCGGCGAATTTTCAAGTTTATCGGCGAATCCGCAGGGTTTATCGGCGAATTTACCGTTTTATCGGCGAATTTAAAAATCTTGCAAAGCCTAAAAAAGCCAGCCCGAAATCTCGAGCTGGCCAACTTAAATTAACCTCGTAATACCGCGCCTGCCTTTTCTTCTAAAGCTCCAAGCACTTTTTCATGTACCTTTGTTACTTCTTCATCCGTCAGCGTACGCTCAGGGTCAACATATTTCAACGAGAATGCGATTGATTTCTTGCCTGCTTCCATCTTATCGCCTTCATATAGGTCAAACACCTGAACCTCTTTCAATAATGGTGCACCTGCGGTCAGAATGATTTCCTTTAAGGTGCCTGACACCGTTTCTCTGTTTACCACAAGGGCAATATCTCTTGTGATCGATGGGAAACGTGGGATAGCTTCATATTGTAATACTGGTGCTTCTGCTTCAAGAACGGCTTTTAATGAAAGTTCAAATACATAGGTATCTTTCAAATCAAGTTCTTTTTGCATGCTTGGGTGAACTTGGCCGATAAAGCCGATTTTCTCGCCATTCAATAAAATCACTGCTGTACGGCCTGGATGCATGCCCTCCACTTGAGCCTGAACGTACTCAACTTGTTCAGATAGACCAAGTTTTGCAAACATGCCTTCTAAAATTCCCTTAACAACGTAGAAGTCAACAGCCTTCTTCTCTCCCTGCCAGGAGTGCGAATGCCAAAGCCCTGTCATTGCTCCCGCTAAATGCTCCTTCTCAACAGGGAGTACGTCAGTACCATTCGATAAGAATACGGCGCCAGTTTCATATACTGCCAAGCTGTCGTTTTGACGGGCGCTATTGTATTTTACTACTTCCAATAATTGAGGCAAAATGCTTAAGCGAAGGATGCTGCGCTCTTCACTCATTGGCATTGCTAAGCGAATCGTGTCACGCTTTTCCATAGCAAATTGTGTTGCTTTTTCTTCGCTAGTTAAAGAATACGTAACCGCCTGGTATAAGCCTGCCCCCTCAAGATATTGGCGTACAACACGGCGCTTCTTCTGGTAAGCAGATAATCGGCCAGGAGTGGAAGAACCGATTGGCAACGTTTTAGGAATGTTGTCGTAACCATATAAACGTGCAACTTCTTCCACAAGGTCTTCCTCAATTTTAATATCACCGCGGCGTGTCGGTGCTGTAATGGTAATCGTATCTCCCTCAACGCTTACAGAGAATTGTAGACGTGCGAAGATTTCCGCTACATCCTTCATTACAAGCTCTGTTCCAAGAACGCGGTTGATTTTTTCAAGCGTGATTGAAACAACTGCAGGCTCGACAGTTAATGTGTCAACTTCTGCTGCACCGTCTATAACTTCTCCGCCAGCATACTTCGCCATTAAATAAGCGGCACATTCACCTGCAGGACGTACACGGTTTGGATCGACACCTTTTTCAAATCGAGCGCTCGCTTCACTTCTTAAACCATGGTCTTTTGAGGCTTTTCTTACAGCAGCCCCGTTAAAGTATGCTGCTTCTAAAAGGACCGTTGTTGTGTCTGAAGTTACCTCTGAATTAGCTCCACCCATGACACCAGCAAGAGCAACCGGCTCCACGCCATTTGTGATCACCAAATGGTCAGCTGTTAATGTACGCTCTACATCGTCAAGAGTAACAAACTTTTCGCCATCTGCTGCACGGCGGACGAGAATTTCTTTCGATCCTAAACGGTCGTAATCAAACGCATGCAACGGCTGACCGTATTCTAATAAAATATAATTTGTAATATCGACCACATTGTTGTGCGGACGGATTCCCGCTGACATTAAGCGAGTCTGCATCCACAGTGGTGATGGGCCGATTTTTACATTTTTAATCATTTTCGCTACATATAAAGGATTATCTTCTTTAGCGTCAACAACAACCTTGACATAATCTGTTGCTTTTTCAGTGGAAGCCTGAAGATCAGTTTCAGGAAGCTTTACAACTCTGCCTAAGATTGCTGCCACTTCATAAGCAACCCCAAGCATACTTAACGCATCCGCACGGTTTGGCGTCAAGCTTAGCTCAAGCACTTCATCGTCTCGGTTTAATAATGCAAGGGCATCTGTGCCAACCTCAGAATCTGCTGGAAAAACAAAGATTCCTTCCGAATATTCCTTAGGTACAACCTTTCCTTCCATGCCAAGCTCTGTAAGGGAGCAAATCATCCCATTTGATTCTTCGCCGCGAAGCTTCGCTTTTTTAATTTTAAAATTGCCTGGTAATACTGCCCCCACTTTTGCGACTGCAACCTTTTGACCTTGGGCAACATTCGGTGCTCCGCAAATAATTTGGACTGGTTCACCTTCACCA
This sequence comes from Neobacillus drentensis, assembly GCF_036965425.1. Classification (GTDB taxonomy): domain Bacteria; phylum Bacillota; class Bacilli; order Bacillales; family Cytobacillaceae; genus Neobacillus; species Neobacillus drentensis_F. The sequence continues at coordinate 13,440 of NZ_JBALPP010000033.1, read as the reverse complement.
ACATCCACCAGACATTTGCTTAATTTGTCGGCATTCGGATGCTGTTCACGCTCTAACACGTGACCAACAACAACACCTTTAATTCCTTCGTTCAGGATTTCTACGCCTTCAACTTCAATACCGCTTTTGGTAATCTTTTCAGCCAATTCAGCTGCTGTTACTCCAGTTAAATCTACATAATCCTGAAGCCATTTATATGAAACGAACATGTCGTCAACCTCCTATTCATGTTTTGAGAATTGTTTTAAGAATCGAACATCGTTTGTATAGAAGTGTCTGATATCATCAACACCATACTTCAGCATTGCAATCCGCTCTGGTCCCATTCCGAAAGCGAAGCCAGTATATTTTTTAGAATCGTAGCCAGCCATCTCAAGTACGTTTGGATGAACCATTCCGGCGCCGAGAATTTCAATCCAGCCTGTTTGCTTACATACGTTACAGCCGCTGCCGCCGCAAATTTTACATGAGATATCCATTTCAACAGATGGCTCTGTGAATGGGAAGAAGCTTGGACGTAAGCGAATTTCGCGGTCTTCACCGAACATTTTTTTCGCAAACACTTCTAGAGTTCCTTTCAAATCACTCATGCGAATGTTCTCGCCGACAACTAGACCTTCAATTTGCATGAATTGGTGTGAGTGTGTCGCATCATCATTATCGCGGCGGTACACTTTACCAGGGCAAATAATTTTGATAGGACCTTTTCCTTGATGTTTTTCCATCGTCCGTGCTTGAACCGGTGATGTATGGGTGCGAAGTAAAATTTCTTCTGTAATATAGAAGGAATCCTGCATGTCGCGGGCAGGGTGCCCTTTTGGTAAATTTAGAGCCTCGAAGTTATAATAATCCTGCTCCACCTCTGGACCTTCCGCTACCTGGTATCCCATGCCGATAAATAAATCTTCAATTTCTTCAATAATTCTTGTGAGCGGGTGGTGGTTCCCAACCTTTACAGGGCGTCCTGGAAGGGTAACATCGATGCTTTCAGATGCTAGTTTTTCTAAAACAGCCGCTTCTTCTAAGCCCTTTTGTTTTGCTTCGATTTTTACAGCGATCGCTTCACGAACTTCATTAGCTAATGCTCCCATAACCGGGCGCTCTTCTGCTGAAAGCTTGCCCATACCGCGCAATACTTCAGTAATTGGCCCTTTTTTCCCTAAATAAGCAACACGGATGTCATTCAATTCTTTTAAATTTGCAGACTGTTCAATCTTCTGAATAGCCTCTTCCTGCAATTCTTTTAAACGTTCTTGCATGTAGATTCCTCCTTAATTTCATAATGATATTGGGTCGAATGAGCTTTTTGAAAAATAAAAAAACCCCATCCCTGGAAAGGGACGAGGTTTTGAATTCGCGGTACCACCCTTGTAAACACCATATGTAAAACACACTAGTGTTCGCTTCATTCGGATAACGGCATATGCCGATGCATCTTTACATTTCGTTACTGAAATGGTCCCGATGCCGACTCTGGAGGTGAACTTCTCTAGCCCCGAACCATAAAAGTGCTTTCAGTCACGGCACTTTCTCCCTAAATGGAAAACAGGCAAGATACTTTTCTCCGTCATTGTCTTTAAAATTATCAACATTGTTAAATATTATATACTAAATTTACACTGTTTCAAACAAATTTTCGGTTATTTTTTTAAATAGTATAAAAGAATACCGGTTGCAACGGCCACGTTTAGTGATTCGCTTTTTCCGAAAATCGGAATATAAAGGTTCGCTGTGGTTTTTTCGAGCAGCTCCTTATTCACACCGCTGCCTTCATTCCCAACTATTAGCGCGAAGGATTCACCGGTTGAAATATCAGTATATGCAGAAGCACCTTCAAGTGCTGTTCCATAAACAGGAATATTTTTTTCTTTTAGCTTGTCGGTCCATTCATGCAGGTCACCTCTAATGATTGGGAGGTGAAAATGGCTGCCCTGTGCCGACCTTAAGACTTTTGAATTAAAAATATCGACACTGCCGCGGCCGACAATTACCGCATCAATTCCTGCCGCATCAGCAGTACGAATCATGGTGCCAAGATTGCCCGGATCTTGAACGGCATCAATGAATAGGTAAGTTTTTGCATCTAAAACTTCTTGATCAAGCTGGCGGCAGACTGCATAAATCCCCTGGGAAGCTTCTGTTTCCGATAGTGAATTTGAGATTTCATCAGTAACGAGGGTGACTGGTGTACTGCCGGTGTCCCAACGCGGCGGCAGGCCTATTTTATCAGAAATAATTATTTCCAAAACCTGTTCACCTTGTTTTAAAGCTTCCTCCACCAAATGAAAGCCTTCAACTAAAAATGTACCAGACTTATCCCGTTCTTTTTTTGTTAATAGCTTTTTCCATTGTTTGATCTTAGGATTATTGACAGATTCAATGTGTTTCAAAACTGTTTCTCCTTACATTGTTGATTTTCTCATTATAGCCTAATTAAGATACATAATAAAACCAAATTATAGGAATGATAATAAAGTAATTCAGGATTAAAAAGGAGTGTGCAGTTATGAACTTAAATTTACGAAATGCTATTATTCACAATGTTTCTGGTAATTCCCAAGCAGAGTTACAAGATACAATCGTAGATGCCATTCAAAACGGCGAAGAAAAAATGCTGCCAGGATTAGGAGTTTTGTTTGAAGTAATTTGGAAAAATTCATCTGAAGAAGAGAAAAAAGAGATGCTTGCTACCCTTGAAAGCGGGTTGAAGTGATAGTTTTTTGTTAGAGCTGTCGATCAAGTGCGGTCGGCGGCTTTTTTGTATTTTTTGAGCTACTTCCCTGTTTATTTGTGGAAAATCTAGTTTTATTTGCGAATCCTAGATTTTTTAATTGCGATTTCACAGGTTTTATTTGCGAATTCGATCCATTTTTTGTGAATCAAAAAAATCCCCGGCAAACGCAGCCGGGGACCAACACCATTTTTTACTCAAACGTAACTTTATCAACCGTTTCACGATCTAAACGCTTAATCACTTCAACAATCAACTTAACGGCGTTTTCGTAATCGTCGCGGTGAAGCATTGCAGCATGTGTATGAATATAACGAGTTGCAATCGTAATCGCAAGCGCTGGAACACCATTATGAGTAATATGAATCGGACCTGCATCGGTTCCTCCGCCTGGAATTGCATCAAATTGATACGGAATGTTCAATTCATCGGCAAGATCGGTGATAAAGTCGCGCAAGCCTTTATGAGAAACAAGGGTTGCATCATAAAGAATAATTTGCGGACCTTTACCCATTTTGCTCATCGCTTCTTTTTCGCTAATTCCCGGTGTATCGCCGGCGATACCGACATCCACTGCAAAACCGATATCCGGCTCGATTTGTGTTGCTGAAGTGCGGGCACCACGGGTACCCACTTCCTCTTGAATCGTCCCTACTCCATATACTTCGTTTGGATGGTCAACACCCTTAAGCTGTTTCAAGACATCAATTGCAATCGCACAGCCAATACGGTTATCCCAGGCTTTTGCCAAAAGCATCTTTTCATTGTTCATTACGGTGAACTCGAAGTATGGGACCACCATATCGCCTGGACGGATTCCCCACTCCATCGCTTCTTCACGGCTTGAAGCACCAATATCGATAAACATATCTTTAATTTCAACTGGTTTCTTGCGGGCTTCAGGCGATAGAATATGCGGCGGCTTTGAGCCGATAATACCTGTAACATCGCCTTTTCTTGTAACGATCGTCACGCGCTGTGCGAGCATAACCTGTCCCCACCAGCCGCCGACAGTTTGAAAACGAAGGAAGCCTTTATCATCGATTTGAGTAATCATGAAGCCAACTTCATCTAAATGTCCCGCCACCATGATCCGCGGTCCGCCTTCTTTTCCTACTTTTTTAGCAATCAAACTGCCAAGGCCATCTGTAGTGATTTCATCCGCAAAAGGCGCTATGTATTTTTTCATGACTTCGCGTACGGCACGCTCATTGCCAGGAATTCCGTTGGCATCGGTTAAATCCTTTAACATCGACAATGTTTCATCTAATTTTGCCATTCTTGTAGACCCCCTTTTTATGTATGTACAGCATTCATTATACCGAAACAAACAGTAAATTAACAAATTTTTCTGCTAATAGTTATTTTGCTGTCTTTGATAATTTACTTCGTTTTTATGAAAATATGCTTGTTCCATTTCTTCAGAGGTGATTCCTAGGAGAAATCCTAATTCTAAATATTCCTCAAATAATCTTACGTAATCATGGATGCTTTTACTGGTTTGAAACACACTTACTCCTGCATACACCTTCAGGAATTGATCTGTGACGGTCAACAACGAGGACTTCACGGACAGTTCAAATACTTGCTGGTCAAAGCCACACTCAATTCCCAGCGATAAAATAAAGTGAACACCGTCAACAAATTCTTCTAAAATAACATCTTTACCTGATGACGGCTTCACGCTCCAAAATTTAAAGCTGCGTGTTTCATTAGCCAATTCGCCTATTTCTACAAGCAAGGCGAGCGCCTTCCGGCTGAATAAATCCTCCTCTTGCAATTGATGTTTTTCTTCAATATGCAAATCTAAAGCTTTTTGCATTTGGAACAGTTTTTCAAGGTTCATCGTAAAATCACTCCTTATAATAATACTTTTAATAACAGAATTACTTCTATAATTGCAAGAATAGGAAATCCTATTTTAAAATTTAAATGCTTTGTTTTATGCCGGTAAAGCTGCATTCCCGCAGTTGTACCAACCGCTCCTCCAAACAAGGCCACCAGCCATAACGTTCTCTCTCGGATTCTGTACTCATGCCTTTTAGCCCGTCTCTTATCCTCCCACATAATCACAAGGCCTGCTATATTCATGATAAAATAGGCCGCAACCAATAGTGCCATCCAAACCTTTCCCCCTTATAGAAAAAGCCATCCTCATCAATGAGAATGGCATTTATTTAAAATTACTTGTTATTTTGTTGTTTTGCAACGTTTGCTAATTCAGCAAATGCGTTTGCATCGCTAACTGCTAATTCAGCAAGCATTTTGCGGTTTACTTCGATACCAGCAAGCTTTAAGCCATGCATTAAACGGCTGTAAGAAAGACCGTTCATACGAGCTGCTGCGTTGATACGAGTAATCCAAAGTTTACGGAAGTCGCGCTTCTTTTGACGACGATCGCGGAATGCATACATTAAAGATTTCATAACCTGTTGGTTAGCAACCTTATATAATGTATGTTTTGAACCGAAATAACCTTTAGCTAATTTAAGAACTCTTTTACGACGTTTGCGAGTAACAGTACCGCCTTTTACACGTGGCATGTAATTTCCCTCCTATAATAAATCAATCTGTCCGAGACTATTTTACGTAAGTTAATAATTGACGAATGCGCTTGAAATCGCCTTTAGAAACAAGAGTTCCTTTGCGAAGTTTACGCTTAGCTTTTGTTGATTTGTTAGCAAATAAGTGGCTTGTATAAGCGTGGTCACGCTTTAATTGACCAGAACCTGTTTTCTTGAAACGCTTTGCAGCGCCGCGGTGAGTTTTCATTTTTGGCATTGGGATATCCTCCTTATTACTTATCGTTTTTCGGTGCTAAAACCAGGAACATGCTCCGGCCATCCATTTTCGGATGAGATTCAATCGTTGCAACTTCCTTGCACGCTTCACTAAAACGGTCTAACACACGCTGACCGATTTCTTTATGGGTAATCGCCCGGCCCTTGAAACGGATTGAAGCTTTTACCTTGTCGCCTTTTTCCAAAAACTTAATTGCATTGCGAAGCTTTGTATTAAAGTCATGCTCATCAATCGTTGGGCTTAGACGAACTTCTTTTGTAGTGATGATTTTTTGATTCTTTCGAGCTTCTTTTTCTTTCTTTTGATTCTCGAATTTAAATTTGCCATAGTCCATAATCCGGGCTACCGGAGGCTTTGCATTTGGTGCAACAAGTACCAAATCAAGATTTACTCTTCCAGCAATTTCAAGCGCATCGTTTTTGGATTTAATTCCTAGCTGTTCACCATTTTGATCAATTAAGCGAACTTCTCGAGCGCGAATGCCCTCATTTAACAACATATCTTTGCTAATAATTAGCCACCTCCAAGGTTTAATCACGAATACTTTTATCGGGTTCAAGAAGATTTGAAAGGCTCACCGTTCGAACCTTGATTTGTGACACTAAGTTGAATCGACAGGATCAAGCAGAGCTTTTCATTAAGTACACAAATAAAAAAGTGCGGATGAATACACCCACACTTTACGAAACATAAGTAATAAACAAAAAAGTTCACGTAAAACCTGCCAACTGCTTAAACAGCGTCAAATCAGGTGAGAAGCGGGTGCTTCTTCTTTTCCCAAAAACTCGTATTCAATTTTTACCTTAGTAAATATAACATAATCAAAGATGTAATGTCAAATGAAGATTTCTTATGACAACGAAATTTATTTTAGCAAGAAATAAAAAATTATTCAATAGTTTTTTTCATAAAAAAAGGGAGGAAAAACCTCCCTTAAAGACTTTAACCTTTTTGCACTTCTGCTTTAATAGAAGCAAGGAAGTCTGCAAATGGCTTTGTTTCTGAGTTTTGTTCGCCATATTTACGGACGTTAACAGCACCGTTTTCAACTTCCTTATCGCCGACAACGAGCATATATGGGATTTTTTGCATTTGGGCTTCGCGGATTTTGTAGCCGATTTTTTCATCACGGCCATCTAATTCAACCCGGAATCCTTCATTTTGAAGCTGCTCTTGAACCTTGCGGGCATAGTCATAATGCGCGCCAGGCGAAACAGGAATTACCTGAACTTGAACAGGTGCGAGCCAAGTTGGGAAAGCTCCTTTGTATTCTTCAATTAAGAAGGCCACGAAACGTTCCATTGTGGACACGACACCACGGTGAATAACAACTGGACGGTGCTGTTTGCCGTCTTCACCTACATAGTTTAAATCAAAGCGTTCTGGCAGTAAGAAGTCTAATTGGACAGTTGAGAGTGTTTCGTCCTTACCTAATGCAGTTTTCACTTGAACATCAAGCTTAGGACCATAGAAAGCTGCTTCTCCCTCTGCCTCATAATAATCGAGTCCAAGGTCATCCATTGCATCCTTCAGCATACCCTGTGCCTTTTCCCACATGGCATCATCGTCAAAATACTTTTCAGTATCCTGCGGGTCACGGTAGGAAAGACGGAAGGAATAGTCATTCAGATTAAAGTCTTTATAAACATCCAAAATCAGGTTTACTACCCGTTTGAATTCATCTTTAATTTGATCAGGACGAACAAAGATATGAGCATCATTTAATGTCATTCCACGAACACGCTGCAATCCTGATAGAGCACCTGACATTTCGTAGCGGTGCATTGTACCAAGTTCAGCAACTCGGATCGGAAGCTCACGATAGCTGTGAATCGCATTTTTGTAAACCATCATATGATGCGGACAGTTCATTGGACGTAATACCAATTGCTCGTTATCCATGTCCATTACCGGGAACATGTCTTCCTGATAATGATCCCAGTGACCGGAAGTTTTATACAGATCAACACTACCCATAACAGGAGTATATACATGGTCATAGCCTAAACGTGTTTCCTTATCAACAATATAGCGCTCCACAATACGGCGGATTGTTGCTCCTTTAGGAAGCCAAATCGGTAAGCCCTGGCCAACCAATTGCGAATTAGTGAAAAGGCTCAATTCTTTACCAATTTTGCGGTGGTCACGCTCTTTTGCTTCTTCTAATAAGCGAAGGTGTTCCGCCAAATCTTCTTTCTTGAAAAAGGCAGTTCCATAAACACGCTGCAGCATTTTATTGTTGCTGTCGCCTCGCCAGTAAGCACCAGCAATGCTTAATAGCTTAAATTCTTTAATTTTCCCAGTCGATGGAACATGGACACCACGGCAAAGATCTAAAAATTCACCTTGCTGATATATAGTTACAGTTTCTTCATTTGGAATCGCTTCAATAAGCTCAAGCTTATATGGATCATCCATTTCTTTAAAAATCTGAACAGCTTCGGATCGGCTGACTTCCTTGCGGACGATTTCAATATTTTCATTGACGATTTTCGCCATTTCTTTTTCAATCTTTGGCAGGTCTTCTGGCGTAAGTGATGCTTCTAAATCCATATCATAATAAAATCCACCTTCAATTACAGGACCAACACCAAGATTAACGTTTGGGAAAAGCCTCTTTACAGCCTGAGCCATTAAGTGTGCTGTACTATGACGTAACACTTCTAAAGCATCTTTGGATTCTGGTGTAACAATTTCTATAGGACCATCCTCTAGGATTGGACGGCGAAGATCATACATTTCTCCGTTCCATTTACCCGCAATGGCCTTTTTCTTGAGGCCTGGGCTGATGGATGCGGCAATATCTTCCGTTGTTGTTCCTTTAGGGAACTCCTTTACTGCCCCATCAGGAAACGAAATTTTCACAACGTCTGACATAACAATTCCTCCATTCATTTTGAGCGCCATAATAGGTCGCTTTATAAAATTGGCTGCGTTAAACTTGGCTGTTGATTTGCGTTCCAGGCGCTTCGCTTTCCGCGGGGAGATCCTGGAGTCTCCTCGGCGCTTTGGCGCCTGTGGGGTCTCCAGTGACCTCTATATCCCGCAGGAGTCTCGCGCCCTCCACTCCAATCAACAGAGTTATAAAATCAATGTCCTTTAACACAGCCTTAAAAATAAAAAAACCCGTCCCTGGAAAAGGGACGAGTTTAATAAACACGTGGTTCCACCCAATTTTTCATGTTAAATCCTTCCTTAACATGACTTTAGGATTGGGTAACGGTTGAAGCCGTCGGCGATTACTGACCTCAAAAAATGAAGTGTTCACTGCCGAAGTTTAAAGGTGGTAAGTATTTTTTCCGTGTTGGGAGACTTTCAGCCGCTGGGCTCCCTCTCTAGAAACCGTAAAGAAATACTGTTATCCTCATCATTACATTTACTGTGGTATTTTGCTATGTAGGTTATTATAATGATTAATTTTTGAAAAATCAAGGTACATAAAACTAAATATTGACAAAATTTTATTTTCCTATGCATGATTTTCTGAAGAACTTGTATCTGACGCCCATTTTTTTGTTCCCCTGAGAGCATCATACGAATGAATCGACACTCTTTCTTCAAAAATGTTTTTAATGGTTCTAACCAATGGCTCATCTGCGTTTTTTGTATAAATAAAAATAGAGTTCGGTGCAATAGATAAAAGAGGTGCGATCGAAGCAGAATCCACATAAACTGGGTGATTAAAAAGTAATTTCCGATCAATTAATTTTGTTAATTCTCCCCTTTTCATTTCAACCAATTGTTCATTGTAAAAAGTGATTTCCTCATCAAACAAAATGTGTAGTACATCCATTTTCGGTTCCCGGTTCGCTAAAAAATCCCTGAGCATCTGGACAAACATTTGATACTCCTGCTCCATTTTGTATTCGTCAATTGAAATCTCGACATAGCTTTCGAGCAGCTGGAGATAGGGGCGCAAGCGAAATTTCAACAATGAATCAAATGAAAACGAGACATTGTCCTGAAAAATTTGCTCAATCGTTTCTTTAATTTTTGGTTCCTCACTCGCTTCCTTCAATAAGCCTTTAAAGTCTTCTCTTTGATCTTCAAGTATGGAATATATAATCTCTAATATTTGCTGCTGTTCTTCTTGATCCTCGTAATAATATTGATTCTTTAATATATCACAAAACCAATCATCCCGTTTAATGACGGTAATAAACTCATAAAATGCATTTTTGATTGTTTCAAAAACGGTATCGATAAAAGAGCCATTTAAAATTTTCACTATATGTCGATCTTCAAAAAGAAGAATATTCTCACATTCCAATTTATTTAAACACTTTAGTAAGTGGTTATAAAACCTCATTGAATCCATCTTACTTTGGAAAATGATTTCAACCAACCAAATCCCCCCTTTAACCAAATCTTTGTTTTAAATATATATGGGGGACTTGGCCAAAATAGAAGTTAGCGAATGGATGCATTTGTATTTTAGATAAAAAAAAGGACTGCCCTTTTCTTAGGCAATCCCAAATAAAGTGATTAACGACGGTTCGGACCGTCCACAAGAACAGGTTCACTTAAGGAACGTATTCGCTCCATGATCCGGCGCGCCTTCATTTTCTCCTCTTCGCCGCGCTGACTATAGGTCAAATGGTGCTCGAGCCCGGCAAAATCAAAGTTCGAAGTAAAAAAGGTCGGCAGGCTTTCCAGCATCCGGAACTGTAATATCGGCCCCAATACTTCATCCCTCGTCCAACTGGATACCGCTTCTGCACCAATATCATCCATCATGAGGATAGGTTCCTTTTTTAGCGCTTCAATTTTTTCATTTAAGGTGGAATCGGCAATGGAACTTTTCATTTCCCTTAGCAATTCCGGCACATAAACAATCATCGAGGAAATCTGTTTCTTTGCAAGTTCATTGGCAATGGCTCCTAACAAATAGGATTTTCCTACGCCAAATTTGCCGTAAAAATATAATCCCTTTTGTTTCTTGCCCTTTTCATAGTTCATTAAAAAAGTGGCTGCTTTATCAACGGCATCCAGCCTGCCCGAATCTCCTTCAAAATCCTCGAAGGATGCTTCCAATATATCTCGTGGGACATACAAGCTTTTAATGAGCTGTTCGTTTTTCCGTTTTTCATCTGCGATTACTTTTCTCTGGCATCGTTTATAAACAACATCAATGGAGCCCCGATTGATCACTAGTTCAGGGTGATACCCCTGCATCATATTGACACATCCATCAAGACTTGGACATTTATTACATCCAATGCTTTGTTTCGTGAATTCAAATAATTTTATCAGGCCCTTATTAATCATGTCATGCGTCACTTCATCCTGATGCTCCATTAAAAAGGCTCTAACACCAGGATTTTGGAGCACCTCCTGACGCTGCTCTTCAAACCGTTTTTGAAAGTTTTCATTTCCCGAGAGCCGCTGCAATGTTTTATTAATTCTCTCCATCCTTCGTCACCCCCTATTTTCGAAAAGCCTTTAATTTCTCTTCGATGGCTCGTTTTTTGGCCTCATCTTCAGAAATGTTAGCTTGTGAATGGTCTTTAGCAGTATGATTAGAACTTTCATCAAACCAATCTGGAATAAGTTCTGTCCGGATTGGCTTTTTGTTTGTTGTCCCTTTTCCACCGGATTTTTTATTTTCCGTCCAGCCAAGATAGGTTCGATGTTCCTTCTTCGCCAAGTCCATTGCCTCTTTTACGGTCTTCATTTGCAATCTTGCCCAGTGACTGGCAAGTTTTTCTACATAGCCTTTTGTCAGCTTCATATCGGTTTTAAGCATGACAAAATGAATGAGGACATTAATCACGCCAGGTAGAAGCTTTTGTTTAAACATAACCTCTTCAATAATTTGGATATCCGACTTTGAAGGCTCTGCTCCCCCTGAAAGGTCTATTAAAAATTGCAAAGGAGAGGTCGTTTCCAAATAGCGAATCAGTTGTTCTTCCTGTGTTTTTGGCTCGGTTATTTGAACCTGATGAATAGCCGGCTGAACCCGTTCAACCAGGTTAGGCAGTTGATCATGATTGACATATTGATACCAATCGCGGGCTCCTTTTCTTAATTCTTCAATATCAATTTCATTGGATTCATTTAAGGCACTGAAAATAATATTTTTCATTTGCAGCGGGTCAATTGTGTAAAGGAAAGCCAAATTGCTAATAACCTCTTTTACTTTAGGGGTTAAAGCCTTCTTGGGTACTAACGATTCATTTAAACCAGCCATCAGCAAATCAAAATCGAAGGTACCAACTTCAATTTGAATTCCTCTTTGCTCATTACGGCCAATAAATTGTTGATTTTCTTCCGCATCCAAATCTTTTGAAGTATCCTGTAAATACTGCATACTTCCTGGTGTGGCTGAAGCAAACACATCCTGAAAAGCTTTCGTTACATCCTGGAATTCTTTTCCGTTTGGTTTTTTCTGATCCGAAAAAAAGCGTTTAAGCCGGTTAAAATGTTTTTTTCCTATTTTTCGATAAAGATAAATATTTAACATTCCATCTAAAAAGAATTGTTCAGGATTTAAGGGAGGGTGAAGTTCATAAATGAAGGATCTCTCACCTTCATCATTCTTCACATATGTCTTTAATAAACCAATACCCTCAAGCTTTAAGCGCGCTTCATAGATATCCTTTAAATTCATCCCTAGCAGGTTCATTAAGAGATGGTGTGTAGAGTGTTCCGACCACAGTCTATTTTCTTCAAGCTCCGACCAAAGTGTCATATAGAGGCTAAAACAGACTGATCCAATTAAGGGCTGATATAAAAACGTCAGCACTTTTCGGTCATACTCATGTAAGATCCCACTTGCCGCTACCCGGTAACGGTCGATTGGAAGAATTTCCTGCCAATGCTGCGCCATACCCATTTAACACTCCCTTCAATTAAAAAGAGAGCGATAGCTCCCTTAAGATTTTTCTTTATTGATTAGTTCCTTCAATTCTTCAATAAAAACATTTATATCCTTAAATTGCCGGTAAACCGAAGCAAAGCGGACATAGGCCACTTCGTCAACATGCGCCAATCTGTCCATGACCATTTCGCCGATTGCTTCACTTTTGATTTCTGAAACACCCTGGCTGCGAAGTGCCTTTTCCACTCCATGTGTAATATCCTCTAATTCCTTTAGGGCAACAGGACGTTTTTCACATGCTTTTATCAATCCGCGAAGTATTTTATCACGGCTAAATTCTTCCCTTGTGCCTTCCTTCTTCACGACAATTAAAGGAATTTCTTCGATTTTCTCAAAAGTGGTAAAGCGATAGCCGCATTCTTCGCATTCTCTTCGACGTCTTGTCGCACGTCCCTCATCAACAGGCCGAGAATCAAGTACACGAGTTCCATAATTTTGACATGATGGGCATTTCATTTGCTAATCAACTCCAACTCTACACAATAAATCCGTTCAACAACCTTACTATTATCTTATTAAAAAGAATACCTTTTCACAAGTAGAAGTATTATGAGTTTTTTATAGTCGTATGTAATTGATTCAATCGCTGGTAATAAGAGTCGACCCGCTTTTTCAAGTCCGGATAAATTCCCAGCAGGGAGAATTTCTCAGATGAAATATTAAAATCAACAGCTGTGTGCATTGGTTTTACCGAAACGATTGTCGCAATAAGGAAGCAGGAGAATGGTTTATTGATTTCAACGGCAATTTCTCCATGTTCTTTTGAAACGGTCGTTATCCGGCAATCAGCGTCTTCTCGAAACATTTTTTCTGCTGATTCAAATAATTGATTAAAAGTTGCTTTATAATAATGAGTTTTCAATGAAGCATCAGAGTTCCCGTCTGATGTTTCAATTTCTTTTTTAAATCGAGTAAATAAATTAGCCATAAAAACCCCCTGCAAATTGCACTTTTATTATAGTGTACAACATTAAAGCAAAAATATAAAAAGAGGTGTACTGAGTACACCTCTCAGACTGTCGACAAA
>NZ_JBALPP010000032.1:0-49206 GCF_036965425.1 Neobacillus drentensis | reverse complement strand
ATCGATGGTAAAAAAAATCAGCGTCCTATTCAAATAAATGAAAACGCTTACGAAAAATTTAGAATAAATATTCAAAAAAGTATGCAAAAAATGATTGTCAAAAGAACTTTTTTTTACTATAATCAACTTATAAATTTGATGTGAGAAAACATAACATGAGATAGAGAGGTAATGTAACATGACTGAAACACTTATTTCAAATGTACCTGTAGATACTGCAATTCTTGAACAAATCAAAGAAACAATTAAAGAAAAAAGTGTTGAATTATTACACTTACAATTTGTCGATATTGAAGGGATTCTTAAGCACGTTACGGTAACAAGTGAACAATTAGAAGACATAGTCGAAGGTAAAATGATGTTTGATGGCTCTTCAATTAAAGGCTTTTCCCCAATTAATAAATCTGACCTTTATCTTCAGCCAGACCTTAATACATTTGCTGTTCTTCCTTGGACAGTTGAGGATAATTATTCAGAAGCGCGCTTCTTATGCTCTGTAAAGAATCCTGATGGATCTCTTTTTGAAGGGGATACTAGAAACGTTCTCAAGAAAACTGTAGATCGTGCTGCTGATCAAGGTTACACCATTTCAGTTGGTCCTGAATTAGAATTTTTCCTTTTTAAAACGGATGAAAATGGCTATGCTACTCAAGAGCTCGGTGATAAAGCAGGCTATTTCGAACCATCTCCACATGATCTTGGCGAGCGCGTTCGTTTAGAAATCTACCGTGCGTTAAAGGCAATGGGCTTCACGATTGAAGCGTCACACCACGAAGTAGCAGAAGGGCAGCACGAGATTAACTTTAAATATGCTGATGTCCTAACCGCTGCAGACCTTGCTACTACATATAAATGGGTCGTGAAGACAGTTGCGAAGAAATTCGGATTACATGCTACATTTATGCCAAAACCAGTATTCGGAATCAATGGTTCTGGTATGCATGTTAATATGTCCTTCTTTGAAGGAAGTGAAAATGCCTTCTTTGATCCTTCTGATGAATTACAATTATCAGAAAAAGCTTACCAATTTATAGCAGGTGTTCTTGAAAACGTAAAGAGCTTTACTGCCGTAACAAACCCGCTAGTCAATTCTTATAAGCGTCTAGTACCAGGTTATGAAGCGCCTTGTTATATTGCGTGGTCTGCTTCCAACCGTTCAGCTCTTATTCGAATTCCAGCAAAAAAAGGGTTGGCGACACGTGTGGAATTACGTTGTCCAGATCCATCTTCAAACCCATACTTAACCTTTGCAGTTATTGCCTCTGCAGGCTTAGAGGGAATTGAAAAGGGACTTGAAGCACCAGCGCCAATTAATGAAGATATCTTCCACATGAATGAAGAAGAGAGAGCATTCCGTGGAATCGATAACCTGCCTGGCAGCCTGGCAGCAGCCATTAAGGAATTAGAATCAGGAGAAATTGCCGCTAATACACTAGGTGAGCACGTTTACAACGAATATGTTTCCCTGAAGAAAGCCGAATGGGATAGCTACCGTACTGCTGTTCATACATGGGAAATTGACAACTATCATTCCAAATTTTAATAAATACAGTAAAGGAGCCTAAAGGGGCTCCTTTTCGTTGTTTGGAGACAATTTCACCCTTGAATGAAATCATCGTTATTGCGAAAAATAGAAAGAGAAATGGACATTAAATTTGGAGGTAATAAAATGCCAAAAGTTGAAGTTTCTTGTGCAATTGCAAACTGTACATATTATGGGGAAGGAAATGTTTGTACAGCTGAAAAAATCATGGTGGAACTAGATAGCCATGCAAGATATGATACAGAAATGTCTTCCGAATTAGGAGAAAAGAATCATCAAGATTCAGCTGTCAACTCAGCAGAAACCTGTTGTAAAACGTTTAAAGCAAAACGAAGCTGATATTAGAATTATTTTTCAAAAATTTTATGCACATATTTTAGCCTCTCACATATAGTAGCTTCTGTGAGTATTTTGTTTGAGAGGAAGAAAGAGATATGAATAACAATGATTTCATTTTGAAAAACGAGTTAAAAGATGGTGAGAATGGATATAAGATCATTGAAATTAATGTATCGGATCCATCCGAAAACTTATTTGCCGTCGTGACTCCAATTAAAAAACAATAAGAAAAGGAACACCTACTTTTGAATGATGAATAATGGAAAACGAGAAAGAAAAAGCTATAGAGGTAGAAGGATTGTTAAAAGTCAGGGGGATTCTACCTTGTTGCAGCCTCTAGTAAAATCTGTTCCCAATTTGTTTACAATCGGAAATTTATTATGCGGGGTATTTTCAATTACCTTCAATATGAGCGGTTATTTGAAAATGGCCTGCATTTTTATTTTCTTATCAGCAGTCTTAGACCTCCTGGATGGGCGAATCGCGAGAAAATTAAAGGTGAATAGTGAATTTGGGGTCGAATTGGATTCGTTAGCAGACATTGTTAGCTTTGGTGTTGCTCCAGCCCTTCTTTTCCATTCACTGGCGGCGCCATCATTTTTTACCTCATTAGCCTTTATTCTTTTTCCAACGATGGGTGCATTAAGGTTAGCTAGGTTTAGCATCAAACCAACGATAGGGTATTTTAAAGGGCTGCCTATTCCCGCTGCGGGACTGCCCTTAGCCGGAATGGGATTATTTCTATACAGCAATGCATGGATAACCATGATCCTGGCCCTTTTAATGGTTAGTCCCATTAAAGTAAAAAAAATATAATCTTTGTTAAAAAAGCTAGTCGCCTTTTTGAAAAGGGACTAGCTTTTTTTGGTTTTTGTCTGAGAAGATTTGGTAAAATTGCATTAGAATGAAAATGAAAAAAAGGAGGCTAACATTATATGATAGCAACACAATACAAGATTACATTTCCAAGTGATTATGATATGAATATTATCAGAAACAGAGTAAGAGATAATGGTCATAAAACAGACGGATTTGAAGACCTCAAATTTAAACTGTATTTGGTAACGGAAAAGGGGACCAATAATAATATTCAAAATAGTTATTGTCCTTTATATCTATGGAAAGACAGCAACGGGCTAAACAAGTTTTTGTTTAATGGCTATTACGATAATATTTTAAGATCTTTTGGCTGGCAGCGCGTAAATGTGGGAATTCCACTAATTGATACGACTACGTCTAACATCATAGATAATAAGTATCTATTTCAAATCGCAAGAAAAATCCAACCACAAGAAAGTTTAAATAAATTAATAAAAACGATCCGAGAAAGTATCCCAATAATTGATCATGCAGAATATTTAGTTATCTATAATCCGGATAAATGGGAGTATGATGTCTTTTACTTTTTGAGCGATTTAAGCGGGTTAACAAAAATGGAAGGTGTAATATATAACATTCTTCATTTATCCAAAGGTGAACACTTTTATTAGGAATTCATCTCTAATCAAATCTTAAGACGGCACCCCGTGATTCAGGTGCCGTCTTAATTATTGTGAAGTAACACTATTATCTCCTAAAAATTTGGAAAGAGTTTCTTTATTTTGCTGGAAGTCCACGTCTAATACTTCACCAAGTTCATCAATAGTTTCATTTTGAAAACTGCCCTCTTCAGGAATTCGCAAAGTTTCTATATTTCTACCTTTCTTCGTGAACAAGTCTTTCCCCATTGACAAGAGAGTGGAGCTATCAATATTTGTATCTATGTATTTATTCAAAAGTCCTATGAGTTCAGGTAGTTTTAGAATACTATGGAGACCGACAGCTTGTTCTGTCAATTTTGAGACCACTTCCTGCTGTCTTTGAATCCGTCCGAAATCACTTAAACTGTCATGCCGGAAACGGACATATCCAAGCAATTCTTTACCATGTAGTGTTTGTTTACCTTCTTTTAACGTCATTCCTATACCATCAGACATCTCATGCGGTACGTCTACTTCAATTCCATCGGGAACAAGGAGATCTACCGCTTTTTCAAATCCTTTAAAGTCGACCATCGCATAATATTGAATTTCTAACCCTAAATTTTCTTTAATGGTTTCGCTTAATAACTCAGGACCGCCAAAAGCATAAGCTGCATTTAATTTTTGCTGTCCATGTTCAGGAATAGTGACTAACATATCACGCATAAGAGAAATAAGTTTCATTTTATGAGTTTGTGGATCATAATGGGCAACCATAATGGTATCCGTTCGGGCATGATCTTCACCCCGTGAGTCACTTCCTAATAATAGAACATTTATTGAACTTAACATCTTTTTCTCTGCTTGAATGGAAGGTTTTCCCTCCTTTTTTTGAAGTGGTTGGTTCATCACCTGCATGGTTCCCTCAATGTATTGAAATACTTGAAAAATACCGGCTGCAAGGATCCCTAATAAAAGCAGGGCACCAAACACTCTACCCCATTTAACTCTTTTTCTTTTCTTTCTCGTCCGTTCCAAACTTTGCACCACCTAGGTTGAATTAAAGATAAAAACCCCCTTGAAATAGTGATTATCCCATATTTAGGTTACATTTCCTTGAAATTCTGATTACAATTTTTTTAATTTAAAAACCTCGCCATCCTTTGATCGTGCCGAGGTTATTAATTTATGATATTTGAGAATGATAGAAATGTTTGTACGATAGAATTCAAATAATTGCTATTTAAAAAAGAGCAATTACTGACGAGAGTCCATTTTCTATTTGATAATAATGTATAATGTAGGATAAAAAGGGAGGAATTTTCATGTTACATATCGGAATTATTGGTTTAGGAGCCATTGGTCAACGCTTAATAAAAAAATTCAAGGAACATTCCGACGTTGAAATCACAGCTGTTTGTGATCGGTTAGAGTCCCTAGTTAGAGAAACATCTAATGCGCTTGGTGGAGTTCAAACTTATACTGACTACCAAGGCTTAATTGCTAATCAAAGAGTGGACCTTATTTATGTTGCGGTACCTCCGAAATTTCATCATCCCATTGTGATGGATGTCCTAAAAGCTAAAAAGCACGTCCTATGTGAGAAGCCTTTAGCGAACTCATTGGATGAAGCAAAAGAGATGGCTCAAGCTGCAAAAGAAGCCGGTGTCATCCATGCGATGAACTTCCCGCTTAATTATGAACAAGGAGCCACTAAATTTGCAGAATTGATCGGCCAAAATTACGTTGGCAAGCTCCGTCGTTTACAACTCACCATGCATTTTCCAGAATGGCCGCGTTTCTGGCAAAAAAATGACTGGGTAGGGGAAAGAGAGCAAGGGGGATTTGTTTTAGAGGTCGGTGTCCATTTTATCCAGCAAACTTTAAAGCTATTTGGCGGTATCAAAAATATCCAAACCCGCTTAGAATTGCCTGATGATCCCCAAAAATGTGAGACTGGTGTGATCGCAACAGGAGAACTTGAAGATGGGACACCAGTTTTAATCGAAGGCTTAAGCCAAATAGCTGGTAAAGAACATATCGGTTTTACTGCGTATGGTTCAGAAGGGATTCTTTCACTAGAAAACTGGGGCGAATTAAAAGGTGGAAAAAATGGTGAAGAACTTAAAGCCATTTCGTTTGGTGAAACAAAAACCAATCACTTAATAGACGAATTAGTAAAAGCAGCAAATGGCCAGGAAGCAGAGCTATATGATTTTGAAGTAGGGTACAAAGCCCAGGAGATTCTTGAAGAACTGAGGAAAATGTAAGTTTTAAAACGTTTCTTACTTGATGTAAGGAGCGTTTTTTATGGTGTTCCAATTATTGACAGGTTAGTTTAATTTCAATATAATTCGGTCATATGGAAGATGATAGGGGCTTTTAAATGAAAGTTGTAATTAATGATTTTTTAAGTATTATGATTCATCAAACAGACCTGACCCTAACCAGTTATATCAAAGCCAAGCTAGCGCCGTTAAATATTGCGCCGGAACAAAATTTAATTTTGCTGCTCCTCTGGGAAAAGGACGGGCTGACACAAATTGAAATTGCTAAAAAGCTCGAAAAAGATAAAACCAATATTACCCGTATGATATGCAATCTTGAAAAAAAAGGATTTATCACCAGACATATAAGTGAAAATGACAATCGTTCGTTTAATGTATTTCTCACTGAAAAAGGCAAAAAAATTGGTGAAATCATCAAACCGTTGGCGGAAGAATTCAACCGTACGGTGTGTGCTGGAATTTCAAAGGAAGAACAACAAATTGTGAAACAAGTATTGTTAAAAATGAGACAAAATGTGGAAAAGAAATGTATTGAGCCAAAATAGTTGCGCATGCAACTATTTTTTTGTTAAAATGAGCAGGTCTTATAGTTGCTATAGCAACCAATATTTATTATGAAGGGATTGGACAGAAATGACAAAAGTATTATACATTACGGCTCATCCGCATGATCATACACAATCTTATAGTATGGCAGTGGGCAACGCATTTATCGAGACATATAAAGAAGTAAATCCAACTGACGAAATTATGCAAATTGACCTCTTTAAAGAAAATATTCCACATATTGATGCTGACGTATTTAGCGGATGGGGGAAACTACGATCTGGGCAAGGCTTTGAGGAGCTCTCTTCAGAGGAGAAAGCAAAAGTGGGCCGACTCTCTGAATTATCGGAGCAATTTATTGCAGCCGATAAATATGTATTTGTAACTCCGCTTTGGAATTTTTCATTCCCGCCAGTTATGAAAGCGTATCTTGATGCCGTTGCTGTTGCTGGTAAAACCTTTAAATACACAGAACAAGGTCCAGTTGGTTTATTGACTGATAAAAAGGCGATGCATATCCAAGCTCGCGGCGGTTTTTATTCTGAAGGTCCAGCTGCTGAAATGGAAATGGGCCACCGTTATCTAAATGTGATGATGCAATTCTTTGGCGTTCCATCGCTTGAAGGAATTTTTGTAGAAGGACATAATGCAAAGCCTGATAAAGCACTAGAAATTAAAGAAAATGCGATTGCTCGGGCAAAGGATTTAGCGCAAACTTTTTAATTTTTCAGAAGGGTCAGCCTTAGGGGTGGCTCTTTTTGTTTGATTTCGGGCAAATTGTTGCTTTTGACGTGCTGAGGTCTCTTAAAAATCATCATTTTAGTGTATTATTACAATCAATTTGCGGAGTTATTGGATATATAGGCGAATTTCACAGGTTTATCGGCGAATTCTACCGCTTTATCAGCGAATCATACAAAACAGAAAAATAACCCAAGAACGTGAAGGCAGCTTCGCCAAACTAAAGTCAAAAAGGGCTATCTCCTATGGAGCAGCCCTTTTGTCTTTTAAAGTGATTGTTCAAGCTCATACCAATAAAAAGATAGTGTTTCCATCCCTTTATCGAAATTTTCCAGATTGAAATGCTCATTTGGTGCATGGAAGTTTTCGTCTGGCAGCCCAAATCCCATCAAAACTACTGGATTTTCTAAAATTTGATCGAATGCGGCCACAATTGGAATCGAGCCGCCTCCACGTGTAAAGGAGGTTGGAACTTTATACACTTTTTCATATGCTCTTCCGGCAGCTTGGATAGCCGGATGGTCAAAAGGTGTAACATATGCGGCGCCTTTATCAAAGAGTGAAACATTGACTGTTACTCCCGGTGGGGTATGGGATTGTACATGCTTTTGCAGGAGTTCGGCAATCTCATCCGGATCTTGATCTGGTACAAGTCGGCAGGTGATTTTGGCATGTGCTTCCGCTGGGAGAACGGTTTTTATGCCTTCACCTTGAAAGCCTCCATAAATGCCGTTCACTTCTAGTGTCGGCCGGACCCAATTTCTTTCCAAGGTGGTATAGCCTTCTTCACCGAACAGTTCAGGAACACCTGTCTGAACAATAAAGGACTGGTCGGTAATCCCCAGTGATTCATATGCGGCTTTTTCAGCAGCGGTTAAATCGGCCACTTTATCGTAAAAGCCTTCCACTGTGATTTGTCCTTTTTCGTTGTGGAATGAATTCACTATCGCCACTAAAGCATGAATAGGATTTTGAATCATGCCCCCGTATAATCCGGAATGGAGGTCGCTTTTTGGACCTTTCACATCAATTTGTATCCCACAAAGGCCTCTTAATCCATAGCAAATCGCTGGTTTACCGCGTTCCATCATGCTTGTATCAGAAATTACAATCACATCGGATGATAATAATTCCTTGTTTTCCTCAACAAATAGAGGAAGGTTAGGGCTTCCGATTTCTTCTTCACCCTCAATCAAGAATTTAACATTGATTGGCAGGGTTCCTGTTGTTTTCAATATAGCTTGCAATACTTTGAGATGCATGAACACCTGGCCTTTGTCATCGCTAGCCCCGCGCGCATATAGCTTCTCATCGCGAATTTCCGCCTCAAATGGCGGGCTGTCCCACAAATGGAGCGGGTCTACAGGCTGAACATCGTAGTGGCCATAAATCAGAACGGTCGATTTTCCTTCAGCTTTTAACCATTCACCATAAACAACAGGGTGACCCTTCGTATGGTGGACTTCCACCTTTTCCATCCCGATTTCTTGAAGTGACTTCGCAACCCAATTGGCTGCTTTTTGAACATCATCCTTATGTTCAGGAAGCGAGCTAATACTAGGAAACGCCAAAAACTCCTTCAATTCCGCTAAATGCTTATCTCTGTTTTCCGCAAGATATGTAAGAATTGCTTGATCCAATGAAAAATCACTCCTTTTTAATATGTCTTAATATCTATTTCTTTCTAAATAGAAATTTTCCTTCTTAAAACAAGAGCATTCATCCATTTATGAAAATTGTTTCCAAAATAAATGATAAAAGATATCCACTAATTTAATGAAATGTTAAAATAAGGTATTAATTAAGTTGTAAATATTGGTAACTGGGGGAAGATGAATGAAAAAAATAATAATTACTGGTCTTACAGTCTTTGCCTTGAGTTTTATCCTTGGCAATACCTTCACAGAAGCAAAAACACGTTCAGGCGGTACAAGTAGTTCCGGTTCAAGTGTTTCCAAACCGAAAATGTCTGCTCCGGTCTCTTCACCGACAAATCGGAGCCCAAGCAGCAGTACAAAGAATACAACAATAAATCCGCCATCCTATTCTTCGCTCACGACAAAATATCCTAAAGCTGCACGGTATTTTTCCGGAGATATGCTATCCAAAACGCTTCTTTTCGGATCGACTGTATTACTGTTAAACGAGACCTACGATGATGAACCTACATATCAAGATGAAGAAGGGAACGTTTATACACTTGCGGATTTAGAAGATATGGATGTACAAATACCAGATGATGAGGCAGGTCAAGAGGATTCATATTCTGAAACCATCTCTTTTAATGAAGAGGAACCGAATACCGATGCGCCTGATGTAGTCGAAACTGCCTCGTCTAATGAGGATTTTACCAGTATTGATGACGACACATATGAAGAAGAGAATAACCCGGCCTTTAATTGGCTCTGGCTATTCCTCCCTTTTGCAGCAATTGTAATCATATTTTCTTACTTACGGAGAACGAAAAAATAAGGGAGGGACATTATCACAATAGCATGGTACACGGAGGATTTTGAAGGAGTTAAACAGAGAATAACAGAAGAGTATAGAAATCAGTTGGGACGAGATCGAAACCGTAGAAGATTTTGTAAATGGCTATAAAAAACCCCAATTTTCGCTTTAGAAGAATTTTATTCAAACAAACGCAGACAATAGTAAAAAAAATAAACAAATGAGGTGAACAAAATGAAGGAAAATGAGAAAGAACCCCAATTTCAAAGTGGGGACATGGTCGATAAAGAGTTTAAAGGACTATATGGACTTGATCCGGAAATGAGTTTACTATCGGTGAATTTTGCTACTGGAGAGAACTCCTATTTAAACGAGCATTATCAGGAGGATTCAAACGAAAACTCCGAATGAAGCAAAAGGGTTCAAATCTATTTGAATAGATTTGAACCCTTTTTTATCATCTGGCTTTTTCTAATTGGTTAATTCGTTCCAATATTCTTCTCTTTCGGAATAACATCTGACCAGCCTCGGCGACATCTCCAATGGACGAGCGATTAATAAATGCCCCAAATATCATCCCGGCAATCGGAATCATTTGAAAGAGCTTCTTCCAGCCAAAATTATCTCGATACGTAGTTACAACTTCACGCCATCCCTGTAATTGTGAAATCATTTGATTGTTCCGGTTCTCTTGCTGAAACGAAGAAAGCTCCTCTAAAATAGCCTTTTTCCCGACAATATCAGAGGACGAAAATTGCAAACATTTTACTATAAATATCCTTTCCGACTTTTCCTTAGGATCAAATCCGTAACAAATGGCCATTTCTTGCAATACTTTAAGGGATAATCCTAGAAGGACAGGGACATCAATCGCCAATGTAAACAGCCCGCCAATCCCTGTTGTTGCTCCCTGAATGGTTGCAAATTTTGTTCGTGAATTTTTGATTTGATCTGCAACCTCATCCATCTTACCGAGCGGAACTTGATTCAGGTCCTCTATTCGCAGCAGTTCATGCCCAGGTAGGGGTTCCTTCGGGGAAAACTTCTTAAGTATGCTTTCTTCCTTAAGTAAATATTGTCCTCCCGTTTGTATGTAATTTCCTAATTCATCAATCGCCAATCCAATCTTTTCTTGGATGAATTTTGGCGTAATTTTATCCAGCAGTTTAAAGGGCAGACGGCCAATTTTCTCCCAAAACCATAAATCCTTTTGCTCGTTCTCCCAAACCTCAATCTTTTTTAATTCAGACTTTAGAAAATCAGTTGTTTCCAACATAACCAACTCCAAATGTTTTTAAAAAATAGATTTTATTAGTATACGTTTAAAATACAAAGGAGTTTCAAATATTTCAAAACTCTTTGAAGTTGGATAAGGAAACTTCTATTTGACACTAGTTATGTTCACACGATCATGATCACCGACAATTAATGTATCAACAACATTTAAAAACAAACCGTGTTCCACAACACCAGTCATATTTTTTAAAAATGAACTTAATTGGTCCACATTTTCGATTTCCTTCAAGTGCAGATCGACAATGTAATTCCCGCTATCCGTTTTGTAGATTTCATTTTGTTTCATCCTTAGTTGGGGTTGAAGTTGATGACTTTCCAACGTTCTTAGTACATGAACATAGCCAAAGGGAACGATTTCTACAGGCAAAGGAAAATGTCCGATACTGCGTGATACCTTACTTGAATCAGCAACCCAAATAACTTGATCGGAAATAGAAGCTACCACTTTTTCAAACAGCAGTGCTCCACCGCCGCCCTTAATTCCATTAAATTTGTGGTCTACTTCATCTACTCCATCGATAGTTACATCAATTCTGTTGACCTCATTAATCGATATCAAGGGAATTCCTAGCTGTTCACACAATGCTGTTGTTGATTTGGAGGTAGAGACACCCTTGATTTTTAACCCATTCTTTACTAATTCTCCCAACTTCTTCAAACTGTAATAAACAGTGGACCCGGTACCCAATCCTACGGTCATTCCATCTTTGATGTAGTGAACAGCCTCTTCGCCAGCTAATTGTTTTTCTTTCAAATTCATTCCCTCATTTTCAAAAAAATACCCTTCAATATATTTTGTCCATTTCTAGCCTCAAATAAAAAAAGTGACAAAACGTCACTTTATTAAGGTAAAGAATTTGCATTAAGCGCATTCATCGCAGCAATAAACCTTATGACCTTTTATATCCTTTTCTACATAGATGAAATAAGGTTCACCAAAGTCAATGGGAAGTCCACAGTGTATACAGAAAATGGTGTCTTCATAAGGGAGATTGCATTCCTGGTCCAATCTAACACCTCCAAAATGGTAAATTTATAGTAGAAGTTGAAAAAGAGGTTGTCCAAAATTTTTAATTAAATAATTTAATAGTTTTTATATTTTATATTATTTTATGCAAAAAAAAGAGAAAGGTATTACGCCTTTCATAACTTTTTTTTATTTATTTTGGTCTCTGTTTATTTGCGGTTGTTAATAAAGTTTACGACATCTCCAACCGTTTGAAGCGTCTTCGCAACTTTGTCACTAATTTCGATCGCGAATTCATCTTCAATTTCCATTGTCAGATCCACCATATCAAGCGAATCAGCTACGAAATCATCTTTGAATGATGATTCCAGTTTGATTTCCTCCATATTGACTCCCAGTTGATCTGAGATAATGGGCTTTAACTTTTCAAATGTCGTCATTGCGGCATCCTCCTATGTATATCATAGACACCATTATAACAAGCTATTTTGGTACGTAAAACATAAATCTATTTCCAATTAACAATTTGGGCTTTTAATCCTTATTCATATTAATTATATGATAATCTAATAGTAATTTACTGATTAGGGGACAAAACAAATGGATGAGCAGGACTGGATAATCTTAAAGGTGCTATACGAAAAAAAGAATATCACGAAAACGGCTGAGAGTTTATATATATCCCAACCATCTTTAACGAAAAAAATTCAACAAATAGAGAAGGAATATCAAACAGAAATTGTCAAAAGGGGAACAAAAGGTGTTCATTTTACACCCCATGGAGAATATTTAGCTAAATGTGCGGATGAAATGCTGAATCGTCTTCATCAGATAAAAGACACAGTATCTAATATGGGAGAAGAGGTAAGCGGAACCTTACGATTAGGAGTTTCTAATTACATAACAAGACATAAGCTTCCACACCTTTTAAGGCTTTTTTGTGAACAGTTTCCAAAAGTAAATTACAAAGTTTCAACGGGATGGAGCAGGGAAGTGTTTAATCTTGTTTATAATGGGGATGTTCATATTGGGATGGTCCGTGGTGACTATCAATGGTCAGATTCAAAAATTCTACTCTTTGAAGAAAATCTCTGTATCGCATCTTTAGAAAAAATTGAACTTCGTGACCTGCCTTCACTACCGAGGATTGAATATGAAACAGATGCTTTACTAAAAACAACGATTGATAATTGGTGGAGCGGACAATTTTCACAGACACCTTTTATAGGAATGGAAGTGGATAAAGCCGATACCTGCAAAGAAATGGTAGTGAACGGTTTGGGATATGGGATACTTCCCAGTGTTCTTGTCCAGGATCATCAAAACCTTCATCTGATCATTCTAATGGATAAAAAAGGAAATCCTATTGTAAGAAGAACATGGATGTTCTATCATAAGAAATCTCTTGAGAACAAAATAGTGAAAGAGTTTGTTGAGTTCATAAAAAAATTGGATTTTAAATCTACTTTTTAAGAAAGTGTGGGCAAATGCTCAGGCTTTTTTTCTTTGAGTAAATCTGGAAATGCTGTCATTCCTTTTTGGAATAGATATCGATAATTTATTGGTATTTCAACTGTTCGGGTATTAATTTTAAAATGAAATGGAAGAGGGGGGAGAGTATTTGGAAAGCAACTCAAAGAAACTGATTTCTTTTTTAATGAAGCATGAAGGGAAAGATTTCGATGCCATTCTAGAAGATGAAATCGAAGGGACTGCAGGTTTTAGTTTTACGAGCTTCATCCATAAGGCAAAAATTCATATCCAGGCTGGGAGAATAACAGTCAGCGAACCGCAAACAGGAAAATACTTTAGCCTGCCGCTTTGCGGCATCAAACAGATTTGCGGAGAAACCTGTGGACAGTATGACATAGCAATAACAATAAAATATAACAATGACTATGGCATCTTTATCCAAATATTTGAACCTTGTTATTCTTAAAGTGGAGAGGATGATTTTATGGGCATTTTATTTCATATTACATTGAATGTTATTTTACCTATATTTGCTCTTATTGGAACAGGAGCTTTCCTTCATAGAAAATTTAAATTTGACATGAATACCTTATCTAAATTAAATTCCTATTTACTTATGCCTGCTGTGAGTTTTTCCAATGTATATCAGAGTAAAATTAAAGGAGATACACTCCTGGATATTCTTAGTTTTCTTATCATTCAAAGTCTTTGTTTAATGATCGCCAGCACCGGTATATCAAAAATAGTGAAATTAGAGAGCAGCCTTTCAGCTACCTTTAAAAACAGTGTAGTCCTTAGCAATTCGGGAAACTTTGGATTACCTGTCAGTCAAGTTGTTTTTCATCAAAATCCTCTTGGATTATCGATACAAGTTGTGGTCTTGATTTTTCAAAATCTACTAACGTATACATATGGATTATTTAATTCTGTTTCGGTTGATAAGGCAAATTTTCATGCGATAAAGGCATTTTTTAAAAATCCTGTCTTCTACGCTTTTTTGTTCGGAGTTTTTCTCAAGACTGTTTCAATAAGAATTCCAGAATACATTTGGACTCCTATTAAAAATACTTCAAACGCTTTTTTAGCAATCGCACTCATTACACTTGGGGCACAAAGTGCTTTCCTAAAAATAAAAAGTTTTTCGATGCCTTTGGTTCTTAGCCTAATTGGACGGCTTATCCTGTCACCTTGTATTGCATTCATCATTATTTTAACGTTAAAACTGGAGGGGACTACCGCACAGTCCTTATTGATTGCGAGCTCTTTTCCAACATCAAGAAATAGTTCGCTGTTTGCACTGGAATATGGAAATCATCCTGAATATGCAGCACAAACGGTTTTATTATCTACAGTATTTAGTATGGTGACAGTAACAACAGTCATTTTTTCATCTCATATGTTATTTTCTTAAGTGATTAAAAACAAAAAACGAACTCACCATTTGGTGGGTTCGTTTTTTGCGGTGTCTAGTCTTAATTGTTGTCTTTTACAGCCAGCCCAATGATCATCACTATAAGTGTAAGCAACTGGATCATAACCTCAAGGCTTATCCTAGCTCCCCTCCTGACCTAAGTGAGTTTCATTCCTCTGGCTTCTCCATGTAAAAGTTAAGACTTACGTTTCCTATTAACATAGATATTCTTTAAAACAAGTTTTATGACCAGACATTAGTTGGTAAAAGTTAAAGATAATTGGCGTTATCAATAATTTGCTTGATATTTTTTAGCTGAAAAGCTCCGTAAATTCTATCTCGGGATGTGAGTTCATGAATAAAATACTGTTGTAATTGGTCTTGATTCGAAATCCGTTTAACGATGCTGTTATCTGACCAATCGTGAACTTCTTTTTCATCGTGATTAAAAAACACCAAAGTGTTGATCCATGTTTTAATATCTTGACTTTGTAAATAATTGGATAGGAGAACCGCTTTTTGTTGAATCTGGCAAATGGGGTTATCTAATGTTTTTACGGTTAATTCTCCCGAATCACCTTTAGTAAAGATAAGTGTTTCCTCTTTATCACGGTCTACTAAATCGGTTAAGAAAGAAAACTTGTGGCTGCCCATTCTATCTAATCCCATGACAATATGGCCTTTCCAGTGTTTGGTCTCTATTAAATAGATACCTGTTGATAAAAGGACAAGATGATCAATCTGGCTAGTACTTCCGTTTCCTTCCGGGATAAAAATATTCGGCATGATAATCATTTCATCTGGCGGAATAATTCTTTTTCGAATTAAATCATTTTTAAAATTTTCTAGTATTTGATGGGTTTTGATTTCCCCAGGGTTTCGATAATTTTTTCGGATTTCTTCATTTTCAATCATCAGCTTTTCTAGTTCACGTTGATAGGACTCAGACAAAAGGAATACTTTCTCATCATAGGTGGCTGCTGCTGTTTCCATAGAAGCTTTCTGTATTTCCTTCATAGCAGCAAGCTCTTCGAAATGGCTGCTTCGCAATTCTTTTTGTTTAGCCTTTTCTTTTTTTACGGTATAACCTAACCAGGCGGCTGATGCAGCAAGTAATAGTGTCGAAATAATTAACCAGATCATTGCTTTTCTCCTTTTTCTGCAGGAATCGATAAGGTTCATCGAACATCTTCTATATCTGCTATATTATAACAATTTTTTTGACAATCGACTAAGAAATTGAAATTTAATAATAAAATGGTAAATTCATACCATACGATTTTTTTCTCTTTGTTCAATCATTTTATTGGAGGTATCCATTTGGGAGATTTGGTTAAAGAACTTGTTCCATTACCACAGTCGTTTTTTGAACAGCCTACACTTGAATTGGCAAAGGCATTGCTCGGAAGCCTCCTTGTGAAAGAAACGGATGAGGGGATAGCCGCAGGATATATTGTAGAATCAGAAGCCTACATTGGTCCTGGTGACAGAGCTGCACACAGCTTTAATAACAGACGGACGGCAAGAACGGAGGTCATGTTTCATCGTTCCGGCCATGCTTATACTTATTTAATGCATACACATTGCCTTTTCAATGTAGTCAGCGGAGGGGAAGAAAATCCTGAAGCGGTTTTGATACGCGCCCTGGAACCTGTATACGGCATCGGGCTGATGAAAACCAGGAGAGGGATAGAAAATGTGACAAAACTGACGGACGGTCCCGGAAAACTGACCAAATCATTGGGAATTACCATGGTGGACTATGGACACCAACTGACTCGACCTCCATTATTTGTAGCAGCAGGATTCCGTCCGGAAAGCATATCCGTGGGGAAACGGATTGGAATTGATAACTCTGGCGAAGCAAGGGACTATCCTTGGCGTTTCTGGGTTACCGATAATAAATATGTTTCGAGACATCAAAAGGCGGAGTATGCGATAACTCAACAAAACCAATGGGGCATTTCTTAATTGACACCAGCTGCCAACGCCACATTTTGATGGAAAAAGGGGGATTTTGAATAAGCTGATAGCAGCCCGTTCGCGATGATATCTTCTTTTTTAACTTCCTTATACAGTAATTGCACCTGTATTTCTTTTTCTAAAGGTGACACTGAGAGCGAGACCGTTTCTTGATCAGACCATTTGACCTGGATTGGCTTATTTTTGGCAAAAGAGAAAGAAGGGGAGATGCCGTTTTTATAAAAAGGATGTTCTCCTTCTTTTATAGCTCCTGGTTCGTTTAGGCAAATATATAGTGAGAGGTTATCGCAGAATTTTAAGATGTTGAGATGATACTGTAACTGTTTTTCCTTACTCATTTTTCCTAATATCCCACACGCTTTTAATTGGTGCAGCTGCCTGGTGATTTCGTCCTCTACAAATTTTGCTCCGATGGGATCCTCTTCATATTGAAGAAAAGAGACATAATGTAAACTGCAAAGAAGACTGGCATACTTGCTCATTTTTTCAACTTCATCAATCCCTTTTTTATAATAGGCAACCTTTAAATCAAGGGGGAAATCTGTAAAGGAGTGCGGTTTTTGCTTGTTGATATTCCATAAAGGAGCGGTATCTGGTTCGATCCAGCCTCGATCATGTTCATAAATCCCGAGAACCACTTCATCTTTTCTTTCCACGCCATTAAAATAAGAATCCTTCCAATTTTGCGCAATTACCCCTGATATTTTGGCATGGTCATGCTGGGTGATCATGATAAAGCTATGTTCCCGTTCGCGAATAATCATTTTTCTCATCCTTTCTGCGGTTATGTTATTAGATTTATATTAGTATAAATTGCAAAGCATTATTTATTTTTTGCGGAGTATTAAACGAAAAAGTCCAGCCCTTTGTAGGAGCCGGACTTGTTATCAAAAAGTGGTGTAAAACCCTTTTCTTCATAAAATGGCGATATAAGCCATACTTTTCTATTTTCGCTTCCAACTATCATTCATTAATGGTATAATAAAAATAGAACATATGTTCTAAAAGGGAAGTGAAATGAGAAATGGAACCCTGTAAAAATAATATGAAAGAACAAAAGAAAAAAGCGTCTAAAGGCGATATCATCGTACGGAAATTTCCACTTCGTTTAACCGGTGAGGAGAGAAGATTAGTCGATACTCTGCGTATGGAAGCTGCGAATCTATGGAATGATTGCTTAGATCTCCATTGGTGGCTATATGATGTTTATAAGATTTGGACAAGTGCATCAGAAAAAAAGAAATGGTACAATGCCACCTCCCATAAATTACACGCGCAAACGATTCAAGCTATCATTGAGTTACATGAAGAAACGTGTAAAAGAACGAGAAAACTGCGCGCTAAAGGTGTCAAACAATGGCGTTACCCCTGGAAACACAAAAAATTCTTTTCCGTCAAATATAAAAAAGCAGCTATTACATGCAAGGATAAAAAGCTGCATATTAGCAATGGAAAACAACAACTCCCCCTAGTTATCCCTCAACCGAAGCACATTGATTTCCATACCATAAAAAGTGCTGAAATTGTTTGGCACAAAGATCAATACTGGATGCATGTAGCTGTGGAAGTACCAAAACAAAAGCAAGTTCAGGGTACAAAGGAAGCCGGCTGCGATTTAGGGCTCATCCATGCGGCTGTTTTAAGTGACGGAAAAAGCCACTTCATTGTCACGGGAAGAGAACTTCGCTCATTACAGTGCTACAGAAACAAAAAATTGAAAGAGCTTCAGAAGCTCATTAGCCGGAAAAAAACAGGTTCGAATAAGAGGCAAAAACTCATTTTTCGTAAACGCCGTTTTTTAGAAAAAATGGAACGGAGAATCGAGTACCTATTGCATACGATTTCGAAAATGGTCACCAATTGGTGTGTGGATCATCACATTAAAATACTCTATATCGGAACACCAGACGGTGTTCAAAAGAATATGAAGAAGAAAAAGAAAACCCGTAAAGAAATTCGTCAACAATTGTCAAATTGGAGTTTTGGGCAATTAATTGAAAAAATAAAATACAAATTAAAACTTCGAGGAGTCAGCGTAGAACTTGTGGAAGAATCATATACTTCCGGCACATGCCCTTCATGTGGAGAATTCCGTAAACAATGGAATCGAAACTTCCACTGTAAGTGTGGTGCGAAAGGACATCGGGATGTAGTAGGTGCCATTAATATTTTGGACAAGTCTGTTAATATTCAGTTCACGAAAAATCGTGAACTGCCTAAATTGGAAGATACAAAGTATCGCCGAGTTCTTTTAGCTCCCATTGTCCCGCACAATGGGGCAAAAAGGACAGTGGCGTAGTGCCTATGATTGGGCTGCGGTATGTGGTATTCGCTACATGTCGTAATGAACTGGAAAAGCCGTAAGACCTGGAAGCTCCGGCAGATAGGCAGCTTTGATGAAGGTTTAAAAAGAATCCCCTGAATTTATCCATGGGGAGAAGTCAAGTTTGTCTTAATTCTAACCTTCTCGCAACAAGAGACAAGGCATAATTTACGATAAAGTACATGAATGCCACCAGAAGAAATACAGGTATAACATAGGATCCCTTTTGGGCGTAAATGATTTGTCCGTTATGCAATAAATCCGGCAAGGCTATGACGACGGCTAACGATGTATCTTTAAGCAGTGAAATAAATTGGCTGACAATCGGAGGGACCATTCTTTTCAGAGCTTGTGGCAAAATGATGTAACGTAATGTCTGGAGGTAGCTTAGCCCTGAAGCACGTCCTGCTTCAATTTGGCCTCTTTCGATGGAATTCAATCCGCTTCGGATGATTTCTGACAGCATGGCTGATTCAAAGACTGTCAAGGCGGCAATCGCCGCTGTGGTAATTTCCATTTCAATTCCGATTTCAGGCAAGGCAAAATAGGTGAAGAAGATGATGAGCAGCAAAGGAAGGTTGCGAATCGTCTCGACTATCACAGCAAGTAAAGGAGTAATGACGGGAATCTGCATATACCTAAGCGTGCCAATAAGACCGCCTATAAGGAAGCTGAGCACAATGGAGATGGCAGCGACCTTCAAGGTGACTCCAAAACCCTCTAGCAAAAATTTAAAATTGTCGAATGTGTAGACTTCCATGAAAGGTGCTAGAAAATCCATCACTTAACCTCCTTAATTACTTCTAGCCAGGCGTTTTTCTAAAACTCTGACGCCAAGACTTAAAGGGATGGTTAAAACTAAATAAAATATGGCTACAAAAATATAAGTATCAAAAGTGACGTATGTTTTTGCTGATATTAGATCCCCCTGGTACATTAAATCGCCGCCTGCGACAACAGCTAACAACGATGAATTTTTTACTAAATTTATAAATTGGTTGCCAAGGGGAGGGATTACGATTTTGATAGCCTGGGGGAGTATAATCCATCTCATGGCCTGTCCGTAACTTAAGCCTGTCGAGCGGGCAGCTTCCATTTGTCCCTTTGGTACGGACAGAATTCCTGCCCGGATGGCTTCGGCGATGAAAGCGGCAGTGTAGATGGTTAAGCCGATGGTTCCTGCTATCATTCCGCCAAAGTTTCCTGCTAAATAGGTGAAAAACACGATAACCAGTACAGGAATATTACGGATAAATTCAATATAAGCCGTCCCCAGCCAGTTAAGAGGTTTAATGGGGGCAATTCTCATGATGGCCAGAAGGGTACCTAAAATAAAGCTGCACAATAAAGCTATTAAACTAGAAATAAGCGTAATTTTTAAGCCTTCCAAAAAGGAATCCAGATGATTCGTTAGTATCGTGAAATCCAGCAATCGATCTCCTCCTCATAAATCGGGAAGGGAAGGTCTGTTTTAGACAGACGACTCCCTATCCAGACGAGAAACCGGGTAATTTTGGCTGTTTTCGTAAAGAAGATAGTTTTTTTACAGCGTGGAATCTCTTTAATTAGCATTTTCACTTTAAAATTAGCCTTTATTGATGCGCCAAATTAATTTAACGGCGAATTTTGAAGGTTTATCGGCGAATTTTAATTTATATCGGCGAATCAAAAAATGTTATCTAAATGCCTTAATTTTTAATCCATTTATTCTTAATTTCATCGTACTTTCCAGAGTCCTTCAGGCTTTTTAATGCTTTATTCAATGCATCGACAAGCTCTTGGTTGCCTTTTTTAACGGCGATCCCGTAAGGCTCCTTGGTGAAAGTACCTCCAACTAGTTCAAAGGACGGATCTTCTTCGGCCATACCATAAAGGATGGAATCATCTGTAGTCAGGGCATCACCTTTACCTGCCTTTAAGGCGGTGAAAGCTTCAGCATAGTTTTCGTATTCGAGGACAGTGGTTTCAGGCGCTTTCTCACGAATATTGATCGCAGAGGTTGAGCCTTTTACCGCCAGCACCGTCGTGCCTTTTTTCAAGTCTTGCAATCCTTGAATCTTGCTTCCTTTTTTTACAAGCAAGGACTGTCCGGCGTCAAAATAGACATCTGTGAAGTCTACTTCTTTTTTACGTTCATCCGTAATGGTCATAGTTGCAACGACCGCATCGACCTTGCCGTTATTCAGGAGGCCTACCCTCGTTTTCGAAGTAACTTCAACGTACTCCGGCTTTACATCCTTGCCAAACATTTCTTCTGCAAGTGCTTTAGACAGATCAATGTCAAATCCTTCGACCTCACCAGTCTTAGGATTTTTCAATCCAAACAAACGCGTGTCATATTTAACGCCAAACACAATTTTTTTATCTTCCTTGATCTTTGCAAGCACATCCTTGCTGGAACCAGTAGTGGCCTTTTCCTTCCCGCAGCCTGCAAGAAAAAGGGCAGCCACGATGGTTACCAGCACCAATTTTACGATATGTTTTGTTTTGAACAATTCATTTCCCTCCCATTAATGATTTAAAATACGGCTGAGAAATAGGCGAGCCCGTTCTTCACGGGGATTCTTATAAAATTCAGCCGGAATTGCTTCTTCCAATATTCGCCCCTCATCCATAAAGACGATTCGGTCGGCAACTTCGCGGGCAAAGCCCATTTCATGGGTGACGACGACCATCGTCATGCCTTCCTTTGCGAGGGTTTTCATCACATCCAGAACTTCACCGATCATTTCCGGGTCCAGTGCAGAGGTAGGTTCATCGAAAAGCATGATTTGCGGTTTCATGGCGAGGCCGCGGGCTATGGCTACACGCTGCTGCTGGCCGCCGGAAAGCTGGGAAGGATAGGCTTCAGCCTTATCTAAAATCCCGACCTTATCAAGATAATGTTTGGCTGTGTCCTTAGCTTCCATTTCCGTTTGGCCCAATACTTTTTTAGGAGCTAGAGTAATATTTTCAAGTACCGTTTTGTGGGGATATAAATAAAAATGCTGAAAAACCATGCCGATATTACGCCTCAGCTGATTGATATCTGTTTTTTTATCTCCAACAGATATCCCATTTACGGTGAGTGTCCCGTCCGAGATGGATTCCAAATGATTGATACAACGCAGCAAGGTACTTTTGCCGGAACCGGAAGGACCAATGACGACAACAACTTCACCTTGATGGATGGTGAGATTAATATCTTTTAAGACGTGAAAATCCCCATAAAACTTATTTACCCGTTCAAATACAATCATTTATTACCTCCTGTTCTAAAACCAATAAGTGGTAGAAATTCCACTTTGGAAATTTTTAGAATCAATTAGAGTATATTCAGGCCTTGTCCGAATCAAAACGCGACCAAATACTCGTTTTACTAGGAGTTTTTTACTAAAATGAAATTTATGTAAGTGAGGATGTGAATGATGTAGGTCTTGAGTAAAGGTGTGCCAAAAATGGCGCACCTTTTAATGAGAGGGTATAGAAGTGCAGACTAAATGCAGAGGCAAATTTCTAATAGTTTAATGTTAGTCACAAATTCCTAAAAATACATCGGCAATACATTGAACAGCGCAGAAGCATTTTAAATCGACTGTAATACAGTCGTTGCTTGCCATGAATCGATCTACTTGGCAGACTCTTCTAAGATCAATACAGCATCCTTTGGACACAAGCTGGACAGGACAAAACCCGCCGTTTTGGCAATTGCCAGGGATCAATACTCGAAGGGTAGCACAGCAGTTATCAAATACTTCCTCAACACGGAAGAAGATGGATACACATGCTTCGTTTTGACCACTAAAGAATGCGTGAAACGGCGAACCATCCGCATTTGATAAAACGAAAACACGAGTGTCGACCGGTTCCTCTTCTGTTGGTGAAACTAATGAACCAAGCGGCTCATTAAAACAACTGGTACACTCCTCACATTCTATAGGACTAACAGCATTATCCTGTATGTCCTTTATTGTCCGAACTACCTCACACACACAGTGACCATCAAAATCATGGCCATTTCTTTTCCCCATATATGTTTCCTCCTTCATTTTTTTGAATTAGCTTACATTAATAACATACGCTAACTCCAATGGGACGGTTCTCGTGGTTCAACAAGAGAGGCTTGGCCAAGGCCTTTAAACTTGACTAGGATAAAAGTTTTGTTTAATCTTAATTATCCCATGCTTCGAAAATTGAATTGAGAGGTGAGGAGTGAATAGGATGAGTGCTAAGGATCAAGTGTCTGTCCGTGACCATAAAGACTATCAAGCAGAAGTAGAGCGTTTAGAGTTTACGAAGGAATATATCCGAACTGTTTTAGACATTTCGAAGGGGAATAAGGAATTTTTCGTTGAAAATATGAAACAATCATTTGCCGAGCTTAATTCTAAGGATAGCAGTACGAGCTATACGGATCTCCTCGCAAATGCGAGTTTTCTTGAATTAGCGGAAAGTGAACTCAAAAGGTTAGAAAGCGTGATTGGCAAACCTTATTTTTCAAGGATTGATTTTACAAGCGATAGTACGAAAAAGGAAGAATCGTTGTACATAGGCAAGGTTTCCTTGTTTGACCGAGTGACACAGCAGCCAATAATCGTCGATTGGAGATCGCCGATTGCCAATGTCTACTACGACGGACGGCTGGGTGAAGTGTCTTATGAAGCTTATGGGGAGACACAAACGGGTTATCTGGCATTAAAAAGACAGTATGAAATCATCAATGGATTATTAAAAGACATCAGAGACATCGATTTAACGACACATGATGAACTATTACAGAAATCCTTGACAGGCAAAGCAGACAATCGATTAACCGAAATCGTGGCGACCATTCAAAATGAGCAAAATGAAGTGATCAGGGCTTCATTGAAACACCCGATTATCGTGCAAGGGGCCGCCGGAAGCGGGAAAACAACAATCGCACTCCATAGAATATCCTACTTTCTCTATTCCTTAGGTTATCAATTTCCTCCAGAAAAATTAATGATTCTCGCACCAAACCGACTGTTTATTGATTATATATCGGCTGTCCTGCCGGAACTAGGGGTAAATAAGATTAATCAAACTACCTATATTGATTTTATGAGAAGCTGTTTGGGCCAGAAAATAAAACTATTTTCTCCTAATTCCAAGCTGATGAAGCTCCTTGAAGATACCGGAAAAAATAAGTCAATCAAATGGGTTTCAAGCTTAAAGGGTTCGCTCGAATTTAAGGAATTAATCCAAAATTATGTGAATGAATTGGAAATAAATCTTGCCCCAAGCGAGGATTTTATCGTTGAAAAATCCGTTCTGATGAAGGGCAAAAAGCTCAAAACACTATTTTTAAAAGAATATACGTATTTACCAATCTATAAACGGATTGGAAAAATAAAAACATTATTAGAAAGTGATTTAAAAAAGAAGAAATCCATCATGCTTTCAAACCTTAACAAGAAATATGAAGAAACACTTGAGAAGTTTGTTTATAGCCGGAAACTGGAACCGGAAATAAGACAACAAAAAGTGATTAACTTGATGGATAAGAAAGAACAGAGGATAAAAAGGGTGGAGCAAGAGTCGAAGGTTGCGGTCAAAAAATATATGGAAGCGTTTGCCACGAAAGATATTTTTACTTTGTATAAGGAACTAATGTCTTCTCCGGAACTCATCAACAAGTATTCCACTACGCTTACAGAACAAGAATGCCAGCTGCTAAGTAAATATTGTCAGAGGATCTTTGATCGAGGAGCCTACGAACTTGAAGATTTAGCTCCGATCTTTTATATAAAGGCAAAATTGGAAGGAATCGATGAAAAATATAAGATGCGCAGTATTTTCATTGATGAAGCGCAGGATTACAGCTATTTTCAATTTGCTGCATTAAAAGAAGGCTTTGAAACAGACCTGTTTACCATTGTTGGGGACCTGGCTCAAGGAATCCATTCCTATCGGGGAATGAATAGCTGGACACCTGTTTTGAAGAATATCTTCCCGAATGCGAACTATCAAGCTTTACAAAAAAGCTACCGAACAACCGTTGAAATTATGAATTTGGCCAATGATATACTAAAATTGATCGACCAAGATTTGCCGAAGGTCGAACCTGTCATACGGCATGGCCAAAAACCATTGTATAAAACGATTGACCTAACGAATCCAGTCGAGATAAGGCTGCAGCTCGAACAAGATATTGCCTCACTAAAAGAGGAAGAGCTTCACTCTATTGCGATTATTGGACGTACCGATCGAGAGTGTCAAAGAATCCAACAGCTCTTTAAAAATAGTCAGCTTCCGATTCAGTTATTAGAGGAAAGAGAAGAAATGAAGAAGGGACATATTGTGATTTTACCTTCTTATTTATCTAAAGGATTGGAGTTTGATTCCGTATTAATTGTATGCCTGGAAGAACCATATTCACAGGTAGACCTGGATATCAAATTGTTATATGTGTCGATGACAAGACCGATGCATCGGTTGTATTTGTATGGGAAAGACCCGGCAGACTTTTTATTAAATAGGGCGGAAGCTTTAAATTTTGATTCTTAAAGTGTGATGAAAGAAAAGCAGGGACTGGGCTGGTAAGAGTTCAGATACCTGCTTTTTTATACTTTGTAGAAATTTTTTACTGTAAAATATAATTTTACAGTTGACATTATCAACTGTAACGTTTAAATTTACAGTATAGAAACTGTAAGCTTTTTTATTACAATTGAAACAACAGGTTTTATCACTTAATTTTCGGGTATATATTCAATACGGAAATAGATTTTGTGACGCATGTTTGCCAAAATATTTTAAGGAGTGGTTAAAATATGGTAACTCTATATACGACACCAAGCTGTGGATCTTGCCGAAAAGCAAAAGCTTGGCTTGAAGAGCATCAGGTTGATTATATTGAACGAAACATTTTATCTAATTCGCTTACTGTCGATGAGATTAAATCGATTCTCCGTTTAACAGAAGAGGGGACGAGCGAAATTATTTCGACAAACTCAAAGGCTTTCCAGGAATTAAATGTAAATCTTGAATCTTTGCCGCTTAATGAATTTTATCAATTAATCATTGAGAACCCAAAAATGTTGCGCCGGCCTATTATCCTAGATGAAAAACGATTACAAGTAGGGTATAACGAGGACGAAATTCGCAGCTTTCTGCCCCGTAAGCTTCGAACATTTTTGAATACAGAATTACAAAGACTCGCTAATTAATATGTTTTTTAAAAGGAGGAAGTAAGAAATGATTGAAGTATTTGTAACAGTTCATTATAAAGATCGAAATTATCATACCAATGTAATTGTGGAAAAAGATACAAATTGGAAAAAAATTAAACGCTTAGCAGAAGAACAAGTCAAAAAACAATGGAATGTATGAGCGAGCTAAATGCTTGACTAGTTAATCTGTAATGTTTAGTATTACAGTGCGTTGATTAATATTTCATAAAGATGCAGACAATACATGAAAGTGTTTTAAGGAGGAAGCCATGAATAGTGATTATACCCTTGCCATTCATAGTTTAACTTATCTTGCGCTTCAGCCGGACCGAATGTCAACGAGTGATGCTATTTCCGAAAGTGCCGGAGTACATCCGGTTCGTATTCGAAAAGTGTTAAGTTTGTTAAAAAAACATGGATTCATTAAATCGAAAGAGGGAACTGGCGGCGGATTTCTTTTTGCGCTAGATCTTAGTGAAGTAAATCTTTGGGATATATATAAAATTACCTCAGAAGGTGCACTAAAGCCTAAATGTCCTGAATCAAATGAACAATGCATTGTAGGCGCGAACATGCAAAGAGTACTCTGCAGCATTTTCCTAGGCGCTGAAGTGCATATGGGTGAATATTTAAGGGATTATACAATTAAAGAGGTTGTTGAACTTGTTAGAGAGCGGCTATAACCGAATAGTATGGCTGCAAACTTTTTTATTGAAAATGTAATAAAAAAAATTACAGATAGATGAAGGTGATATGGTATGTTTTTAAAACCGGGTGACTGGATCAAGGGAGAATCACTGGATGGTGAATTAATCATTGGGTACGTTGATTCACTGTTACCAGATATTCCGGACGGGGCAGTAAAGGTGACTGTCGTAACAAGTGATAATAATAAAAAGATAGGCAAAACAATTCCCTTTTTAAGTAAACAGGTTAAAGCACTTCCTGTTTCTAATGTGAGCAATAAGACGCAAATTCAATTCTTAATTGACCTGGCATTAGCAACAGGGGATAAGGAATGGTTTATGGAGCTTTCTTCTGAATTAAACTCCATGAAACAGCATGTTATGGAGTAATACTTTTACGAAATTAATGGCGGAGAATTATGTCAGCCAAAAAAGTTTTAACCATACAAAGGCTGGGCTTTCCCTGGCAAACAGAGGATCCGTTCCTCGCAACGATGTATCATAAAGATGCTTATCCAC
This sequence comes from Neobacillus drentensis, assembly GCF_036965425.1. Classification (GTDB taxonomy): domain Bacteria; phylum Bacillota; class Bacilli; order Bacillales; family Cytobacillaceae; genus Neobacillus; species Neobacillus drentensis_F. Next base: position 22,008 of record NZ_JBALPP010000032.1, on the reverse strand, counting down.
CGGGAAATGAAAAGCAGGGACCAAGTACCTCCTTAGAAGGCAGGAACCTAGGTGAAGATTTTACGTTGCGTGACGGCTTTCGCATGTATCATGGAAAAACAGTACCAGGATTCCCTGCGCATCCACATTGTGGGTTTGAAACGGTAACAGTGGTTTTAGAAGGGTTCGTTGATCATTTTGATTCCATGGGAGCCTCGGGGCGCTATGGGAATGGCGATGTGCAATGGCTGACAACCGGACGTGGCTGTCAGCATACGGAAATGTTCCCGCTCGTTCACCAGGATAAAGGGAACCCGCTTGAGCTCTTTCAAATTTGGCTGAACCTTCCAGCAAAAAATAAATCGGCAGATCCAGAATATAAGATGCTGTGGGCTGAAGAAATACCTGAAATTCAGTCAATTAGTCCAAATGGAAAGAAAACAACGGTGAAATTGATCGCAGGTAAATTGCAGGCGAAGACTAGTTTAGAGCCAACCAATGCCTCATGGGCCAAGGACTCAAACCACCATGTTGGCATTTATCTTATTCATATGGAACCAAACGCTTCTTTCACTCTGCCATCTGTTTCAGATACATTAAATAGAAATTTGTATTTTTATCAAGGTGATGAAATTAATATAGATGGGAATGTTATCCCAGCTTCTCACCGTGTTAAACTGGCAGGTGACCAGGAAACCGAGATTACCAATGGAGCCAAAGAAGGGTATTTGCTGGTTCTTGAAGGTGAGCCAATAAAAGAACCGGTCGTGCAATATGGACCCTTTGTCATGACAACCGAACAGGAAATTCTGAATGCATTTAGCGAATTTCGCAGAACAGAGTTCGGGGGCTGGCCATGGGGCCGTCTTGATCCTGTCAATGAGCTTGACTCCGGAAGATTTTCACGGAATAAAGATGGGAAAATGGAAAAGAGATAAACTCCATAAGGATAAGTTGGAAGTAATATAAGTGGCAAATCGATGTTCCTTTATTTTAGGAACCAATACTATTAAAAAGAGACCTCGTTGGAATACGTGTAACTTATTTCAACGAGGTTTTATTATTGGCTAGCTCTTCACAACGAGCCAAGGGAAAATTTTTGATTCGGCATTTGAGGCATTGTGGAGGACTAAAACCATGACATTTGGTTGGATAGGGCCATTTTGTAAAGAATAGATATTTTCCATTGGATCAGATAAGTATCCCGTGCTGATAACGTTTTCATTTTCTTGTGCTTCTAATCGAAATTCTAGATAATCACGACTATTTATCAGAACTCCAGATCTCCACGTATAACGTTTGAAACCTTGACCAAGATCCTCTGCAGAAGCATTTTGATAACTCAAATCGGCACGTCTTTTTGACATTATTTCTGGAGATTGTTTCGTACGATTCGTATAATGCAGCCATCCGTTAACGGGTGAAAAGTGACTCATATGGATCATCTCCAAGTCTTTTAAAATATAAAGCTAGTCAATCAAGAATATTAATATCATATTACTGATAAACCTTTCATAGCACATTCTATATCGATAAATATTGGTCAATATTCAAACTTCTTTTTCTATGATTCTCCTATGTAGCATACATAAACCCGGCCTACATAGAATAGGCTGACTTTGGGAGGTGACTTTGATTGGAAACTTTTAAATTTTTTAGAGCGCCACAAGCAATTATTTATGGTAGAAACGCGTTTGAAGAGGTTGGTAAACAGGCATCACAATTTGGAAAAAAGGCTCTGATTGTCAGCGATGAGATTATCGATCAGTTTGGATTTGTGCGTACTTGCCAGGAAATGCTTTCGGAGAATGAAGTTGAGAGTGTAGTTTATCTCGGTGTGAAGTCGGAACCGACGGACAAATTTGTAGAAGAATCATTGGAACTTTTTCGAGTGGAAAATTGTGATTTGGTTATTTCCCTTGGTGGGGGAAGCTGCATTGATACAGCAAAAGCCGTTGCGGTCCTGGCCACTAATTATGGTTACATTGGTGATTATATGAACGGAGGAAAGGCTGCGGACGTTAACCCAGTTCCCCATATTACTATTCCCACGACAGCAGGGACGGGTTCGGAGGCGACAGATGTAACGGTTATCACAAACACTTCAAGCGATGTCAAAATGATGATAAAACAGCCAGCGTTTACGCCGTCAGTTGCCATAGTAGATCCGATTTTAACAATGCCTTCGCCGCAGCATGTAACGGCTGCAACGGGTGTAGATTCTCTTAGTCATGCCATTGAGGCATATATTTCAAGGAATTCCCATCCAATGACCGATGTATTGGCTTTATCCGCAATGAAATTAATCGTCAATAATCTCGTAGCTGCCTATGAGGATGGAGAAAATATTGATGCAAGGGAAGCCATGTCATTAGGGGCGCTTCAAGCAGGTATAGCTTTTTCCAATGCTTCGGTATGTTTGGTCCATGGTATGTCCAGGCCGATTGGTGCACTATTTCATGTTCCTCATGGCTTTTCAAATGCCATGCTCCTGCCTGCAGTATTAGAATTTTCCAAGGACACATGTATTGAAAGATTAGCAGATTTAGGCAGGATTTTTAAGCCTGATAAGAGCCTGACGGATGAAGCTGCTGCTGAGGTGGCCGTCGCCGCTGTTAAGCATCTTTGCAAGCTATTGAACATTCCTAACCTAAAAGAATGGGGAATCGATAAACAGAAATTTGATAGCTTCATCAGTAAAATGGCATCTGATGCTATTGCCAGCGGCAGCCCTGGGAACAATCCTAAAGTCCCTAGCAGGGAAGAAATAGAGGAGCTTTATCAGGTTTGTTTTGATTATGACTTTGGATATGTGTCTGCCAAATGAGCAATATCAGAAGGTCCCCCAAAGGGAATCAGAATAGAAGCCGTGTCTGATTCCCTTTAGAAATCTTCGATATTCAGGCTTTTAATGTTAATTGATTTTTCTGGTATAGTTGCTCGACATAAGCTCTTGTTTTTTCAAATGCTTCCTCCGGGCCGGATGCCACTTCGGCCAAATAGGCTTCATCGGGCAGGTGGTCATCTACACCAGGGATCTTTATCCGATCCCCATAGCTATTAATGGCACCATACTCACGCATATGGTCGATACATTTAAAGAAAGGCTCCCAATACTCGGGATGGACAAAAATAGCCTTGGTTCGGTGTCTTCGAAGGTGATTGGTTTGTATTTTTGATAGAGTTTCATATACTTCCCAGGCAGTCCCAAAACCTCCAGGCCAAAACAGAATGACATGAGAGTAATTGATCAAAACTCCTTCTCTAATCGAAAAATTATTCATCCTTAGACGTTGATTGGAATGGACAGAATAGGTATCCTTTAAATTGAAAAAATTGTCGACACCAAACTGACAGTCAATCCCGATCACATGGGCATGCTGGCTTCGTGCCCCTTGTGCGCCTGCCCGCATGATACCTGGACCTCCCCCAGTACAAAGAGGAACATAACAGCCTCCAAGTGCTTTTTCTTGTTCATTAGCAGAATAATGTCCCCACAATTCTCCGAATTTTAGTGCTGAATCCCAATATTTTGCACTTTTCTCAACGATTCGATGTTGCCGTTCCATTTTAATCTTTGTTCTTTCCAATTTACCCTGAAGCAGTATCATATTGAAGGGGTCTTGGTCCTTTTCAATGGCGGTCTGCAATTTTTCTGCATGGCTGTTCAAGATATGTAACTTCTTCTCTGCAATTTCCTTGGAGGAAATGGATCCTGAACCCATCAGTGAAATGACACCATATTTCGCTTCATAACTAAAAAGAAGCTCAGCAGCGTAGATATCCGCAACGCTTTCGTCCGTTCCAAGAGCTCTGTCATTAGGGACGAAACTGACTTTTGTTCCTATGACTTGAAAAGAAGCGATGCAGGTGTCGTTGGAGTAATCCTCCCAGCAAAGAATAAACCCATCCTCATCGACGTTATAGGAATCTACATTTCCATTATCATTGATATTACTGATGGACAAACTGTAATTATTCGTTTTTGACGGTTTTCTAGGATCAAACGTAATCGCTTCCTCAAACGTGATCTTGGCAATGTTTTTTTCCGTTTTTTCAATCCACCAACCCGTACCAGATCCCGTCCATTCATTTGTTGCAGGATCATAAAAGACCGTACCATACAATTCAATTTGCATCATCGGCATAACCTACCTTTCGATTCATGGGTCCAGCGAACCGTCCCCATGAACTTCTGGCCTTATTTTTAACAAAAAGTCATTGATTCAACCAATCATACGTTTTTGTGCAAACTAATTAGTGATTTCCATTATTGTTTTTGCTTCAGTTTTGATAAAATTTTCTTAATGATTTTATATATAGAAAGAATTGCTTTAATGGCATAGGTGATACATATGGAAACAGAAATTGATTATAAAAAAATATTTGACGCTTATCCTGTAAAAGTTGAACTTCTTCCTGATAACATGAATCAGAGAAATTGTCCAATTCTCAATAAGGTGATTCAAACAGGTATGGATATGTTCGTGAAAAACAAATTGGAGCATACATGCGAGAGTTGTTCCATTAAAGAATTTTTCCAAACCGATACCTTTATGATAAAGGCAATTTTTCAGGAGAGAAAGGTAGTAGGGGTTCTGGTGGCTGCAGCTTTAGAGGGGTATGAATCTTGGCTGATTGAAAACGAAAACGAACTAGAGGTCCGGCTGGATTTTTGCAGGGAATGGATTTGTAACACATTAGAGAATAACCAATTGCGGCATACGAACCACTCTATATTGGAAGAAGTAAATGGGATTTTTTCGTTTATCGAAGAACCAGTGTTAATCGTTGGCCTTGATGGAACGATACATAATGTAAGTAATCGTGTCTGTTTAGAATTTAATAAAGTAAGATCGGTCTTAATCGGTGAGAATATTTCAGATATCCTCTCACAAGACGATTGGAAAAAAATGAAAACAAGTAAGAAGCAGCAGGAATGGAAAATTTCGTGCTTGCTGCCAAGCGGTAAGTTAAAAGCATTTACTGCAATGGTGAAACCTTTGCTTGCTGATGGAATCTTTGTTTCTTACCTTATCCGATTAACTCCGATAAAAGATTTGAAAAAGAAGATTTCAGAACAACGTGTCCTTTATAGCTTTCATGATATCAAAGGTACCAGTGATCCTATTCAAAATGTCGTCGACATTGCCAAAAGGATTGCTCCAAGTGATACAACGGTTATCGTAAGGGGAGAGAGCGGGACAGGAAAAGAAGTGTTTGCCCAGGCTATACACCAAGCAAGCTACAGAAAGGATGGTCCGTTTATCCCTTTAAATTGTGCAGCTATTCCTGAATCCTTACTAGAAAGCGAGCTATTTGGGCATGTCAAAGGAGCTTTTACCGGGGCAACCTCCGATAAAGCAGGAAGATTTGAACTAGCAGATGGTGGTACGATTTTCTTAGACGAAATTGGCGATCTTCCATTTCCCTTACAGGCAAAATTACTTCGTGTGGTCCAAGAACGAAAAATCGAAAGAGTGGGTGATACAAAGAGTACACCTGTGAATGTCCGAATCATTACAGCCACACATCGAAATCTTGAGGACCTTGTGGCAAGGGGGGATTTCCGCGAGGATTTGTATTACCGGTTAAATGTTATTCCCATCCTGATTCCGCCTATTAGAGAACGGAGAGAAGATATTCCCATTCTCATCGATTTTTATTTAAATAAATTTTCTAAAGAGCAATTCCGATCGCCAAAAAGAATATCTCCCGAAGTGTTCGAACGATTGCTGGCCTACTCCTGGCCAGGCAATATTCGAGAATTGCAGAACGTGGTTTATCATTTCGTTCAATTGGAAATCGGGGAATTGGTGACAGTTGAAAGCCTGCCTGAATATTTGCGGACGAAGGCTAAAATAGGTGCGGTGAATGATGATGAAAATCCTCTGCTACGCAGGACGGATCGGAATTTGGACGAGAAAGAAAGGATTATTGAATTATTAGATCAGTATGGCCGAGGCACCGCTGCTAAAAAGAAGGTAGCAATCCATTTGAATATAAGTTTGCCAACGTTATATCGTAAGATTAATAAATACAAAATCAAATAAAGTTAAGTAAAAAGTGAGAAAAATTGAGAAAAGATGAAAAAACATGAGAAAAAGGGTTTTTTTAAAGGTGAATTCAAATTATCATTATCAAATTTTTCTCATAATTCTCAAAATTAAATCAGTAACATCCTTTTATCCTCTGGCTTCAGAGGTTTTATTATTTTGGCACGATCCTTGCATTACAAATAGGAAAGGGGAGCATTCTATGACATGGCAAATTAAGAAGCAGGATATTCCACTATTAGCAATAGGTGCAAAATTAATTGGCTGTGGAGGTGGTGGTAATCTCCTTACCATTCAGAACTTACTTTTATCGATGATGAAAGAGGAAGACACGATAACAGTTAAGACCCTAGTAGATCTCGAAGATGAATGGGTGGTAGGAACGGGTATGATGGGATCAACGGTTTTTTACAATGAACGCATCCCTTCCGGGGAAGAGGAGAGTCAGGCTTTACAGCTGTATGAGGATAGTGTCCAGCACAAGGCGGAAGCCGTCATTTCCGTTGAAATAGGTGGAGTGAATGGATTAGCCCCCATCCTGACAGCCTTTCTAAACCATTTACCGGTAGTCGATGGGGATTACATGGGCAGGGCCTTTCCTGAAATATCGATGACAACCTTTCATCTCAATCAAAATTCTATTTCACCACTTGTCCTTCTAGCCGAAGAGACAAGAACAATCATTCAAAGGGTTGAAGATATTCAACTTGTTTCAGAAATGGCAAAGGATTTTATGATGAAAAACGGAGGAAATGTTCATTTTGCAGGTTTTGGGGCAAAAGCGAGTAAAGTAAAAGCTTCCATGATTCCTGGTTCCCTTCATTTGATTTTTCGCCTAGGAAAAGCGTTAACAAAAGAATCAAGGGTAAGTGAAAAAATGGAAGAAATGATGGCTGTTTTCGAAAACTCCCTTTATGGAAAACCCATTCCCATTATCTCAGGTGTTGTATCGGAAGTAAGCAGGTGGTTCGAATCTGAGAGCTTAATTGGGAAATTCGCCGTGGATGGCCAATCTTCTTTTTCCAATAAAAGAGTGGAGATCGAATTTAGAAATGAATTCATTTCCATTAAGGAAAAAAATTATATCTGCACCACGCCTGATTTAGTACTTGTCTTAGATGCTGAAAATCTAACTCCCTATAATGTTTCCGAAATCCAACGTGGTCTGTCCGTCATCATACTAGCTGTTCCTGCCCCCAACATTCTTCGGACTAAGGAAATGCTAGAATATGTAGGGCCCCAAAATTTTAATTTAGCTGTTTCTTATCAACCATTGCAGGGAGAACACCATGATGAAGCTTGGAATTGACGTAGGTGGAACGAATACTGATGTCGTCATCGTCGGCAACGAAGGGAAACTGCTTTCCTGGAAAAAGCAACTTACCTCAAAAGATATTATTTCAGGAATAGAAGCAGCAACGAAGGCCGTAATCAAGGACGCACGGATCGTTCCAGATCAAATCGAAGGCATCTTTATCGGGACGACCCATGTACAAAATGCCCTTTATCATCCTGTACAACTATCGAAAACAGCGGTCATTCGCATCATGAAAAGCCCTTCACACGTGAAACCAGCTTTATTTTGGCCCGAACATCTGAAACGTTATATTGGGAAGGTTTATCATCTTAAGCATTTTTATGACGATTCAAAACAAACTCTTGTCCCGCAGGAATTGGATAACCTTTATCGGGATTTAATAAAGGAAAACATTGAAGCAATTTGTATTGCAGCAGTAAATTCACCATTAAATCCGATAGAAGAGTTTTACTTAAGGGATCAACTAAAAAATGTTTTCCCAGAGATGCCAATAACGATGTCCCACGAATTAGGCAGCTTTGGCTTCATTGAAAGAGAAAATGCTGCCCTTTTAAATGCCATATTATCAAAGGTTATTCGTCAAGCCATGATGGAATTAACCGATTTATTTCGAAAGCTGAACCTTAACTGCCCATGCTGGCTTACACAAAATGATGGTTCATTAATTGAGCTGCATGAAGCCATTGATTACCCTATTTTCACGATTGGTTCCGGGGCAACGAATAGTTTCAGAGGGGCAAGCATTTTAAGTGGTTTACGAGAATGTATTGTCGTAGATTTTGGCGGGAGTACGATTGAAATCGGGAAAATTCGCAATGGTCAGCCGGAATCGACTGAGAGCTCATCCTCTTTTTTAAACATTGATGTCAATTTGCGAGTACCCAAGATGTATTCATTGCCTATTGGAGGCGGAAGCCTGATTTCGATAGACAACGGAGTTGTCCAAATAAAAGAAACCATTGCCAATGACCTCGAGCATCAAGGTATTTCTTGGGGAGGAGATTCGTGGACTATAACGGACTCATTCTTAAAAGTGAATCCAGAGATGTTTGCAGACGAAAAGATGACACTAGATGGGTTGGAAAAGTTATCCTATAAAGATTGTCAAATGGTCATTAAAAAAGTTACGCAGGAAATTAAGGAAAAGATTGCTCGTCTAGAGGTGAACAGCGATGGACTACCCGTTGTTCTAGTTGGCGGAGGAAGCAAATTACTAGTTAACCGTTTATTCGGTAAATACAAAAGAGTATACCATCCTCTTTGCAACCATATTAGTAATGCCATCGGTGCCTGTTATGCACCGCTAAGTGCCCAGTACGATAAGGTGTTTTGGTTAATGAATCAGACGAAAGAAGAGATTATTGAGCAAGAAAAAGGCAAGCTTTTTCAACAGCTTCTTCGTAAAGGAGCAAAAGAAGAGAGCATAAAGGTGGATTCGATTGAAGAATTTCCTTTTGATTATTTTAAGGGGGAAGTATTGAGAATTCGAATGAAGGCGATTGGAGATTTGCAACTTATACCTGCAGGCGATGGTTCGTCTATAAAAATTTAAATTGGGGTTGATCCAAATGGAAAAGAAAATTAGCTTAGGTGATGACTACTCTTTATCCAGGGTACCACAAACAGCACGTCATTCGTTGTGGAGCATTACGATTGTAAGGGTCGGGGCTCTCGCCACCATTTCCCAGTTTATTTTGGGTGCGGCATTAGGTTATGGAATGACTTTTTGGCAGGCGTTTTGGGCTACGATGTTCGGCAGCGTCATATTACAGGTCATTAGTTTTCTATTAGGGTATGCAGGTGCACGAGAGGGTCTTTCAACGAGTCTATTGTCACGCTGGACCGGATTTGGCCGCTATGGATCAAGTATTATCGGGGCGATTATTGCGATTGCCTGTATCGGCTGGTTTGGTGTACAAAACTCCGTGTTTGCCAATGGATTGGTTCAATCTTCAAATGGGAAATTAACGCTTCCTGTTGCCGCAACACTTACCGGATTAGGTGTAACAATCCTTGTTATTTTTGGATTTAAATTGTTGAGTGCAACGGCAACCATTGCCGTACCTGCCTTTTTATTAGCAGTCGGTGTTGGAATCTATGAAGTTCTTAGTAAACATTCGGTTTTCGATTTAACACATAGCCAGCCTGCAGGGGAGCCTTTATCACTTGGTATGGCAGCGACAATGGTAGCTGGAGGCTTTATCATCGGTGCAGTCATTACGCCTGACTTTAGCCGTTTTGCGAAAAATGGTAAGGATGTATTTTGGATGACGATGATTGGAACCTTTGTCGGTGAACTTGGGATTAACATAATTGCGGTGCTAATGGCACTTGCAGCAAAGACAAATGACGTTGTCAGCATTATGATGCAAACATCCGGCTGGCTTGGAGCTATCGTGGTTGTATTTTCTACCATTAAAATTAATAATTTGAACTTATATTCTTCATCCTTAGGTTTTACGAACATTTTTGATTCCGTCTTTAATCTGAAATTAAATCGCGGGCTGGTCACCCTTGTCATTGGGGTAATCGGAACCATTCTTTCCGTCATGGGTATCCTCGATAAATTCGTTGACTTCTTGATTCTATTAGGGGTATTTATTCCGCCAGTTGCCGGGATTATGGTCATTGATTATTTTGTTTTAAAAACGCACCGCAAAGAATTGGATGAGAGCAGGCTCACTGGAACATTGCCAGAAAAGGTGGAAAAAATGAGCCCAATTACCTTGATTGCCTGGGGTTCAGGTTTTGCCGCTGGTTATTTTGTCAAAGCAGGTATTCCATCGATCAATTCTCTTGTAGTAAGTGCAGTCGTATATTACGTTGGAATGCTAATCGTAAAGTCAGTTTTTAACAAAAATGCTTCAAAAGGGCAAGCTGCATAATAAATTATCTGAATATTGGAGGTTTTTAGAATATGAGAAAAATCGGAAAACAACAAATTGAAGATATAGCGGTGGGAGCTGCACTGCTCGGAACAGGCGGCGGTGGTGACCCGTACATTGGAAAACTGATGGCCCTGCAGGCGATAGAAGAATATGGAGAAGTAACTCTTTTGGATCCAGATGAAGTACCTGAGGACGCATTAGTTGTTCCATCCTCAATGATGGGTGCACCAACCGTTATGCTCGAAAAAGCACCTAGCGGAGAGGAAGCCATCGAGGCCTTTAAAAATCTTGAAGAATATTTAGGGAAAAAGATATATGCAACCTTCCCAATCGAAGCGGGCGGTGTGAACTCCATGCTTCCTTTTGCTACCGCGGCAAGATTAGGTCTTCCTGTTATCGATGCAGATGGAATGGGACGTGCCTTTCCTGAACTGCAAATGGTGACCTTTTATTTGGATGGCATATCTGCCACTCCTGGGATGTTGGCGGATGAAAAAGGAAACACTCTGCTTCTATCAACGATCAATAATGTTTGGACGGAGCGGATTGCCCGTGCTGCAACCATTCAAATGGGCGGTTCTGTTATGTGTGCGATTTATCCGATGACAGCGAAGGAATTGAAACAAAGCGGGATTCATGGAATCCTAAAGCTCGAAGAGGAGATTGGAAAAGCAATCCGCCTTGCTAAAGTCAACAATGTAAATCCTATTGAACAAGTCTTGAAAACAGTCGGTGGCTTTGAACTGTTCAGTGGTAAAGTGAGTGATATTAACCGGAAAACCGAAACAGGGTTTGCCAGAGGCGAGGCGAAAATTGAGGGATTAAATGAGTATAAAGGTGAAACGTGCACCTTAAGCTTCCAAAATGAACATTTAATCGCACAGACCGAACAGCGTTTACTATGCGTCACACCTGACCTTATTGCTGTTCTCGATGCAGAAACCGGACTTCCGATTACAACAGAAGGTATTCGTTATGGAGCCAGATGTGTTGTTATAGGTATTCCATGTCACCCGAAATGGAGAACGACCAAGGGGATTGACACGGTAGGTCCAAAATATTTTGGCTACAATGTGGATTATGTACCTGTAGAAGAGCTTGTGAAAAAAGGAGTGGCTTTATAATGAGTATCTATCGAATTGGAATCGATGTAGGCGGAACCCATACGGACGCCGTACTTTTAGATCAAAATAATCAGGTAGTTTCTGAAACGAAGGCAGCAACGACAGAAGATGTCGCGACTGGTATTTACAATGCCATGAAAAAGATCATTGACGATGCCAATGTTCCACGTGATCAGATCAAATATGCCATGCTTGGGACGACTCATTGTACCAATGCTATCGTGGAACGGAAACGCTTGAATAACATTGCTTCGATCCGGATTGGGGCACCTGCGACATTAGCCGTAAAGCCGCTGATTGGCGTGCCGGACGATCTCCGTGCAGCACTTGGCAAGCATGTTTATCTGATCCGTGGCGGACATGAATTTGACGGCCGGGAGATTGTGGACTTAGACGAGGAACGTTTATATGAAATTGCTTATGAAATCAAAGGGAAAGTAGATTCTGTTGCGATTACATCTGTGTTCTCCCCAGTGACGCAATCCCACGAACAAAGGGCTGGTGAGATTTTGAAAGAAGTTCTCGGAGAAGATGTGGCGATTTCGTTATCATCTGAAATTGGGTCAGTTGGATTGTTGGAACGAGAAAATGCGACGATTTTGAATGCGGCGGTTGTCAATGTGGCGAAAACCGCAGCAGATGGCTTCATCAATGCGTTAAAAGCGGAAGGTATTGATGCGAGAGTATTCTTCGGACAAAACGACGGTACATTGATGTCAGTCGAGTACGCGGTTAAATATCCGATTTTCACCGTAGCCTGCGGTCCGACAAACTCCTTGCGCGGCGCCTCTTATTTAAGCGATCTTAGTGATGCGATTGTGGTGGATGTTGGTGGTACGACATCAGATGTTGGTGTGTTAGTTCAATCGTTCCCAAGGGAATCGTCACTAGCGGTTGAAATCGGCGGAGCCCGGACCAATTTCCGGATGCCGGACCTTGTTTCCATCGGCCTAGGCGGCGGTACCATTGTTCGCATCCAAGAAAACGGTGAATTCACCGTTGGACCAGATAGCGTAGGCTACCGTTTGCCTGAGAAGGGGTTAATTTTTGGAGGAGATACGTTAACCACAACGGACGTAGCGGTTGCACTCGGCAAGGTAGAATTGGGAGATCCAGCAAAGGTTGCTCATTTGGATAAATCACTATTAGAGAAAGTCTATCAAAAAATGGTAGAGTTGGTCGAGGAAGCGATTGATAAGATGAAAACAAGTGCGGCTCCAGTACCGGTGATTCTCGTTGGCGGAGGCAGCATATTACTTCCGGAAACTTTAAAGGGAGCATCTGAGGTAATCAGGCCGCAGCATTCCGGGGTTGCCAATGCCATTGGGTCCGCGATTTCCCAAGTAAGCGGCCAAGTCGAAAAGCTCTACACCCTCGATACCATCGGCAGGGAAAATGCGCTGGAAGATGCCAAGTCCATCGCAAGAAGCGAGGCCATCAATGCGGGAGCCGATCCTGAATCGCTAGTCATAGTAGATATTGAAGATGTTCCGCTTGCCTACATGCCAGGAAATGCCACACGTATCCGTGTAAAAGCAGCAGGTGAATTAGCGCAATTCCAAGCACAGCAATTAGTGTAGGCTGTTATATCACAACTGAATTCGTAATTAAAGGCTAGTGGGAAACTTCCTGCTGGCCGTAAATTAATATAAAGGAGTGCAGATGGATGAAAATCAAAGTTATTATGCCAATTACTTCAGATATTTTTAATGAGGAAATTAAAAAGGAATTTACATATTATGCTTCTGAATCTACGGAAATCGGCGTTGTCAACCTAGATTATGGCCCTGAATCTGTAGAAAGTGAATATGATGAAGCACTTTGTATTCCTAATTTCTTAGAAAAAGCAATTGAGGCAGCAAACGAGGGGTACGACGGGGTCATTAGTGATTGTTTTGGAGATCCCGGTGTGAAGCCTGCGAGAGAAGTTTTGAATATTCCAGTTGTTGGCCCATGTGAATCCTCCATGTTATTTGCCAGTGCTTTGGGAAAATCTTTTTCGGTTGTAACCGTATTACCAAACGTTGTCCCGATGATTGAAAACATTAGTAAAACTGTAGGGGTAAATGGAAATCTCGCTTCTGTCAGATACGTAAACATTCCCGTTTTAGAGGTTCATGAAAAGGAAAAGTTGAAAAAAGCATTGTATGAAGAAATGATTAAGGCAATTGAACTTGATAACGCTCATGTGCTGGTGTTAGGCTGCACCGGCTTCATGGGGGTAGCAGAGGAGCTTCAGTACCGCTTAAAGGAAAACGGCTATGATGTTCCCGTGATCGATCCTGCATTTGCCGCAACAAGAATGATAGAAAGCTTAATTACGATGGGAGTAAAACAAAGTCGTTTGACCTATATGACTCCACCTTCAAAAAAGAGAGTAAAAAGTGTTTAAAAAGATCTTTTTTACGGGCACTGTGCTAGGTTCACAGTGCCCGTTATGTTTTTGAAATGAGTGTGCCGGTCACTGTGGCGGGTTCAGAGTGCCCATGAAGGTTTCAAAAAGAGTGTGCCGTTCACTGTGGCGGGTTCAGGGTGCCCATGAAGGTTCCAAAAAGAGGATAACGGGCATTGTGGTTAGTTGAGAGAACTATCATCCTTAGAAATATTAGAATACTAAATTCTGAATTACGATTAAATGGCATAAATTCTTTAATATAGCAGTAACGATCATAATGGTGCGTGGCAAATAATCCATGTAATAGCCAATATGGAAGGGGTGAAAAGATGTCCGTTCATGTTGTTGGTACCAGAGAAAATCTGTGGGCAATTTCCAAGCAGTATAATGTTTCCATTCAATCAATTATTAGTGTTAATGGGTTAACATCGACAGCTCTTGTTCCTGGTCTTGCTCTTTATATTCCAGACAATATTCTGCCACTCCGTGCTTATCGTATAAAGGCTGGTGATTACCCTTGGAAATTAGCCCAGGCATTTAACTCTAATCTTACGTTGATGAGTGCTGCTAATCCGGGAATAGATCTCAATCACCTTCGAGTTGGCCAGATCATCAATATACCCGCAAATATATTTTTGGAAATTACTACACTAGGGTTTTTGGTACCTTCAGCAGAGCAGGCAACACTTTCTATATTGGATTCATTATCTAGTCAGTTGACCTTTTTAGCGGTAGTTAATTATTCCTTTACAGATAAGGGTTTTGCTTTTATGGAAACTGATGATTCTGCCATTATTACTAAATGTAACCAAGTAAACATTACACCATTATTGATGATTCGAAACTTTACGGCCACGGGGTTTAGTGCGGAGCTGGCAGGGAAGGTACTGGGAAATTCAACTTATCGACAGAACTTAGTGACAAGCATCGTCAATCTAACAACCAACAGAGGGTTTGGCGGTGTAAGTCTTGACCTTGAATTTATTCCTCCGGCCAATCGGAAAGATTTTAATTTGTTCTTAATAGAATTAAAGAAACAATTGGGCAGACTAATGTTACAAGTCAACGTTCACGCAAAAACAGCGGATTTGCCGACCAATCGGATTGTTGGAGCTTATGATTATGCAGCCATTGGAAATGCGGTTGATCTTATGGCGGTTATGACGCTCGATTATGGCTATCCGGGCGGCCCGCCAGACCCGATCTCTCCAATTGGATGGGTTGAACAAGTGATTAACTACGCACTTACCAAAATAGGTCCAGGGAAAATGCTAATCGCCATGGCGTTATATGGGTATGATAAAGTGGTCACTTCAAAGGAAACGAAGGGATTATCTGTGCTTGCAGCACAAAATCAGGCAATCGTAAATGGAACATCTATTCAATTTGATGCTTCGGCTAAATCACCATGGTATCGTTATTGGAGTGGAACAAACGAGCATATAGTTTGGTTTGAAGACATTCGCAGCTATATTGAGAAGTATAAACTTATGGATATTTATCATTTAGCGGGCACAACTTACTGGCAAATCAGTCTGCCGGCACCTCAGAATTGGGAGTATGTAAGGAATAATATAAGAGTGGTAAAGAATAGAAATAACTAGTGATTGGAAAACAAAAATAACGCAAAAGAAAATGCGAGGGGTCAATCGACTCTCGCATTTTTTTTTATACTTGTTTTATGGTTTTAACAATATCGATAATATTCGGCCTTGTAAGGAAGCATTTGTTTTAGAATTTACTAAGTGATTGACCTGTTGGCAAAAATTAGCGAGAAGTTCTTCGCCAATTTCTATATGTGTGATTTCCCTTCCGCGAAAACGGACACTTACCTTTACATGATACCCTTTTGTTAAGAAGGAAATCGCGCTTTTTACCTTTGTTTGAAAGTCATTTTCACCAATCGTGATGGACATCCGAATTTCTTTAGTTTCAATTGTTTGCTGATTCTGTTTGCTCTGCTTTTCTTTTTTCTGTAACTCAAATTTGTATTTACCGCTATCTAAAATCTTACAAACTGGCGGGTCGGACGCACTGATTTGGATAAGGTCCAATCCCAATTCACTCGCCATGTTAAGCGCTTGAACGGTAGGTAAAACTTGTTGACCGCTTTCTGATACGAGTCTCACTTCTTTTGATTGAATCGCTTCGTTCATAATAATTTTTTTAATAAAACAATCCCTCCATTTAGGAAAAAATACGATTATTACATATTATGTAAAAATCACGGGGAAGTGCCAAGGGGACGGTTCTCGTGGTTAAATTAAACTAATGTAGACCACAAGAACCGCCCCCCAGGCTTTCGACTTTATTCTTTTTTTAATCTTCCTGCTTTTTTGGCTGCCTCTTTTAAAATGACTTCGATTTGGGCGTTAACACTCCTGATTTCATCTTCCGCCCATTTCTCAAGCACTTCATATAATTTTGGATCAATCCGGAGCGGAAATGATTTTCTTTTACTCATTTATTACACAACCTTAATAAATGCTTCCTGTATTAATGATGGGCTGTGTTCCTTTCTCAGAAACGATGGCGACCATTAGGTTATTCACCATCTGGGCTTTTTTCTCCTCATCCAACTCCACAATTTCCTGTTCCGCGAGCTGGTCAATAGCAGCCTTGACAAGACCGACGGCACCGTCCACAATGACTTTTCGTGCTGATAAAACAGCTTGTGCCTGCTGTCTTTGAAGCATGGCAGAGGCGATTTCCGAAGAATACGCAAGATGCATGATCCGTGCCTCGATCACATCGACACCCGCAACCTCTAGTCTTTTTTGTAAATCCGATACGAGAACATCTGCGACTTCATCACTATTTTGTCGAAGGGTCAGCGTGTTCTCTGTAGTTCCGAACGAATCATAGGCATAGGTGCTGGCAATATGACGAATACCGGTTTCGCTTTGGATTTGAATGAAATTTTTATAGTTTTCCACATCAAACAGGGCTTTTGCGGCATCTCTCACTTTATAAACCACAACAGCAGCAATTTCAATTGGATTTCCTTCTAAATCATTTACCTTTAGCTTCTCACTGTTAAAATTGGTAACACGTAAAGAAACACTTCGTTTAAAGGTGAATGGAATGGTTGCCCATAACCCTTGGTCTCTGATGACACCCAGATAGGTTCCAAAGAACGTTAATACCTTGGCTTCGTTTGGCTGAACAACTGTTAAACTTGTCGCAATAATGAGACCTAAAAGAACGACAAATACTCCACCAACTTTTCCAGGAATATCTGTTCCAGTTACCAGTAGATAAACTCCGAAAATAATACACAATAGCGCCAGGATTAGTGCGGCAAAACCATTCATTTTAAAAACGGATTTTTCTCTCATACGATTCCCTCCCAAAGTAAAGTGATATGAAAGTGATATCACATTTATATCATATTCCAATTGCTAAAAAAAGTAAATTTATTTATCTGATATTCAATAATGAAGAAGGGCCGCTATCCTAAATCAGGAATAGCGGCCCTTTATTTTTACGCGGGTCCGTTTTTTAAATAATGTTAAGTAATCTCAAGATTACATACTGAATAAGGACGAAAAACGCCAGAAAGGAAAAGTTATAAATACTAAATTTGATTAAATATTGCTTGGCCTCACTTGGATTTGACTGAATAAACAGTTTGTAAGAGATGACACTGGCGAGAGAAGCAATGATTGTTCCCAGCCCGCCAATATTGACTCCGAGTAACAAAGGTTTCCAATCTGTTGTGAAGTTTGCAAGCAGGATGGAGGCAGGTACATTACTGATCATTTGGCTGAAAAATATTGAACTGAAATAAACAGAAGAAGGGTTCTTTAAGCTTGTGCCAGCAAAGTTTTGTACGGCTTCTGAATGAGAAATATTTCCTATAAATATAAAAAAACAAATAAAGGTTACTAGCAGCAAATAATCAATTTTAAGTAATACTTTTGCATTTAATAATAATGAAATCATCAATGTGATTATGAATGCGATTTGATAAGGGATGATTCCAAAAATAGAGGCAATAATGACGCCAAGTACCATTCCCCAAACCAATGCTTTTTTCCAATCCTCTATCGTAAGGGGAGTAAGGACTACTTTTAGTTCATTCCCCCGAAGCCTGTGGATGAAAAAATAGAGAGAACTGACCCCTAGAATAGCCATGAATAGGACGGTTGAGAAAAAGGGCATTGGCGTAATGCCAAAATAGGAATAGATAAACAAATTTTGCGGGTTTCCCATTGGAGTCAGGCTGCTGCCGATATTGGCAGCGACTGTCTGGAGGACTACCGTCTCCATCATAGGCAAATTTGTCTTTTTGCTGATAACAAGAGTCAATGGCACAAAAGTCAGTAACGCTACATCATTTGTCACAATCATCGAACTAAAAAAACACAGCAAAATCAGGATCGCTGAAACGGATTTACTATTCTTACATTTATTTAAAAGACTAATCGCCAATTTGTCTAATATCTTAAGCTCTTCCAACGCCTTAATCACCAGCATTAAGTTGAATAGACAAACCAAAACATGAAAATTAATATACTCCAATTTTGGAGCCTGAATGAAACAGCTTGCAGCTGCAAGGATAATAGAAATGGAAAAGACCAGATCTTTTTTTAAAAAGCGAAATGATAGAGATAATTTATATTTTTGTTTAATAACAACAGATTCTTTCATGGTAAATCACCGCCGGGAAAGCTTTATTGGGAGAACGAATTCTCTTATTTCACAACTTTATGATTCTACCATGAATGTAGTGGGATGAATAGGGGGAACGGGGACTGTACCCATGTCTTTATTAGATTTAAGACCAAGAGAACCGCCCCCATCCCTTTTACGTTAATTTAATCACACAATCCCCAAGAATTTGGTTATCCCATTTTAATGACAAATGGTCTCCGTCGAAAACTTGTCCGACTCCTTCTGGTGTTCCGGTAAAGATGATGTCACCTTCGTCTAAGCCAAAATGTTCAGAGGTGAAATCCACTATCGTTTGCATATCAAAAATCATATTTTTTATATTTCCTTCTTGAACCATTTCTCCATTTTTAATCAGCGTGAAGTCCTTGTCCTTTAATTCGTTAATTCCAGGAAATTCAATGAATTTACTCATAACTGCTGAATGAGGGAATCCCTTTGCAAGCAGCCAAGGATAGCCTTTTTTCTTTAATTCAGATTGAACCTCCCGTAAGGTAAAATCGATGCCAATCCCCATTAAGTCGATCACTTCATCTGCCTTTATGCCTTTCTCGTGTTTTCTTCCAATATAGATTACAAGTTCTGTTTCAAAATGGATAGATCCGCGATTTCCAGGCAAATAAATCTCCTGGCCAATGGCTTCTACAAAGGCATGAGTGGGCTTTGAAAATAGAAAAGGGGAAGTGGGAACTTCATTGTTTAATTCTTTTGCATGGGCCACATAATTTCGGCCAACACAATAAATGTTTCTAATCTGCCTCATGATCAAACCCTCTTTCAAAATTTATATGGATATTACTGCATAAACAATGAAAGTGTATCTTTACTTGAAAAAATGCGCAAGTCTTTGTGCATTTCATATTTTTTAAACAATGACAACATTGTAGGCTATTTTTCATACAATATTTTTGGGGTGATAAAATGCCAAGAGCTAATTACCGGACTTCGGACGTTGCCTTAATGGCAAGGATGATGAGAGCAGAGGCCGAAGGTGAAGGAAAACAAGGAATGTTATATGTTGGTAATGTCATTGTTAATCGTCTTGTTGCAAATTGTTTAGACTTTAAAGGGTTAAGAACAGTTAACCAAGTTATTTTTCAAGTACAAGGAGGAAACTTTTCCTTTGAAGCGGTTCAAAAAGGGAATGTTTTCTATCAAAGAGCCAGAACTGCTGAAAAAAGATTAGCACAACAGAATTTGGACTACTGGAGAGATCACCCAGCGAAATTTGCATTATGGTATTTCAATCCACATGCTCCATGTCCTGCAACATGGTATGGACAACCAAAATCTGGACAATTTAAAGAACATTGTTTTTATGAACCAAAACCTGCAACATGTGATAGTGTTTATAGTGGTTAAAGCTAACCCTAATATATAAAAAGCAGGTAGGAAAAAATCCTTCCTGCTTTTTACTAGAACGGTCAAAAATTTAATGTAATAATGCTTATATTTGAGGGGGTGTGCTATTTTTAGTACACCCTATTTGTTTATAATAGGTTATAAGTTTTACCCAAGTTTACAAAATTCAACTCCAAAATTTTACTCGGTGCAAAATGAATGTTTGAAAGCGAGGAACTTTCATGAAAAGAACGCAAGAATTTTTTAGAGGCTGTCTGATCGGCGGAGCGATCGGTGACGCTTTGGGCTGGCGCGTTGAATTTTATAAACATGACCAAATTGTTCATAGATATGGACCAAATGGGATTCAAGATTTGCAACTATTATCGTCTGGGCAAGCCGAAATCACGGATGACACGCAAATGACACTTTTCACTGCTGAAGGAATCTTAAGAGCAGAAACCAGAGGCAATCGAAGAGGAATCAGTCATCCGCCATCTGTTGTTTTCTTTGCATATCAAAGGTGGCTGTTGACACAAGGATACCCAAGAGTTGATGAATACGAATGGATTTATGATGGCTGGCTGCTTGATGTTAAAGAACTTCATGCAAGGAGAGCACCAGGTAATTCATGTTTATCAGCTCTATCCAGCAGAAAGCATGGGTCGATTGAAGAACCCATTAATAATAGTAAAGGCTGTGGAGGTGTCATGCGAGTTGCTCCAATTGGATTGTTTTGTCTGAAAGAAAGTGCTTTCGATATGGCAGCTGATTGTGCCGCTTTAACTCATGGACACCCATCAGGTTATTTATCAGCAGGCGCACTTGCCTTCATAATCGCTTCCATTATAGAAGGAGCAGATCTCCATACTGCCGTCAAACAAACCATTATGGAACTGAAAACCAAAGAACACCATGAGGAATGCACAAGGATTCTAGAGAAAGCACTGGACTTAGTAAAAAGTGACCTTACTGATTATGAGGCCATTACTCAACTTGGAGAAGGCTGGGTGGGGGAAGAAGCCTTAGCGGTTTCTGTATATTGTGCTTTGAAATACGAGAATGATTTTAAGAAAGCAATTGTAGCTGCGGTTAACCACAATGGGGACAGTGATAGTACCGGTGCCATCACAGGGAATATTCTTGGAGCATATTTGGGACTTAATAAAATCCCAGCAGACTGGGTAGAGAAGGTTGAATTGAATGATATCATCATCCAAGTTGCCGATGATTTACTTACAGGGCATCAAAGAACAGAGGAATGGTGGAAGCGCTACCCTGGCTATTAAAAATCATGATTAAATCTTGATGAGAAAGTCTTAATCGAACCATATTTTTCATATATTCATAGTAACTTAGAGCTCTAAGGAAAAAACAATAGCTGGCAGCTTAATGTGTCAAACTGCATAGGAACCGATAAGCCATGTCTAAACCCTGCAAAAATAACCCAATTCTTTGCAAAATTGCGTTTTTACCAATTGTAAGGAGGGAAATTTTTATGTTGAAAAAGGGGATTGCTGAATTGATTGGCACATATGTACTGGTTTTGTTCGGAACTGGAACAGCTGTTTTAGGCGGCGGAGTGGATGGAATCGGCATTTTTGGTATTGGCCTCGCCTTCGGATTGTCCTTAGTTGCAATGGCGTACAGCATTGGTACCATATCTGGTTGCCACTTGAACCCGGCTGTTTCCATCGCTATGTTTGTCAATAAGCGAATAAATTCCAAGGAACTTGCAGGGTATATCGTGGCACAAGTCATTGGTGCGTTATTAGGAACAGCACTATTACAAACCTTTTTAAAATTATCGAACATGACTACCGCCAATCTAGGTCAAAATAGCTTTGCCAATCTTGAATCATCAGGAGCCTTTTTAGTGGAAGCGGTTTTAACTTTTGTCTTCATTTTAGTGATTATGGTCGTAACTGGAAAAAAAGGAAATGCATCTTTCGCTGGGCTTGTCATGGGCTTAACGTTATTATTAGTTCACCTATTAGGCATTCCATTGACTGGATCGTCCGTAAACCCTGCGCGGAGCCTTGCACCAGCAATATTTGCTGGCGGTGATGCCGTTTCTCAATTATGGGTATATATCATCGCCCCAATTGTCGGCGGTGTAATCGCAGCTTGGGTAGGAAAATATATATTTGACACGGAAAAATAATATGGAAATTTAATTATTTCTAAACGTAAGAGTGTACCATTTATGGTACACTCTCAGACTGTCGACAAA
>NZ_JBALPP010000031.1:11524-20841 GCF_036965425.1 Neobacillus drentensis | reverse complement strand
CTATAGAACTATATAAAAGGTGGAGGCAGGATTTTGTCGAAGTTTATATTTGAATGTAGGAATCTTACAAAGAATACACCTGATGGACATATAAAAAATATAAATATAAATTTAAGATATTCAGAAATTCATGCAATCATTGTCAAAAACAGCTCTGAACAAAAGGTTTTGATCGAATCCATCAAGAATTTACTAGATCATCCAAAGGCGCAGGGAGAATTAAGATTTAAGGATCAAAGCCTTAAAACAAATAAACACAATAAGAATAAAATTGCCATATTACATCAAAAGCCGTCATTGATTAACAACTTCTCCGTTGCGGAAAATCTCAATTTAGGAAATATACCTACCATGAGATTCCTTCCGTTTATCAATTGGCGCAAAATTAAGTCTAAGTCAAAAATTTATTTAGAAAAGTTAGACTTCCCAATCGATTATCGAACGAAAGTGCGAAATTTATCAGATGAGGACAGACGACTTGTCTATATCACCCGCATTTTCTTACAATACCCTGAAGTCATTATCATGCACGAACCGATGGAAGGACTGTCCGCTGAAAATGCAACAAAGCTATACAATACCATGAAGCAATTTAAAGAAGAAGGAAGAAGCATTATTTATATCACGAAACAATGGGAAGATGCCTTAAAGCTTGCGGACCGAATCTCGATTCTATCCAAGGGAACCATTACGGATGAAATGCCCGCTGACAAAGCAAAAAGTGACCCGCAAAGTTTGTTAAGGAAAATTGAAGATTACAATTTTAAAGAGAACGATCAGCTTAATGAGGCTGATGATACAAAAAATGTCCTTGATGCCGTTTTTAAAGCGGCAGAATTTTTGACATCGGAATACGAGCTAAAAGATGTACTATTACTGTTAGCGAAAGAAGCTACACGTCTCATGAATGCGGATGGCTGCTCCATTAAATTAATCGATGAGTCCACCTGGAGTACGATTGATGATTTTGAATTCAACAATAATAAAAACATAAAAGCTCAATTGACCAAAGAAGCGATTTTATTAATCTCGAAAGGGAAAGACATCTTTTATGCCAATCAAAATGATCGCGAATTCAACTCCTTGTTTGAAAAGATCGAAAATGTAAAAACCATTATCTGTGTTCCTGTTTTTATTCGATCTCAAGTCACAGGAATCATTCAATTATCTTACGAAAACTTATATGTTCATTCGAAAGAGGAGTCTAAACATTTATCAGCGTTAGCGCTTCATGCTGCCATTGCGATTGAAGACACAAGATTATTGGGGAAATCCGCGTTACTACAAGAAAGTCATCATCGGATCAAAAATAATCTTCAATCGGTTGTAAGCTTGATATCCTTACAAAAAATGTTTGTAAAAAATACCCCGGATCAATCCATTGATGATTTATTGGATAGTATTATTAACCGAATCAAAAGTATCGCTTCCGTCCATAATCTTCTTTCGAAAGACAAATTAGGAAGAAGTATCATTAACGTGAAACAAATTATTGAAGCGATTATCGGCCTCATTAATGATCAGCCAAAAGTCGAGATCCATTTAGATTTGGATGATATACTCATCCCGTATAACAAAGCCACATCCATTGCGCTGATGATCAATGAGTTAGTCATGAACTGCTTCAAGCATGCCTTTAAAGATATGGAATCCGGTATGATTGATATTCAGTGTAAACGGTTTGACGATTATATCTTTTTATCCGTTCGTGACAATGGGCGTGGATTCCCAGAAAACTTTGATATCACAAAAGTAGATAGCCTTGGATTATCTATTTTGCAAGGAATTGTCGCCAGCGACTTTCAAGGGGAAATGAATTTTAGAAGTGAAAAAGAAAATACAGCCGTGGAAATCAAACTCCCAACCGAGCGGATTTTTCTGCATTGATAGGGAAAACTATGGGGACGGTACTTGCGGTTTTTTTGAGCCACAAGTACCGTCCCCCATGGCCTTCCTTATGTGGTGAGTTGTTTTATAGGACTATACAAGTAATTTCTTAATAAAATAGTTAACAAACCTAGTATCAATGATAGAATTCCCACTAACACAACGTATTGTGTACCCATATCTGATATAAATAACCCGCCTACTGCTGCACCAATTGTTGTTCCTAAGTTAGCAGATGTTAGAAATAATCCATTAGCGAAATCTGGAGTTTCTGGAGATGCAGTCATAATCCAATACTGAGTGATATTGCCTCCAATACCAGCCAATATTCCCCAAATGAAAGTAATGAACGCCATAGGTACGGTAAACTGCCCTGTGAAAAATAATAGGATATAAACTGCCCCCAATACAAAAGGATATAATATAACAGATTTCTTCGCATTTTTAGTTAGTAATTTCCCTGCCACAATATTTCCAATAATATTGGCTCCACCGTAGATGAATAATATTAAACTAATAAAATTCGAAGACATATTCGTAACTGTTTTCAGGTAATCAGCAAGATAACTATAAACTCCAAATACAGCAGAATTTAATAAAATGACAGTCACAATAGAAAGCCAAGTAATTGATTTCTTTAATACCGATAATTGTGCTCCGTAAGAAAGTCTTTCCTCTACCGGCATGGATGGTACAAATATCAATGTAGCAATCAATGCTATAGCATTTACAACAGCAAAGAATACCATCGCCATTTGTAAAGAAACTGTACTAGCAATAAAGCTTGAGACTGGTACACCGATTACCATACCGGCAGATACTCCAATGAATACTTTGGAAACAGCTTTTGGAGCTTCTTCTTTACTTACTGAGACAGCAGCTACTGAAAATGCCAATGAACAATAAATTGGATGAAAAAAGGCTGGAATGATACGAGCCATTAATAGAATGGTAAAGTTCGATGTAAATATGGATACGAGGTTCCCCAAAACGAAAACACCTAGTACAAGTAGCATGATCTTCTTCCGATTGAATCCCGAAAACAATAAAGGCATCGTTGGACCAGATAATGCAACAACAAGGGCAAAAAAACTCACCAGCCATCCTGCTTTTGATATACTGACATGAAACTGATCAGTAATCGAAGGCAATATCCCAATAACTCCCATTTCTGTATTTAATATGCCGAAGACTCCAATGGTTAATATAAATATGAGTAAGTTATTTTGTTTTTGCATTTCTCACCATTTCTCCTCTGCTCCTTTTTCCTGCTTGTGAATAAATTTCAAAGCATAATGTGTCCCACAAATATAGATTCCCATAATAGATAGGTGATCAATTAAAAACCTTATAGTGGAATCATCATATGACCAACCAAATAGAAATTAATTTTTCCTTCCATTCGTTAATATTGAGCTAAGAAAACATCATCTTACTGATGTTTTCACCCCCTGTTATTTATTCTAGCTGTGCCTTTTGTATATAACAAATACCTATATCTTATATCGAGTTATGCTTGTTAGGCATTTCTGCAACGAATATAATAAAACATTATGAAGGAGGAGTGTTTATGGAATTAAGAGTTTTGCGCTATTTTCTTACTGTCGCAAGAGAAGGAAGCATTACAGGGGCTGCTGATTTCTTGCATGTGACACAGCCAACCCTGTCAAGACAATTAAAAGACCTTGAACAAGAGTTAGGGAAAAAACTATTCATTCGCAGTAGTCACAGTATCATTCTTACGGATGATGGAATGCTCCTGCGAAAAAGGGCAGAAGAAATCATTGAAATGGTCGATAAACTAGAGGCAGAATTTTATTCTATGGAGGACACAATAGGTGGTGATGTTTACATAGGTGGCGGGGAAACAGACGCCATGAGACAGATTGCGCGGGTAGCAAAAGAATTACAGTTGCGTTATCCAAATATACGGTATCACTTGTATAGCGGAAACTCAGACGATGTGACCGAACGGATTGACAAGGGATTGCTTGATTTTGGCATTTTAATTCAACCAGCAGATTTATCGAAATATAATTATATTAATATCCCTGCCAAAGATGTTTGGGGCGTTATTATGAGGAAAGACAGTCCTCTTGCAATCAAAGATACCATTATAGCAGCGGATTTATTAAATGTTCCGGTGATTTGTTCACGACAGGCTATAAAACAGACATTTTCAAAAAATGAATTTGCTGATTGGTTTGGTGAAGATTTTTATAAGTTAAACGTTGTTACTACATACAATCTAGCCTATAATGCTGCCATCATGGTGGAAGAGGGTATTGGTTATGCAATAACCCTTGATAAAATAGTAAATACGTCTAGTGATAGTAATCTTTGTTTTAGACCGCTAGAGCCAAGACTTGAATCAGGCTTAAATATAGTTTGGAAGAAGCATCAGTCTTTTTCCGTAGCTGCTGATATGTTTTTAAAAGCAATTCAGGCGAAATTTTAAATTCTTAAATTAGTAAATGATATTAAAAATGTGATTAAAAGGCTGTCGGGGTTCTTTTCAACAGCCTTACCTTTAAAAAATGAATAGCTCTTTGCATCTTATAAATATTACCAAGGTTGACTTGTTGGTCCAAAATTACAAATTTGTTTAGATATGTACTGACGATTCTCTTGGCTCAAAAAAAGCCGCGAGAAACGTCCACATGGTCTCCCCGTCTCATCCTAACCTTCGTCTCCATGAGTAAAGCATGGAAGAATTTTTTGATGTCAATTCGGGTGGTAGTGGTTTGGTTTTTTCCTTCGAGTTCGAGCATTTTCATTCGTACTTGGGTATAGTCAAACAATTTGGATGAGTAGTACTCAAATGTAGGATTGGCAAAATCGGTTAAACCCAGTGAGGCAAGATGCTCGAGAACCTGTTGGAGGGTTCGGCGAATCCGTTGTTCCACCGCTTTACCTTCTTTTCTTAATGCCTCAGGTGTAATGGATGAACCTAGCCGTTTTTTGGCCGCCTGCTCATATAGCTCTTTTAAAGGCGGAATGTCCCGTTTTCCTTCCGTGTCCCATTGGTGCAAAATTGGTAAAAGATCTAAGAGATCCTTTTCACCGCTCTTACCTACAATCCCAAGTTCAAGAAGAATACTTTTAGCAGCGGAATTAAACGAAGGTTGTTTTTCATGACGAGTATTTTCAAAAGGAAGATCGTTTCTATTGTGCTTCGTTAAAAAGCTTAATGATTTTTGGATGTTATGAAGTGATTTTTCCATCACCAAGTAGTCACTTACTTTCTTAATGACACTTACCACCTCAAGCCGGTTAATCGGCTTTGTGATATAATGCTCAACACCTAGGGAATATGCTTCGCTAATCATATCCTTCGTTTCGACTTGAGAGATCATGATGATTTTTCCATGAAAGAAGGGAGCGATTTCTCTCACCGTCTCAATCCCGTCCCTGACGGGCATGAGCAGATCAATCATTAGGATATCGACATCCAGCATGGCGAGGTTATCAGCATCCACTTCAGCCCCGTCCGCTGCCTCCCCGACCACTGAACCCAATCCTTCTTCTTCAATAATATTAGAGAGCATCCCTCTGATAGTGGCAGTATCATCGATTATAAAAAAATTCACGGTAATCACTCCTTTTTTATTAAATTTTCAACTGGAAGTAGAATTTCAAAGGTTGTACCTTTTTCTTTTGAAGACTCAATCAGGTGAATTTTACCGCCCAGATTTTCAATGACATTTTTTGTGTATGATAAACCGATTCCATTTGAAGCAATTCCGGCTTGATCAAATTTCGTTGTAAAGCCTGGTTCAAAAATATACACTTTGTTTTTTTCAGAAATCCCGCTTCCATTATCCTTTATCGTTATTTTGACAAGGTCTTGAATCCTATCAACTGTTACCACAATCTGCCCCGCCTGATGGATGGCTTCTACAGCATTGGCGAGAAGATTATTGATTAGGGAAAGGAGGATAAAGGTATGGTACTTGGGATGTTCATTGGAAATTCTCACCTGAAAATCAATCGTTTTCTCTAGCAACTCACTATAATTAGTATTTGAGATGGTGGCAACAGAAATGATTTCCCGAATGTTCATAAAGTCATCTAGCTTTTCTTTGGCCATTAATTTGGACAAACCGGCATATATACGTTGATGATCTTTTTTAATTTCATGTAATTCCCCTGCGATTTTCAGCATCTCTTGCGCTTGATTTGGATTGTTTAGAGCTTTTAAATCACGATAAATGGAGTAGCAGGCGCTGGTTAACTTCTCCGCATTTTTTGCTGATTTTTCCAATTGAAACATTTCTACATATAAATTTGAGACTAAAAGTAAAACCTCTTCGGTCCGCTTCCGTTGCTGCTCTTCAGCCAGCCTTGTTTCACGTACTAAGATCGTATTGAAAAAACCGAGCACAAAGAAACTGCGGATGATCGCAACCCCCACAATAATGAAGAAGCTCGAGTTTGTCATTTTCATATCAGTTGTAAAATGACGAATGTTCATTTCAGTAAAATTACCCATGATTTCAAGCACCATTCCAAGTAAACCAATGAGGAGCGGCCGGTGATACAATTTTTTCACTTTAAAAATATGAAAAAACAGGCCATACACCATGTAATAAAAAAACACGGGAAAATGGTTAGGAAAATGGAATGAGCCAACTTGAACCTTGTCCAGAATGATCCGAAAACAAACAACTGCACTTCCTGTTAAAAAGCCGGCCAAAACAGGATGGATCTTACGTGACCATAACAGGATAAAGAAGAAAACAGTTGTACTCATGCTGAATCTTAAATCAGCACCGCTTATTGGGTAATATTTTAATTCGCCGGTAATGGGCACAGCAATGATCATAAATAAATAGGCTAATAATTTATCGCGAATACCCTTATCCCCCATCTATAGTTGAAAAATTTTGTTAATTATAAAAATTATTTATTCAACTTTGTAGTTTTTTGTAGTTTACCGTAGGTTATACGTTAATGTTAATAGTGAAATCGTTTGCATAATACTTTCTACTTTAATAGTATCAAAAAACTTATCGATGGGAGAGAAGCGAGTGAAAAAAATTAGTTTAGCATGGCAAATTTTTATTGGTTTAGTCCTTGGGATTACTGTGGGAGCCATTTTTTATGGAAATCCACATATAGAGCAATTTTTACAGCCGATTGGAACCATCTTTTTACGATTAATTAAAATGATCGTGGTTCCGATTGTCATTTCCTGCCTTGTTGTGGGTGTAGCCGGTACTGGCGATATGAAATCGTTAGGAAAGCTCGGCGGTAAAACTCTTCTTTATTTTGAAATCATTACAACCATTGCGATTGTTGTTGGTTTATTAGTAGCGAACGTTTTCCATCCAGGTTCAGGTGTGGATCGTTCACAACTTGTTAAATCAGATATCAGTTCCTATGTGACAACGGAAAAAGCAACGGAGTCCCACTCTCATATTGATACTTTTGTAAATATCGTACCGACCAATGTGGTTCAGGCTTTTGCAAATGGAGATATGCTGGCGATTATTTTCTTCTCCGTTATGTTTGGTATTGGTGTTGCAGCAATTGGTGAAAAAGGCAAACCGATTATTGAGTTTTTTAGAGGCACCGCTGATGCCATGTTCTATGTAACCAATCAGATTATGAAGCTTGCTCCATTAGGGGTGTTTGCTTTAATCGGTGTTACAGTTTCAAAATTTGGATTAGAATCACTTATTCCGCTTGGCAAACTAGTCTTTACCGTTTATGGTGCGATGGCCTTCTTTACGATCGTGGTTCTAGGTATTGTGGCGAAAATCGCAGGCTATAACATTTTCAAATTATTGGCTTATTTGAAAGACGAATTAATTCTTGGCTATTCGACTGCAAGCTCGGAAACGGTTCTTCCAAAAATCATGGAAAAAATGGAACGAATCGGCTGTCCGAAAGGGATTACATCTTTTGTCATCCCGACTGGTTATTCCTTTAATCTTGATGGCTCTACATTGTATCAAGCGATTGCAGCGTTGTTTATTGCCCAAATGTATGGCATTCATATGAGCATAGGCGCCCAGATCACATTAGTTCTTATTTTAATGATTACCTCGAAAGGGATTGCAGGTGTTCCAGGTGTTTCGATTGTCGTTCTGCTTTCAACGTTAGGAAGTGTTGGTGTTCCTGTAGAGGGCTTGGCGTTTATTCTAGGCGTAGACAGGCTGCTAGACATGGCACGTACATGTGTAAACATTGTTGGTAACTCACTTGCTGCAATTGTTATTTCTAGGTGGGAAGGTTATAAAATCAAAGAACACGACAAATTGCATCACGAAAAACAAGTCGCATAAGGCGATTCAAAAAGGCATAACCAGCTGGTTGTGCCTTTTGGTTTTTGAGAGCCACAGGCACAAATGATTGTCGAAACTAGTATCAGAAAAAAGAACAATATTCCCCAGAAAATGATTATTTTCACTCCAATTATGGATTTATCTCACAAAACTAATAAAGGAATGTCGAATTAATTCGATACCATCCCTGTAAATAATGGACTGTACGGTTTATGATTAGATTAGTTAATGATGATCATTGGGGTGAAGGGATGGCAGATAACTTGAAAACAAAACCGAAATATCAAACATGGATTCGAATTTACAAACTAGGTATTTTTTTAGGTATATCACTCCTGCTTCTATTGGTAACCCTATTGCCTGTTCATTTATATCTGCGTGTACTGTCTGGGATTTTAGCGTTGCCTTTTATTTATATAGCATTTATCCTTTCATATTCTGTTTACCAATTCGCCGCATTTGGGGGAAATTATCAGTCAAAAATCCATGATTTAATTGTGGCCAAAGTGAATGGTGATGGAAAAGGAAAAATACTTGATATAGGTACAGGCAGTGGTTCACTGATTATTAAACTGGCAAAGGCTTTTCCGGAGTCCCTTTTAACTGGAATTGATTATTGGGGCGGGAATTGGGAATATTCGAAAGCGCAATGCCAGCAGAATGCAGAAATAGAAGGGGTCGCTGATCGGATTGATTTTCTGAAAGCAAGTGCTTCAGAACTCCCTTTTAAGGATAATGAATTTGATATCATTGTCAGTTGCCTAACCTTTCATGAAGTAAAGGATAGAAAAAATAAAACGGAAGTTATAAAAGAAGCTTTAAGAGTGCTAAAACCTGGCGGTGAATTTGTCTTCTTAGATTTATTTATGGATGAAAAAATATTTGGGAAAGAGCTTTTAAATGACTTAAAAAAACATGGTGTATCTGAATTGACTAGCTGCCCGCTTGCTAAAGCCATGAAATTGCCCAAGCTCTTATGGAACAAAAAAGTATTAGGAAATGCAGTGATTTTGAGTGGAAGGAAATAAGCCACAGGGACGGGTCTCATGGCTTAAAAAAGCCACAAGAACCGTCCCCTCTGTCCCCATTAAACAAATAATTTATGGCAGATATTATATGAAATATAAACAGAAATACTTA
>NZ_JBALPP010000031.1:0-11484 GCF_036965425.1 Neobacillus drentensis | reverse complement strand
GATACATAGAAATAAGTAATACCCCAATTAACAGGAGTGTGGATACAGGATAAGAAATGGCCATTATTAGCGAATTTCGAATAATATATTTCCAACTAGTCTCAAGATGAGCCATAACCGGAAATAAATAAACCGTTATCGACAAGAATAATAGAGTCAGCAGCCCAAGAATACCCATCATTAGCAAGTTCGAATGCACCAGTTGATAGTCGAGAAAAATCAAATAGGCTAAAACAAACCATAGGATTGAGATTCCCATGCTTTGAAAAAAACATTCCCGGAACAACTTGAAGAAGCTCCGGAAAACCCCGTCTGTTTCTTTGCCCATCACCCATTTTCGAATCACACCATACATCGCGGTCGTTGCTGGAAAAATCGTAACCACCGGGAGACAAAAAATGAGCCAAATCAAATTCAATAAAAATAGGTCTACCATTTTTTCAATGCTCCGCAGCATTCGACTATTCAGGATATTCATGGATGACTTCCTCCTGTTTATTTCCAGATTGAGTTTAAATGATACATTTCTAATGAAACTAGTGTAACATCCCCGCCAGTGGTGAACAATGCCAATCCCTCACTTGTACTGCTCGGGAAAATTAAGTCTGTCATGACGGATTCACCGTTATTGGCAAACACCTCAACCGACGACCAATCTAAGAACAATCGAAGCTGTATTCGATTTCCTTCTGGTTTTACACTAGCAGAATGTCTGCAGGCGAACGACGGATGAAACGATGATTCACCTGAATACTGCCGGTCGATAAAAATCTCCTGTTTCGTTGCATCATACCCAATGATCGTTTTTTCTTCACTTGATGTCCTTACTAGAAATCCGAATTCAGCTGCCGAATGGAGTTCAAACTCTGCGATGATTTCGATGGCTTTCCCTCTAAAATCAGAGAGTAGATTTTTGGAATCAGCCCCAATAAGTTGATCTTTCCATTCCCTTTTCTCTTTTCGAAGACTATTTATTTCCTTAACAGGTGCCTGTATTAAGCGAACGCCTTCAGTTGTGCTAATGAGTGACAACTCCCTCGGCAAGGTCATAGCACTTCTCCATTCCTTCGTCGGCGTAATATTGGCATATTTCCAATTGCTCATCCAGCCGATAAACATCCGTTTTCCATCTGGTGTATCGGACCAGGTCACTCCAGCATAATTGTCGCGGCCGTAGTCTATCCAAAGAACCGTTTCATCCGAGTTATCATTAATAAAAGTGTTTCCGTCGAATTCGCCGATAAAATACTGGGTTCGTGAACCTTCTGGATATGCATCGTCGTTTCCGATGCTCACGATCATGACCCATTTCTTTGAACCCGTTTCTCCGATTGGCAATTCAAACAAATCTGGACATTCCCAAACCCCATCATGGGAGCCTGCTTCCCTTCCGAATTCACTTGCAAAGTTCCATGTTTTAATGTCATCAGAAAGATAGATTCTTACATGATTTCCTACCGCCAAAATCATGACCCATTTCTTCGTACCCTCGTGCCAAAACACTTTCGGGTCACGGAAATCCGGATAATTTTCATCGCTTAAAACCGGGTTCCCCTCGTATTTTATCCAGGTTCGACCTTTGTCCGTACTGTAAGCAATGCTTTGCGTTTGTTTTGGACCGTCCGCTGAAGTGAAAATGGCAACTAGGCCTGTTCCTCCGTTAAAAAATCCACTGGAATCATTCCAATCCACAACCGCACTTCCAGAGAAGATGGCTCCATTTTCATCAGGGTATAAAGCAATCGGAAGATGCTCCCAATGAATCAAATCCGTGCTTACTGCATGTCCCCAATGCATCGGCCCCCATACGGCGCTGTAAGGATGATATTGATAAAACAAATGATATTCACCTTCATAATAAACCATCCCATTTGGGTCATTCATCCAATTAGATTCAGGTGTAAAATGGAACTGTGGCCGGTAGTTTTCTGTGTATGGATCTGAACTTAGCAATTTAGATGTCTCCAATCCCATAGTTACAAACTCTCCTTTATTGTTGCCTTTGAAGCAATAAGTGTAGTAGTCTCATCGAGAGTAGGCATACTTAATATCGCACCTCTTTTAGTTGTCGCTAAAGCGCCAACAGCGTTAGCAAATGAGGCCATTTCTGTTAATTCTTCCATCGGTAAGTTATCAATCTTGCAGTTTTTTTCAAGAACCTTATAAAGCACTCCACCAAGGAATCCGTCTCCTGCTCCCGTCGTATCTTGTACATTGACTACATACCCTGATACAAAACCTGTTTTTTCTCCTTGTCTAAAAAAGCTGCCTTTCCCACCTAAGGTGATGAACAATAGAGGAACCTGAAAGTTATTACAGATCATTTTGGATCCTATTTCTAGGTCACTAACCCCAGTAAGGAATACTAATTCTTCCTCAGAAATTTTTACGACATCTGAAAATTCAAGTCCTTTAAACATCATTTCCTTGGCACGGTTTAAATCATCCCACAGTGACTCCCGCAAATTTGGATCAAATGAAATAAGGACTCCATTTTTTTTTGCAAAAGAAACCGCTGCAAGAGTGGTATCAGCAGAAGGATTATGCGTCATGGATACCGAACCAAAGTGGAAAATCCTTGTATCTTTAATCATGTCGAAATTTACATCTTCTATTTCTAATGTAGTATCAGCTCCAGGGTCACGATAAAAGCTAAATGTGCGATCACCCGTTGGATCTAAGTGAACAAAAGCTAAAGTAGTATTTGTATCTTCTGAAATAACTAGACCAGTAGTATCGACATTTAGTTGCTCCAATGTATTTCTTAAAAAAGTACCAAATTGATCCTTTCCAACTTTTCCAATAAAACTAGTCTTTTTTTGAAATTTGGACAAGACAGCTAAAACATTGGCCGGTGCCCCGCCCGGGTTCTGTTCAAACAGAATCATCCCATTTTCTGAAAATCCAGAGGGTGTAAAATCAATGAGTACCTCTCCAATTGCTGTAATATCGTACATGCAAGTTCACCTACCTCAAAATGATTAGAGTACTTTACAAAAGATAAGGCAGAACAAAGGCTGCTCCCTTATGTTCTGCCCTCTATAGAACAGATGATTTATTTATTTTTGTTAAAATTGTCAAGACCTTTTTGGTATAGTTTCATAAGTTCTGGAAGCCCCATTTGGTTTAATTGTTTTACATAGCTATCCCATTCTTTTTCAATTCCGCCATCTTGCAGCCAATGGGCTTGTTTTTGGTTGACAAACTGAGTAATATCGGTCTGCAGTTGGTTAATTCTTTTTGTATCCTCTTCATTAAAGAATACTTGAGGATAGTTTTCTTTTTCTTCAAATGGACGATAATATTCTTCTAAAATCTGTAAACGTTCTTTTGCACGCGGTTCCATATCGACCACTTTTCCGAAGTCATCCTTTAATACTACGAATGGTCCGCCAGGTGCTACTTTTTGACGGAATTCACCCATTGCGACTCCAGCCGGCAATTCTTTATTTACAAGCTTACCATTAGCATCTTCCTGATAAATCTCACCAATTGGACCCCAGTTAACCTGGGCTGATTCTTTTGCTTCGTATAGCTGGTCTACCCATCTTGCGGTAATTTCAGGGTATTTATCGGCTTTCGTGATTACGAATGCATCCCGGCTATATTCAGAGTAATTAGAACGTCCCACTATTGGAGTTCCAGCTGGTCCTTTAAGAGGTGGAAGAATCTCATAATCATCTTGACGGTCTGTTCCGACTAACTCAGTGTCTTCCCACCAAATAAAGGAACCTAGAGTCGCATCTTTTGTTTTCCCTTTTGAGAATAACTTCGCTTGGTCTTGAGTCGTAGCTTCCGGGTCCAGGATCCCCTCTTTTACCCACTTATGGAAATAAGCAATGGCATCCTTATATTCCGGTTGAGCGGCACTGAAAATTACTTTTCCATCGCGCACAATTCGGTGATCGTTATTATCAGGAACACCAAAGGCAGCAATCATATCACCGAAGTTTCCGCACCAGCCATTAAATAGGTAGGTTAATCCGACTTCATCTTTTTTGCCGTTTCCGTTTGCGTCTTTATCTTGGAACGCTTTTAGGACGTTGTGGTATTCTTCAAGAGTAGTTGGCATTTTTAAACCTAACTTATCCAGCCATGCTTTATTTATGTACATAGTATTTGGGAGTCCAATCAGATCCATCTCCTCTGCTCTTGGCAGTGAATAAATATGCCCATCAGGAGCAGTAATGACACTCTTTAGAGCTGGTCTTTCTTCTAATCTCTTCTTTAAATTAGGCATATATTTATTGATTAAATCATCAAGAGGAATAATCGTTCCATCCTTTGCATATTTCACGATATCCAAATCCGTAAATCCTGAATTATAAAACGCATCTGGTAAATCCCCGCTTGACAGCAAAAGGTTTTTCTTTTCTTGATAACCATCAGTTGGAATGTTATTCCACGTAATTTGAACATTAGTCTTTTTCTGCAATTCTTTAAATAGAGTCATATCTTTAAAATTTGGAGCTAAAGGAGATTTTGGTGATACAAAATTCAAGGTAACTGTTTTGTCTACAATCGGCAATCCAGTTTCATTCATCTTAACCTTTACTTTCTTTTCGCTTGCACTGCCGCTTGAGCTATTTGAACAACCTGCGAGAATGGTAGATAAACCAATGGATAAAACAAGTGAATTCGTTAACCATGACTTTTTCATGTCTATTTCTCCTCTTATGATCATTTTATTTTTAAAACATATTATTTTTTAATAAGTGGTAGTGGCTTTGGCAGCTCGATACCACCTCCTTACATGCTTTGAATTAATAATCATCCTTTTACTCCGCCAATTAAAACGCCTTTTACAAAATGCTTTTGAACAAAAGGATAAACAATTAACAACGGTAGGGCCCCTACAATAATAATTCCATATTTAATAATCTCCCCCACTTGCTGCTGTGCTGCAAGACTGTCGAGATCGCTAAGCATTTTGATACTCAACTGATTTTGTGTCAGGATATTTCTCAAAATCAATTGCAAAGGATAGAGACTCTCATCATTTAAATAAATAAGAGCATCGAAGTACGAGTTCCATTGTCCAACCGCGTAAAACAACACCATGACTGCAATGATTGGTTTGGAAAGCGGCAGAACCACTTTCAAGAAAAATTTGGTGTTCGAGCAGCCATCAATTTTTCCTGCCTCAAGAAGTTCATTAGGTATATTCTC
Source organism: Neobacillus drentensis (assembly GCF_036965425.1). GTDB lineage: Bacteria > Bacillota > Bacilli > Bacillales > Cytobacillaceae > Neobacillus > Neobacillus drentensis_F. The sequence continues at coordinate 6,315 of NZ_JBALPP010000031.1, read as the reverse complement.
TTCAAAGAAGCTTCTAGCTACGATAAGATTCCAGACAGCCACCGCTTTGGGAAGGATCATGGCCCAGATCGTATTAAGCATCCCTAATTGTTTCACCACTAGATAAGTTGGGATTAATCCTCCATTAAAAAACATCGTGAAGAGAATCATCATCATAAAAAAGGTTCTTCCGTAAAAGTCCTTGCGTGAGAGCGCGTAGGCTGCCATTAACGTCAGTGAAACCTGTACAACAGTTCCGATCACGGTGTAAACGACTGTGTTTTTATATCCGATCCATATTTTCGGGTCACTAAAAATCCGTTTGTAGCCTTCAAAGGTGATGTCCTTTGGAAAAAACCAAACTTCTCCGTTATAAACCATATCCGGGTTGCTGATAGAAGCAATGACGACGAAATATAATGGATATAAGACTGCCAAGCAAATCAGCGTTAAAAAAATGGTATTGACCACATCGAATATTTTATCTTCTTTTGATTTGATGGTTTTCGCTGTTTGTATCAATTTTAATGCCTCCTCACCATAACCCTGAGCCAGAAAATTTCTTGGCTGTTTTGTTGACAATAAAGAGCAAAATCAAGTTGACCACACTGTTAAATAAACCGACAGCGGCTCCAAAACTGTATTCGGCCTGCTGCAATCCGACTTTATAGACATAAGTCGGGATAATCTCGGCAGCTGGTTGATTAAGAGGCGTCTGCATAAGGTAAGCCTTTTCAAAACCAATATTCATTAAATTTCCAACTGACAAAATGAGCAGGATAATCGCCGTTGGCATAATCGCCGGAATATCTACATGTAAAATTCGCTGCCATTTATTTGCGCCGTCCATTGTTGCAGCTTCATGAATTTCCGGGCTGACTCCCGCAAGCGCCGCAAGATAGACGATACAAGCCCAACCTGTTTCCTGCCAAACTCCTGAACCGATATAGAGAGGCTTAAACCAACTTGGTTCAGACATAAAGGTGATGGCTTTTCCGCCAAAAAGTGTAACAACACTGTTAATTAGCCCTTTGTCAGAGAAAAAGACAAAGACCATTCCAGCGAGAACCACTATGGAAATAAAATGTGGAGCATAAATAACCGTTTGGACAAATCGTTTATATTTCTCATGTATCATCTGATTTAACAGAAGCGCAATAATGATTGGCATTGGAAATCCGATGATCAGTTGAAAAATACTCAAACCTAACGAATTCTTGATTAAATCCCAAAATTGATAGGAATTAAAAAAACGTATGAAATTTTCGAACCCAACCCACGGGCTGCCTAAAATTCCAAGTGATGGGGTAAAATCTTTAAAGGCAATTAAAACACCGTACATGGGGACATATTGAAAAACAATAAAGTAGATGATAGCCGGCAATAAAAAGAGATAAAGCTCATAGCTTTCCAAGATCCTTTTGACCCTGCTTTTCTTGTTTACACCCTTCATTTCGATGGTAGATGCTTTTAAAGAATTAGTGGAAGCTTTTAAGGTTAATTTCATTATGTCTCCCTCACCTTTTTAATATCATTTCAACTCTTTCAGATAACCTAAAGGACAAGATTAAAACCAGCATCTTTTTCTTATACCCTATAATTCGGAAATGGCCATAATTCTATGTGTTGAAACGTTTCCAACGATAGCTAAAAAAAGAACTAAATCGTTTCACCATCTCTATATTTAACGGGAATTCGATAAATCTCTTGCTCTAGTTCTTCTCCTTCAATTTTTCGTAATAGAAGCTTGACCGACATTCTTGCCATTTCTTCAACTGGCTGTCGAATGGTAGAAAGGATCGGATGAAACAAATCATTGTTTTGAATTCCGTCATAACCAATGACTTTAACATCTTCTGGAATTTTAAGACCTCGTTCTTTTGCTTTTTTAATGTATTCAGCAGCTAGAATATCCGTATTGGCAAAAATGCCGTCTGCGTTACCATGTTTTTGAAAGAACTGTTCAAAAAAAACATCATCGTCGTAAACATCGCCGTTTTCTTCAAATGTAACATACTCAATTCCATGAAGCTTGGCTTCGTCTACAAATCCTTTTTTTCTCAGAATGACTTCGCTGTATGCAAGACTCGTTATTCCAAGATAAGCGGCTTTTTTTACACCTGCTTTTACAAGTTGTCTTGCAGCAATCCGTCCGCCTTCGTAGTTATCGGAGGTCACACAGGTAATTTTCGATCCAAAATGGCGATCAATACTAATGATGGGGATGTCGGTATTCACATTTTCTTCGATGTCATTGTAAGTGATTCCGATAATACCAGCCACTTTGTTCTGATTGAGCATGTCAAGATAATAGACTTCTTTATCCGGTCTTCCCCCGCTATTGCAGAGCATAAGTTTATACCCTTCCTGGTCCAGTTGATCTTCGATGTAATAGGCCATTTCTGAAAAGAACGGATGCCATATACTAGGAAGCAAAAGGGCGACCATTTTCGATTTTTGCATTTTAAAATTTCTTGCCACTTCGTTAGGTATGTAATTTAATTGTTTGATCGCATCATTCACTTTCTTGATCGATTCGGGTGTAACATTTGCATGGTTGTTAATGACTCTTGAGACAGTGCCAACTCCCACACCTGCTAAATTGGCAACATCTTTAATACTTGGCACTACAACTACCTCCAATTCCTTGGAAACGTTTCAATGATTTTATGAACTTATCTTATCACTGCTTTGGAAACGTTTCAACAACTTTTTTTCAGAAAATATTAAAAAGTTGCCACAGGGACAGGTTTCATGGTTTTTATGAGTATTGATACCACTAAAACCGTCCACTATGACCACATCATATAAATAAGAATGTCGAATTAAAGCGATACCTATCCCTTTAAATGATGCACAGTGAGATTTATGATTAGATTAGTTAATAAAGATAATGGGGTGAATGTATGAGAATGATTGGTCTTATTGGGGGTATGAGCTGGGAATCCTCGGTTGAATATTATCGGATTATTAACGAGGAGGTGAAAAGTAGATTAGGTGGACTCCATTCAGCAAAGTGTCTGATGTATAGCGTAGATTTTGCCGAAATTGAACGCTGTCAGTCTGAGGGTAACTGGCAAAGAGCTGGAGAAATTTTAGCCTCAGCGGCCCTTACTCTAGAAAAAGCGGGTGCTGACTTTATCGTTATTTGCACCAATACGATGCACAAAGTAGTCGATGCCATCCAAGAAAAGATCACGATCCCTATTCTACATATTGCAGACGCAACAGCCGCTCAAATTAAAAAAAGTGGCATCAGTACTGTTGGCCTGCTCGGAACAAAGTATACAATGGAACAGGATTTTTACAAATCACGGTTAGAAGCAAATGGGATAAAGGTGATTGTCCCTAACGATACGAACGAGAAATGGTAAATGACATTATCTATGATGAGTTATGTTTAGGTAAAGTTCTTGATTCATCCAGAACGAATTATAAAAAAGTAATAAGCTCTTTAATAGAAAACGGCGCGGATGGAATGATCCTAGGTTGTACGGAAATTGGTTTATTGATAAAAGAAGAGGATTCTAAGGTACCATTATTTGACACAGCATCGATTCATGCAATCGCTGCGGTGAATAAAGCATTTGATTTATGATTTCATCCATCTGAGCATAAAGCTAGACTGTGCTTATTGTATTAAGGGGGAAGCTTGATTTAACCAAGATTCGTTATGAAGCGGTATTACGAAAATTAAAACCGGTAATATAACAAGAAAGCACCCCATAAACGGTGCTTTCTTGTTATATTTGGTGTTCGTACATACGGATTCACAAAAATACGTAAAAAATATGCATTTGTCCAATTCAAATGTTAGCTAATTTTAATTTAATGTAATTATCTAAAACAATAATGGAGGTAATTAACACGGAATCGATGGGACTGTTGAAATATCCGGTTAAGTTCGTACAAACATTAAGAGGTGGTACGGCTCATGTCATTCTTTTTAACGACGGTAAAAAATATGTAGTGAAATGGAACGGCACTACAAGGGAGAGAGCCAAAGAAGCAGTAAATGAGTATGTGGCAGCTCAACTTGCAACGCTCCTTTCCCTTCCCGTTGTCCCCTTCGAGCTTGTATACATCCCAGACGAATTCATAAAGAAAAACCCTGAATTACAATCCAAAAAATACAAATTCAGTTCAGGATGCCAGTATGCGTGTTTATTCATCGAAAACAGTATTGTCTTAAAAGAATTTAAAGCACTTCCATCCAAGACGGAAGTGAAAAATCAAGATATGCTTGCCGCAATGGCGGTATTCGATCAATGGGTGTATAATTCCGATCGAACGATGAGCAATTTGCTTCTGGAACGGCTTAGTGAAGACAGCTATTATTTCCACATGATCGATCATGGAAAATGTTTTCCGGGCGGATACAAATGGTCTGCAAAAACGCTTAGTCAGAAACTAAAATATAAGATGAAATACCGAGAATCTTACCAATGGATTTTCTCTATTCTCAATAATGAAGATTTTACATCATATGTAGAAAAAATTATCTCCACTCCAAACAACTTAATCTATGAAGTTATTCAATCCATCCCCAAAGAATGGGCGGTATCAAAAGAGGAAAGCGAAGCCCTGTACCAGTTTCTTGTAAACCACAAAAATTCCTTACCAAATGTCATAGACAACTTCATCAATAAATATAAAAACAATTCATCTAAAAAGAAAAAATAAAAAAACAAGGATAGCCCTCTTATAAGGCTATCCTGCACACTGTTTTTATTAATCTTACTAATTGGGAAATTCCCTTTTTATGCCTCTATCACTCTCGTCTGTTGGTAAACCTCATTTTCCAATTCACCCGTAATCTTACCAGTCAGCACTCCAGCTGTCATGCTTCCGCTGACATTCAAGGCAGTACGTCCCATATCGATTAATGGCTCAACAGAGATCAGTAGCCCAACAATAGCAATTGGAAGGTTTAATACAGATAAAACGATCAATGCGGCAAAAGTCGCTCCGCCGCCAACACCGGCAACGCCAAAGGAACTAATGGCCACCACCAAAATAAGCGTAATAATAAACGATGGGCTAGCTGGATCGATGCCTGCAGAAGGCGCCACCATGACGGCTAACATCGCTGGGTAGATACCAGCACATCCGTTTTGGCCGATTGAAAGTCCGAACGATGCGGCGAAGTTCGCAATCCCTTCCGATACACCAAAGTCTTTTGTTTGTGTTTTAATATTTAAAGGCAATGTTCCTGCACTTGTACGTGAAGTAAAGGCAAATGTTAATGCCGGCAAAGCTTTTTTCACATAATTTACAGGGCTTAATTTCGCAAGTAGTAAAAGCAGCAGATGAACGATAAACATCGCAATTAAAGCTACATAAGATGCAATCACAAACTTTCCTAATTTCGCGATAGCTTCGTAATCACTGGTCGCCATCACTTTCGTAATTAATGCAAGGACCCCATATGGCGTTAAACGAAGGATAAGAGTTACGACCCGCATGATAATGGAATAAAAAGTATCAATGATTTTAGCAAAAAATTCTCCGTGTTCCGGATCCTTTCTCTTTACGCCAAGGTAAGCCATACCCACAATCGCGGCAAAAATAACGACAGCAATGGTAGAGGTTGGACGGGCACCGGTTAGGTCCTGAAATGGATTACTTGGAAGTAATTCGACGATTTGTTGCGGAATCGTCATATCTTTAACACCAACAACCTTTTCTTCCAACATCGCATTTCGAGCTGCTTCTGCTTCCCCTGAACTTAAATGAATTCCCTCCAGGCCAAATCCCAGCGCTGAACCGATTCCGATCGCTGCAGAAATGGCAGTCGTTCCAAGAAGAATGCCAATAACAAGAAAACTGATTTTCCCGATATTTTTAGTCAGCTTTAATTTCGTAAATGCTCCAACAATTGAAATAAACACAAGAGGCATTACAACCATTTGCAATAGTTTTACATACCCCGTTCCAACAATATTAAACCAATCGATGGACTTTACAGTAATATCGGACGTTGTCCCATAAATGAAATGAATGATAAACCCAAAAACAATTCCCAAACCTAGAGCAGCAAAAACACGTTTTGAAAAAGACACATGCTTCTTCTGCATCGCAAACAATCCTAAAACGAGCAGTAGAAAAACTGCAATATTAATGATAATAAGCAAGGTATTCATGTTACTCCCCCTTAAATATTCTATATGTAATAAACACTACTATAAAAGCATTAATCCTATTGGTCAAGTCGGAATAATTGAACCAACGGGACAGTTCTCATAATTCAAATGGGTACTTATGCCCATTCAAACCCAAAGCACTCACTGGCAGATTTCAACAAAATATTATTAGATTAAAACTAATCAATCATTT
>NZ_JBALPP010000030.1:0-20656 GCF_036965425.1 Neobacillus drentensis | reverse complement strand
TTTTGTCTACACTCTGAGACCCCAACAATGTTAGGGTCTTTCCTTTTGTTTATCCCATTCCATTTTCGCCGCTGTCATAATTGAACAGCCAATGTATTCCAAACTTATCCGTTACCATTCCGTAACATTTGCTCCAGAAGGTTTCTTGAAGCTCCATGCCCACTTTTCCGCCTACCTTAAGTTGATGGAAAGCATTTTTAATCTCATCCAGATTCTTACTGACAAATGCTAAATTTACGTTATTTCCTTCAACAAACTCCATCCCTGGAAAAGTATCAGAAAACATAACATTGCTGCCACTGATGTTAAGGCGTGTGTGCATAACTAAATTTTTTGCTTCTTCTGGCATAGGATAATTGGGATCCTGAGGTGTTTCTCCAAAGGACATTATCTGTGGTTTTTCTGTTCCAAATACCTGTGCATAAAACTCCACTGCTTCACGGCAGTTGCCATTAAAATTTAAATAAACATCAACAGACATAGTTTTCCTCCACACACAATTATTGTAAATCAATTTATTTTACCATTTCTAAGTTTGTAATAAAACTTTCACTTATAAAAATCCTTGATAATATGGTCTTGATATGAGGTTCATGAGGTACGCGGATTTGGAAGGGGCTGGTCTTCTTTTTGTATTTAAAAACTTAATAATCGTGCTGGCATTTCGAATTCCGACACCATGGCCGTAGAATTGGTCATTTCCGAAGAAGACGACATTCTCGGCGCGCCAATGCGCTTGTTTCGGGTCAAAATCAGGATTGTTGAAGTGAAGCACATCACCTGGGATAAAATCATTCCCGTACTTCTGTAAGATCTGTAGATCCTCATCAAATTGCCAGTCCATCAAATAAAGACGGTCGAAGAGAACATTAAACCGGTCGCTGCCGATGGAATAAAGAGTGGCAATGTATAAGACAATCGCAATCCCCGTGGAGCATTCAAATGCATAGAGAGAGCCGTTTTTAATGATGTCTAATATCGCAACAGAAGGGCTGACGCCAGGTTTAATTAAGAAGCCGCCATTACTCAACCGATCCCAAAGTTTCCGATTCGGAAAAGCATAATTAAATGTCGTAAATTTTACCCCGCTCTTATTAAGTTCCCTTGCCGCCCTCAGAGTATTAGTGCGAAATAAAAGCTCAAATTTTAAATGGGCTGTATCTTGATATATATATTCCACTTGATTGGCTGCTATTTGTTTTAAAATCGTCCGCTGTTCTGCATTCGTAACCTCTTTAAAAAGGGTCTCAGGCTTAACTGTCTGGTTATTTATTATAATCATAGTGTCCTCCAGTTTTCATAATCAACTCCCTATATTAAAGTATGAAAGTCCCAAACTATATATTTCAGCAAAAAAAGCTAGGGCAGGCACCCTAGCTTTTTTCCAAGATTGGTTTCTTAGTTTTCATAAATTTCACGTACATTAACAAAAATACCAGCGCGCTCATAAATCTTAGTATTGAACTAATTCCCATGGACGTTTGAATCCCCGATACTTCTAGCAGCCAAATCCCGATTTGCGGAGCGATAAACGCGACTAAGCTTAGCAGGACATTATAGGTGGTAATGCAATACGTTCTTTTCTCCGCCGGAGACTGCTCCAACAATAGGTTGAACAATAATAGGGTGGTCCCCGATAGAAAAAATCCCGAAATCATACTGACAATCGTTAAATAATAAAGATTCGTGGACATAACCGTCAAAATCGGGGCAGAAGCCATTCCAGCTGCAACCCACACAAGCATTAACGTATTCGATTTTTGCTCTGCCCACTTTTTCCATAATGGGAATGTGAATATCTGCACCAATTGATTTCCAACAGAAAATAAGCTAATCCAAAGAATCGTCGCATGTGCGTATTTGACATTGTAAATATTGAATAAGCCCCATGCCATCTGCCAAGCAAAGTTAAAGCATAGTGCCGCAATAAGAAACCACTTATATCCTTGATCTTTAAAAATAGACCAATCCATCGATGAGTTCTTTCGATCGATATTTGTTTTGGGCTGTGCCGTTTCTTTATGCTTCAGCAGGAAAAACATTTCAAGAAAGCCGAAAATAAAGGCCATAAAAAATAACCACTGATACGCAGCAGCATTGTCTGTTTCTTTTTTCATGACAATCCCAATAATAAGTGTTGTCACCATGCCTACAATTGTTAATAACCGACTTCGATCACTGAAAAAGGTTCCTCTCCGTTCTTCACGAATCATTCCGCTAATAAGCGTTTGCCAGCCGATGTTAGAAATCGTCCCAGGTACATTCATTACCGCAATAAGGATTAAGAAAGTCCAAGCCTGATAGGAAGGTGGAATAAAAACCACACCCACTAAAAGCAAGAACATCACTCTCGCCCAAAAAACATTCATCGCAACCGTTTTCTTTTGCTCATCCAGCTTATTTAACAAGATCGCTGCTGGAATCGTCATGATGAGTGTAACTAAGGGAGGAAGAGAACTAATTAAACCAACTTGGTAATTATTCGCTCCAAGAATTGAAATGGCGAAAATCGGAAAGTAGTTACCAGCTAAATTTAAAGCGATTATTGACACCATTCCATGATAAATACTGATTTTTTCATTATAGGTACGCATGTGCCCCCACCAGCTTCACTATTAATATCTAAAGCTATTATACATACAAAATCCTTCGCTGCACTAAGTATTTTTTGAAAAATAAAAGAAATGCTGATGGGGCGATCGAACGTTCTAATTTTAGGATTTGTAAGGGTTAATGTTATAATATAAACACTTACATAGATGGAAGGAAGTGGCTAGATTGCCAATCCAGGAAACACAAAAGGATTTGACTCAATATATTCCGCCAAAAGGGGAATATGAAAGCTTCCGCGACGAGGATCATTATAAGGAAAAATTAAAGGAATGGGGTTTATCCTCGGCAAGAGAGGCCAAAAAGGAATTCTGGTACAAGGACAGAAACGCCCAGCGCATCGTAACCATCAAAGGCTATGAAGCTTACGGAAATAATGGTGAGTTTAATACGCTGGTTATTGAATTTCAGGATGGGAAGGTTAGCTGTATTCATCCTGCATATTTAAAAGAAATGCAATCAGGAAGCTTTGGAAAAGAAAGCCTGCTGACGATTGAGGAAAAAGAAATAACAGAGAATACGGAGTCAGCCCCTGTGAAAAAGGAAACAGCTCAAAAAGAAGAGTCTCCAAAACCAAAGGCAAAGGAGGCCAAACCAAAGAAAGAGAAAGCGCCTAAACTCGAGCTTCCGGCTGATAAAGTTCATTTTACGGCTACTGTGAAACAATTTGCGATGACCTATAATCCATTTAATGAAGAAAATGATGAAGTGGTGGTTTTAGAAAATGTACTGATCGTTCAGGATAACCCGCTAGAACTTGGTCTTGCTTGGTGCAGTCACAGTAAAACACTCAAAAAATTCGAACTAGCTCCTGGAGATTCTCTTGAATTTGACGGCAAAGTGACCGCTAAGAAATTGGGAAAAGGAAAAGACGTCGAAGAAGAATTCCTAGTTGATGAACCAGTATTGTACAAGGTAAATAACCCATCAAAAATTGTAAAGAAATAGGACTTCCAAGGGAAGTTCTCTTTTTTTGGAAATATAATTAAAAAGTGGGGAATTATCATCCAATATAGCGTATAATGAAGTTTCGGGTTTTTATTTCCTCAAGGAGAACGCTATTATGAATCAGACTTTTACCATAAAACAAAAGACGAAACAAATTTTCGTCCTGTTAATTCCCATATTAATTACACAGCTTGGCATGTTTTCAATGGTGTTTTTTAATACAATTATGTCAGGAAAATACAATTCTTCCGATCTGGCTGGCGTCGCAATAGGCTCCTCGATATGGAGTCCGATTTTCACAGGAATCAGCAGCATACTGCTCGCAGTTTCCCCTATAGCAGCACAGCGGTTTGGTGAGAAGAAGAGCCATGAGGTAACCTCGATTGTAAAACATGGAGTATATCTTTCTGTATTTATCACAATTCTATTAATTATTCTTGGTTTCTTCGTGTTAGATCCGATTTTAGATAGCATGAACCTGACAGCAAGAGTTCAGGATACCGCATTTGATTACCTCGTCGGACTTAGTTTCGGAATACTGCCACTGTTTATCTTTAATGTTCTGAGATCGTTTATTTATGCACTTGGAAAGACTAGGGTGATCATGATCATTATGATAATATCCTTGCCGCTTAATTTCTTGTTAAACTACGTGTTGATTTTTGGAAATTGGGGCTTCCCAGAGCTTGGCGGGGCAGGGGCTGGATATGCTACAGCCATTACCGATTGGGCCTTTATGGCAATGACCATTTTCATCGTTAAAAAACAAGAACCGTTTTCTTCCTATCCAATCTTTGAAAATATGAAAGAATTTTCATGGGAAAAATGTAAGGAGATATTAAAAATTGGCGTGCCAATGGGGCTTTCTACTTTTTTCGAAACGAGTATGTTTGCGGTGGTGACGATCCTTTTAAGTAAATTTAATGTGACCACGATTGCTGCTTACCAATCTGCTTTAAATATTGTATCCTTTTTGTATATGATTCCCATCAGCATTTCCATGGTCCAGACCGTACTTGTCGGTTTTGAGGTGGGGGCAAAGCGTTATAAAGATGCGAAACAATATAGCTGGCTTGGCGTGTATCTCGCCATATTAATCGCTATTCTAACAGGGTTACTAGTCGTGGCTTTCCGCTATCAAGTCGCCGGCTTCTATTCAAATGAAACAGCTGTCATCAACTTAACGGCAAACTTTTTAATATTTGCCTTATTTTTTCAAATTGCGGATGCCATTCAGGCAACTGCTCAGGCTGCATTAAGAGGGTATAAAGATGTGAATATAGCCTTTATCATGACCTTAATTGCATACTGGCTGATCTGCTTGCCAGTCGGCTACCTTCTCGCCAACTTTACCAGCTTGGGTGCAAGAGGCTACTGGATTGGGCTGACCGTTGGTTTGCTGGCAGCAGGAGTCGCCTTATCCTTAAGACTTATTTATATACAAAAGCGAAAGTTTGTCGGAGCTGCAATTAAGGAAGTAGTTTAGAACTTATTAAATAGGAGACGCCATTCATTATTGAATGGCGTTTTCTTTTTTTAATAATTCCTCTTCCTTCGCCACGAATTTCGGGTCTAGGCAGGAGTCTATCCCATTTATCTTTTGGGATACATACACTATTCTGCAACCTAATTGAGGAGGGATGTAGATGCAACAGCAGCTGCTTGAAGTATATGCGGGTAACCCTAATCTAAGATACTATCCAGGCCACGTCTATCATCATGGTCACGGTGGTTATTATCCAGGTTATGGTTACCATCATGGCCACGGCGGGTACTATCCAGGCTATGGCTATCATCATGGCCACGGGGGGTACTATCCAGGCCACGGCTATCATCATGGCCACGGCGGATATTATCCAGGTCATGGATATCACCACGGCCACGGCGGGTATCATTCAGGACGATAATTATATTTGAATCAGGAAAAGGCTGTCCTTGGGGCAGCCTTTAATTTTTGATATTGAATCTGCATATCTGGGACAACTTGCCGTGAACAAAATGAACAAAATGGTTTATAAGTTTTTAATGCTGTTTAAATGCAAAAACTATGAATCTTCTAAATTTTAAGTAAAATTAAGAAAACGGTTACAAGGGGGAATAAAAAAATGTTTTCAATCAAAAAAATCTCAGCAGTGATGTGTGCAGGTGCTCTGGCATTAAGCTTAGGCGCATGCAGCAGTAAAGAAACAGCAAGTTCAGGTTCTAGTAAAAAAGAAGCGGCTCCAAGCTATCCTACAAAAGCGATTTCTGTCGTAGCCCCATCTGGTGCTGGCGGCGGGTGGGATTTAACAGCCCGCTCCTTTACAAAGGTATTGAGCGAAACAAAGCTCGTCAGTCAGCCATTAACAGTGGAGAATAAGCCAGGCGGCGGTGGTGCCGTGTTTATGGCTGAATACGCCACACAGCAGGCAGCAAATAACGAAATGTTGTTCGTCAATTCACCGCCGATTATTATCAACAACTTGAAAAAAGAAGGGAACAGCCCTTACGGCTACAAAAATACAACACCTCTTGCTCAATTGACTAAAGATTATGGAGCGATTGTTGTCAAAAAGGATTCCAAATTTACTGACTTAAAATCCCTTTTAGATGAAGTCAAGAAGGATCCAAGTAAACTTACCTTTGCAGGTGGTTCCGCACCAGGTTCTATGGACCATTTAATTTCTATTCTTCCAGCTTTTAAATATGGAGTGGATCCTACAAAAATTAAATATGTTTCTTATGATGGAGGCGGGGAGGCCATTACATCCCTTCTTGGGGGTAACGCAGATGTAATTGGAACAGATGCCTCAAGCGTAAAAGAGTTCCTAAAAGCTGGCAAGGTTCGTGTGCTCGCTGTTACGGCTGCTGATCGTTTAGGCGGTGATTTTAAGGACGTGCCAACGGCTAAAGAACAAGGAGTGAATGCTGAGTTCACGATTTGGCGCGGAGTGTTTGGTCCAGAAAAAATGTCTAAAGAAGCAAAATCCTACTGGGAAACAACAATCGATAAACTCGTAAAATCTCCTGAATGGAAGACAGAAGTAGAGACACAAGGCTGGGAACTAGAATATAAAAATAGCGCTGATTTCACAAAATTCTTAGGTGAACAAGAAAAACAAGTTCAACAATTACTAGAAGCATTAGGCATGCAGAAGTAAATACGTATGGGAAGGAGCTTGCTTTCTCCTTCTCCATTTTTTTAAAAGGGGGTTTTTGAATGGCTATAAAATTCGATCGGGTTGCGTCCATTGTATTTCTTGCTGTTGGAGTACTATTTATTGTCGGAAGCAGACATATATCAAGTTCATCTTATGGAAGCGTTGTCGGACCGGACATTTTTCCTTTTATATTGGGTATCTTACTAGTCTTATTAAGTATCCGTTTGTTTTTTGAAGCGAACCAATCTAAGGGTGCAACGGGCAATAAGGAAAAATTAGATTACAAGCCCTTCCTAATTATCTTTGTGGCTACCTTGCTTTATATATTAACATTAGAAACCATCGGCTATGTCATTACGACGTTTTTATTTTTACTAGTATGCTTTCAAACGATGGAGCGTAAAAAGTTGATTATGTCCATCATTATATCTGCTGCCTTTTCTGGACTCGTTTATTTCTTATTTGTAGACGTGTTAAAAGGGACACTTCCAGGCTGGCCTATTTGGTTTTAAGAGAGGAGGCTAATTATGAGTACACTCGATTATTTATTTCAAGGATTTGGAACAGCACTTATTTGGTATAATCTTATTTTTGCATTCGTAGGGGTTTTAATTGGAACAGCTGTTGGGGTTTTGCCAGGAATCGGCCCGATGAGCGGTGTCGCGCTGCTTATCCCTGTAACGGCCTCAATCACTGGCAGCCTTCCGCCCGAGCAAGCGGCGACTAGTGCGATTATTTTGCTAGCTGGAGTCTATTATGGAGCGATGTACGGTGGTTCAACCACTTCGATTTTATTAAATACACCTGGTGAATCTTCTTCCGTTGTCACAACCCTGGACGGCTATCAAATGGCCAAAAAGGGAAGAGCAGGCAGTGCATTATCGATTGCGGCAATTGGTTCATTCGTTGCAGGTATTGTCACATTGCTTGCTCTGATTTTCCTAGCAAAACCATTATCAGCGGTGGCACTGAAATTTGGACCAGCTGAATATTTTTCATTGATGCTTTTGGGTCTCGGCGCTGTCAGCGGTTTAGCTGGAAAGTCGGTTACAAAGGCTTTGATTATGACTGTTTGCGGGTTACTGCTTGGAACCATTGGAATTGACAGTGTGTCAGGTATTGCCCGTTTTACCTTCGATGTGCCATGGCTATACCAGGGAATTGAATTCTTAACGATTGCTGTTGGGTTGTTCGCCCTAGGCGAAGTTTTTAAAACCATTTTAGAAAAAGAAGAAGAAGATGGGGAAATGGCGAGGATTAACAATTTAATCCCATCTAAAGAAGAGATGAAAGAGTCCGCAGGACCGATTGCCCGTGGATCCATTTTAGGATTTTTCGTCGGTATTTTGCCGGGGGCCGGGGCTACACTGGCATCCTTCTTCTCGTATCTTTTGGAAAAAAAGATTTCGAAAAACCCTGAGAAGTTTGGCAAAGGCGCGATTGCTGGGGTTGCAGCACCGGAATCCGCTAATAATGCGGCCTCTGGCGGAGCGATGATCCCTTTATTAACAATGGGAATCCCGGGGTCTGGAACGACGGCGATCCTAATGGGAGCGTTAATGATGTACAATGTCCAGCCGGGTCCCTTATTATTTGAAGACCATCCGCAGGTTGCATGGGGTCTGATTGCCAGTATGTTTATCGGAAATATCATGCTGTTGATCTTAAACCTGCCACTTGTAAAGGTGTTCGCGAAAATTATTCAAACACCAAAGCAATTTTTGATTCCGATGATTATCGCGATTTCTATTTTTGGAGTTTACGCCGTGCAGGTGTCGATGTACGATTTACTGCTTTTATTAGCTTGCGGTGTGTTGGGTTACTTCTTAAGCAAAAACGACTACCCAATCGCTCCCCTCGTTCTAGGGCTGGTATTGGGGCCAATGGTTGAAAATAACCTGCGAAGAGCCTTAACCATTTCGAATGGGGATTACGGTGTATTCTTTACCCGTCCGATTTCACTGGTCTTCCTATTAATTACAGCCCTCTGGCTGATTGTACCTTTCATGATGAAGAAAAAAGGGAAAGAAGTCGTTATTAATGTTGAGGGATAAAAGTTTTTACCAAGCGAAGCTTACTGCTTCGCTTTTTTATTTTTTCCCAAAATACTATTGCTATTTTTTTAGACTCTAGTGGATTTATAGGAAAAAAGGGTACAAACCTAAAGCCTGTCTTATGCGGGATACATATAGATAGAGTACAAGAACACAAGAAGGACAGATGGAAGGGGGGGACATGAGCGGACTAAACGATATTAGGAGGTAAGTCGTATCAGGGAAACATCCTGAATTAACAGCTAGATGAAAGGAGAATAAAATGGTTCATTTAACCGTTTGGATAACCATCATTACTTTTTTGGTTACCCTCGGATTTATCCTTTGGAGGCCAAGAGGCATTAATGAAGCAATCCCTGCCGCCATTGGTGCGATTATCGTTGTGCTTAGTGGAAGTGTTTCACTCACCGACCTTGGTATTATTTCTGACACTATCAGTGGTGCAGCCATTACGATCATGGCAACGATTGTCATGGCAATCGTATTAGAAAGCTTTGGTTTTTTCAACTGGGTTGCAGAAAAATTAGCGGCGAAAGCCAAGGGCTCAGGGATTCGGTTATTTTGGTATGTCAACCTTTTGTGCTTTCTGATGACACTTTTTTTCAATAATGATGGAAGCATCTTAATCACAACACCCATTCTAGTTATGCTACTGAACAATATGGGCTTAAAAAATCATCAAAAAATCCCTTATTTACTATCAGGAGGGCTGATTGCCACCGCTTCGAGTGCTCCGATTGGGGTCAGTAATATTGTCAATTTAATCGCTTTAAAAATTGTTCATATGAGTCTGTACTTGCACACAGCCATGATGTTTGTACCGGCAACCCTTGGATTGCTTCTGCTCGTTGGGCTTTTGTTCCTTCGATTTTACAAAGTTTTGCCGAAAAAAATTCCAACAGAAGTAACAGGATTATCGCTTAAATCCTACCATCCACTAAAGTCAGGAATTCAGCACAATTCGGAAAAAGAACGCTCAAGATTTATGCGCAATGTTCTTTTGTTCGTTTTTGCTGTCCGAGTCAGCCTATTCGTCGCTTCGTTTTTTAACATTCCTGTCTCTCTGATGGCTGTATTTGGCTCGTTGGTCCTGTTAGCTTGGCGATGGGCTTATTTAAAAATACCGCCGATCGATATGCTGAAAAAAACCCCGTGGTATATCATTGTTTTCGCTTTTTGTATGTATGTCATAATTTACGGTCTGAATAATATTGGCTTAACAGACTGGCTGATTGGTTTTATGGAGCCGATAGTTGCTGGTAGCCTGCTGCACGCGAGTGTCATGATGGGCGTCCTACTATCAGTACTCTCCAATATTTTTAATAATCACCCGGCTCTCATGGTTGGAACACTTACGTTAACGAATATGGATCTAAGTTTACTTGAATTGAAAGTAGCCTACCTGGCAAATGTAATTGGCAGCGATATGGGATCGTTATTACTTCCAATGGGGACACTTGCAACCCTGATGTGGATGCACATAGTTAGAAAAGGAAAAGTGAAAATTACCTGGTGGGAATACGTTAAAATCACAAGTGTTGTCATACCGCCAGCTGTTTTATTTACTTTAGTCGTTTTATATTATTGGGTTTCTTGGCTATTTGGCGGGGTACTGCAAAACTAAACCATTCGGGAAAAGGAGATTTAAGATGTTAGTTGATTTTGTTGATTTAATAGGGAAAAATATTGAAGTTGAAATTTCTGGCGGAAATTTTCACAAAGGAACCCTTCTGGATAGTGGATCAGACATGATTGTTTTATACGATAACAAAAAACATTTCTTCCTCTATATTCCCTTTATTCATGTTCAAAGATTGAAAGAAACCATGTTAAACGAAGAAGAAGAGAACTCTTATCAAACGCCTTCAGAAAAACCGATTGAAATGGATGTAATATCGTTTCGAAAAGCATTAAATTTTGCTAAAGGATTATTTGTTCAGGTGTATGTAACAGGAAATAAATCCATTCATGGTTATCTTACCAGCATTATGAATGACTATTTTGTTTTTCACTCCCCTGTATACAAAAAAATGTTTATTTCAATGAATCACGTTAAATGGCTGATTCCGTATCCTCCTAATACAACACCGTACTCATTAAGCAGGGAAAATCTGCAACAAATGTCTAAAACCACACCATTAGCAAGATCACTAGATGAGCAGTTGAAAAAATTTGAAAATCAACTAGTCATTATTGATGGAGGCGAGCATACAGAAAAAATTGGGTTACTTCAAAAAATTCGCAATAACAAAATCATCTTAATAACTGCTGATGGAGAAAAGGTATTCCGGAATTTAGAGCATATTAAAACAATACAATTACCATAAGAAAAGAGTGATTGTCCATGAGAAAGATATCTAAACAAAAAGAATAATCCACCTTCGTTGGCAGACGCTGATGGATTAAACGTAAACTTCTAGAGTTATATTTGACCGTATCGTTCGGGATACGGTCTATTTTTGGTGTACCACCTATTGTTAGGATATGTGATTTATAAAAGATTTGTTCGAGGAAAAAATACAATTAAACCATTTTATTAGTCTCAGCATTAATGATAGGTTTCACAGAAGGCAAATTTGCAATATAAACCCCAGATAAAACGAGAATTCCACCAAAAATTTGGCTTATCAAAATTGGGTTTCCTAAAATAAAGTGGGACGCAATTATCGCGACAAAGGGCTGAATATTCATAAACATGGAAGCAGTTCCGGCACCAGCCTTCGCAACCCCTTTATTCCACCAAAAACCGGCTACACCTTGTGCGAGAATCCCTGCAGCTATCAGTAGAATCCACATGAAAATGGAAGGGCTGACGACCGATCCGCTGACAATCCCTTCCACACCTGCAGCTGGAATCATTAAAACACTGCCAAGGACCGTTGCATAAATCGTAATAACAAAGGAATTCATCGTCTTCGATAATCCCCGAATAAATAATAGACTGATACACAGACAAAGCATCGCGATTAAAATATTGAAATCGCCCCATGAAATCCCAATTGAACCTTTTCCAACCCCAATAATTGAAAATACACCAATCAAGCTGATCAACGCACCCGATGCTTTCTTTAAGGTTAGTTTTACTTTAAAAATAATCCGTTCTAATAGAATCGTAGCAATGGGCGAAAGCGCAAGGATTAAGGATGCATTTGCAGGTGTTGTGTGTTTGAGCCCCGTAAAATAAAAGGTTTGATTAAGAAGGGTTCCAAAGATTCCAACACCAAGCAGGTATTTCCACTCCGTATTCGTTGGCCTCTTCATCCCTTTAACGGAAAAGGCAACAATGATTAAAAAAAGTGACGTAAAACAGATCCGGACGGTGGACAAAAACACGGGTGAAAATCCATGAAGCAAGTAGGCACTAACAGGATAATTGCATCCCCACAGGATTGATACTAAAAACAAGCTTAATAGAGTTTTTTGATTACTACCTGACATAGGCATAAACACGCCTTTCTGATCGTTCAATTGATGTAAATCCATTTGCTTATTATAGCATCTTGTTTCGTGTGTCGAAAGATATTTTTTAAAATCACTTTAAAATAATTCATTCGTATAATTAAATAAAGGTCAATAAACGGAGTGGAACGTATGAATAATGAGTTTATCAAACAGGAAGGGCTGGTTTTTCCGGGAAAGACCTATGTGGAAGAACTGTTAAAACCGGTTTTTAACGATCAAAGGGAGTACCTATTTCACATCATGTTCGACATCCATCGTGCCCATGTGATTATGCTCGAGGAGCAGCAAATCATTATAACCGCCGAAGCAAGAAGAATGCTAGAGGGGATTAATAAGGTTGCAAGTACAGAACCAGTAAAAATGACTTACGATCCACAATATGAGGATTTATTTTTCATGATGGAAGCTAAAATAGCGGAGGAAATCGGCGATGAGCTTGCTGGAAAAATTCATATCGGGAGAAGCCGGAACGATATGGGGGTGGCCATGTACCGTCTGGTGTTAAGGGAACATCTGTTACAGCTGCTTGAAAGTAGTTATCAATTGGGTGAGGTTTTACTCGAGAAGGCTGAAGAACATACCGAAACCTTTATGACGGCCTATACCCATACCCAGCCCGCACAGCCAACGACCTTAGGGCATTATTTATTAGCCATTTATGATGTATTAATGCGAGACCTTAAACGTCTTTGGTCCGCTTTTGATACCGTCAATCAATCACCGCTCGGGGCGGCAGCACTATCGACGACCGGCTTTCCAATCAGCCGTTCTCGTACATGTGAATTATTAGGGTTTGATAAAGTAATAGAAAACTCGTATGACTCGATCGCAGGAGGGGATTATCTAATAGAATCGTCCACCGCATTAATGGCCTGTATGGTGAATACCGGAAGATGGATTCAAGATTTTCTCTTGCATGTCACAAGAGAATTCGGCTCATTCAAGGTAGCGGACCCCTATGTTCAAGTCAGCAGTATTATGCCGCAGAAACGGAATCCAGTGTCAATTGAACATTCACGGGCATTGGCAAGCAGTTCTTATGGGGATGCGTTCGCAGCGATTCAAATGATTCATAATACACCCTTCGGTGATATTGTCGATACGGAAGATGATTTGCAGCCTCATTTATATAGGGCATTTTCGAAAGCCAACCGCGTAATGAAAATCATGTATGCCGTTATGATGACACTAACTGTAAACGATGAGCATTTAAAGGTCATGTCTGAAAAATCCTGCATTACCATTACCGAGTTCGCCGACACCTTGACAAGGAACTATAATATTTCCTTTAAAAAAGCACATTCCATCGCGAGCACCCTTTCAAAAAGGACGGTTAAAGAGCAAAAAGAATTGTTTGATTGGAAGGTGGAAGAAATCAATTCAATGCTTAAGGATTTGGCCAATGTATCGCTCAGTGAGGAAGATTGGAAAAAAATCATATCCTCAGAGCACTTTGTCGAAGTGAGAAGGATTCAAGGCGGGCCAAATCCGAAAGAGGTTAAGAGAATGATAGAAAATCGAAAGCTCCGTTTCCGTGGAGACATAAAAGATTTTCATCAGATTATTGAAGAATTAGCTGCTAAGAGGAAAGAATTAGTAGATTTTCGCTTGTAATGATAAAAACAGTCCTAAAATGACTGTTTTATTTTTTTTGTCCTCTTTTTAATAATAGATTTTTTTAATATGATAGAGTTAGAGGTGGTTGAATGCGATTACATACAAAGTTAATGCTCGGAATATCCATTCTCATAATTGTGATGGGAACAATTATTGAATTTACTTTTAAAAATATTATGGAAACCAATCTGAAGCATGAAATCGGCTCGAAGGCCTTATCGGTAGCGCAATCGATCGCCAATATGCCTGAAATATCAGCAGCCTTTCGAACCGAAAATCCTTCGGCCATTATTCAGCCCATTGCAGAGAAAATTCGTCATCAGGTGGGGGCAGAATTTATTGTTATTGGAAACCGGGATGAAATCCGATACTCGCACCCCAATCCGAGCCGTTTAGGGGAAAAAATGGTTGGGGGAGATAATGACAGTGTATTTAAAGGGAAATCGGTTATTTCTGAATCGACAGGAACCCTTGGTCCCTCTTTAAGAGGAAAAGCACCGATTTTTAGTGGTGGTCAGATCATTGGTGTTGTTTCAGTTGGTTATCTTCAGACTGAAATTCAAAAAGAAGTATCGAAAATACAACAAAAAATCTTTGTTGCTACACTGATTATTTTAGCAGGGGGACTGATTGCTGCTTTATTAATCTCCTTAAATATTAAAAGGGCCATTTTCGGACTTGAACCAAAGGAAATAGCCTGGATGTATCAGGAAAAGCATGCGATACTTGAGTCCATTCATGAGGCGATCATCGCAATTGATACCAATGGTCGAATCACAGTTGTCAATGAAACTGCTCATAAAATTTTGAATGTTCCGAATGATATTTTACTAAGGGGCAAAAAAATAGATGATGTTCTAGAAAATACGAAGCTTTATGACGTGGTTAAATCAGGACTGGCAGAGTATGACCAGGAAATTATCATTTTTGGAGACGTCTTTTTGGCTAACCGCATTCCTATTTTTAACAAGCGGGGAATAGTCGTAGGAGCTGTTGCAAGCTTCCGCAGTAAGTCCGAGCTTGCTTCGCTCCTTCAGGAATTATCACATGTAAAAGCTTATGCGGAAGGACTCCGTGCTCAGACGCACGAATATTCCAACCGGCTTTACACTTTACTGGGCTTGATCCAGCTCGGTTCCTATAAAGAAGCGATTGATTTTATTTCTAGAGAAGTGGACGTCGCCCAAGGGTTTATTCAATTTTTGATGCGGGAAATTCCGGATCCGATTATTGCGGGATTCATTTTAGGAAAAGCAAGCTTAGCAAGCGAGTTGAAAATTGATCTTTCAATAGATAGAGAGAGCAGCTTTAAGGATCTCCCTTTTGAAATCAGCAGAGATTCATTAGTGACGATTATAGGAAATTTAGTCAATAATGCCTTTGAAGCTGTTAGGGAAAATGGCATGCAAGAAAAACGCGTTTCACTGTTTTTAACGGATCTTGGAAAAGACCTGATAATTGAAGTAGAGGATAACGGGAAAGGGATTGACTCAAAGCATCAGGACCAAATTTTCTCAGCAGGTTTTTCAACCAAGAATACCGGAAGTAATGCTGGAATTGGTTTAAGTTTGGTACAAAAAGCAATAAACGATTTAGGCGGGTATGTCACCTTTTCTTCGAGTGCGGGAGAGGGGACGATTTTTACGGTGGCGATACCAAAGCAAAGGGGGAGATTGAATGAAAGTGACGGGATACAAGCCTATCGAAGTGTTAATTGTTGAGGACGACTTGAGAATTGCGGAAATTCAAAAACGGTTTCTAGAACAGCTGGAAGGTTTCCAAACGGTTGGGATTGCTGCCAGTTATGTGGAGGCTAAGACCTTAATTGAGATCCTGCAGCCGGATTTGCTTCTGTTGGACGTTTATTTTCCTGATATGAATGGACTTGAGCTATTGAAGGAAACCAAACAGCAAGCAAAACAAATGGACGTCATCATGATTACGGCCACAAAAGAGATACAAATGGTCCAGGAAGCGATTAGCATAGGGGTATTTGATTACATCATTAAGCCGGTGGTTTTTGACAGATTTAAGCAATCATTGCAAAGGTATCAGGAGTATCATAATAAGCTGATTCAATTAAATATGGAAAATACCCATGTTACCCAGCAGCAGGTGGACATGCTTATTCGTAAGGAAAGTGAAGGAGCGGGTGGCATAAGTGGCGACAGGGGGTATTTGCCAAAAGGAATTGACCCGCTTACTCTCGATAAAGTACTTGAGGTTCTCGAAAAAGTGGACGAGGGTTTAACGGCCGAACGGGTCGCCAAAGAAATCGGCGTCAGCCGAACCACCGCCAGACGCTACCTCGAACACCTCGTAGCCCAAGAAAAAATAGCCGCCGACCTGGCCTACGGAACCGTGGGGCGACCGGAGAGGGTATATATGTGTTGTTTGTAGCGTGGTTTCGGTGGTGTCAGGCACCGCGAAAAGACATTTTATGTCATTTGTCCACTCCACGCGGACATTTGGGGCAGGCATCTGATTGGATGCTTGTCTTTTTTATTTTTTGTCATTGATTAACCTACCAAGATAAGGTAAAATAAAAATAGACTATATAGTCTATTTAATGAGGAGGTAATTAAATGAGGGTATATATTTTTTTGGCCACTAAATAAACTGACTAGTCGTTTTAAATAATTTTCTACGACCTAAGTCCAAGACTTCTTTGAGACCATCAGAGCAGAAGAAATCCTTCCCAATATCGATTCGGTAAAAAATACCATCCCTTATAATGAAATCAAAAGATACAAGATAAAGCTCTTATAAAGGAGGAACCAAAAATGACTTTAAATATATTTTTCTTAACTATTACCATCAAAAAACGGAAAATGAGTATAGATGACGCAGTCCATCAAGAAATGGTTGAAAAGTTGTACGAAAAAAATAAAGATCAGCAAATTTCAATGCGTCACTTTATGTAAATTGAAAAACCTTGATTCAGACCTTCTGAATCAAGGCTTTTATTGTTATTTAGCTACCTGATAAAAAGCGTAATCCCGCAAATATTCCGGAAGCTGCAACAGTGATTGCAATTCAGCAACAGTCCCGTTTGGTTCAATATCTATATCCAATATGTTATAGCTCCAATCAATTTCCGCTGGGATATGGATGGCATTAATTCCAAGCTCAATCGCTGGCTTAATATCTGTTTTAAGAGAATTACCGACCATCCAGGTGGAATACTTCTCCGTCGCAATCTCATCCAGGACCATTTGCAACGCGTATGAATTTTTGTGTTCACAAATAAACACACGCTCTCCAAAGTAATTTTCCAAACCTAATTGATTAATTTTCCTTCTTTGATTTTTTTCATCGCCGCCAGTAAATAAAACCAAATCATGGCCATCCTCCTGCAGCCTATCCAGAACTTCATATAAATAAGGGAACGGCTGTACATCAATCTGAAAAACACTTTGACCGATGCTGTGTATATGTTTTATTTCAAAATCTGAAAGTCCTCTTCCATATTTCACGCAAAAATATTTATAGGTTAAAACGAGCGATTCGGGATATAAGGAAGAATGTAAGCCGAATTCTTCAACACTTTTTAAGTCAATCTCCAACTGTTTTTGGAGGATCTCTTCTTTCGTTGCAGAATGAAACCAATCGAGCATTTGATCAGCAAATTGGCTTTTAGACTTCCTAAAGTACTTGCTGCAGTGGATGAGGGTATCATCTAAATCCATTATTAAGGATTGTTGATTCATAAAATCAATCCCCCCTTTAATAGTGGTGTAGAATAAATATATGGGTAAACACTATCCAAATGCTAAAAAAAGAATGTCCACCTAAAAAATACACCATAGGTATTAGGGGACAAAATCTGACGAATAATCTAAATGGAAAATTACCTAGTTGCTCAATTTACCCCCTGCATATATTAATAAAAAATATTTTAGGACCCCGTATCTTTTCCCCTGCCTTAAATCGTTTATAGGGTAGAGAGTGCTAAAGGAGTGAAAAAAGCATGTCACACAAGCCGAGACCGTTCCCGTTAATATGTCCACATCAAGAAGACGATCCATTTTGGAAAGAACATTATCCAAAATTGCAGCGATATTGCCGTTTCCTTGCTCAAAATAAATGGGATGGAGAAGATATCGCCCAAGAAACGTACCTGAAGGCATTGAAATATCAGCAAAAAATGTCTACAGCTTTATTAAATAAAATTGCTTACCATCATTGGATTGATCTGCTTAGAAAAAGGAAGCACGAAACGATAGAATCGGAAATTGAAAGGGTATCAACAACTAATCAATTGGATGAGACTGTCGATATGCTGATTGAGCAATTTACACCAAAGCAGGCCATCATCTTTTTGTTAAAAGAGGCATTTCAATATCAAATAAGGGAAATTGCCGACATCTTAGAAACAACAGAAATGGCGGTAAAGTCCAATTTGCATCGAGCCAAAAAGCGCTTGGAAAAAGAAGATCAATCTCATTCCTTAGAAGTTTTCTGGAATGAAGAGGAGCGGGAGCAGCTTACAGAGCTTTTTAAAGAATCCTTGTTAAAAGAAGACCCGACCGTCCTTATTCAAACTATCCCAACACTACAAAGTATGTTTAACGTAACAAAGCTGGTAACAAGGTCAACTCCATCAAATTCTCCTTCAAGCACTCTCTGTATGGCGGCATAGCCAATTCATCGCTTTAAGGAGGAGTTAATTATGAGTACCATTCCATATGTAATCGAACATTCTAATCGTGGGGAGCGCTCCTATGATATTTATTCAAGGTTATTAAAGGACAGAATCATTATCATTGGGGATGAAATCAACGATCACGTGGCTAACAGTGTTGTTGCCCAGTTACTATTTTTAGCAGCAGATGCCCCGGATAAAGAAATTTCCCTTTATATTAATAGCCCTGGCGGATCCACCTCTGCAGGCTTTGCCATTTTTGATACGATGCAATTCATTAAGCCGGACGTTAGAACGATCTGTACCGGCATGGCGGCATCATTCGGAGCGATGCTGCTTCTGGCGGGAACGAAGGGGAAACGATATGCGCTGCCAAATAGTGAAATCATGATTCATCAGCCATTGGGCGGAGCGAGAGGGCAGGCAACCGAAATCGAAATTTCCGCGCGTCGAATTCTTAAACTAAGGGAACATATCAATCAAATCATTTCCGAGCGGACAGGGCAGCCGCTTGAAAAAGTAGCCCGAGACACAGACCGCGACTTTTTTATGAGTGCCGAGGAAGCTAAGGAATATGGGATCATCGATGAAATTCTATATCCAAAATGAGACACAAAAAGGGCAGGTTTTTTAACCTTGCCCTTTGTTTGTTTTAGCTAGCTTTTCTTTCCTTCTAATTTCATCTTATATTCTGCATCGCTCATATTTGGGTTCTTTCTTGGCTGTGATTTACTCATCGCTTTCTTCAATTCCACCGTGGCATCATCATTTGTAGTATACTTTCCATCCATACGCTTCACTCCTTTCTATTTGACTCTTGTATAACAACATGTTTTGGTGCTTTTGGATACCCGTTCTTACCAGAATCGTCTGGCCCCGTCAGGTTATTTCGCTGATCCAGCACCTTTCCGGAGTACTCAATCGGATTATTTTTTGGCATAAATTTCACCTCCCTTTATAGGATGGTTGAAAAATTAATTCGAATGCAGGGAAATTGTTTTTTTCGGATTTGCGTTAGAAAAGTTAAAGAAGGATTTTCAATACGATGATAAATTTAGTTTTTTACGTTGAAAATAATACAGCTGAAGCAGTTTTAAGGGAGTCTCCTTGGAAAGAGACGAGGATTAATTACCCGGGGGACAATGAGATGTATAGTAATTGAACGATAAAAAAAAACGGGAGGTGACTTGTGACTTTCACCTTCCGTTTTACATTTCGTTTTTAAGAGCGCTGGATGTTAGAAGTGGAGAAGTTTTTCACCATTTTTTGCAGGTTTCGGTGTGCCTCTCTTAATTTAATCGTTTCATCAATGATGTTTTGGAAACCTTCCAAATCTCTATCAGATGCATTCAATAAGGACTTCGGGATTCCTTCGACAATTTGTTGTAGGGATAATTCCATAGCCATGACAATGACCACCTTTCAACTAATTAGTAAGACATCTGATTTGTCTTCCTTAATATTTTTCGATTGTGTTCAGTTTTTCCTGCCAGCACCTTAGAAAACTTATCTACAAATAGCCCAAGATTTTTATCAAGATAGTAATAATCTTGCATAAAACGACACCATTCAATATGTAGTACCTATCATTTGTAGAAAAATATTATCGCTAATTCGATTTTGCTCCTTCATAGTGTTCATAAAACACCTTAAAAAGCCGATCATCTCCACCGCGATCAGGGTGTAATGCTTTTAGTAGTTTTTTAAACTCTTTCTTTACCAAATCTTTGTCCGCATTTGCGTCTAATCCTAATAACGACTGAAAATTGATAGAAGCAGGTTCTGAAATAGCATATTCTGCCTGCAGCATTTTTTTCAAAGATCGTACTTTCGCTTGTTCGATACGGAAACTACTTTTTAATTCCTCAATCTCATCCTTCAATTTCTGGTTTTCCTTGAAGGTTTTCTCCCAATCCTGATAATCAACACCAAATTTTTTCCGATTTTCTTCTATTATTTTTTCTAAAATAAACGCAGCCAAATCATTGGGTTTAATCAGATAGTCAATGTTTAAATTGGTAGTCCGTTTCGCTTTTAGTTTTCCATCGAGGATCCAACGGATAACCATTTGCTCGCTCGTTGTAATACCCTCGGCACCTAGTAATTTGGTAACTTCTTTTACATTTAGCATGTCCTCAACTCATATCCCAACTTAGTAAAATCTAAATTCAATGTAACAT
>NZ_JBALPP010000029.1:0-45988 GCF_036965425.1 Neobacillus drentensis | reverse complement strand
ATGTTATATTCAAGTAAATTAAAAATTGGAGTGAGAAAAATGAAACTACAAGTTAATCGAACTTATAATTTTAATGCAGGTCCATCTGCTCTGCCAATTTCCGTTTTAGAAAAAGCTCAACATGAATTGATTGATTTTAGAGGAACAGGAATGTCTGTAATGGAACTCAGCCACCGCAGCAAACCTTATGAGGAGGTACATAATCAGGCAATCAACAGTTTACGAGAGTTATTGTCGATTCCGGACAATTATGAAGTCCTTTTCCTACAAGGAGGAGCAAGCCTTCAATTTTCAATGATTCCGATGAATTTTTTATCAGCAGAAAAACAAGCCGCATATGTCATGACAGGATCATGGTCTGAGAAAGCATTCACAGAGGCCAAATTATTTGGTGAAGTTTACCATGCAGCTTCAACGAAAGAAGGCAACTACCGAAGCATTCCAAAGGTTGATGAATTGCAGTATAAACATGACGATGCTTATTTGCATATTACATCTAACAATACTATTTACGGCACACAATGGAAAGAATATCCATCAACAGGAGAAGTTCCATTAATCGCAGACATGTCGAGTGATATTCTTTCTAAGCCAATCGATGTCAGCAAGTTTGCCCTTATTTATGCTGGTGCACAGAAAAATTTAGGCCCGTCTGGTGTGACCGTCGTGATTATTCGCAAAGATTTCCTTGCTCAAGCAAACACAAACATCCCAACCATGTTAAAGTACAGCACGCATGCAAAGAACAATTCCATGTATAACACACCGCCAACCTTTGGCATTTACATGCTTGGAGAAGTCCTTAACTGGGCTCGGGAGTTAGGCGGATTAAAGGCTATTTCTGAACTGAATGACAAAAAAGCGAAACTAATTTATGATGCAATCGACTTAAGTGATGGTTTTTATATTGGCCATGCTGAAAAAGACAGCCGTTCTCTCATGAACATAACATTTAATTTAAAAACCGAAGAATTAGAAAAGCGTTTCTTAGCTCAGGCAAAACAAGAAGGATTTGTCGGAGTTAACGGCCATCGCTCCATTGGTGGATGCCGTGTATCGACTTACAATGCCGTGCCATTTGAAGCGTGCCAGGCTTTCAGTGAGTTTATGTTACAATTCCAAAAGGAAAATAATTAGAATAAATGAACTGACCCCATAAGCAGCTTTGCTATGGGGTCATACTGTTTACTGTTAAATGAAATTCTTATCAAATTGCCTTTCCATTAATTTAATCCGGTAATACAATTCCTTATTTACTGGAGTAGATAGTCCGTATTTTCTCGCTAATTTTAATACAGTTCCTGAAAACAATTCGACTTCGCTTTGACGTCTGGCTTCAATGTCTTGAGCCATGGATGGTTTTCCATCAGGATTAAGTGTTGCTAAAACGCTTAACCAGTAATCTAAATTAGCTTTAGTTAAATGAATTCCTTCTTTTTCAGATAAAACAATGACCTCTTGCATTGCTGCAATCATCATCTCTCTTGCTTGCCCTTCTCTTTGAATCGTCCCGTAATTGCCTTCGTGAACAGCTACTGTTTGATTAACGCCCACATTTAACATAAACTTGCCCCATTGTCTAACAGCCATATTGGTATCGACCTCATACGGGAAGCATGTTTTTTCAAAAAACGCAGCCAGTCTCTTGACCTTTTCAGATTTCAAATCTGGTTCACGTTCTCCGAAGCAGAGCATTCCCATATGATCGTAAGTGAGTTGATTGCCCACCTTTACGGCATCCATCCCTTGGGCCACACAATACAAAATTTTATCCATCCCATAGGCTTCACCAATTATAGCTTCACTTGTAATCCCATTTAAAGCCGATAAAATTATGGTTCCCTCATCAACATGATTCTTCACGGCATGAATGGCATCATTTAACCCATCATTTTTAACAGTAAAAATAAGTAAATCGGCTGGCTCGGTTACTTCTTCAGGAGTAAAATAAGTGAAATCACAGCGCTCTCCATTGCAATAGACCCCTTCAGCTTCATACCTCTTAAACCTCTCTTTATCTGCAATAATTCTTAAATCTGCTTTAGGCAGCTTCTTGGCTAAATGATGTCCAAATAATATCCCTAATGCACCTAATCCAATAATCGATACTTTATTAATCTCCATATAAACTAAGTCCCCTCTAACTTTTCTTAGTTTAATAGTAACATAATTATCAGAATCTTATGTTTTAATGAAATTCTTCCTTCCATCATAGAAATGGTACAGGTAGAAATTTTTTTGTATTTTGGGGAGGAAATTAAATGGAATTAGTAAGTAATAAGCCGATTGATTCTATAAATCAAGTAATTGATATAATGACTGATGAACTCGATTTTCTTCAAAAATGTGGTGACCACCGAGTCGTCTTTCATCGTGTGTATTTATTAATGACCAAGGAAATTATGTAATGGGCCGCAAAGATGAATCACTCTCCTCAATGATTATGGCTCACTGTCGATCGAATGTATGGTACAATACGGAACTGCTTCTTAACGCTTCTGATGAAGAACATCGCGATATACAGCGATGCCTTATTGAAAAGGATGCACTATCAATCGGCCTAAAAGTTTCTAACGCATTCCCCTTTAAAATAACAAAATTTATCGCACCACTGACAAGAAGAAATCGTTGGTTTTAATTCATATTCACTCCTTTTCCATTTCTTTTAGGTTCTGCCTTTTTTTGACAAATCCCCCTAACTTTTAGCCTGTTTATGATTCAACGAACGAGCTGTGGAATAATAAAATAGGTTAAAGGCGGGTGATAACTGTGACGGGAGCGTTCATACTCATCGCTTTTGGGTTATTCTTTATTCTGTTAGGATGGATTTTTTGGGGAATGGAAGAAGATAATGGAGAAACATTCTGGGAAGCTTTATTAGTGACATTGTCAAATGTTTTTTCAGATTTTCTTCTTACAAGTTTTCGAACAGTTGCTTTGATATTTTGGACCATTGGCATTTTAGTAGTGGTACTTGGCCTTATTTCCATAAAACACCATGAAATCTTAAATACACTCTTACATTAAGGAATCTAAGTTAAAGTTTGCCCGGCTTCACCTACACTAACTATTTAAGTCGCACTATGCCAATTAACATAACATCCTTTAACGATGATGAAAAAATGCCAAACCTTATTATTGTTAAAGGCTTGGCATTTTTTATTACCAACTGGCAATGGTTACTTTGTTCTGTCAAATCATATTTGGGGAATCTGTTTGTAGGCTAGCTTTTGGATGATTTCCTGATGCTGCGGATATTCTGCCAAAAGTTCCTCTTGTGTAAAAAGTTCAAAATCCACAAAATCAAAGCCGGGTGAAACCATACAGCCAACCAATGAGTAAGCATCATTTTCCTTTATTGAGGAGCCAAAGATTGAATTCTTAGGAACCAAAGCTTGGAGGACTTCTCCCTCTTCTAAATTCAAGCCCAATTTTATTTCTTTATATTCGCCATTTTCATGAATGACGTGGATGGTCAACGAACTGCCGGTATGAAAATACCACAATTCATCTGATTTCAACCGATGAAAATGGGACACATTTTCAGACGTAAGAAGAAAATAAATGCTAGTATAAAGCTTTCGTTTCCCTTCGAATTGAACGGTTAATTCATGATCGGAAACTTGTTCCCCAGATTCATAAGTACGTTTGTAAAAACCCCCTTCTGGATGAGGTTCGAGTCCCATCTTTGTTACCCAATAATCAACTCCATGAATTTTCATCGCAAACTTCCTTTCCTTTTTATGTACAAAAAAATAAATCCACCAAAATAAACTATACCAGATACATCATATTTAAAGGAGCTTGGATGACCAAGCTCCTTTAAATGCTTTTGTAGATTACACGTTTCTTTGTTCTGCATATTTTTTAAAATTATCTAAGATGGCTTGCCAGCCCTGCTGCTGCATTTCAATTGGATTCATGGTTTCGGCATCAAAGGTTTCAATGATTTCGGTTTCGTTGCCTTGACCTTTAAAAGTGATATTGACCTTTCTCCCATCTCCTAGAGTATAGGAAATACTCTCATTTAATTTTACCTCATCATAAGTACCGCCAAAATCAAATCCAAAGCTGCCATCTTTCGCTTCCATTCTGGAAGAGAACTTCCCGCCAGCCCTTAAATCATTCTCAGCATGTGTCGTATGCCAGTCATCAGAGGCTTGGTTCCATTTTGTAATATGTGCTGGTTCTGTCCAATATTCCCACACTTTCTCTACAGACGCCTGGACCGTTGCTTTTACCGTTACTTTCGCATTATTCGTTGTTTCCAATTCATTTTCCGCCT
This sequence comes from Neobacillus drentensis, assembly GCF_036965425.1. Taxonomy (GTDB): domain Bacteria; phylum Bacillota; class Bacilli; order Bacillales; family Cytobacillaceae; genus Neobacillus; species Neobacillus drentensis_F. The sequence continues at coordinate 41,703 of NZ_JBALPP010000029.1, read as the reverse complement.
CTCTGAATATCCTTAAATTCACATTCGCTACCACCACAAGTTGCATAAACCTATTATACTAACCATTCATTGTAACCGCAAACAATTAATGTCCACCCCACACGGACATTCGAGGAGAATTGTCCATGAACGGTGCCTGACACCAAAATAAAAATATCCCTTCGTCCCGGAAGAAGGGATATTTTCATTTAGTTCATTTTTTCATCGACTCTTAGATTCTTATTTTCCCTGTTTAGTAAAATGCCCATGGGAATATAAGTGATAATACACACCATAAATGCGGCAATTTCTAAATTAATATAATACATATTCCCGCTGCCGAAAAAGGTTAGGATTGTTTCGGTTTCCGATGGATTCGAAATGAAAAAAAAGTTCGTGCCAAGCAATTGATTCAAGAAAAATATAGGTACTGCGATTAGGTTGATGGTTAAAAAGCTTGATAAAATGGCTTTTCTAGGAACTCTGTAACCCTCAAATAGAATAAAATACATAACGGCAAAAGGAATGGCTGAATGACGAAGGAAATATCTTATAAACTCGAAATGGGGAAATTGGTGGACAATATCTGGTGAAATCATACTTAATATTGGTGGAAGCAACCCGATAAAAAATAACAAATTAAATGTTTTTTGTCTTCTTTTGAAAAATAAGAGCAGCGCCAAAAAGGTACTAAGCGAACAAACATGTAATGGAAGATCTGCTAGTTTCCATTCATGAACTAAAATTAAATACAATTGAATCGATAACTCACCAAATAGCAACATCGCAAATACTGTCCATTTTATCATGGCTTGGTATGGCTTAAGCTTTTTTCTGTAATACACGAAAGCAAAAAATGTAGTAAAAAAGATGATTAATGTAACTATATGGGGCAAGGAAAACAACGTGAAATCTTGCATTCCAGTAACAGAAAACATGATTTCATCACCTCATTCTGCCAATAAGGGCTGTTTACCTCCATTATATTCACCAACAAAAAATCAAGTTACGATTTTATTTGTTGAAAGGAATGGATAAAATTTCAAAAAAAATAGAGCGGTCACCTAAAAGAAACCGCCCTAAAAACATTATATAACTTATTCAAATAAAGGGGTGACTGCTTTTTCATTGTGGACACGGTCAATCGCTTCTACCAGCAATGGCGCAACAGATAAAGCAGTAATTTTACTAATCATCTTTGCCTCTGGAAGCTCAATCGTATTTGTTACCACTAATTCTTCGATAGGTGAATTTTCTATTCTTTCAATTGCAGGACCGGAGAAAACAGGGTGAGTGCAGCAGGCAAAGACCGCTTTTGCCCCCTTTTCCTTCAAAGCCTTTGCACCTGAGGTAATGGTTCCGGCTGTGTCAATTAAATCATCAATAATAATCGCATTTTTCCCCTCGATATTTCCAATAATATTCATGATTTCGGACACATCATGTTCTGGCCGTCTCCGATCAATTAAGGCAAGCGGAACATTTAATAGCGTAGCCATTTTTCTCGCTCTTACTACACCGCCATTATGCGGAGCGACAATGACGATATCATCTAATTCTTTTTTCTCAAAATACTCGGTTAGGATAGGAATCCCCGTTAGATGTTCAACCGGGATATCAAAAAAGCCTTGAGTTTGCACAGCATGAAAGTCTAAGGTAATAACCCTGTTCGCTCCGGCAGTTTCTAAAAGATTGGCGATTAATTTCGCGGTAATTGGCTCTCGCGATCTCGCTTTTCGATCCTGACGTGCATAGCTATAGTATGGCATAACAACGTTAATGGTTCGGGCCGAAGCTCTCTTCAAGGCATCAATCATGATAAGAAGCTCCATAATATGCTCATTATTAGGCTCGGAAGTGGATTGTACAAGAAACACGTCACTTCCTCGCACACTTTCCTCGATGCTTATTTGGATTTCTCCATCAGCAAATCGTTTTACGGAGCATCTCCCCAGCTCACAACTCAGAAGCTGAGCCATCTCACTCGCCAATTCACGATTTGAATTTAATGAAAACATTTTAAAACTCTGTTTAAGTTGATAAGACACCTTAAATCCTCCATGCTCGTTATTTATCATTTTTAATCTTGTCCATTTTTCTATTTTACATGAATGAAGGCCTAAGCGACACCATTTAACTCTGCCAATTTTTTTAATTTATGAAAACAATAAAATTATTCAATTTCAAAGAGGATATTCACATATTGTTATAGAATTCTGAAAAGTAACAACATTTTGTGAGGAGTGGGGAGAGTTGAAAATAAAAGTAGTGATGGATAGTGGAAAAGAATATGTAATTAACGAGAAGGATTTTTCATTAAATGACTTTACCGCTTCTTTTTATACTGAATCCCCAAATGGATCAAGAATTTTGAATAATACGCTTGTTTACTTGGACGGTGAAGAAAAAATCGTCATAAACCCAACGCATATTTCGTCTGTTGAGGTTATTGAAAAGTGATAAGAAAGCCCTCATAGAGGACTTTCTAAAGTTATGCGCTTTTTTAAGCCTGACGCATCCTCGTACAAATATCAAAATTAAAACGCTAAACTCAATCCTTAATTGAGTTTAGCGTTTTTCGTTTATTTGATTTGGTAATGAAATGACAAAATCACATTTATTTTAATATAATAATATGATGAAATTGCAAAAATGGCACAGTATCAAAAGCAAGTGCCTTTTATTGAGCCTCTTTTCAAGTTTTTTATAAACAAGCTGTAAAGTCCATGCATATCCTAATGGTGAACAACCATTGACAGGGGGTGAATTTCGTGGGTCATCATTGTCATTGTAATGGTCATTGTCACTGCATTTTTGGATGTTTCCTTGGATTTTTAACAGGAGTGGTATGGCTGCTGTTTGCCTTATTGGGGTACATTACTCATTTATGTGAACTAATCGGTCTTGGGGGAGTACTTGGAAATATTTTAAACATCCTAATTGGCTTAATTGGATTCCTTGCTTTTCTTTTCTTTGGTTTATGCATATTTAAAAAAGCCTGGCGCTGTTGCAAATAACTATTGAATAACAAGAGTCCGGGCTCAACCTTTTGTTGCTGACAGTCTCTTCTTAGAGACTGTTCCTTTAAATAAAAAAAGCTGTCATAACAGCTTTTTTTTGCTTACTCTAATTTTTTAACCATGTTATACCAGATTACACCACCATGTTCCGATCTCGATACACCCATGTTGATATATCCATATTTCTCATAGAAGCCAATTAGATCTTCTTTGCAGGTGAGTGTAATTGTTTTACGTTTGTTTGCTCTTGCTTCTTCTTCAATTTTCGCAAGTAACGCTGCTGCCACGCCGCGTGTTTGAAAATGCGGTGTTACTGCTATTCCTAAAACACTTTGATGTCCGCCAGATGGGGGATTTGCCTGAATTTCATTGAATAAGTCATCTGTAATGAATGGTGATTCGATAACGGGACCATTGACAAAACCTACAATAAAACCATCCTTTTCGGCAACAAAGAAACTATCCGGTATGATTTGAATACGCTTTTGAAACGCTTCTTTTGTGGCAGCCTCTTTTTTTGGAAAGCACAGGTTTTCAATGATATTAATTTCAGGTAAATCCTCTATTTTTACGTTTCGTATATGCAACATTGAATACATGCCTCCAAAATAAATTAATAGTTTTATATATTAATTTCCTCTCATACATAATATCACGTGTTTTCCACCATAAAAACAAAAAAAGAGGCATTCTTTAAAAAAGAATAACCTCTTCTCCCTTTTGGGTTCATAGGGCTTATAATTTTGCTTGTACTGCCTGAAGCTTCCGTTCCATTGTATTTTCTTTGTCGCGGCGATCATCAATTCGAATATTAGTACATACTCTTTGCAAGCCTTTCTGAAATGGAACTTCATGAATTTCCTGAACTACTTCAAGTAATAATTTTAAATCTCCTTCTATCAAAGTGCTCATCGGGGTTAGTTGATACTTTACTCTGCCCTCATACTGACGAAGAACTCTTTGAATTTCAGCTACATACTCACTAACACTTGGTGTCCCTGTCCCAACTGGAATCACGGTAATATCAATAATAGCCACACTTTAACCTCCATTACGGAAAATAACTGTTTTGTCTGCTTTCAAAAATATCCTACCACTAGTAGTCCATGAACTCCAGCACCAACCATTATTTAACCGTAGTTAATTGGACAGATTCGTGAGTTTCGATAATATCCCCCTCGTCACAGAAGAATGTATAATCACCAGTTCCAATTCCTCCTGCACTGCCAAGAATTGTATTTACTTTTGCAGAACCGCTGTCCCCGTCATAAACGAAGAAATTAGAGCCGCGTCCTAATGCATGTGCTACATATCTGCCTGCCGGGATATCCTTTCCTACAACATATTGTCCTGAACCTAATTTCTTTGGTGCCCCTTCTGCTTTTTGCAGTTGGCCTGTAGCGGAGGCTAATTTGGCTTGAGTATCTTTAAGCTGTGCCTCTGCATCTGATAGTCCTTTTTTAGCTTCTGCAAGCTTGGCATCTATATCTTTACGGCCGTCAGCTAGTTCTTTATCTAGTGTGCCTTTAATATCCTTTAGTTTCGCTTCAGATTCTGTCAGTTCTTTTTGTGCTGAATCCTTTTTATCGATGATGGTTTGCGCCTCATCCCTATCTTTTTTTAAGGATGAGACATCTTTCTTTAACTTGCTAATTTCTTTATCCAATGCCGTAATATCCATTTTTTTATCGTGAACCGTTGTCTCTGCTCCGCTTGAACCTATTCCTGCTCCAATAAAGATTAAGACAAACGCGCCTAGGATTATACCGGCTATCTTTAAATACTTTTTCACTGTAAATCCCCCTCGTATATTTTTATCAAATTGCCTTACAAACTGAATTATATAAAAAAGGGTGCACCAAAAATGGCGCACCCTTACGAATATAATTGATACATTTTCTCAATTTCATCTTTCATCTGCTTTACTAATGACGGCGGAGATAGGATTTTTGCTTTGCTGCCCCAGCCGCGGAACCAATTGTAAAAGCCTTCTCCGACAATGGCTTTGGTTTTTAGAATAAAGGTATCATCATCAACCTTCTTAATATCCGCGTCCAGCCCGAATTTATCGATAATGGGGTTAATAAGGCTTTTATCTTTAAACTCAATCTCCACCCATTCCCCTTGTCCGGAGAACATATGAAAGTTAATATGCAAGTATTCGTCGATATTATAGTCCTTACTTTTGAAGCGATGTTCCGTTACTTCAACATCTCTCATTTTATCGACACGATAATTACTTAAGCCTACCTTATTCTCCTTTTGGCCAATCATGTAATAGAAACCTTGATCCCATATGAGGCCATATGGGTGGTAAATATACTCCTGTCCATTCCGATTTAGCTCAAAAGATCGGTCGATATTGAACTTTCCATATTTAAATGTAATCACTCTTTTTTCATCAATGGCTTGATGGATTTTATCAATATACACCTTTGTTAAATGATAAATATGATTCATGGATTTGTTGTACTTGATCGGGCTCGGCAATGTTTTGGCGATATGCTTACTCGTAAGCTGGCTTAGTTTGCTAATCATATTTTTAGCCTGCTCCTCTGTTACAAAACTGGCCGAAAGTATCGCATCAGTCAGCATTCTAAGCTCATACGTTTCGAAAAGCCTCGATTGATGACTATAAACAATTTTTCCGTACTTTTCCCCTTCCTGGAGAATTTCAAATCCGCTCTCATTTAAGGATTCGATATATCGTTTAATTCTTTTTTTATCAATTGGATCATTAGCGGTAATAGCAAGCTGCAGTTTATCGATTAAATCCGTCATTGATAATTTGTGTTCTTCGTCTGTCTCTTCTAACAGGATTTTTTTAAGAGCCAGTATCTTTGTAGTATTTGGAACATCAGCCATGGGGAATCCTCCCATTAAATTATTTTCCTATTGGTCCCGTTTAATTGGAATAATCATTTCAATAATAGTCCCTTTATCATCGCTCCAAAAATGGACGCAGCCGTTATGATTTTCGATTATTTGCTTGGATATCATAATGCCTAAGCCTGTACCGTTTTCTTTTGTTGTGTAAAAAGGTTCTCCAATCCGTTTTAGAATGTGATGCGGAATGCCAACCCCTGTATCCTTAAATAAAATCTTAATATTATTTTCATTATGTGGTTTAAGTTCAATAGTAACCATGCCTCCATCGGGCATCGCTTCAATTGCATTTTTTAAGAAATTGATAAAAACCTGTTTTAACTGATTTTTATCACAGTGAATCATCAAATACCTGCATTCATTTACTATTTCGATTTGGACATTATTAATAATCGCCTGGGTATCAATTAATGTTTTCACATCTTCGATTAGGGAGTGCATATTTTCTATTCCAAATTTTAAATCCTGCGGTTTGGCCAGCACCAAAAGCTCGCTTAGAATGAATTCAATCCGGTCTATCTCCGATTGAATAATGTCAAAATACGTTTTTTCCTCTAATTGGTTCTCCATTAATTGTAAAAACCCTTTAATTGCAGTGAGTGGATTTCGTACTTCATGAGCAATTCCTGCAGCCAGTTGACCAGCTATTGTCAGTTTTTCTGAATTTAATAAGAGTTCCTGAGTCTTTTTCTTTTCTGTATTATCGCGAATAATAACATGCTGTGCCGGCTGGTTTTGAAAAAATGTTGGAATACCTTTGATCTCCCCTTCGATGCTGGATCCATCCAAACGAATAATATTAAACGGTTTAAATTCTGTTGTGTTTCCAACAATAACACTGGCAATCTGTTTTTTTACTTTCTCATGGTCTGCTGGATGAATCAATTCTAGAATAGATTTCGAAATGAAATCTTCAGGTGTTGAAGCACCTAATAAACCTACACCCGTTTCATTAATAAACAATATTTTTTCATCTTTGACGATAATCACGGCATCGGGTGAATGTTCAACTAAATCACGAAAAGCTTTTTTTCGGCTCCATAGTGCTTCCTCTGCTTGTATTCTTTCTGTAATATCGCGAATGACGCTAACGACTTCTAAAATATTTTTTGTGTCAGGGTCAATGATCGGGTTACAAATGGATTCGATCCAAACGGAACTTCCATCTTTTTTTAGAAAGCGGTAGGAATTTCTGCCCTTTTCAAGACTGCTTAATACTTCTTTACGGTCAAGAATCGCCTTCTCTTTATCTTCTTGATGAAGGAGTATGGAAGAATGTTTTCCAATTAATTCCCCAGAAGTATACCCTAGAATATTTTCACAAGAAGGGGAAACGTAGAGAACCTTCCCTAACAAACTTGTGCTCACTATCATATCTAATACATTGTCTGTCAATACACGGTGAAATTCTTCCAAATTTCTAACCTCTGACTTTTTCCTTTTTATTTGTGTAATATCCTTTGCAATCGCATATATTCCAACAATGGTATCCCTTTTTCCTATTGGAATATTCGTAATATTCAAGTCAATGATTTTCCCATCTTTTGTGGTCATTCTACAATCAAAGTTTTGTACTTCTCCCAAGTTGGCTTTATGAAAATAATGAAAAACTTCGTCTAAACTTTCAATTTGAAAGAACATTTGAAGCTTCATTTGGACGGATTCTTCAGTACTATATCCGGATAACTTCTCAAAAGCTGGATTTACTAGAACGACATTCCCATCTAAATCAAAAGCCAAAATGGCATCATTATTACCATAAAACAGCGTTTCATTTCTACTCAAATTTTCATTTAAATACTCAATTAATAGTTGTCTCTTTTCCGCTTTAATAATTTCAATAGGACTGTTCATCTCTCTCTATCAGTTCCTTTCCCCAAATTTATATATAAAAAAAGCCAAGATGAGGTTGTAACTCATCCTGGCTTGTGTTTAGCTCAATCAAATTGTCTAACCCACTACCGCCGCTATTAAGTTGCTGACAAGACAAGCACAATGGCACTCTTATCAAGGCTGAAATCCCAATCCACAAAGATATCAATTACTTTTGTATTGAGAATCGCTTCAAAATTATTGCTATTATGTAATAATCTCTTTTCGAGATTGCGTTTAGCCAATTTTAATGTTTCGGAACCTCCCAATCGAATTAATTCCCTTTCGATGGAAACGAGAATTCCTTTTCTAATCACGACTAAAGTTCTTTGATTTAATCGAAAGGACAACACTTCTTCAGGATCCTTTTGAGCTTGAATACTAATTCTTTTGATTTCCTTGTGAAGATTTTCTCTTCCTTCGAAATCATCGCTCTTTATTTCATTCGTTTCCGAAGAAGAAGAACTAATGCCAACGAAGACGCCGCTTTTATTTTGAAGGCTCCAATCATAGTAAAATTCTTTAATTTCCATGCCTGTTAATATTTTAATATAAGCCTTAAACTCGGGAATTAGGTTTTGCATTAACATATCCCTCGTTTTTTGAACAATGGACTCTTGATCTTGCCCTAATAGGACAACTTCAGACGGAGTGATAAAGTTTCGTAAATAAACAGACATAATGGACTGATTATAGGAAACAAACACCGATTCAGGTCCTTTTCCAAAATTTTCACGCAGTGTCCGGCCAATATAACTGGCAAGCTCCATTTGTACTTGTTTGTTTTCCAAAAAAATCATCCTTTTATTTAAGATAAAAGCGTTATTTCTTTTATCCCAATTTATATTCTAAGTTTTCCCATTAAATTTTTCAATATATTTCCTATTCCTTACTTGCAATTAGTAACCTTTGTCTAATACCTAAGTACTACTCTAAAATTGGAATTTTGTCAAAAAAAAGAAGCAGTCTGCAACTACTTCAATCAGTACTTTCAATAAAATAAGGAGGAAGTACAATTATTATGTTTCTAAATTGGAGAATTTATTCCCAAAAAAGCCTTGAGCCGCTTAAAATTTGCATTTTGGACATGGCTGAAAGTGGTTTTTACTCTTACCACAGTAATGACACTTATCAGATTCCTGGTTTCCGTTTTTATTTTTCCATTGATCATAAGTGATTCGGCCACAACTTTCATCGTTTAAATACTTTATATAATCTTTTCCATAAATATGAATCAACTGTATCACCTCCAAGTGCTCACTATAAATGTATGCGCTTACATGCGTTGGAAACACTGACATATATAAAAAAATTTACCGAAGGAAGACATCTATATTGTAGTTTCGCCCATTAAGAATAATGATGTTATAATAGATTAATATCTAATAAAACCACGGTGATAACTATGCTTTATTTATCCATATTGATTTTTCTTTTTGTTTGCATCATTTTGTTTTTCACTTTTAAAAAAATCTATATCCGAACTTCAACAATGGCCATTGTGATGGCGATAGGGATTGTTACTCAAGGAGTTCTATTAAACTACTTTGGGACCCAGTTTTTCCAGCATATTTTTGGGAAAATGTTAACCATCATAAACCTTTCTTTATGGTTTGCCTTCATTTTATCTTTCGTCATTGCCCTGCTAGATGGTAGATTTAAAGATATTCATTATTCCAACCGGATCAACCGTTTTGGGATTGGTACTTGGGTTGCGGGTACATCGATAAGCGGCATCCTGTTTTATAAACAATTTTTCCACTGGGGATTTATTTCCGAAATGATTGCTTATATTAATATCGTCTTGTGGGGCATTTATCTATGGGTAAGTGTAAAAACTATTATTGAAATTTCACAAACCAAATCCTATAGGAGTGTACACGGAATTCTTCTTTTAACAACTGTAAGCACACAATCGATTGTCCTGTTATTGAATACGGTTTTCAAAGGATTTCCGGTCATCTTTAATCTATCTTTATTAATTATTGGGTTTAGTTTTTATCTTGTTTGTGTTTTCTTTATTATATATAGATACGTAAAAAGTGCTTGGTCGATTGAATTGGATTGGAACAATACCAACTGCATCCTTCATGGTGCTTTATCCATTTCCGGTATTGCCTGTTTAGTCACAGGCATCATCAATATTGAAACCATAAGGTGGATTTGGAGAGCCGCCTTAATAATTTTCATAACCGTTGAGTCCATTGAAGTCTATAGGCTTTTTAGACGGGTTAAATACTATGGGTTTAAAAATGGGATATTTATTTACGATGTAACCCAATGGAGTAGGGTTTTTACCTTTGCGATGTTTTATACATTTACTGCCCTCATCCATACCCATTTATTTATCGGATCTTTTGTGATTAACACGATCTTAAACTTAGGAATCTGGGTCGTTATGGTTCTTTTAATGTTTGAACTAATACTGAGTTTTCGTGATGTCATATTAACTTATAAGAAATCTTCTAGAGAAATTGGAAAAGAAAATGAAGTAACCTCCCCATTTTGATATGGGGAGGTTTTTTTCATACTTATTACACATTTTTTAGCACTTACCACATATTTTCGGTTACTTACTACCTATTTTATTAAACTTTCGACTTTTACTGGATATTAATTGGAAATACACTGCTTTCTCGAATACCTATTACACATTTTCTAGTGCTTACGACGTATTTTCGGGCACTTACTACCTATTTTATTAAACTTTCAACTTTCACTGGATATTAATTGGAAATTCACTGATTATTGACTTAGATCATTCTATAAAAAAACCATTACCTGAGAAAGGTAATGGCTTAAATAGAATTATACAGCTTCGGAAAGCTCATTTACTGTTTTCGACTTTCGTTCAGATTGACCTTTTTTCAAACTTAACATTGCCATAAATGAGATACAATAAAGAACGGCAAGATAGCTCATGGCTGTGGTTACATTCGCATGCTCTAAAATGAATCCAACTAAAATGGGAGATAATCCTCCAAGTGCTCGTCCAAAGTTAAAAATTGTGTTCGTGGCTGTGCTGCGAATTTCAATTGGATAATAATAACTGATTAAGGCCCCATATCCTGCAAACATTCCATTTGAGAAAAATCCGACGATGGCACCGCCAATTAATACTCCTGTACTGCCGGACGCATACGAATAGAAAAACACTGCTACTGCTGACGCCAGTAGGAAGATTCCATAAGTCCGCTTCATACCTAGACGATCCATAAATTGTCCAAAGGTTAACATACCCACAATCATTCCAACTGCCGTGCTGATGGTCCATAGCGCCGAACCGGAAACTGATAATCCTTGTGATTGTTGCAGCATGGATGGCAGCCAGATCATCAAACCATTATAGCCGGCAATTTGCACTGTCGCCATGATGGCTAGTGCAATGGTGGTTGCTGCAGTTTTTCGATTCGCAAATAATTGCTTCAACTTTCCTTGCTTATCAATGTTCTTTTTCACTTTTTTGGATTGCAGCCACTCAGGCGATTCATCTAAATTCTTACGCACGATAAAGGCAAAGATAACTGGAATTACTCCAATGAAAAACAATCCTCTCCATCCCCACGCAGGAAGAATAATTGCGCTTAATAGAGCAGCAAGGATGACACCAAATTGAGCACCGACACTGACATATGATGAGGCACGCCCTTGCTTATTCTTTGGCCACGCTTCTGCGACAAGAGTCATGCCGATTCCGTATTCCCCTCCGGCACCTAAGCCAGCAATAAACCTAAAAATGTATATTTGTTCAATATTGGTCGCCAAACCGGTTAGGGCCGTTCCAATGGCAAACAAAATTATTGTATAAGTAAAAACTTTTACTCTACCAAACTTATCGGCAAGGATTCCGAAAATCATTCCTCCAAAAAGCATTCCTATATTTGTAATAGAAGAAATAAGTCCGCCAGTTGCCATGCCAATATGAAATTGACCAATAATCATCGACATAGCGAAGGATATAAACATAATATCCATTCCTTCAAGGGTTAAACCTGCTACTGATGCAACGACTGTTTTTTTCTGATAATTCACTTTTGCATTCTCCTTCCAAGCCTCTCTGGACTATGATTAAAAGATACTTTTGCAAAATAAAATACCCTTCCGTCCAAAAAGACAAAAGGGTATCATATATCAAAAATCATATACGATGTTAACTTTCGCCTTTTTGGCCTCTCTGGACCAAGTTAAAGGGAATTTATTTTTTCTAATACTAACATGATAATAACCAATTTGACAATAAAAACGCCATTAATTTTCTTTTTTCGATATTAAGACAAAAAAATTTACATAAAATTTTAATGGTCATCATATATTGCAATGGATAAGCAAAGTAGAATGTGGATGAAAGGTGGAGTTTACATGGAGAACAATGCTCATGTTTTTTATAATGGAAAGAAATATATAATTCTATATAAGTACACTTCTGGATACTGTGAAATAAAGGAAATTGGAAGTTTTTATAATATTGAATTGGTTCATTCATCTGAGTTAGAAAATATAAACTAAAAATTTACGTAAAAATATAGTTGCAAAGGGGAAGCTTAAATTATGGAAATTTGTTAAAAAACATTTAATATGTTTTGGAGATGTTCTATGGAGAAGACGCAAGAAAGCATGTCACAGAATATTGCACTATCCTATTTGAGAAAGTATGTAAATATAAGTATGTCAAAGATTCCACGAATCACCCCAGAATCCATTGGTTTAGGCATATTACTCGCTTTAGTGGGAGGTTTTTTGGATGCTTACACCTATGTCAGCAGGGACGGTGTTTTTGCCACTTCCCAAACAGGGAACATTGTATTGTTGGGTGTGGAAATAGCTCAAGGGCATTGGAAACAGGGGTTGAAGCATCTTCCCCCGATTGTCGCATTTGTTATAGGGGTAATTGTGGCCGAGGGACTAAAGCATCCGCAAATCACGAGAATTTTCCCCTATCCGGCCCGCTCCGTTCTCTTTTTAGAAGGCCTTGTCCTAGTCATAGTTGGAACCTGGCCGCCACAATTTCCAGATATGATTGTAACTGTTACGATTGCCTTCGTCTCATCCGTACAGATTTCATCTTTTCGGACATTGGTGAAATGGCAATTTAATTCAGCCATGGTCACAGGGAATTTACGGACAGCAGCAGAAGCAGCCTACACGGCACTTGTATTGCAAGACCGGCAAAATGTCATTCAATTTATTGACTTCACGATTATCATTATTTCTTTTCTGGGTGGCGCCTTTATTGGTGCTATTTCCACTCTCCTGTTTGGAATTAAAGCGATATGGATTGTCTCAGCCATCCTCATTTGTGCCATGCTTATTTTAAACGCCAATCCTAAAACCTTACTGAACAAGGGATGATTTTTTTAAATAAAATAGCGGTTTCCTTTTAACCTATTATAAAGGAACCGCTATTCTTTTTAGGAGCCTTCCCCAAGGTATCGATCAAAAAACGTTACCATCGCCTTATAGGCAGTAGTTTTATTTTTTTGTTTTTCGATCGAGTGGCCTTCATCTTCAAAGCGGATAAAATCCACAGGGTGCTGTTTATCCTTTAGTTTCGTTACGATTTGTTCAGATTCTTTGATGTGGACACGGGGATCCGATTCTCCGTGTATCACCAATAGCGGAGAGGAAATTCGTTCTGAATGATGCAAGGGATCAATTTTATCAAAAAATTCTCCGTCTCTTTCTATGGTTCCGTATTCAAATTCCCTATGCTTTTTACGCCAAGGACTTGTCGTTTGAAGGAAAGTTCTTAGACTAGACATTCCGACAATGTCAATCCCAGCCGTCCAAATCTCGGGATAGTGACTAATGGCCGCAAGAACGAGAAAGCCCCCATAACTCCCCCCCATGATCCCGATTTTTTTAGGATCGATATTTCGATTCACCTTCAGCCATTCCACTAAAAAAATTAAATCCTTAACCGCGTCCATTCTATTTTGGACATCATCCAAATGGGTGAAGGTTTTTCCATATCCCGTACTCCCCCTAACATTAGGTGTACATACAGCATATCCTTGGTTTAGGAAATATTGCAGGACTGGGTTATAGACTGCGCGCGATTGGCTTTCGGGCCCGCCATGAAGATAAATGACAATTGGATATTTTTCTTCTTTTTTTTGCGGCAAATAATAAAAAGCTGGAATTTCCAGGCCATCAAATGAACGGAAGGATATGTGTTCCGGCTCTACTAATTTTTTATCCAGTACTGGTGAACGAGAAACATAGGTAAGCCTTTCCGCTTTTATGGTATTTACGTCAAGTTCCCAAATATCAGAAGGATAGGCCGGGCCCTTAAAGGTATAGGCTAATTTTTGGCTATCTGGAGAAAATTTTAGATTGGATATAACCCCCATTGGCGTTTCCCACGTATAAAGGTAACTTCGGTTAATGTCTAAGAGGACCCCTTTGGATATACCTGCCTGGTTTATTGTATAGGCTGCCATATTTTTATCTTTATTCAAAGATAATCCCTCAAAATCCCATCGCCCCCGTTCAAGCCACACGAAATGTTTGGTTTTTATATTTATGAGCCCAAGCCCATAGAATTCTCTGTCTTTATTTGATAATACATAAAGATGATCACCATCTTTATTAAAGTGAGCATCTTTAAAGCTCGCTTCACCCTTATGTTCGGTTAACCAATTTGTAACCCCGGTTGATAGGTCGAGTATTCCCAAATCATTATCTAACGGGGAATTTATCTTCTGGACCAATAGTGATTTACCGTCCGGTGACCATTTAACAACAGAAAATATCCCTTCTCCAGCCAATATTAGCCGAATCTCCAATGTTTCTAGATTTTGAATATAGATGTCGAAAAAGGCAGGATTTTGGCGATTACTTGACCATGCTATCCATTTACTGTCAGGTGAGGTACCGCCAAAACGGTGAATATGATCGGGAGATTTTGTGAGCTCCTTTAGTTTTCCATCGCTCCCAAGTAAATACAATTGCTGCTTCTCATTTCCACCCGTATCCATTCCAATGATTTTATTTGAGGTGCCTGTTACATAACTAACAAATGTGATTCTTTCTCTGGTATAGGAAGTTTGGACTGGCCACTCATCCCCTAGATTGATTTCCCATACTTGCGGGATACCCGTATAGTCGGCTATAAAGCTTAGTTTGTGACAAGTCGGATCGTACTCGGGATATTTAGCTGAGCGAACATACATGTATGGTTCTATCCCAATGACAGACATAATCCTCCCCCTATTTAATTTTTTACTCTCATGTAAGTTATGAAAACGGCCCTTTTAAAGTGTTTATATATAAAAAAATACAAAATTTTTCTTATAATCTTATTTGTTGATAACCAGGTACAACTCATAAAAAAAGCCAGAAGCACTATGCCTCCGGCTTTAATACTATTAAAATTATGCTAAATCATAATGTCCCATAGAAACATTCATTCACAATGCCAGAACCTTCATACAGCTTCTAATAAATTCAACAAACAAATTGTTCATCGCAGGGCTTGTACTTGCCATTGATTCTGGATGCCACTGAACACCCATTGTAAATGTTGGTGAATGAATATACTCAACGGCTTCAACGATACCATCTGCTGACCGAGCAACTACGCTTAAATCACTGGCCACCTTATCAATTGCCTGATGATGAAGGCTATTGACCCTGACAATCTCGGAATCCAAAACCTCAAATAGCTTACTATCTTTTGAGATGGTCACCCAATGAGTATCACGGCTTCGGTCTATTTTCTGCGTGTGCTGGATTGGTTTATTAACTTGACTCGGTATATCTTGAATTAATGTACCGCCAAGAGCCACATTTAATATTTGCACCCCTCTGCAAATCGCAAGGATTGGAACATTATTCTTGATTGCATACTGCACAATGGCCATCTCAGCTAAATCCCGCTCCGGAATGGTTGGTCCTAATTCTGGATGGGGATCTTGACCATAAAATTGTGGATCAACGTCCTCTCCCCCACTTAGGATAATACCGTCACATAATCCAATTGTTTCTAGAGCTATTTCAGGATTAAGAAATGGCAGGATAATTGGAATTCCGCCATTGGCGGCAACACTTTTATGATAATCATGGTGGACATATACACCTTCCATGTAATCGTTATGGTTCACATAGGCACCAGTAATGCCTATAATTGGCTTCTTTTTCAACGTAATTCCCCCTAATATGTTCCTGACCTAAACTCTATTAATCTTTTATTATTTTACCATTATAAAGCTCGATACTANNGAAATTATGGAAATCTAAAATTAAATTTTCAGTATTTTTAGAATAGTCAATCTAAAATTTACTCCGTTGTCTCCTCAACATGCCGTTTAATACCCCTAGAAAATCTCCCATTTTGACTTTCATTGTAGGAAAATAAAAATGATGAATGGAGTTGATTAAATGAATAATTCTCAAGGCGGACCTTTCGAAGTTGCAGGTACTAATATTTGTCAAAATTGCGGAAAACTAACCCTAATAAATGAGGAGCATTCTTCAAACAAAAAGGTGGGAATTTATTATCCTCTTGTTGGCTGGATGTTTTTCTTCATTTCCCTTGTCTTTATCCCACTTCTGTTCGGAGCCTTAGCATTTTGCATGGGTTTATTAACCTATTTCGAAAGAAATAAAGTCCACGGTGTCATTTTAATGTGTTTTGCAGCTGCTGGTTTAATCTTAGGATCTATGATAAGCTTTATGGTCGCAGGGACCATGTTTATTTAGTTATAAAAAAGGGTTGTTAGGCTGGTCTAACAACCTTTTTTTTGTCTATAATGGGTATACCATTGATAATCTTTTTAAATTAAACATGTTATAATGTGCTAAAGGTAATTTTGCTTAACAAGGTAAAACTCAGCATCCTAGGAGTGTGATTTTTTGAACTATAAAGTTGTCATCTTTGATATAGACGGAACGATCCTGCCACATGGAAAAACTCTTAGCAATGCCACTAAGGATGCGATCCAGCGGTTAAAGGAGAAAAATATGAAAGTGGTCATTGCTACGGGAAGAGCCCCTTATTTTTCTGAATCGATTATGGAGGAGACCGGTGTTGACTCAATGATCTTTTTTAATGGTTCGTATGTTTTTCATGAGGGAAAAGAATTATTCAAGAACACGATTGAGAAGCAGGTATTAAATAAAGTGCATCTGTTGTCAAATGATAATCAACATGCCCTTACATTTTTAGCAGGAAAGAGCTTCAAAGTTACGGATTTAAGTCATCCTTTCGTCAAGGAGGCGTACATGAATGATTCTTGGGTGCCGGAACTTGCGCCGCCACAATTTTGGATGAATCAGGATATTTATCAGTTGTTCCTTCATTGTGACCTTGAAGAAGAGTTATCCTATCAAACCAAGATTCCGGAATTGGATTTCAGAAGATGGAGTTCAGGGGCAAGGACGTGTGATGTGAATTTGACCAATTCCAACAAAGCAGTGGGCATTACTAAACTGTTAGAAAGAATCGGCATTGCACCTGACGAAGCGGTTGCGTTTGGGGACGGTTTAAACGATATTGAAATGCTTTCCCTAGTAGGAATGGGTGTCGCGATGGGGAATGCCCGTGATGAAGTAAAACAAGCCGCCAATATGGTAACCCTTTCCTCCGAGGAAGACGGAGTCCGCTACGGATTGGAACGGCTTGGATTAATTTAATCGATGGTTTATTAAAGGTGTGATAGATATGAATTTAACATATGAAGTGATTACTGAAGAAAAAATCGAATATTGCCGGGATTTATGCAATGAGTTAATGACCTTTCAAAAGTCAAAAGCATACATAAATCCGGAATTGTTTGACTCAATGAGTTTTGAAACTCGGATGATTCCTTCAATAAAAAGTGCAATCCACAACTATATAGTGGTCGTTAAAGATGAAGATAAAATCGTAGGTTATGTCTATTCCAATATTTCTCCAAAAGAAGCATATTCCAATGATTTCGCCACTTTTTTTGACCTTTCAACTGTAAGTAAAAAGAATGTCGGTTGTTTATCCCAATTTTATATTAAAGAAGAATACCGACAATACGGCATTGGTTCCAAACTTTTTAATATGTCCTTGGAATGGCTGGAGCAATTTGAGGATGTCGAAGATTATTTTATCTATGTCTCAAATGGCAATGATGATGCTTTAGAGTTCTACAAACGAAAAGGCTTTTCCGTTAGTCATGACATATTGGATGGATTTATTACAGTTTTACGTAAAAATAGGGCTTAGAGTTTTCCTCTAGGCCCTTTTAAATAGAGAACAACAATAATAAAAATAATAAATGTAATTAAGAATAATGGACCGGCTCCTGACCTAAAAACGATATAAATAGTCGTGTGGCGAATGGCATAACTAACAAGATATATGAATAAAGAAATAGATAAAAAAATGATCAGAGGCATATTATTATTTCGTTTCAAAACAGCCAGCCCCTTTAAAAATCGTTTACCCCACACTATGCTGATTCATCTTGAATCATTCTTTTCAAGGAAATTTTTTTCGCACACAAAGAGGCCAAACCGCTTTGAGATCCAGCCTCTCTTTTTTCTTGTTCTATTCTTTTGTAAGGTTCAAAGATTTATGATCCATTTCCTTTTCCAACTCTGCAATCCGATCATCTATACTGCTTTGATTTAAGGCTCCTTTAATCTTATGTTCTAATCGGTCAAGATAGTTTTCAATGTCCTTGAATTTTGAATAGGAATGGATTTGAGAAGAATTTGCATCTAAGACCTGATTCATTCCAATATTGGCGCGCGTTACATTTTCTCGGCCCATTAATTCCATTCTGCGAAGATGCATATCCTTTAACTTATGCTTCATTTCTTCGTATTTTCTTTTTAATTCATTCAACTGCTCATTCGTTTGCGCAAGTGAAGCGCTTAAACGCTGGGAACGCTCAACAAATTGCTGATGCTCTGCTGCTGCAAATTGATATAGCTCCGTCTCCTCCGCATTTGATGCGATTTCCGCTTGGTGCTTTCTTTTTTCAGCCAACTCTGCTGCCAAATTATACTCTTTTAAAAATTCGTCCTTCAAACGAGCTTGTCGTTCTACAAGCTTCCCCACTTTTTCTGTTTCCTGCTCACATTGGCGTAGGTATTGATTGAGTTTACTTATTGGCTTTTTTGTTTCCTTTTGGTGAATAGTTTCATTCAAATCAGTAACAATGATATCTTTTATTTTCGTAAATAAGTTTGACATGTTTATTACTCTCCCTTGAAATTAATATTTTTTTAATTCATTCCATTGTTTATCAAAATTAACGAATGGATCATCATTTTTTGGTGCCACTTTTTTGTTCCAATTTTTATAGACAAGATATAGGACATAAGCTGCGCCTACGCCAATAAGGGCAGGTATATTGTGGATGGTTGATGAAAGTACCACTAACCCAAAGATAATTAATGCGATCTTCCATCCGATGGAGTCCACTTTCAAAAACTGTTTGTAAATGAAGTAAAGAATCACGAGACTCACAAGTAATGCAACCATTGGACCGATCGTATTGAGTAAGATGATGGCAGCCACGCCTCCTGCTAAAAACAATCCAAATTTTTTCACTTTTTGTTCCTCCTTTGTTTTGCCTCTTTATGTTTTCATCTTACCTTTTTTCTAATGGTTCCATAATTGCGCTTGAGCTTGATTTTACTATCGGCCCTAAGACTTAGGTGAAGTCGGACTATTTTACATAAGAAAGCTCACACTCAATTTTGCCGAACAAGCGAGTGTGAGCCTTCTTTTTAAAAACAAATGGCCAATTTTCCATACAAAGGTAATATAGATATTTATAAGGGGGCAGATTTGATGAATGTAATTGGGAATTTTAAAATCCTAACGGTTTCTAAAGACATCCAGGGTCCTTATATGAAAATGAAAGTAACCCTCTCGGACGGTACCTCAACCATTCGATTTGGATTAGATGAACCTACCTATGAACATATTAAAGAAATCGTTTCAAAAAATTATTTCGATTCGCTTGCCAAAGGCTACCGTTTCGAATTATTGCCTTATTATGCAACGTACCAGGAAATTGATAACAGCCAGCCTGTCTTTATGGGGTCAATTAGATGTATTCAAGACCATAGGGCTAAAAATATTCAGTTTCCATGTACCGAAAGATTTGCGGGAAATTTAGAATGGTTTAAACATGCAGTTTACAGTACTGAGGATATAAAACATTTGACCTTAGACGGTTATGAGGGACATTTTTGAAAGGAATTCTATAGCCTATGTCCTTCATAAAGTTAATGAAGGACATTTTTGCTCAAGGAAAATAAATTTCTAATCGACTTGAGTTGCTCCGCAATATGTAAAAGTTTTGAAAATCATTGTTAACATCCCTACTCCAGTCCTTTCGAAAAAGTTAGAAAGCAATCTATTAATTATGTCCTTAAGGAGCGTGTTTGACGCATTTCGTGCAAAAAATAATACCCCCACTTTACAAAAAAGTAGAGGTATTTCTCTATTAATTGACACTCTTCTGCCCAGTCCAGTACATTTGAAAAGTTTTTTAGTAACAAATCAACGATTCCAAATCTCTTGGATAATAGGTCAGCATTTCCATTCCATTTTCGGTGACGAGAACTGTATCGGAATGACGGAATCCGCCTAAACCTTTCACATAAATCCCTGGTTCTACTGTAAACACCATTCCAGGTTGCATGATCGTATGGTCTCCCAAATCAAAAAATGGTGCTTCATGAAACAATAATCCAATCGCATGACCTGTATGATGGCGTGTTAAGTGTGTAATATTGTTTTCTTTGAAATATCTTTGCACAGCTTCTTCTACATAAGAGGTTGGTTTACCAGGTTTTATGTGTTGAAAGGCCACTTCTTGCGCGTCATACATGTATTGGAAAAAGGTCTCTTGTTCCTTGCTTACTTCCTTAACGAACATCGTTCTTTCTAATTCGCTTTTATAGCCCCAGATACTTGCTGATGAGGCCGTAACAAGTGTATCTCCTGTTTTTAAAACAGCATTCTGGGTTACAGCATGTGGATATGCAGACATTTCACCAATTTGCCCTCGGAATAAGGCAAAAGCCGTTTCCCCGTGCGGTTTATAATCAGCTCCCAAGGTTTCAATCATCGCTAGAGTTGATTCCGTGCTTGCTCTGCTAGTGATTTCAAGCTCGCTTAATCCCGGTTTTGAATATTTTTGTAATAAACGATGAGCCAGATTCCCCCATCTGCAAGATTCATTGATCAATTCAATTTCTGCAGGTGATTTAACCGCCCGCATATCTGGAATAACATATTTGATGGATTGAAATTCCTTCGCTTCAAGTAATTGATCTAGTGATGGACCTCGATATCCAGACGGTGACCCATACCCAATGGAATCAACACCAATTCTTTTTCCTTGGAAACCAGCCTTTACTAATTCATCCTTAAAATATTCCATCGGATGCTTGATTCCGGGATATTCAGGATAGGAGTGAACATAGTGGATTTGTGCTGTAAAGTCCTGCGCATGCTCTTCCTCTAAATACGGAACAAATAAATGTGTTTTGTGCTCTGGATCGATGTAAAACGCCATTGGTCTCTCTGTGGGATGAAAGTGAAACCCTGTTAAATAAAATATATCTATTGGGCTAAAAAGAATGGCGCAGTCCAGCTCTTTTTCTAGGAGTTTTTGCAGAAACCTTTCTTGCCTGGTAAGAATTTCTTCCTTTGAAATCGATAATCTCATCTTCAAACTCCCTTACCTTTATTCATATAAATGACAAGCAACATACTGCCCAGATTCAATTTCATTCAGCACTGGGGTTTCAACTTTGCAAATTTCCATGCAGCTAGGACATCGAGTATGAAAGGCACACCCTTTTGGCGGGTTCGCCGGGCTGGGAACATCCCCCTTTAGCACAATTCTTTCCTTCTTTTGTGCATCATTTACTTCTGGTGCGGCTGAAATAAGAGCAAGAGTATAGGGATGCAGAGGGTTCGAGAATAGTTGATCCTTGCTTGCCAGTTCCACTACTTTTCCAAGATACATCACAGCTACCCTATCTGAAATATGCTCACAAACAGACAAATCATGGGTGATGAACATGTAGGTCAAATTATATTGATCCTGCAGGTCCTGCATTAAATTTATTACCTGCGCCTGGACCGAAATATCCAGCGCGGAAACAGGTTCATCTGCAATGATGAGCTTTGGATTTAACACTAGTGCTCTGGCAATTCCAATCCTCTGCCGCTGCCCTCCGCTGAACTCATGAGGATGCCGTTTGGCATAACTGGGATCCAACCCTACCTTATTTAACAATTCAGATACCTTATCTCTTCGTTCATTTTTGGTTCCGATATCATAAACCTTCATAGGCTCCAATAAGGTTCGCTCCACTGTCCATCTTGGATTAAGTGAAGCATATGGATCTTGAAAGACCATTTGAATATTTCTTCTAATTGCTCTCATATCCTGCTTTGGGAGGGTAGTTACATCTTTTCCTTCCAGTTTAATGCGTCCATCCGTTACATCGAGCAAACGAAGAATTAATCGAGCCATAGTAGATTTACCGCAGCCACTCTCTCCTACAATTCCGAGGGTTTCTCCCTTTCTAACTTGAAAAGAAACACCATCAACTGCTTTTACAGATCCAACTTGTTTGGAAAAAACGCCTTTTTTAATCGGGAAATACTTTTTAACGTCTTCCACTTCCAAAATATATTCATCTTGCTGTTTCAATATTGACATCGCTTACCCTCTCCCTCCCTTCAGAAGCAAGCCAGCAGGCTGATTCCTGTGCATCATTCACCTTGAATAGCGGAGGCAAGGAAGAATGACATTCATTCATTACATATGGACAGCGATCGGCAAAACGGCATCCTTTCCCCCAATTAATGGGGGCAGGAACCTGACCTGGAATGTAATGCAAACGTTTCTCTTTGAAGCCTTTTTTAGGTAATGACGCTAACAACCCTTTGGTATAAGGGTGTGCCGGGTTATTTAATACTTCTTTTACCGGACCTGTTTCGACAATTTTGCCTGCATACATGACAACGAGCCGGTCACAAACCTCTGAAACCACTCCAAGATCATGCGTTATTAATATCATTGACATGCCTTTTTTTGACTGAAGTTCTTTCATCAGCTCCAGGATTTGGGCTTGAATGGTAACATCCAAGGCAGTAGTTGGCTCATCGGCAATAATCAATTTCGGGTCACAAGCCATAGCCATAGAAATCATTACCCGTTGCCTCATCCCACCTGATAATTGATGCGGGTAATTATCATAAATTTCATCCGGCCTTGGAATTCCTACCTGCTTTAATAAATCAACCACTTTTTCTTTACGTTCTTTCCCTTTTAGTTTTTTATGAATTTTTAATGATTCACCAATTTGGTCCCCTATCGTGTAGACCGGATTTAGAGAAGTCATCGGTTCTTGGAAAATCATACTAATTTCATTGCCGCGAATTTTTCGCATTTCTTTTTTGGACAGTTCAAGCAGATTGACACCATTAAAATCAATGGTTGTTCCAGAAACCCTGCCAGGTGATTTGACAAGTCCCATTATCGAAAGCGAGGTGACACTTTTCCCACATCCTGATTCCCCAACAATCCCAAGCGTTTCCCCTTTACGGACATGAAAGGAAATTCCATCTACTGCATTAAATTCCGTTCTTCGAGATGTAAATGTAGTTTTCAAATTGCTGACTTCTAGAATGTTCGATTGCACGAATCATTCCCCCTTAAGAACCTGCTGTGATGGTAACTGTTTGTTTAAGACTCTCATCCATATAGGCAATTAATTGATCAAGAATCCCATCTGTATGAGCAAGCGAAATGGCATGATGCAGCAGATAGTTTGGCGAACAATATACTCCTTTACCCGCAAAAGCATTAATAAATGCGGCATATTTTTCCTTATCACTTGTGGTTGCGGTTCTGTAATCAACCAGTTCCTCATCGGTAAAGTACCAATGGAAATGTCCACCTCTACCCTGCATTTTTGCTTTAACTTGGTGTTTTTCTGCTAATCCGGCGAACGCGGCAATCAGCTTTTCTGTTCGGTTTTGAAGTGTCTGGAAAACCTGTTTTTCTTCATATAGCTCCATAAAAGCCATCGATGCAGCTAAAGAATTTTGGTGCCCATTGTACGTCCCAACAAATGAACATGTCCCTTTACCCGGTGTGACCGTTTCAAAAATAGAGGCCTTACCCGCTAAGCCGGCTAACATATACCCGTTACTAATCGCTTTTCCAAAGGAAGCTAAATCAGGGGTAACACCGTAAAGACCCTGTGCCCCTCCAGGTGATAAACGGAACCCTGTTAACAGCTCATCAAAAACTAGTAAAATATTTAAATTATCACAGATTTTCCTTAAACCTTGTAAGTACTCCTTCTTGGCAGGAATATAGCCAATATCAATCATCGTTGGTTCAATAATTAAGGCAGCAATTCTGTGCTTATTCTCCGTCAATAAACGCTCTGACACTTCAAGGTCATTAAATGGCAGAACAAGGGTACTCTTTACTACCTCTTCAATTAATCCAGAGGCACCAGGCAATGAATTTGGTGCGGATTTATCTCCCGCCTTTTGTAAATCCGGCCAAGTACTGACATATACTGCATCATGCCACCCGTTATACGCTCCTTCAATGACAGCCATATCTGACTTTCCCGTGTAGGCTCTTGCCATCGCCATAGCATGCATGATCGCTTCTGTGCCCGTATTGGTATAGCGAATCTGTTCAGCCGTTGGGACTAAGGAAAGAAACTTTTCAGCCGCTTTGATACTTAATTCCGTTTCTACACCAGTAACAATGCCAGAATTACTGTAAAACTTGACTCGATCATTAAAATCCTGGTCATCATGACCTAAAATGATCGCTCCGTTCCCCATAATACAGTCGATATATCGGTTTCCATCGACATCGGTAAGGTAAGCTCCCTCAGCCTTTTGGTAATAGATTGGGTGCGGGTTACGATAACGGGAATTGGAATGGACCCCCGCAGGGATTGAATTCAGTGCTCTATCATATAATGCTTTTGATTTTGCTAGTTCCATAATGTCACTTCCTATCTAAATTGTTTGACGGTATCAGCAGATAGCATATTTTTATATAAAAATTGATAAAATAATGGTTTCTTATTTTCTGATACGTTTCTATAAACCTCTTTAACCGCTTCATTTCCTCGCCAATAGGAATAAATAAACGGAGCCCTTAAACTATGCTTAAAGAAACGGAGTCTTGATTGGATCCAAATTTCCTCTCCAAAGGCAAATTCCTTTAAAAACGCAGCTACTTCGTTATCACTCTTTTGTTCTGCATGAATCATATGGGCTGCATTTATTCCGGAGATAGATTTGATTTCCTGATAAACTGAATAAATTTCATCATCGATTGTATTTACCCAATCTATGAAATTAATCCCATTATCTCCAATTCCTTCAAAAACTGAACTGCTTGCTGTATTGGTGATAACTAAAGCAGCATCAAGAGGTGTACATCCGGATTGAACGGCTATTTCCCTTATTCTCATATGTGTGGTATGGCCAGGGAACGACTCGTGACTAACTAAATGTTTTAAAGCTTCATAGGTGTAGGAAAGATCCCCATTAATATACATTTTACCGCCAACATAATCACAGTAAGCGCTGTATGGAACGCCAGTAACTATTACCGGAGTAACCTCGACATCTTCCATTTCAGGAAACATTTTTTCGACTACACGTTTTTTTGCTTCTGACAGCAAATCTTTTAAGACCGATTCGAGTTTTAGGAAAGGAACACGTTGAGCATGCTCCCATTTCCATACTTTCTCGGTTAAAGAACCGGCTAGCCCTCTTTTTGACAAAAGAGCATCTAGTTTTTGATGGAGTTCATTTCGTTCTGCAATCGAAAAGGGATTTTCATTCACATATAACAATCCTCTGACTTTTTCCCTAAATGAAATCTCCTTACCACTGCACCAGTTTGCCAATGTAATCAGCGAACCAATTTGCTGCTGCATGTAGTTCCGGCGAATCTCGGATTGAATGAATACATATCTGCTCCTCAAATGGTTCAGCTCTGAAAGAATTTCTTCCCAGCTGTCATACTGATTTGGCTTTTCAGATGTTAAATTAATAGGAACGAGACCTTCTTTATCAAGCGATGCTTCCGTGCTCGAGGAATACCTTTTCCGATAGAATTCATCCATCCCCAGGACAATTTGGGTATAGTCCTGGGATAATTTAAGGTCCAGTGCCTCAAATCCAGCTGTTTTTGTACCCACTTTATTTTTCCTCCGCTGTATCAAGGTTACCAAGCATAAATCCATAATCCCCAGGACTAACTTTATTAAAGAGACCTCGCGTTAAAATAACTAGATTCCGTTTAAATGGTGCACGAATGACTTCTAGTTCTTCGAAAGTTCTTGGATTGTACGTTCGTGCAAGCACCTGATTTCCTTCAATCACCTTTCCAACCGAACCAAAGTCAAATTCTGGAACCATGATACCACCCTGTGTAGGACGAATAATCGCAATTTCTGTCATAACTGTTTGTTCTGGTGTGGGAGTAACAGCTCCTGGGATCATTTCTAATTTACGCATACAATTAAAAATCCCTTCCACGCCTCTTTCAATATCCTTATCGAAGTTCGGACCTCCGCCAATTTCAACAGTAATGCTCGGGATCCCTTTTTCTACGGTGTATGTAGCGGTTGTTCCCTCATATGGATGAGCAGGACGATACAAAACTGGGAAATTAAAAGCTCTTGAAAGTTCTTCGTCGTTTTGAATATATACGTAGTCTACAACTGGAACTGCGCCACCTGCATGAAGATCAATGTATACATCAATTTCATCTAAAAAGTTTTTTACCATGGAATGTGCTAATTGTTCTGTCACCCATCCCTCTTTATCGCCAGGGAATACACGATTTAAGTTATTCATATCTAATGGAGTATTTCGCGTCATGCTTTCAAATGCAAGCGGATTGGATACGGGAAGAAGTTTAACCGTCCCAGCCAGTTCGGATTCATTTAAACGGTTATATACCCGCCTGATGATCTCGGCACCAATAATTTCATCGCCATGAACAAGAGCGGAAATGCCGAGTACCGGGCCTTCTTTTACCCCTTGAATCGTATGAATCGGTAATGATAATGGTGTTCCATTTGAAAGATGAGTAACAATAACCTCTTTATATTGGCGTGTGGATGTAATCGACATATTAATTCCTCCCATATTAATTCCTTTTTAATTTTGAATCTGTTAAATCCCTGATCCCGTCACCGAGTAAATTAAACCCTAAAACCGTAAACATGATGGCTAATCCTGGATAAATAGATAAATGTGGAGCTTCTCTAATGAATTTCATCCCAAATGCCAATGTCCATCCCCAACTAGATTGTGGAGGTTGAATTCCCAGTCCCAAAAAGCTCAAGGTTGCTTCAGAAACAATGGCAACCCCAAGTCCTAATGTTGCTACGACCACTACAGGAGCTAAACAGTTGGGTAAGATGTTAAAAAAGATAATCCGGAAATCATTAGAACCAATTGTCTTAGCGGCTTGAATATACTCCTCTTCCTTTATCGCCAGCACATTAGCCCGGACAATTCGGGCATAATTTGTCCAATAAACAAAGCCAAGCGCTAAGATAACATTCTCAATCCCTGGTCCTAGAGCTGCAACAAGGGCAATCGCTAATAGCAAAACCGGAAATGATAAAACGATATCCACAAACCGCATGATGATGGTGTCCAGCCAGCCCCCATAATAACCAGATATTAACCCGAGTGTTACCCCAATAACCATCGCTAAACCAACAGATACAATCCCTACTTCCAATGAAACCCTTGCCCCAAAGATAATTCTTGTAAATAAATCCCGTCCATACTGATCTGTTCCCAATAGGTGTCCCTTCTCCATCGGTTTTAGCAGCCGGTCCGCCATATTCATTTGGTAAGGATCATGAGTCGCAATTAGCGGTGCAAAAAGGGCACATATAACCACTATTAAAACGAATGCCCCCCCAATTAAGACAGATTTGCTTTGGGTAATAAAATAAAAGAACTCTTTGACCTGAAAACCTCTTTTTGATTGTTTTGCTGTTTTCTTCTCGATTTGAACTTGTTTTGATAGTTCCATTATCCTCCCCCCTATACTCGTTGAATTTTTGGATTGATAATGGCATATAAAATATCCACAATTAAATTAATCAGAGCGAAAATTAACGCAATCATTAATACACAGCCTTGTACCACCGGAAAATCCCTCTGACTAATGGCGGTAATAACAAGGCGGCCAATCCCTGGCCAGGCAAAGACGGTTTCCGTTACAATCGCTCCCCCAAGTAAATTTCCAAATTGGAGTCCCACAATGGTTACAACTGGTATTAAGGCATTTCTGAAGCCATGTTTAATAATGACCATCAATCCTTTTACCCCTTTTGCCTCTGCAGTTCGAATATAATCTTCTTTTAAAACTTCGAGCATAGCGGAGCGAACCATTCTGGTAATAAGGGCTGCACTCATGACTCCTAATGTAAAGGCCGGTAATAGTAAATGCTGCAAGCTATCCACAACATAAAAGAGATTCCCCGTTTGAAGTGTATGTCCTATGGATTGGAATAACGGCTCCCCTCTTCCAAACGAGGGAAGAATGTTTAAGTTAACGGAAAAACCAATGATCAATAATAACCCCATCCAGAAAACCGGCATGGACACTCCCAACTGAGCAAAAAACATACTGACGTAATCCAGCCAAGAAAATTGCTTGACTGCTGATACAATGCCCAAAGGGATTGAGATGATTAAAGCAATAATCATGGCCAACAACGCTAGCTCAATGGTTGCTGGAAGGTGCTTTATAATTAATGAAATAACGGGTACATCCTGAAAAATCGAAATTCCCAAATCCCCGTGAAAGAGTTTTTTAAGAAATAACAATAGCTGCACGTAAATTGGCTGATTTAATCCGAGAACTTCCCTAAGGTGTTCTAGGTCCTCTTTTGTTGCATCCTGGCCAAGCAAAGTCATTGCCGGATCACCAGGAATGAGGTGAAGCAGAAAAAAGACAAGAATAGAAATCCCTATTAACACCGGAATAAATTGAAGCAATCGTTTTATGATAAATGTTGCCATCGAGAACACTCCTGACTTTCAAGATAGAGGGGGAAACCCCTCTATCTTTTTTTCAGTGTTATTTTGATATTTCCGCATCCTTTAAACCGTAGAGGTTTCCGCTTGGGTGTACAGTAAATCCTGTAAGATTCTTACCGTACATGGCAATATAGCCTTGGTAAAGCAATACATCATACGCCACTTCATCTGTTACAATTTTTGCGGCTTCTTGATAGATTTTAGTTCGCTCATTTTGGTCTAACGTTGTTCTTCCTTTATCTAGTAGACTATCAACTTGTGGGTTGCTGTATTTTCCATAGTTGCTTCCACCTTTTGAATGGAATGGATTGTAAAATGAACGGTCTGGATCTACTTGATTTAGCCAACCGACTAAAGCAATGTCGAATTTACCCTCTGTTAAGGCAGTGTTAAACGTTGGGAACTCACTTGTTTTCACCTCGGTTTGGATACCGAATTTTGTAAACTCATTTTGAAGATATTCAACCGTTTGAATTCGGTTAGGGTCTTCACTATGAGTTGAGAGGGTAATCGTTAATTTCTTTCCGTTTTTATCCAGGACTTTATCACCATTGGTATCTTCCCAGCCTGCTTCTTTAAATAATGCTTTCGCTTTTTCCGGGTCGTAGGAATAACCAGAAATATTATCTGTGTATGCCCAAGATGGTGGAATAATCGGCGATTTACCAGGCTTATCCATGTTTTGATAAATATCTTTTGAGATGACCTCTTTATTTACCAAATAGGAAATCGCTTGTCTTACCTTTAAATCAGATAAGATAGGGTTTTTCTGATTAAAGTTCAAATAAGTAAAGCCTAATCCTTCCATTTCTTTTACTACGAATTTATCATTTCCTTTAATTCGCTTTATATCTTGAGGAGAAAGTGGAGAATGTACTAAATCAATATCCCCCGACTCTAACGAAGCTACTCGAGTTGAGTTATCTGGAATAATAAAGTAAGTTACCTTTTTGGTTTTCGGCTTTCCATTCCAATAGGAATCATTTGCTTCAAATGATATCTTGCTATTTTTATCCCATTCCACCATTTTATATGGGCCAGTACCAATCGGGGTACTTGATAACGAGTTGTCATTTTTTTCGGCGATATGCTTTGGTACAATCCCAATATCCAAATAACTTAAAAGTGGCGCGAAGGGTTGCTTTAGCGTGAATTTCACTTGGTTAGTCCCTATTACCTCTACCGATTTTATTGGGGTATAGAGTGAGGCAGATGGCGCTTTGAAATTTGGATCAATTAATGTATCGTACGTATACTTAACGTCTTCTGCAGTAAATGGTTGGCCATCATGGAATTTGACATTTTCCCGAAGCGTAAAAATCCAAGTGGTAGGATCAGGATTTTCCCATTTTGTTGCCAATGACGGCTGTGCTTCCAATTTATCAGACAGACGTACGAGGCCGTCATAAACAAGTTCAGTAACCCTTTTGGCGGATGTGTCTTTTGATAGACGTGGATCCATTGTGCCGGCATCCACATCCAAGCCAACTTTGATTTCATCCTTTTTAGCCGCTGCGTTTCCATTGCCACTTTCATTTTTAGTACCTTCGCTGCCATTGGATGGTTTTTCATATGAACAGCCTGATAATAGTATTGAAAAGATTAATCCAATAACAAAGAATAATGATAACCAAGTTTTTCGCTTCATAACTTTTCCCCTCTCATTAAAATAAAAGTTTTTTAAACCCCTAAAAGCTCTAAGTATTGCACCTCCTTGGAGCATTTATTGAGAATTTCACAGCCATTTTCTGTAACAACTACTATATCTTCAATCCGAATCCCATATTGATTCGGAAGATATAATCCAGGTTCAATACTAAATGCCATTCCTGATTGGATAACATCATGGTTGTTTCGATGGATAGATGGCCCTTCATGGAGTTCTAGACCAATCCCATGACCAGTTCGATGAATAAAATATTGATCATACCCCCACTTGGCAAATGACTTCCTAATAAACAAGTCAATTTCTGAAAATGCCACACCCGGCTTGACCAACTCAATAGCCTGTTCCTGTGCCTCTCTTATGATTTGATATAAATCTTCAAATTGTTGATTTTTTCTACCTAGATAAAAGGTTCTTGTAATGTCAGAACAATAATCGTGAAACACCCCGCCCATATCGATTAATATTGGCTGATTGAATTGAGAGATGTGATCACTGATTGTATGATGTGGATTGGCTGAATTTCCCCCGAAACCAATAATAGGTTTAAAGGACAATTCATTGACACCATGTTCAGCAAAAAAACTTTTAATGGTTGCAGCAACCTCTCGCTCGGTTGTTGGAAAATGCTGCAGTTGGAGGATTTGATACATCACTGCGTCTGCAATTCTAGCTGATTGCCTCAATGTATCAATCTCTTTTTCATCTTTTATTTCTCTTAATTTTTCAACAATGGTACTCTTTTCGACCCTTATTGCCGGAAGTGTTTTTAATAGATCAATTAAAAAAGAACAAAGCCAATTCTGATCTATCCCTAAATTTTCATGGCCGGAAAAATGGGCTGCCAATATTTTGATTGGTTCCACTTCATCACTGTAATAAATTACTTCAAGTTCGTTAGATTTAGGTACTTGGTCTGAAAACATTTGATGAATAATTAGTTTCGTTTTTTTGCTGGGTGATAAAAGTAAGACTGTCATTCTTTCTCCTGTATCAATATTCGCTCCCAATAGATACTTAAGATTATAGGGAGAAGTTACTACCAAATGGTCAAACCCATTCGATTCCAGATTTTGATAACATTTCATTAGCCTTGAAGTATATGGTTCCATTTTTTAGCACTCCTTTTTTTAGCAAAAAATAAAGACCAAGCCATGCCGAACAAACCCTTAATAAGGTTAAATTCGGACAGCTTGGTCTTAAAATTCGTTGGTATGAATAGGGGCTGCCTATCCACTGAACTTTAGGCTCGCTGGAAAGATATTTTTTAACTGAAAATTTAATTAATTTTAATTATACTGATAATTCAAATTAATTCAATACTTTTTAAAAAATTATTAGGATTAAATTGAAACACTCATAGATTTATAAATTAAATATTGGTTATACGCATCCTTCATTGCTGAAATTATCGCTTTTTTTCCTAAACCGAAATATCTTTTCTCGAATCTCTCAATTGGTACTTCTATCCCTTCTTTTAAATCGTGACCTGACAAAATACTTTTAATGAAATCTGTACACATATTTGTAACAAAGGTACAAGAAGCATTCAAAATACGGTCAGTATTTGGATCTATTTCAAATCCTACTCCCATAACACCATAAAGGTTTTTGGCTGCCATTCCATCGGGTAATCGGGAATATCCAGTACAAATAATCGTTTCATTGGAATTCATAATAGGTGCCCCCTCTATACATATTTAGTCACTCTAAATATTATTATATCTCGATGTATAAATGATGGAATACCCTTTTTAAAAAATCTAAACATTCCAAAAATGAGGAGCCTAATTCTTTTCCTAATAAGCTATCGACCAATTTTTATCCAAAAAATCACCCCCTTTCTATATTAATTGGAACATAGAAAGGAATTGGTGATTTAAATCACGATATTGGATCTTTTGGTCTTAATTCACTCTTTTCGGCCCTGTCCAGTACATTTCCCTTAAACGGTATTTTTGTAGTTTTCCAGTAGCTGTTTTAGGTAATGCCTCCACAAATTCGACCGCTTTTGGTGCTTTGAAGTGTGCTATATTCGAGCGGCAAAACTGAATGATTTCTTCCTCTGTTACTTCAGCATTAGGTTGAAGAACAATAATGGCCTTGGGAACCTCACCCCATTTTTCATCAGGAACAGCGATTACTGCACATTCTAATACAGAGGGATGTCTATATAGAACACCCTCTACTTCTGTTGAAGAAATATTTTCCCCCCCTGAGATAATCAAATCCTTAGACCTGTCACGGATCTCAATAAATCCATCTGGATGAGTAACTGCTAAATCACCCGTATGGAACCAGCCATCCTTAATAGCTGCAGCTGTCGTGACAGGATCCTTATAATACCCTGCCATAACCACGTTACCGCGAGTTATGATTTCACCTAATTCCTCACCATTCCAAGCCACTTCTGCCCCGTCTTGATGAACAACCTTCGTTTCACCATTAAAAGCAAGTTCAATACCTTGCCTTGCTTTGATGGCTGCTTGTTCATCTGCCGGCCTTAAATCAAACTCTTTTTTCCATTCACAGTATAGAATGAATGGTGATGTTTCTGTAAGCCCATAAACATGGATCATGTTTAAGCCCAGGATATCTTGAGCTTTGTGAATAAGTGCGGCCGCAGGAGGCGCACCTGCTGTTGCCATGCGAGGATTCGTTTTTATTTTAATTTCTTTAGCCTTTGGATCATTCACTAGCATATTAACGACGGTTGGCGCTCCGCATAAAAGTGATATTTTTTTAGATTCAAATAATTCCAGAATTAGAGGCGGGTCCACTTTTCGTAAACACACATGCGTAGCCCCTGCACCAGTGATTCCCCAAACACCGCCCCAACCATTTGCGTGGAACATTGGCAGTGTATGCAGATAGACATCATCGTGATTTACACCTAGATGGTACATAAAATTAGCGGCATTCAAATAATTTCCCCGATGGGTTAGCATGACTCCTTTGGGTTTTGAGGTCGTGCCGCTCGTATAATTTAGGGTTAGCAATTGATTTTCTTCGATCTCAACCTCAGGAGGTCCAGCTGAATCAGGGGCATGTTCTAGAAAAGCCTCATAATCAATTCCCGTTAATGAAGTTTCCTGACCTGGAATCCGTACAATCACGATTTGTTCGAGTGCAAGATTATTGATAATTTTTTCTATTGGAGCACAAAATTCCTCATCGACGATTAGCATTCGCGCATCACTATGACGGATGATATATTCCAAGTCACTTGCAGAAAGGCGGTAGTTTAAAGGGACCATGACTGCTCCAAGCTGGCAAATTCCATAAAAGCACTCCAACATATAATGGGTGTTCGGCAACATAACCGCAACATGGTCACCTTTTCCAATTCCTGCTTGTTCTAATGCAGCGGATAGCCGATCAACACGTTGTCCGAATTCCAGATATGTAAATTCCTTTTCTTCATCAATGACAGCGATTTTATTTGGGTAATACTTCACCGCCCTCCGTTTCCAGTCTAATGGTGTTAATGGGGCAAACATAAAAACCAACTCCTCAATTATATTAATGGGAGTGATGGATAATATTCGTAAATAATTCCCTTTGATGTTTACATCACAATTTTAATCTATTTCAAAAAATAGGAATTTGTCAATCTTTAATTCGAATTTTCTGAATTCACTTACAATCATATAAAAAAAGAAAAGCACATAGGCTTTTCTTATCTTAAATCATTATAAATCTTACTTATTAAGACTTTATTTGGATCCTGGCTTAACTCCCACATCATCGCTCCGCCCAGCCCCATTGACTTAATAAAGGATGTTTTATAACCAATCGATTCGGGATCATCATAGCTTATAAATTGCGAACCATTAAACAGCCAAGGTACCTTTGAATCAGGCTCCCAGTAACGGATAAACCCGTTTTTATTAAGGTAACTTGCTTCTAGTTGACCATAACTTAAAGCAGAACCCCCGCCAGTAAAAGATTGATATAAACCGTTATTTACATTGTTTACTTGGTTATATACTCTTCCGTAAAATGGTATCCCCATTACAAGTTTAGCAGCTGGTACCCCGCTATTGATATAAGTTTGTACCGCATCCTGGACACTAAACTCTGCAAATTTAGATTCTGGATCGCGAAATAACGGAGAATTCATTCCAGTTAAAGTGTCCCAAGATCCATGAAAATCGTATGTCATAAGCTGAATATAGTCTAAATACTGTTGTAGTAAGTTTAGTTCCGTATTGGCAACATAGCCTTTGTTAGCACCGCCAGCTATCGTTAATAAGTATTTTTTTCCATCGATTGCACTTTGAGCATCTAACGTTTCTCTAATTTTTTTAACCAAAAGGGTGAAATTCTGTTTATCTTCAGGGCGATGAATATTACCTGCTTCTCCCCCAGATACTGGATATTCCCAATCCAAATCGATTCCATCAAATCCATATTTTAAAATAAATTGCAAACAGCTATCTGCAAAAATCACTCTCGATTGATCAGTTAAGGCTACATCTGAAAACCTTTCTGACCATGACCAGCCGCCTACAGAGATTAACGTTTTTAACTGTGGATATTGTTGCTTTAGTTTCGTTAATTGATAAAAATTACCTTTATATGGCTGATCAACAGTATCACCTGGAAATGTTTGTTCGATATCAGCAAATGGGTCGCCAACTTCAATTTTTCCATCGGCATTAATATTGGCGAAGGCATAATTCAAATGTGTTAGTTTACTAGCATCAATGTCAGAAACCTGATAGTTAGAATAGGTTGCCCAGCCTGCGAAATAGCCTACTCTTTTATAATTTGATTGAATTGGAGTTGTTTGTGGTAAGGTTAAAACGTTTAGTGCACTACTTGCCGCTGATATATTTCCACGTGCATCCCTTGCTTTGATATAAAAACTATAGGATGTATTTGGGGTCAGATTGTTAGCCACATATTGCGTGGACGACACATTCCCTATCAATCTATTATTTTGGTAAATATCATAACCCATAACCCCAACATTATCGGTTGAACTATTCCATGCCAATGATACGGAGGTTTCCGTTATGGAAGTCGTATGAAGGTTGGTTGGTGAAGTTGGTGCCGTACGATCTGGTTTTGCCGCAAGTGCTGCCTTCCCATTTGGCAGGAAACTTAATAAAACTAAAAAAATAAGAATAATGTATGATAGCTTCTTCTTCAAAAAGTACCTCTCCTTACTAATCTTTTATTCTCATTTTAATATAAAAATTAGTAAGGAAAATAGAGGAGAAAGACATGTAAATTAAGGAAAATGGTACCTTGAGGATTAGGCACCATCGGAGTCATCGATTTCTATTTTTCATTTTATAATCCAGTAGTTTGAATGCATTTATTAATTTATCCCGCGGAACCGTCCCATACAAATCGCCAATGCTAATTTCGAAATAACTGGTCTCTTTACTTACATCGCTTACGTAACCAGATAGGCCAATTCCAGATTCCTTGTAAACTTCAGCTAAAATAATCTCCATTTCCTCTTTTGGAGCTTGAAAATGGACATGAAACATATTGGAGACTGGCACATGCGGAATGGTTGAAACACCATTACATTGATTATAAAAACCCGCTAATTCTTTGGCCTCCTCATAGTATTGCTCCATTTTGCCAATCCTCTTGTCAAAATAATAATCTGCACTTAGGAAATATGGATAAAGACTAATTAAATCTCCCCCATGACGCCTCTTCCATACTTTTGATTTCTCGATAAAATCTGTGTCACCTGCTAGAATAGCACCAGCAATTCCGCCAATTCCTTTGTAAAACGAAACATAAACACTATCAAATAGACTGCAAATTTCGGCAGCAGACTTTTCATAATATGGGGTAATCTCAAAAAGTCTTGCCCCATCTAAATGCAATTTTATTCCTCTTTCCTTACAAAAAGCGGAAATCGCTTCCAATGTTCTATAGTCTGGCAGCTGGCCGCCAATCTCCCGCTGTGGTAACTCAAGTAAAAGACAGGCAATTTTCTCCTTGATGCCTGCCACATCCTCGAACTCAATTACTCTAGATTTATCTGCTAAAAGAATCGATTCTATCTGATGCAGTTCTTTTAAGCCATCTTCCTCATGAATCTCCAAATGGCTTAATGGATGATAGGCTACTTTATTTACCTCTTTTTGATCACACCAAATTCTTAATGCAATTTGCTGGGCCATAGTGCCGCTCGGGAAAAATACCGCCTTTTCTTTACCTAAATATTCAGCCATTTTTTCCTGAAACTCTTCAATTATCGTTCCTTTTCCGTACATGTCACTTTCTAATTCTTCATTCATATCCTGCAATGCTTCTTTCAGGACTTGAATGTTTCTCGTTCCATGACCTGGTACTTTAAATGGGCTATGTTTAAAAGCCTCTTGTAAAAAATTATTATCATTCATGCTTCCAGTTCCTTTCTCTCTATGCCTATGTAACTACTATATCAGAAAGTTATTGAAATCCCAGAACTGGATGAGGAACATATGGGTCTTCCATAAATGAAATTTCATCAGAGGTTAATTTAACGGAAAGAGCAGCCACCGCATCGTCCAGATGATGCATTTTCGTCGCACCAATTATTGGTGCTGATACCGGTTCCTTTTGCAGCACCCAGGCAAGAGCGATTTGAGCTCGCGGTACACCACGTTTCTCTGCCACTTTTGCAACTCGTTCAACCACTTTTCGGTCTGCCTCAACCGTTGCAGCATAAAGCTTTTTCCCGAATTCATCGGTTTCCGAACGGGCGGTTCCTTCTTCCCAATCCCTTGTCAGTTTTCCTCTAGCCATCGGGCTCCATGGAATAACACCTATTTTTTCCTCTTTACACAGTGGAAGCATCTCCCGTTCTTCTTCCCTGTAGAGGAGATTTAGATGGTTTTGCATGGAGACAAACCGAGTCCATCCATTTCGCTCGGCTATATGTAAAGCCTTAAGGAATTGCCACGAGTACATAGAGGATGCGCCAATATATCTGGCTTTTCCTGCCTTCACGACATCATGCAAGGCCTCCATCGTTTCTTCAATCGGTGTATGGTAATCCCAGCGGTGGATTTGATATAGATCCACATAATCAGTTCCAAGCCTCTTTAAGCTGTTATCAATTTCAGCCATGATGGCTTTCCTTGAAAGGCCCGCTCCATTAGGACCTTCATGCATGCGCCCGTGTACCTTTGTCGCAATCACAATCTCATCGCGCTTTGCATATTCATTTAAAATTCGTCCGACAATTTCCTCACTGGTGCCATCTGAATAGACATTAGCTGTATCAAAGAAGTTAATCCCATATTCAAAAGCCTTCTTTATTATAGGACGGCTTTCGTCCTCATTTAGAACCCATTGGTGTGCCCCGCGTTCAGGTATGCCAAAACTCATGCAGCCTAGGCAAAGTTGTGATACATCCAATCCAGTATTACCAAGTTTCACATACTCCATTTTTAAACCCACTTTCTTTATAAAATCGATGACTTTCACCTAACATTTCCAATTATATTGTACAACTTATTTTTAGATTACTGTCATTTTCTGCATATTAATGATATTTTTCAGATATTCATATTCTTTTTGCTCCAGGATATCAATTTCATTGTTTGTTGCAAGTAATATTTGGTCCCTGCACTTGGAGATTCTTTGGATCATCGGGTGTATCGTTAAACTTGAGAGATTCACAAAGTCATATAGGTCGTTCAAGCAAACCGGCAATTTATAGCCTTTATTACTGCTGGCAATTAATAACCCGCTATCGCGCAGTTTGGAAACAATATTTGAACGAAAGTTATGAGGATTCATTTTGATGTCTCGAATAGCATTAAGATTTTCTAAGATTTCTTCTGTATACACGTATTCATCTGGATTTTCCTTTAGATTAAATAAAAGGAACTTTAGAAAATCGATTCGAAGCTTTTCATCCTCTTCTTCACTTTTTCGATGTTTCTCGATATACTTGTAAGCTAAATTTACAGCTTGTTTGATAATAATCTCGTCATGTTTGGAGTTTTG
This sequence comes from Neobacillus drentensis, assembly GCF_036965425.1. Classification (GTDB taxonomy): domain Bacteria; phylum Bacillota; class Bacilli; order Bacillales; family Cytobacillaceae; genus Neobacillus; species Neobacillus drentensis_F. The sequence goes on along the minus strand of NZ_JBALPP010000029.1, from coordinate 3,239 downwards.
GTCGTCTGATTTGTAATCATAAAGAAAGTTTTTATAGTTTAGGGGTAATAGGTTGATTGCAGCTATTTTATTTTTAATTATTTTGATATAAGAGTGGTATTTTGCAGTATACTGGGTTTGTTCATAGCCTTTTGCAATTGTCGTAGCGATTAACTCCGCTAATAGAAGGATGCTATCGGACTGGTTATTATTGAATCCAAAAGCCGAATAATTAAAGAGGTCGGGAATACTTTTTGTCCCTATGTAATTTTTAAATTCATTCAAAAATGGTTTTGTTTCTTGCTCATTAGCCGTTAAATCAAGCTGTTCAAAGGTTCTATTTAAATCATCATATATCATCCGATTTAAATATTTAATAAACGGCGTTTTATGCATTATTCCAAAGTCTTCTCTAATTTTTTGCTTATCAAACACATATGCATAAACACTGAAGGGTAAATCCTTTAGATCATTAAATATTGGGACTGTGTCTAATTCCATCTTTTGAAAGGATTTAACCAATTCCGCTTCCAGCCAATCCTTATTAGAACTTTTTACTAGAATTGCAACAAGAATAAAGTGGGTTGAAACATCGTTTTTGTCAAATGAAAAACTATAATCGCCGCATTCATTCAAAAATGCAAATTGAATATCGTCCATCCTGCCCACCCCGCTAAAAAAATTTTATATCTATAATTTCAACAAAATTTTATCTAAACCTCTTTAAAATTCCTTTTTTCAGACAAATAAAAAGGTTAACCAAATGGTCAACCCTTTATTTTTCCAACATTAATTTTAAGATAAGTTCATCTGTTTGGCGTGTTCCTTCATTTCCAAGCTTACAGAAGCTCTCAATACTTTTTTCCACGTCATCGTGTATAAAGCCGTCCGTCGATTGGATTTCTTGATGATTCAATGCTAACAATGCAGACTGTACAGCGACATTTGAACAGGTCGAAACTTTCATTGCACAGCCTGCTTTGGCCCCGTCGCAAATCATTCCGGATACGTTTCCGATTGTATTTTGAATCGCCGCTTTTATTTGCCCGAGTCCGCCATCTAGCAGGTAAACAATAGCTCCACTCGCACCCATACCGGCAGCTGTTACCCCACATAAAGCAGAGAGGCGGCCGAATTTCGATTTGATATGAATGGTTATAAGGTGGCTAAGTGCAACAGCCCGAATCATTTTTTCCTCAGATACCTGCAGCTTTTCTGCTGCTGCAACAACTGGTAGTGTCACGGCAATTCCCTGATTGCCGCTCCCTGTATTTGCCATTACCGGAATTGTTGAACCTGCCATTCTGGCATCTGAACCGGCGGCCGCTAACGACATGGCAGCAGTAGCAATATCATCCGAAAGGATTCCTTTTTTTACATTTTGTTTAATCGTTTTACCTACTTTTAATCCATAATCACCGGAAAGTCCTTCATTTCCAATAAAACGGTTTAATTCAATACTCTTTTTAACCAGCGTTAAGTCCTTAAGATCCGCCTCTAATACCCATTCATATATTTCATCAATGGTTAATGCTTCTAATTCCTCTTCATCTGTTTGGATGCCAATATTCTCACATCCGCCAAGGAAAACTGCTTTCTCATCAACTTCTATTAAGGTGATATTACTGTGATTATCAGAAATGACCACTTTTGATGTTTGTTGATCTGTTTCTACGCTGACTTCAATATAAAGTCTTTTTGGAGTATCAGCTTTTCCGGCTAATACCTTTCCTTCTTCAATGAGCTTTAATGCTGAGAGCTCATCCTCAATTGTGAGACCTTCTAAAATTTCTAGGTTTTTATCTGGATTGCCTGCTGACGCTCCTAGCGCAGCTGCGAACTCGAGTCCTTTTGATGACATCCCTGGAATTCCAACAGATTTTGCATTTTTAATAATATTCCCGCTTGCTTTTACGGTAATTGCCTGTATTTCACCCTTTGCATGGCTCTTTGCTGTGGCCGCTGCCAAGGCAATCGCTACTGGTTCTGTACAACCAAGGGCAACAACTAGTTCTTTCTCTAAAACAGCTAATATTTTATGCTTTTCCATATTGTCCCCCTGCTAAGATCACTTTTCTAATATTCTACCATAATTAGTCCAAAGGTTTTAAATCACTTTCTTCCAATCTTTTTGGGACTAGGTACCTAAATAAAAAATGCCTTTGTCTCTTTAGGTTTGAAGACAAAAGCATTACTTTGATTAAAATACAATCGTTTTATTTTGATGAACAATAATTCGGTCTTCTATATGCCATTTTACGGCACGGGCCAAAACGCTTCGTTCTATGGAGCGGCCAATTTTTTTTAAGGTATCAACATTAGCACGGTGGTCAACGCGTGCAATATCCTGTTCGATAATCGGACCCTCGTCCAAATCATTTGTTACATAATGAGAAGTTGCCCCAATTAATTTTACTCCGCGGCCATATGCTCGTTCATACGGTCTTGCTCCAATGAAGGCAGGTAAGAAAGAGTGGTGAATGTTGATTATTTTATTTGGATTAGCGGCCACAAAATTCGGTGTTAGAATTTGCATGTAACGTGCTAAAACGATTAAATCGACATCATATTCCTTTAGCAGATGAAGCTGCTTTTCTTCGACCTGTTCACGAATTTCTTTATTGGCTGGAATATAGTGGAATGGAATCTTTAGACCCTCTACCACTTCTCTTGCCTCTTCATGATTACTGATAACAACGGCAATCTCGGTCATTAAATCACCGCTTTGCCATTCCCATAAAAGCTCTTGAAGACAGTGCAATTCCTTCGATACAAATATCGCAGCTTTCTTCACTTTATAAACCGGTGTTAGCCTCCAGTCCATTGAAAACTTTTCGGCGATATCGGTAAACTGCTTTTCCATCCCGGCAGCTTTTTCTTTTAAACCTGGGCATTCAAACTCAATTCGAATGAAAAATATGCCGCCCTCTGGATTGGTTGAGTACTGACTCGACTCAAGGATATTGGCATTATGCGAAAATAAAAATTGTGAGATGGCGGAAACAATTCCAGGCTGATCTGGACAGCTGACTAATAAACGTCCGCGATTTTGATTCTGGTATTTAAATTGTTCAATTTGATCTTTAAAAGTAGTGTTCATGATAAAAGACCTTTCCGATTAATTAATGAAAATCATTATACCCTAGGTTTTCTTTAATGTTAAGAATTTTCTTGAAAATTTATAATTTGTTTACATAATATAATTATGTACTGATTTTCCCTTTTAATTCCAATTTGTTACCTTCTTTCCAACGAATAAC
>NZ_JBALPP010000028.1:0-1306 GCF_036965425.1 Neobacillus drentensis | reverse complement strand
GTGGTTGCCCCCCTTATAATGGACATATAAGATAGTATGAAGATACGACATATCAACATTTTAAGGGGATAATAATATGGCAAAGAAACGTACATTTTCACATACTAATGCCGAAATAAAGTTAGAAGCTGTACTTCAAATCTTAGAAGGTAAGCGATCAGTAATTGAGGTTGCGAACAGTTTAAATTTACACCGTGATACCGTAAATCGTTGGGTTAATGCCTATAAGCAAAAGGGGGAAAGTGGTTTAGAAAACCCCCATTCTCACACATCCTCTCAATCTAAAAATGATAGTAAAAAAGTGAGGGAGTTAGAGAAACAACTAAAAGAAAAAGAATTGGAGAATGAGATATTAAAAAAGTTCCAGGCCTTTCTCAAGGGGAACGAATAAGCAAGATATTCGAAGCTATTTCCTTCTTGAGAAAGGATTTTTCAGTCGTCCTTCTTTGTCGTGTATTAGGGGTTTCAAAGGGTGGGTACTATGCATATCTAAAAAGACCTAAAAAGGTAATCTCAGACCAGGATCGCAAGATTTTAACTAAAATTAAACGAGCATATACATTGCATAAGGGGACATATGGAGCTAAAAGAATAGCTGGATACTTAAAAGAAAAAGGGACTCTTGTAAATCATAAAAAGGTAGCTCGTTTGATGAATGAAGCTAATATTAAAGCAGTAGTTAGACGGCCAAAAGCAACTAAAGAAACAAAGAGTCAAGCTGCTGGATATCTATATGAAAACCATTTAAATCGTGATTTTCATGCCAATCTTCCAAACAAAAAATGGGTCACAGACATGACAGAAGTCCTAGTAGACCAAGAGAAGTTTTATATTTCAGCTTTGATGGATTTATTTAATCGTGAAGTGATTGCATTCAAAGTAAGCTCCAGTCCAAATCAGGAGCTTATTAAAGATACAATTGTGGCCGCACAAAAAAAGAGAAATTTGAAGTCACTAGATGGGGTAATTATTCACAGTGATCAAGGTAGTGTGTATAGATCTGTTAGTTATAATCAATTAAGTAAGACTTTGAAGTTTACGCCAAGTATGTCTCGTAAGGCAAATTGTTGGGATAACGCTGTTATTGAAAGCTTTTTTTCACAGTTAAAAACTGAATTTCCTTGTTTCTATTCAAGCATTCAAAAAGATACATTCCAGAGAGATCTGAAAAATTTTATTCAATATTATAACGAAAAACGAATCCAATATAAACTAGGATTCGTTTCTCCTAAAAAATACTATTTAGATTATCAAAATGCAGCTTAATGTCGAATTTTTTGTGTGTCTATTTATTAGGGGCTTGACC
>NZ_JBALPP010000027.1:0-25260 GCF_036965425.1 Neobacillus drentensis | reverse complement strand
ACTCACCCGTCCGCCGCTAACCACCGGGAGCAAGCTCCCAGTGATTCGCTCGACTTGCATGTATTAGGCACGCCGCCAGCGTTCGTCCTGAGCCAGGATCAAACTCTCCAAGAAAGTTGATTAGCTCATAAAATAAAACGTTGGCTTCGTTTCAAAAGAAACGAATATTATTGTTTGTTGACGTTTTTGTTTGTTTAGTTTTCAAAGAACAATCGTGTTTTTTCTGCTAATCTATTAAATTAGCGACATTTATTATCCTAACATAACGTCTTAAACTTGTCAACAACTGCGAATTACTTTTAAAAAAACTTAGTAGCTTTATTAATGCATTTCGCAACAGCGACATTGACTATAATACTACCCAATACTATTTTCGTCAACTACTATTTTTCATTTCATTTACACATATATTTTAATAAAGAGAGGATTTTTTTATGGCAAAAATGTAACTATTCAAAAGCGGTTTATGGTTTAGTTTCAACATTATAGGAAAAAATATTTTAGTAATTCGTTTTCCAAAAGGAGTGGTGATAAAGTGAATTGGCATCTTCAAAAAAAGGAAGAAGAGCAAGGTTCGGTTACGTCAATGGAACAGGAGCAATTAGAAAATTCAAGTCAAAATGAAAAATCGCCTGAATTTGATGAAATTGGAACTGCACTTAATGAAATCTAAGCATGATAAAAAAACCTTTGCAAAAAGAGAATGCTTCTCTTCGTGCAAAGGTTTTTTTATTTCCTAATAGCCTTTAAGACGGCAGCTTCCCCTTGAAAAGAAATAACTTGATCGTGTTCTATCATAATGCGAAATTTTCGTTTTACTTTTGGTGAAGCATTTATGATGAATTGAGCTAATTTTTCTTTTTCTGTTTGTGGCAGATTCATCCGATTGCACCACGATTCAAATTGAAAGGTTTTTTCGAACCGGTGCCATTCAGATATTTCAAAACTGTTTAATTCAAGCATTTTAAGCCACTCCGATTTTTTCCATGCCCGATAATGACTGTAATCGCGCCATTTTTCAATCGTATTATAGAATTGATCAAATTCTTCTTCTTCTGGTGTGACATTATCATCAAGTAAAAATTGTCCATTTGGTTTTAGAACCCGATACACTTCGTTAATAAAACGTTTTACATTCGGAAAATGATGTGGAGCTATTCGGCATGTCACAAGATCAAAAGATTCATCTGGAAAAGGAAGATTTTCTGCATCGCCAATAATGAAGTCAACATTTTGATTGCCATTTCCTTTGATAAAGTTTTCTGCAGCCGCTAACATTTCGGGAGTCAAATCTACGGCCGTTACTTTTTTTACAAAGGGTGCAAATGCGTTGGCCGTATGACCGCCTCCTGTGGCAATGTCAAGCAGCTCTTCTTCACCCTGGAGAGAAGCCATCTCTACTAGTTTTTGGAGGTCCTTCCCCTTTCTATGGATGGAGCTGCTTACATATGAATCGGCGCTTTTTCCAAATTGCCCTTGGACATCTTTTTTAATATCCATTTTAGATTCCCCCGTTTTTTTCATTGTTAAATTAACTATAGAATATTTAACTCATAATGAAAATGACGGTTTTTTTATACTTTGTTATAAGAAAAGGTTATGAATGAACATTAAAGAAGTTCAAGAACTATAGGACAATGATCGCTGCCCATAACCTCAGAATGGATATCTGCAAGCTTCAATTGCTCACTAAACGTTTTTGAGACAATAAAATAGTCAATCCGCCAGCCAATATTCCGCTCCCGAACTTTGGCCATATATGACCACCACGTATATGCGCCTTCCTTTTCAGGATTAAAATGGCGATAACTGTCGACAAACCCAGCGTTCAATAATTTTGTCATTTTCCCTCGCTCTTCTTCGGTAAATCCCGAATTCCCTACATTCGACTTTGGGTTTCGCAAGTCAATTTCTTGATGAGCTACATTTAAGTCTCCGCAGAGAATGACCGGTTTAACTTTGTCTAACTCTTGCAGGTGATTAAGGATGCGGTCTTCCCATTCCAATCGGTAACCGATTCTTGCTAAATCACGTTGGGAATTTGGGGTATACACATTGACCAAGAAAAATTGTTCAAACTCCAAGGTAAGGATTCTTCCCTCGTCTTCACTCTCATCCGTTCCAACTCCATACTTCACGGAAATCGGTTCCACTTTCGTAAAAACAGCAGTTCCTGAATAACCTTTCTTAATAGCATAATTCCAGTATTGATAATAACCATCTAATTCCAGGCTAATTTGTCCTTCTTGTAATTTCGTTTCCTGAATACAAAAAATATCCGCATCCATTTGATGAAAATAATCTAAAAATCCTTTTTTGACACAAGCCCTAAGACCGTTGACATTCCATGATATTAACTTCATATCTCTATTCCATCTCCCTTGATGTCTAATTTAATAGTTTGATAGGAGACATTGTACCAGAAAATTTAATTTCAGCAAAAAAGGCAGTCTGCAGCTGCCTTTAATTTGGAACAAAGTTTTTTTCGATTAGTTTTTCAGTTAAAAGTTCTGAGACTGGGACAATTTTAATATGACGTTTCTTGAATTCGTCCATGGATTGAAAAACGCCTACTGAACAGACTTTCCCCGTCACACCCACATGTCCAATAGCAATACCTTTCCCTTTAATTTCGGTTACCTTTGCCAGTCGGATCATCTGTTTGTAAACATGAGATGAAGTTGAAATATCATCAAGGAAAACGTCTCTTTTTAAAAGAGGCACACCGAGTTCTTTTGCAATCTCTGGGAATTTAGATTCAGGGCTCGTGCCGCTGTCAATAATATATAGTTTATTTTCTTTTGCCACCTCAACAATTGCCCTTACGATTCGTTCATTTTCAACTGCTAGTGACCCCATATGATTATTAAGTCCAACTGCATAGGGAACAGTCTTTATCGCTTCTTTAACACGCTGCCTCACTTGTTTTGGCGTTAGATCTACCGTAATCGGCTTTGGACCTAGCCACGACCTCTTGCCTCTTTTCGGTTCCATTGGCAAGTGAACCATTACTTCAAAACCATTTTTATGAGCCCACTCTGCATGCGCTTTCGAATTTTCAGTAAATGGCATGACCGCTGCCGTAATCGGTATATCACCTTCTAAAAAGTCCCTGACGCCGCCAGTCCCTCCTCCAAAATCGTCGATTATTACAGCTGCTTTTAATTGCTTGGCATCGGTATTTTCGGCTGAGGCTTTTTGGTTAGACGAAAAAAGCAAAAACGGGATTAGCATAAATATAAACTTTTTCATATAGACCCCCAAAGGTAAACTTTTTGAAAATATTTTTCCCAATATACACACAAACATTCCTAAACAGAAAAAGAGAGCCTAATGGCTCTCTTCTACTTCTTACTCTTCATCATATACCTTAACTTCTTGCATTTTATCGCCGTTTCTCATCGATTTTGCTGTTTCTAATCCCGATGTAACTTGACCGAATACAGTATGCACTCCATTTAAATGCGGCTGTGATTCATGAACGATGAAGAACTGACTTCCACCAGTGTTTCTTCCTGCATGAGCCATTGATAAGGCACCTGGTACGTGTTTGTGCGGATTTCCTTCTGTTTCGCACTTAATAGTGTAGCCTGGTCCGCCTGTACCAGTTCCGTGAGGGCATCCTCCCTGACTTACAAACCCTGGGATAACACGATGGAAGGTTAAACCATTGTAAAATCCTTTATTTGCTAATGTTTCAAAATTCTCAACGGTTCCCGGTGCTGCTTCAGGGTATAATTCAAACTCAATCTTCTCGCCATTTTCCATTAAAAAATGTCCTTTTTTAGCCATGTCAAACACTCCTTTATGTAAAAAATCATTTTTATCATACACTTTTAGAAAAAGAAAAGAAAGTATTGGCAATTGTAAGCATTATATTTTCGTCGTTTATGTGATAAAATAATGGTAAGCCCCTGCCGAACATTTCGCTTGTTGCGGGACACTTAACCACTGTACGGACGGCAGGGGCCTATGGTGCACTTAGAGGCATCATGAAAGCCGGGATTTATCGTCCCGGCTTTTATTATTTATGTTTTTCCATCCACCTGAAACAACTATAAATAATAGTTAAGAAAACGAAGTATCCAACAAATGTATATCCGTGCTTCCATTCCTCTGCATGAACAAACCAGCCTAACTCCTCCGCTAATTTTTCCAAAATCGGCATAAGTAGGCTAACCAATAGGATTATACCCGCTTTCCCCCATTTATTTACTTGTGATAGGCAGTGTAGAACCACCATTATCAAGATTGGCAGTCCCGCCAAAGTAAACGCAATATTTATGGAAAATATCTCAGGTAAGGGTCTTTGAGGAAAATGGTACAATCCTTTGCCAACAAAATAAAGGTCTAAATAAGATCCAAATAATGACGCAAGCACCGCACTGGCCAGATAATGTTTATTCCATAAAATAAATTGCTTTTTTCGCAAGGGCTGCAAGCTCGAGTCGTTCAAGTGTTTTACAGTATTCATTCACAATCTCCCCATTAACAATTTCGGTATTCTCAACTAAATAATCGGCTACACGATAATCACGAAACCAATCCCCTTTTTCAGCTTCCGCATGCGTCACATTTTTCCAGGAGTTTTCAAGGGTTGGACTGTATATTTTTCGTGCCCCGCTTTTTAACTGACAGGATTTTAATCGAAGTTGATAAGCAAAACCAGGAATTCCTTCATTCACGCTGTTAAAAATATGAGGCCAGTAATCTTTTCTTGAACCGGTATGTGGAGTTCTTATTGCCCATTCCACCGTTTGCTCTAAACGGTCTTTATCTTTAAAAAGAAGGGAATATAACCTTTTTCCAAGTAAAATCCGTTCATTCAGAGATTCAAATTGATGAAGGGTTTGCCCGCAAAGGTTCTTTTTTCCATAAGGAAAGAGAATGTGATTAAAGGAAAGCCAATCCTGGAGTAGAAACTCAAATTTGCCTAATACCTCTTTTTGAAAAAGCGGATTTTTCACCACTCTTTGTTCTAAGTAACTCTGTTCATTGATAACCAACGCAATAGCAAGAACATATGTGCATTGCTCCCTCCAAAAATGATTCCAAATGGTTTCCATGAAAGTGGAAATATTTAATAAAGGAAGCAGGTGAAATAAGGGTTTATTCAGCCTGAGGCTTTCTGCATAAAGTAAAAATTGCGGATAAACATCTTGAAAAATCAGCCAATTCCCTCGTTCCAGAAATGCAAAAAAAGATTCCCTATCCTTTTTTGCCATCAAGCGGGTCAGAAATTCACCTTTTAGATCTGTCATGTTGTAGCCGCCATTTCGGGAAACCATGTGTCCTAAAAAAGCCCAATGGATTTCAGGACGCTGCAGATAAAAATCAAGATAAGCCTTCGTCCTTGTTACATTGTTGAGATTTTGTTCCGCTGTTTTGCTTCTTATTTGTTCCAAAAAAACTTTTTCACCCTTTGAGATTTGGTTGAACGAAGATGGCGATTTGATTTTCCTTCTTAATTCGGCTCGTATGCTTTCCAACGGAGTCTTTTCCTTATTCCTTATAAAAAGAATGCTCATTCCCTCCCTTATGAATTCTCATCCTCCGATACGAATATGTATAGATGAGAATATTTTTATGGGAGAGGAATGATGAATTCAGATGTTGGAGACTAGAAAAGGCATTGAGTGGCTGATCGAAATGCTGAGAAAAGACCAATCTCCCGATGGTTCATGGAATTATCCATTTGATACAGGACTGTCAACAGATGCCTATATGATCATTTTATTACGGTCATTGGAATTAAATGATGAGGAATTAATACAAGGGCTGGCGGAGAGAATTTTAAGAAGGCAGGAGAAAAACGGTTCGTGGAAACTATTTTACGATGAGGGTGAAGGGAATCTATCATCAACCGTTGAGGCATACTATGCGCTTCTTTATTCAAGATATTACAGCGAAGATAACAAAAACCTTCGTGCTGCTAAACGGTTTATAATAGCAAACGGCGGCTTGGAAGAGGTCAGTATGTTCACAAAAATCATGCTTGCTTTAACTGGTCAATACAAATGGCCGGCATTTTCCCCGCTGCCGATTGAAGTGATTCTTTTACCTCACATATTCCCAATCAATTTTTATTCCTTCTCCGTTTTTGGCAGGGCCAACCTGACACCGATTATGATCGTTGCTAGTAAGAAATTTTCTATCGTGACAGAAAAAAGCCCAAATCTTGCGGATTTGCATTTACAGCGCCATAGTGAAGACCAGTGGGTCCGCTCTTATGAAATAAGATCCCTGCTCTCTTATATTGAAGATGGAGTCAAAAGCTTAATTGGCTTGCCCGAACAGCTGCGTATTTTAGCGATTGAACGGGCGAAAAAGTATATGCTTGACCACCTTGAACCAGATGGCACGTTATACAGTTATTACAGCTGTACTTTTTTAATGATTTTCGCATTACTTTCTCTTGGTTATAAAAAAACAGATCCCGTCATTGTAAAAGCTTTAGAAGGAATCCGTGCAATGAAATGTGAAATTAATGGATTGCCTCATATGCAATATACCACCGCCGATGTCTGGAATACATCGTTAATTAGTTTCACCCTACAATCAGCAGGTGTTCCTCCAGAAGATTCGATGGTCTCAAAAGCCAATGATTACCTTATTTCACGTCAGCATAATAAATTCGGAGATTGGGTGATCCATAACCCTTCTAGCCTGCCTGGCGGCTGGGGCTTTTCCGATGTAAATACCATTAATCCTGATGTTGATGACACGACCGCTTCGCTCAGATCAATTTCAAGGAGCTTACCAACTGATCTAGCAGCTTGGGAACGGGGAATCCGCTGGGTTTTATCGATGCAAAATGACGATGGCGGCTGGGCAGGATTTGAAAAAAATACGAATACAAAGGTATTTGAATTTTTACCAATTGAAAAAGGAGAATTTCTTTTAACAGACCCCTCTTGTGCAGATATTACCGGAAGAACCTTAGAATTTTTCGGGAACTATACCAATCTTCCAAACGATCATTCTGCCATCCAAAAAGGAGTAAAATGGCTTTTTAAGAATCAAGAAAAAGATGGGTCCTGGTATGGCCGCTGGGGAATTTGTTATATATACGGGACATGGGCTTCCATTACAGGATTATTAGCAGTGGATGTACCAAAGAGTCATCCTGCTATTCAAAAGGCCGTTAAGTGGTTGCACAGTATTCAGAATGGAGATGGCGGCTGGGGCGAATCTTGCCATAGCGACAACAAAAAAACATATGTCGCTTTACGCACAAGCACCTTGACACATACTGCCTGGGTCCTTGATGCCTTGATCTCGATTTCCGATAAACCGACCGCAGCTATTGAAAAAGGAATTAAATATTTATTAAATTCACTGGAACATACAGATTGGACAACGGACTACCCTAAAGGACAAGGAATGGCGGGCGGTTTTTATATTCATTACCATAGCTACCGTTATATTTTTCCGCTTTTAGCTTTATCCCGTTATCAAAAGAAGTACGAAAAAAAATAATCTAAAAAACATCGACGGTCCTCTTCAACCGTCGATGTTTAAATCGGTTAGCATTTTATAAATCTCAACGATTTCTTCAAGCCGCATTCTAACTAGTCCACTAGAGGACGGTGCAACAAAATCGATCGTTCCTGGCACGACAGCTTCCTCTTGAACCCCCCACGGGGCAGCTTTACGTCCACTATACTCCTGATAAACACCTTTCCCAACAAAACAAACTACTTTCGGCTTAAATTTAGCAATCTTTTGTTTTAAGATTTCTCTGCCCTCCATGTATTCTTCCTTCTTAATTTCGTCTGCAGCCTTTGTCGGCCTTTGAACAATGTTGGTGAATCCGTAACCTAATTCTAAAAGTGAATAGTCTTCGGCTGCCATATATTTACGAGGAGTTAATCCTGCTTCATATATGATTTTCCAAAAACGATTATTTGGATTGGCATAATGGTGACCAAGTTCACTAGAACGAATACTTGGATTAAAGCCGACAAATAAGATCTTTAAATTTTCTTTTACATGATCGCTTATAGGGTTCATAGTTATACTCCTTGGTGGTGGATGTTCTCATGTTATCAAAAATTTGTTTAGATTTATACTTTACGGACCGATGTAATGACACAAGCAAATAGTCCAACGATCGAAACAATTACAAGTGAATAAAGAAGCCTGGCATCTTTTAGAAGTAATAACCCAGTCGTAATAATAACCGCATCAATGGCGAAACAAATTACGCCAACATTCACTTTAGTCTTTTTTGCGATTAAAAGCGCCAGCAAATCTATCCCGCCGGGGCTAATATGATTTCGCAGCATAAAGCCAACACCTATACCAATAATAACCGCACCAATAAAAATACTGCTTAAAATGGGTATGTGAATCATTCCGTTTAATGGCATTAGAAAATCGAGCATAAACCCTGAAACCACTGCTCCCATTAAACCGTTCACAAAGTAATCAGGTTCATATCTAAAAGCATAGATGTAAACGGGAATATTTAAGCATATAAATGTGAGGCCAACTTTTAACCCCCACAAATAGTTGGCCAAGAGACTTATGCCAAAAAATCCGCCATTTATCAAATGAAAAGGAAGAATAAATCCATTTACCCCTATTCCGATCATCGTGCCCCCAAAGCCTATAATCGCAAATTTTTTTAACATCCAACCATCCCTTGTCCTATATCTTTAATACCTCTTATATGATTGAAAAAGGGACTTCATTCGGAAGGATTTTAGGTAAAAAAAATCAGAGCCTCATAGAGACTCTGATTCAAGCAGCAACAATCCGTTTTCCCTTTGATTTACGAAATTGTTTTATAATCGAAAGACAGATGGTAAATATTGGTAAAATCCATAAAAATATCGCATACGGTAAATATCCAAGTAAGGGAATCCCAACAATCGTGCTGCACATTATCGCTAAGACACTCCATGGAACCATGCCTGGAAAGAGCATCGTCGTATCCCCCATTACCCTAGCTAATTCTTCATTTCCGTATTTAGAAGACCAATGAGGTAAAAAGGACCTCCCTGTTAAAATGATAGGCAGTGTTTGATTGGCCGCAATAAATGTGATGATAAGTGTTGCGATCAGTGTTTTTACCGTATCTCCTATTAAGGACCTTGAGGATTTCAGCCATTTATCTAAATAGGGCTGAATGACATTCAATTCCTCTAACAACCCATTATAAGCACCTGCCAAAGCGAGAAACAGCAGTAATTCGTACATATGAATTAAACCGCCGCCAAGACCATCAATACCATGCCAAAAGTCATTTACTAATTTGGAAAAAGGAGTGCCCTCAGCTAATGCAATAACGGCTGCTGATAGGATACTAGATATAAACGCATAAATTATGCTTATTCGAAAAAGAACAAAAACGATTAACACCAATGGTGGGATAAACTTAATCCAAGAAAGCTGATTCCACTCGAAATGTGAAGGATTTATTTTGCTGTCTCCATAACTATGTAAATCGAAGAAAGCATAAAAACAAAAGGAAACGAGGACTGCGATTACCGTTGACAAAAGCATCGCCTTCCATTGCTTTTTAACTGTAAGTTCAACAGTATGTGATAAAAGCTGATGGGCACTGGAAAACGGCGAAGTCCGATCCCCTACAAAAGCACCTGAGACTAATGCTCCCGCCACAACTTCTATAGGCAAATGTAAAACCATGGCCGTCCCCAAAATCGGAACTCCAATGGCACTTAGTGTCCCAACTGTTGTCCCAAGAAGCATCGAGAAGACAAGAGCGACAAGAAACGAAAGAACCAAAAAATGGTCCGAATTAATAAAGTTTAGGGCCACTTTAACCATTTGACCAATCGTTCCCGATAAATACCAGGAAGGAAGTAAAAAACTAACAAGAAAGAGTATAATAATGACAATTCTCGTTTTGTAAACTCCGATAAAACTAATTTTTAGTGTCTGCTTCAATGACATTCCTTTTTGGAATGCTAAATATATCAAAACAAGAAACCCTGGCATAAAACCGATAACGAGCGGCTGATGGTAAATGACGGAACAGACCACTCCTAAAATGGTCGTGATGAGCAGAAAAAGAACTTGGAAGATAGAAAAATTAGATACCATTTCAAGACCACCTTTAAAAAGAAAACCATACATAATTATACGGAAAACTTCTGATTTAGAGAAGAATTTATTCTTTAATATAAAGAAGAGCCGCTCGTGAAAACGGCTCAACCAAAGGTGTATATCCCTTCAATTTGTTATACCACTTCATCCAGCTGCTGATAGAGCTGTTCACGTTCATTTTCCAGCATCTCTAATTCAGAATAAATGCTTTGCAGTAAAGAAAGGTCACTTTCTGATTCCATTTGTCTTTGTAACAAATGAATATTAATCTCGATTTGCTCGATCATATCTTCGAGGTCATCCAAATTTTTCGGCTTATCATGTTCAATTTCTTTCATTTTTTTTAATGAAGGCGGGTTAGGGACAAATGCTGAATTAGATACGAAGGCAGGCAGTTTTTCTTTTGCCCAATCATAGTTCCCATCGAAAAAGTGAACAGTCCCATTTTGCAGCCAATAAATTTTATTAAAAAGTTTGTTGAGAAAATAACGATCATGGGAGACAGCTAAAATAGTGCCGTTAAATTGTTCAAGTGCCTCCTCCAATACCTCACAGGAATCAATATCCAAATGATTAGTCGGTTCATCCAAAATCAGAAGATTAATGTCCTGGTACATAAGCTGCGCAAGGCGAAGACGCATTCTTTCACCGCCGCTTAATTGATTCACCTTGCGGAATACCGCAGGTCCGAAGAATAGGAATCGTGCTAAGATATGCCGGGCCTCGCCTTCATTTACTTTGACTTCAGAACGAAACACATCAATCAGCTGATCCTCTCCTAAATCAGCAAAAACATGCTGCGATAAATAGCCAATCTTCACATTGCTGCCTACCTTAACAACGCCATTGTCTGCCTCACATTCTTGTAAAATCATTTTTAAAACAGTCGACTTTCCTGTCCCGTTTTCACCGACAATCGCCGTTCGATCCTTATATTGAACAAGCATGTTCACATTATCAAAAAGCTTACGGCTGCCATAACTTTTTGATACGTTCTCAAGGATAATAACATCCTTTCCACTCCGGTCATTCGCTTCGAAATCAATTCCCATTTTCTTAACTTCCATTTTCGGACGTTCTAACTTTTCGATGCGATCAAGCGCACGCTGCATATTAGTCGCACGCCTATGAAGAGCAGCGCTAGGAGGATTAGAGCGGTTAGCCCAGTCCCGCAGCCGCTTAATGGCTTCCTTCATCTTTTTAATTTTCTTCTGCTGTTCTTGGTACTCTTGGAATTCTCTTAACAGCCGTTCTTCCTTTTCCTTGACATAGTTACTAAAATTCGTATGGTATAAATCAATTTCTCCATCTTCCATCTCAAAAACCTTGTTCACTACTTCATCTAAAAAGTACCTGTCATGAGAGATTAGAATAATAGTGCCTTTGTAGGCCTTTAAGAAGGAACCTAACCACTCAATGGCCATCAAATCTAAATGATTGGTTGGCTCATCAAGTAATAAGAGTTCTGGATTTTTCAATAAACTTAAACCAAGACCAACCTTGGTTTTCTCACCGCCACTTAACAGTGAAAAAGGCTTCACAAGAAAATCAGCAATATTTAAGCCATTCGCAACACGATCCATTTGAGCGTCCATTTCGTAGCCGCCATTTAAAATAAAATCATCTTGAAGCATTCCGTACTGCTCAATTAATCCTTGCAATTTTTCCGGAGCCATTACCTGCCCCATCTCAAGCTCCAATTGTTTCAGCTTCGCTTCCGTCTTTGTTAATTGTTCGAATGCGGTTTTCAAAACTTCCTTCACATTCAGGTCCCCGAAATCAGGAATCTGTGCCAAGTAGCCGATTTTAAGTGCCTTTTTCCAATGAATAACTCCCTCATCAACAGATTCCTGTTGAGCAAGCAATTTTAATAAAGTAGTTTTGCCGCTGCCGTTGCGGCCAACTAAGCCTATACGGCTGCCTTCATGTACTTCGAGGGATAAATCTTTAAAAATCATATTTCCGCCAAACGATTTCGCTATATGGTTAACACTGCAAACAATCATGTTCATTCTCCTTTTATTAAAAATTCGATGAACACATCTAAAGATAAAAAAAGCCACGGGCATCTATTCCTCCCGAGGCTGATAAAAAGGCATAGAAAAAGAGTGCCTCAGCACTCTCTTTATACCGATCTAATGTGGGTAAAGAGATGTGTTATCGTTCAAATTTCACTATGCAGGTTCGAAAAAAGGGCAGACTCCCCCCTTGGAAAACCGCTTCATGAAAAATTGCACGGTAAATATTAAGGGCTTCAAGCCATAACAAGCGTGCAAAAATTGAACGTTTCATCTCTTCTCCACCTCCGATTCTAATCAAGTTATTTTTATTGTAATTTTTTCCTTTACGATTTGCAAGCCCGAATTTTCAAGTTAATGAAGATAATTTTTACGGGCTCCAAACCTTCTCCGGTAAACAAATTTCCGCAAATCCTTATCCTTAATATTCCCATCATAGATTAAAAAAAGCAGTGATTGGAATTCAGGATACCGTTCCTTAACGAAGAGGGCGAACTCTTTCCGTTCGCCCATCATTTTATTCTTATATTCCTCATCGTTTAATATTTGTTTTAGCTGTTTCTCATAATAAATCTTGGTATCTTCCCACTTTTCCTTGCGATTTTCCAATATATCCTGTGCATATATTGGTAATTTCTCAATCACGAGATCAATATAGCCTTCTGACCACATTAGCATTTTATCCTTTTCAGGAAGCTCAAACACCATATTCATTAGCTCAATATCGTCTACATGTTCACTGGATGCATATTTTCCAACCCGATTCATTGGCACACCTCTTAATAAAATCTTTGGTGTTAATGTACCTCAAATCAGTTTGTTGTATTTGCGGATATTTTTACTTTTAACGTTTGCAGTTTTCCATCACGATAGACTTCAAATTTAATTTCATCACCAATTTTCGCTTTGGTATATAGATATTTTCTTAAATCCGAGGAATTAGCAATTGCTGTTCCATTCATGGAAACGATTAAATCCTTCGGTTGGAATCCCGCTCGAGCTGCAGCTGAATTCGGGTCAATATTCATGACCAGCACACCTTTATTGACATTATTAGGTAGGTTCTGGTAATACATTTGTGGAACCTGATCTAGGTCCGCTAGTCCGACACCAAGGTAGGGACGCTCAATTTTCCCATTTTTAATTAATTGATTCACAATTGGGATCAAATCGTTACTTGGAATCGCAAATCCTAAGCCTTCCACCCCGCTCTCAGAAATTTTTAAGCTATTGATTCCAATTACTTGACCATTTGGATTAATTAAAGCACCACCACTGTTACCCGGGTTGATGGCAGCATCTGTTTGGATTACATTTGTATCCCAATTTCCGGCAGAGGTCGATACGGATATGCTGCGATTGGTTGCACTGACAATACCTTGTGTAACGGTTCTGGACAAATCAAGTCCCAGCGGATTTCCAATCGCAAAAACTTGGTCGCCGGGACGTAGTGTCGAGGAGTCTCCAAAGTCAGCCGTTGCCGTCACATATTTTGCATCAATTTTTAGGACGGCAAGATCGGTTAAGGCATCCGTACCTACAACCTCTGCCGTTGTCTTCTGACCATCATATAAGGAAATTTCAAGCTTCGATGCCCCTTCTACGACATGGTTATTGGTTACGATATATGCAATATTATTATTTTTTTGAAAAATAACCCCTGAACCTGAGCCCGTTTCCACGCTTTGCGAGGAATTGGAGCTGTCGTAAAAATTATTTTGCTGCTGCTGATAATTAACAATTCCAACGATAGCCTTCGATACTTTTTCCACCGTATCCGCAATGGAACCCGATGTCCTGACTGTTGGCTTTGCGGAAACCTCCTTAACCTGAGTGTTCGAGTTCGATGCTGTAACAGCTTGGTTCTGATCAGTACCATAATAGTTTTTTAGATAATCAGTATGTGGCAGAATTGTTAACGTCAAGACCGATCCGATTACACCAGCGGCGATTGTAGTGGCAAATCCCTTCACATAGCTTTTTTTATTTTTTTCAGTTTGGACGGCTGCACGTGTATGACCTGCCACTGCATTTTCTTCGATTTCTGCATTTTCATCCTTTTTATCGGTTGCAGCTGACACGTTCTCCTCCACAGGGAATGTAGCGTCTACTGATTGGATTCGCTCTTCTGTCATATTTGGTAATTCGGTATTGTTATTCTCAGTTGATGAATGGGTTTGATCTTTTTCGAATTCATTTGTATCTTTAAATTCCATTTCAATCAATCTCCTTTAGGCTTGTTAGTTATCTTGATTCCACTTTAAACGACAAATCTTAAGAAATTATTAACAAACTTTAACGAGTTTAGGAAAAATTTAAGAAAAAATAGGCTCTTTAAACCTATTCTGTTGATTTCCGCTTCAGGCGCTCGCCTTCCGCTCCAATCAACAGAGTGACAAATATCAACAATGAGCTTTATTATAATTAAAATAAAAAAGCTCGACGATTGTCGAAGCTTTATTAATTACTTTTGAATTTTATGACGAATTTGGTTCCTTTTCCTTTTTCACTGGTCACATTAATTTCACCGTTATGAAGCAGGACCAGTTGTTTTACGATTGAAAGACCTAAGCCGAATTCTCCGTAGGGGTTACTGGTCCGGGATATATCGGCTTTATAAAACCGCCGCCATATATTTTCTACTTCACTTGGATCAATACCAATTCCAGTGTCTTCCACCTCTATAATAGTGGAGTCTCCCTCGGAGCGTCCCTTTAACCAAATGGTACCATCCGAAGTGAATTGAATGCTATTTTTGGTAATATTAATCAAAATCTGGATTAGGCGATCATAGTCGGCGTTGACAGAGACATCAGGATCCGCCTCGACCACAATTTGATTATTTTTTTCCTCCGCCTGGAGGTCTAATTGTTCTTGAATAATTTCGAGCACTTCTAAGAGCTGTATGTCTTCTTTAAATAATTGGATTTGATTCGAACGAATTTTATCATAATCTAAATTTTCATTGACTAATCGAATCAGTCTCCTAGCCTCTTGACTAACAAGGTTGATGCCCCGCTCTTTATCTTCCTCTGGAATCATATCATTTTTCAGCCCTTCAACTACGCCGCTGATGGTGGTCAGGGGGGTACGCATTTCATGCGAAACATCGGCCATAAATTGCCGGCGCCTGTTCTCCAAGCTTTCGATTTCCTCCATGGAAGCATTAATTTTATCCACCATATGATTAAAATCGTTGGCTAATTCTCCAATTTCATCAAAATTAGAAGAATGAACATGAACCTGATAGTGTCCAGCAGACACAAGTGAGGCGGCTTCCCGAAGCCTCTTGATGCGAATAACATGTATTCGTGACAAAAACCAGCTTTGTAAGAAAGAAACACCAAATGCAATTAAAATCGTATATAATAAAAATTTATTAATTTGATGAATCATAGCACTTGATCCGCTGATTGGCGAAGTTAATAAAATCCCTCCATAAAATTTGTCGTTTTCTATATAAGGTAATACGACAAATGTTACTCCATCCTGCCCAAATCTTCGATAATCAATCGGTATGATGATTGTTTGACCCTTCTTTATTTTTTCCCATTCGGATTTCGATAAGCCTTTTATAGTGGGACCATTTTTACTCACCAAATATAAATTGCCATCCTGGTCAAACATACTAAAGCTCATTTTTCTGGCCGCCAAAACGCTGCTATACCGGTTAATGGTCTGGTCGGTTCCATATGGATTCTCTTTAATATCTTTTAATATCGCCTTTCCGTATGAACTCAGCTCTTCTGCTTTGTTCGAATACACCAAGTTTTCAACATAGTGTGCAAATAAAATACTCAATATTAAAAAGGCGACAATGATAATACTAATATGGCTGAAAAACTGCTGGTAAAAATACCTAAACTTCGTCTGTTTTAATTGAGTCATCGAATTTATAACCTACTCCCCAAACAGTATGGAAGAATGGCTGCGAGGTGGTTTCAACCTTTTTCCGCAGCCGTTTAATGTGAACATCAACGGTTCGTTCATCACCATAAAATTGGTAGCCCCAAACCCTTTCAAGTAATTGCTCTCTTGAGAATACTTGGCGGGGATGTTCTACCAAATAATACAATAAATCGAACTCTTTTGGAGTCAGATTTGTAATTTGTGAACCATCTATAATGACTTCTCTTGTCGTTTTATTCACCTTAAAATGTTCGGTCTGGAGGAAATCATGGCGCTCATTAGGCACTTGTGCTTGAAAGCGGCGAGTTACCGCTTTAATTCTCGCCATTAAAGTAAGCGGACTAAATGGCTTGGTGACATAATCATCTGCCCCCATTTCAAGACCAAGCACCTGATCTGACTCACTATCCTTTGCCGTTAACATGATAATTGGAACAGTATGCTTTTCCTCTCTAATTTTGCGGCAAATGCTGACACCGTCCATACCAGGCAGCATCCAATCCACAATCAAGGCATCCCAAGTGCTTTTTTTAAAACGGTTATATCCTTCAATACCGTCATTGACAAATTCACCATCGATTCCTTCTTTAGCAAAAAACATTTCAATCATCGAGCAAACACTTTTATTATCTTCTATCACTAATATTTTCAAAATAATGTCATCTCCTCGCCTAAAAAAACTGTTCTTTCTTCTAGTGTAATCAAAATTTTTCACTTATCAAACGTTCTGCCCAATTCTTCTTTACTAATTAATACTTTGTTCATAGTTTTTTAATATTTTCGGATTTGGCAGATGATTTGCGCTCCAATCAACAGTTGCGAAAACAAAAATGACCTCTAACACTACTCAAATAAAAAAACCCGGACTATTGTCCAGGCCTTTTATAAAACCTTTGCAGGTGCCCCGGCAAAAATGCTTCTGCATTGACGCCTATCATTTTGGTTCCAAAATCAATTTTCCTTGGGTTTTTCTCGACTGCAGCAAAGAATGGACCTTGGCTGCCTCATCTAGTGGAAATACCCCGCCAATTGTAAGCTTAAGCTTCCCTTGGCCTAAATAAGTCAATAATTCTACTAAACTAGGCTGCAACAATTCAGGCTTTCTCATGATTTGCGGAAGGAAGAATCCGATGACCGATTGATTTCTGGCCATTAACGATGAAGGATAAAATTTAGGCTGTTCACCGCTGGCTACCCCGAATATAATTAGTCGGCCAAACGTGGCCAGACATCTTAAGGTCTTATGAAATATCTCCCCACCTGCCATTTCAAGTGCAACATCTACCCCTTTTCCGTTTGTTGCCTCAAGAACCTGCTTTTCCCATTCCGGTTCCGTATAATTAATAAGAACATCTGCACCCATTTCACGTGCCAAATCCAATTTCTCAGGAGAGCTGGCAGTTGCTATGACTTTTCCAGCGCCAAAAAGCTTGGCAAGCTGAACTGCAATTGTCCCAACCCCTCCGGCTGCTGCATGGACAAGAACGCTTTCACCTTTTTCTAAACGACCCATCGTTTTTAAAATATGGTAGGCACTTAAGCCTTGAAGAGGCAAAGCAGCCGCAGTTCGGAAATCTAACTGCTCCGGAAGAGGAATAAGCGAACGTTCGTCTGCTATTGTAAATTCCGCATAACCATTTGATTCAATTAAGGTTACGACTCTTGTACCCGGTGTTACTTTTGTTACCTTCTCTCCCACTTCAACGACAACACCAGCAATTTCTGCACCTGGAATAAAAGGAAGTGGTGTATGGATGACATACTGCCCCTCCCTTCTTGCTGTATCCGCATAATTTACTCCAATTGCCTTTATCTCGATTAATACTTCATGACCCGCTGGTACAGGTTTTTCCAAATCTACTATTTTAAGTACCTCTGGTCCGCCGAATTCTGTTAGTTGAACTGCCTTCATTCTACATTCCTACTTTCCTTTAAATACAGGTTTTCTCTTTTCTTTAAAGGCTGTGATGCCTTCCTGATGGTCCTCTGTTTCAACCATTAACACTTGAATCAGGCGCTCTTGCTCAAGAATCTCTTCCAACGTGGAAGTGAATGCCTGATCCACTAATTTTTTCTGTTTGCCGAAGGCCTTTCCTGCACCATGTGCTAATTTCAACGCGAGCTTCGTTGTTTCCTCTTGAAGGTTTTCAAGTGGGAAAAGAAAATTAATAACCCCCAATTGATGAAGCCTTTCTGCTGGAATAGGCTCTGCCGTAAAGAAAAATTGTTTAGCGAGATGAGGCCCAATTAAGCGCGGTAAGTGATAGGAACCTCCGCCATCAGAAATCAACCCAACCTGTGAAAAGCTTAATGCAAATTTACTATCATCTGCAGCGACAAGCAGGTCACAAGCAAGGGCTAAATTGAAACCTGCTCCTGCGGCAAAGCCGTGAACTGCAGCAATAATCGGCTTTTCCGTTTCTTTCATCAATAAAATCAATTCATTGAGTTTACCGATATGCTCATATACTTGCACACCTTTCGCTTGCCCCATGTTTTTAACATCCCCGCCTGCACTGAACGAACGGCCTGAGCCAGATAAAACAATTACCTGTACATCTTCATCATTTTGAGCATTCTTTAGCGCATCCTTCAACCCTAAAATCATTTCTGGACTAAACGCATTTAAGCTTTCAGGGCGGTTTAATGTTAATGATAATACAGGACCTAATTTTTCAATTAATAAATGTTCGTTAGTCAAATCTTATCTTCCTCTCTAGTATTTTTTATTTTATCAGCCAGCCGCCATCTACAAGCAAATCAGTTCCTGTCATATAGGAGGCTTCGCTTGAGGCCGCAAAAGCAATGACATTAGCAATTTCTTCTGGGATGCCAACCCTTTTTAAAGCAGTATTTCTTTGAATGGCTTTTACAAAGCGATCATTTTGCAGTCCGCGTT
The DNA here is from genome assembly GCF_036965425.1 of Neobacillus drentensis. Lineage (GTDB taxonomy): Bacteria > Bacillota > Bacilli > Bacillales > Cytobacillaceae > Neobacillus > Neobacillus drentensis_F. The sequence goes on along the minus strand of NZ_JBALPP010000027.1, from coordinate 6,360 downwards.
CCGTTAGCGGCGTCTCAACAAATCCCGGTGAGACTGAGTTTACACGTATTCCATATTGGGACATTTCTAATGCAAGTGCTCTAGTAAAATTAATGACGCCTGCTTTGGCAGCACTATAATGAGGAATTTCTGCCCCAGCCTGATGTCCCGATAAAGAGGCAACGTTGACAATGGAGCGGTTATGCTCATCTTTTTTAGCACCTTCCACCATTATTTTTCCTAGTGTCTTTGAAACGAGAAATACGCTTTTAAGGTTTACACCCTGAACCCAGTCCCAGTCCTGTTCAGACATTTCCAAAATCTTTCCATGACGCGATCCTCCAGCATTATTTACGAGTACATGAAGGTCGCCATAATGCTGCTGGACATATTCCGCTAATTCCTCAACATCTTCCACATCCGTACAGTCCGCTGTAAAAATCTCCGCCAATGGAATACGGCTACTTTGATTAATTTCAGCAGCAGTTTCTTCAAGCTTACTTCTCGTTCTGCCAACTAAAATCACCTTAGCTCCTTCACTCGCCAGGCGAACCGCTGCAGCCCTGCCTATCCCGCTTCCTGCACCTGTAACTAGTGCAATGGTTTGTGAAAATCTCATCATCAAGTCCTCCTACACTTCTTCATTAGCAACCATGGTTGCATGCTGAATTAAACCTTTCACGTAATTATTTAAATTGGCAAATCGGCTGTCATTTGTCTGCCCTTTTTTATAACGGAAATAGATTTGTTGGCAAATGACTGCAAGCTTAAAGTAGGCAAAGGTTACATAAAAGTGCAAATTTGAAACATCCCTGCCACTCTTTTTCGCATATAACTCAATGAATTCTTTTCGGGAATAAAATCCTTCATGAGCGGCAGTAACTGGATTCTTGCCATCTCCCTTTTTCAAGGTTTCTGGATCATCTGGAAGATTCCAATAACTCATCGCCGCCCCAAGATCGGCTAGCGGGTCCCCAACTGTGGTCATCTCCCAATCAAATAAACCCACCATTTCGGTAAAATTCTCATTAAGCATCGCATTATTCAATTTATAATCATAATGAATAATAGCTGCCTCAGAGTGTTTGGGAATATGATTAGCGAGCCAATATTTTAATGAATCAACCTGTTCAATTTCATCTGTCTTTGCTCTTTCATACCGCCCAATCCAGCCATGCACCTGTCTCTCCATAAACCCATCAGGCTTACTAATTTTAGTAAGACCTGTTTCTTCGTAATTAAGAGAATGCAATTTCACTAGATTATCAACCATTATTTCAGAAATTTGTTTGCAAAGTTCAGGTGAAACCACTATACCTACAGGAAAAGAAGTATCTAAAACAATTCCATTTTTTCTTTCCATGATAAAAAATGTACTTCCGACAATTTCCTGATTATCTGAAAAGAGAATCGGCTTTGGAGCAGCAGGGAAGATGGGGTTAAGCTCGGATAGAATTCTAAATTCACGCTCCATATCATGAGCTTTCGGTGCAACCGGCCCCAGTGGAGGACGGCGCAAGACTGCCTCCCAATTCCCCATTTTTAATTGATAGGTCAAGTTCGAGTGTCCCGCGGAAAATTGCAAAACCTCCAAAGGTGCCTTTGGCAGAGATTTAATATTCTCATGTAAATATTTTTCTAGAGCAATGAGATTCAATTCTTCCCCTTTTCGAACAGGAATAGTATCTTTATTCATTTGTTGAGGCATATTTTTCCTCCCTACCATTTTAGAAAATTCAGACTTATTAATGCATAATTTTTCTGCTTAGCGATGTTGGAAAACCGGTTTTCTTTTTTCAAGAAATGCCTGAACTCCTTCTTTTATGTCCTCTGTCTGGAAAATTTCCGCAAAAAGTGCTGCCTCAAGTTCGATTCCTTCTGCCAAGGACTGGTTTAACCCTTCGTCGACTGATTTTTTTATGCGGGAAAGCGCCTGCAATGAATGCCTAGAAATTCTCTTCGCCAATTCTTTTGCACTAGTCAACCCTTCACCGCTTGGGACAATACGATTTACAAGGCCAATTTTTTCGGCTTCCTGTGCAGAAATCGGATCGCCTGTAAACATTAATTCCTTTGCTTTTGCTTCTCCAACCAATCTAGGAAGCCGCTGGGTTCCTCCCCCTCCAGGGAACAAGCCAAGTTTGATTTCAGGCAATCCAATTTTCGCATGTTCATCCGCAATTCGGATATCACATGCTAGTGCCAGCTCACAGCCGCCGCCAAAGGTTAGGCCATTTAATACGGCAATGGTTGGCTTTGGAAATTCATCAATAAAATTCAATGCAATATGACTGTTCCTTACATTTTGTTTCATATTTGGGTTACCCATCAATTGCGGAAATTCCTTAATATCCGCTCCAGCAGCAAATGCCTTATCACCTGCACCCGTCACTAAAACCGCTACAACCTCTAAGTCATCCTTCAATTCTTGAAATGCAAGATGCAATTCATGGAAAACCTGTTTACTTAACACATTTAACGGCGGTCGATTCAATGTAACTATTGCAATGTTATTTTCTTTTTCTACGGTAATATACTGTGCCATAATAAGATTCACTCCTTTATTGAAATTTTAAAATCCAAACAATACCAACCAGTTAGTATGTTGCCTTCACTAAAAGAGAGAGGGGGCAATACTTTAATAAAAATCCTCTCTCAATTTTTCGTTAATTTATTTGAATTCCCTTTAAAATCATTTCGACAAAAATCTCGGCAACTTCCCGGTCAGAGCAATTCCCTTCTGGATTAAACCAATGGTAACTCCAGTTAGTTATCCCTAATATGCCAAAGGAGAGGATCGGTGCATTCAGATTAGGGCGGAATTCCCCTGCCTCCATGCCAGCCTTGATTAACTCTTCAATGTTTAATCTAAATTCATTTCGTTTTGGAATAATAATGGCACGCCGGTCTTCACTTATATTTTTAATTTCTCTGAAAAAAATCTTTGCTGCCAATCCTCTTGTCTCAATATCCGATATGAGCATGTATACAACTTCAAATAATTTCTCTTTGTATGACTTAGAATTATCACGAATGATTTTTTCTTGTCGATTCAGTAAATCCTCAATATAACCAAGGTGTATATCCATTAATAGTTCTTCTTTACTCGAAAAATAATAGTAAAAGGTTCCCTTAGTCACTCCAAGAGTATCTACGATATCTTGAATCGATGTCTCACTAAAACCCTTTTTTTCGAATAATCGGATGCTTTGTGCAGTTATTTTATCTTTCACCTTAATGTCCTCGCAATCTTAAATGTCTACCGGAATTATACCATATTCTCTATCTCTCCTTTATAATCCATCTTTGAATCTTTTAGGGTTTTTTTCCTAGACATTCATTTGGATTAATAATCTGAAGTCATTATATATTTGTGTGGTTATATGGTCTGTTCATTAACAATGACTATTAACTTATTTATTTAAAGCTTCTTCTCTTAAGGTGCGGCGAAGGATTTTGCCGACGCCTGTTTTAGGTAATTGATCACGGAACTCTACAATACGAGGAACTTTATAGGCTGCCAGGTTTTGCTTGCAGTACTGAATAATTTCCTTTTCTGAAGCATTTTTTCCAGCTTTTAGGACTAGAACAGCCTTCACATCTTCGCCTCTGTATGGGTCAGGGACCCCAATTACAACTGCCTCTTGAACAGCAGGATGCTCATAAAGTACCTCTTCAATATCTCGCGGATAAATATTATAGCCGCTTGCAATAATCATATCTTTCTTCCTGTCAACGATATAAAGGTATCCATCTTCATCCACCTTAGCAATGTCGCCGGTATATAGCCAGCCATCCTTTAAGGTATTGGCGGTTTCTTCAGGCAAATTCCAATATCCCTTCATAATTTGCGGGCCTTTGATAATTACTTCTCCAAGTTCTCCGACTGGCAATTCCTTCGTTCCTGTTGCCAAATCCACAATTTTGTATTCCGTGGATGGCACACCAATTCCAACACTGCCAGTTTTTCTGTCCGCGAATGGAGGGTTGCAGTGTGTTGTAGGTGACGCTTCTGAAAGCCCGTAGCCTTCTAGAATTTTTGCACCTGTTTTTCCTTCAAATTCACGCATCAATTCAATAGGCATTGGTGCACTGCCGCTGTTGCACGTTTTTATACTGCTGATTCCATATTCCTCTGCACGCGGATGGTTAGTAATCGCAACATACATGGTAGGAACGCCTGGGAAGGTAGTCGGCTGTTCGTTTTTAATTGTACTTAATACCTCTTCTAAATCAAAACGAGGAAGCATAATGGATTCAGAGGCCGTAAATATGGAAAGATTCATACATGAGCTCATGCCAAAAACATGGAAAAGAGGAATAACTGTTAAACAACGCTCTTTTCCAACCTGAAATTCATGTTTGAAAAATTCGTAACACTGAATAACATTTGCTAAGATATTTTTATGTGTTAACATTGCTCCCTTTGATCTGCCGGTGGTTCCTCCAGTATATTGAAGTACAGCCACATCATGCTCTGGTTCAAATTCAACTGGGATTACATTGCCGTTTCCTTCTGTCAGAAAGCTATCAAAGCTCCGATCCGGTGTAAAATCCTGCTCCGCAGGCTGTAAACTGACAACAATGATATTCTTCAAGCTAGTTCGGGCTTGAACGCTTTTTACCCTTGGATAAAGAGCATCTAAAACAATCATCGTTTCAGCACCGGAATCCTTCAGGATATATTCAAGCTCCCGTTCAACCGACATTGGATTCACCTGTGTTACAATAGCTCCAGCGGTAAGGGCTCCGTAATAGGACACAACATATTGTGGGCAGTTAGGCAGCATAATGGCTACTCGATCGCCTTTTTGAACTTGATTTTGTTGAAGAGCAGAAGTAAAGGAGTGAGCAAGTCCGTTTAATTGCTGATAAGTGATTTTTTTTCCATAGAAAGAAAGAGCGTTATTCGTTGGATATTTTTCCGCCGTTTCTCGAAGAACATGACTTACTGTTTTGTTTGGAAACTCAATAGTTTTTGCAATGGATTCAGGATATTGGGCCAGCCAGGCATTTGCTTGTGTCATAAATTCTCCTCCAGAAGTATATTTATTGTCTATCTTGTTTAAAAGGTTAGACCTCCACCATCAACAGAAAGAGTTGTTCCGGTAACAAAACTTGCTTCATCTGATGCTAAAAATAAAACCGCCTTAGCCACTTCTTCAGGTGTCCCGATTCTTCTAAGAGCATTCGCTTTGGAAATGATCGGCCACTTCCGTTCATTATGCTTCCAGTTATCAATGATTTTTGTATCGATTACTCCTGGTGCTATGGCGTTTACACGAATATTGTATTTTCCATACTCAAGTGCCGCATTTTGGGTTAGCACCACAACCCCTGCTTTTGATGCATTATACGGGGCCATATATTTTTGCCCTTTTAGCCCTAATAAACTAGAAGTGTTAATTATCGCTCCCCCGCCTGCCTTGATTAACTCTGGAACTGCATACTTAATTCCTAAGAAAACTCCTTTTAAATTAATATCGACTACACGATCCCACTCTTCTTCCGAAATCTCAACGCTTCTTACTTCTGAATTGCCGATGCCTGCATTATTAAACATGATATGGAGTCCGCCAAAGGCATTGGTAGTAATATTGATTAGGTCTTTAATTTGGCTTGAATCAGAAACATCCGTTTTGACAAAAATGGCCTCGCCGCCTGTCTCTTTTATTAGGCTGACCGTTTCTTCTCCCAATAGTGAATCGATATCTGCAACTGCTACTTTTGCCCCCTCTTTTGCAAAAAGGATTGCAGTAGAGCGTCCAATTCCGCCCCCTCCGCCAGTTACAATTGCTGCTTTTCCTAGTAATCTCATAAAATTTCCCCAACCTTTCCTTCCGAAATGACCTGATAATATGTAAGCGTGTTCAAAACTACCCACCTTTGTACTAACCGGTTGGTATGTTATAAGTTAATTATACATTCAAAACTTAAATATTCAAATTCTTTTCTAAATATTCTAATAAATTTACAATTAATATTCAACCAAGGATAATAAAAAAGATCGAGAAACATTAAAAAGTCTCGACCCATTGGCAGCTAAAATCTCTTAATTCCTTTCTTTTGCTTGTTCATTATTTCATACGATTTTTCAATAATATCCGTTAAAACATCACCTTTATAAATCCTTCCGAGCTTTAAGCCTTGTTGGTAATACTCAACAATTTCATCCAGCTTTGCTGATGTATCCTTTGAAATTCTTACATTTAATTGAATTCTTTCGCTTTCACTCATGGTAAACACTCCTAACTTTAGGTTAACAAACTGCTAGCACATTCCTATTCAAATGATATCTGTTGATACTATACTATATTTCTACAAATTTTACATTATCCATCCTAAAAAAAGAGAGTAGCCAGTTTTAATATGGTACCTGTA
>NZ_JBALPP010000026.1:0-20360 GCF_036965425.1 Neobacillus drentensis | reverse complement strand
TTTTGAAGCATGCGGGCATTAGGAGCCTCTTCTAATTACCGTTGCCCTTGATTTTTAAAGCTGCCGGCCATTAAGAACCTCTCCTAAAATTACCGTAGCCGTTCACTTTTGAAGCATGCAGGCATTAAGAGCCTCTCCTAATTACCGTAACCGGATCAATACAGTATTTAAGAACAAAACACCATGCAAAAGCTGCATGGTGTTTTTTACATAAAGATTATGCTTGTAATTTTTCACGAAGAACCATTTGTAGAATGCCGCCGTGACGGTAGTAATCGATTTCCACTTCAGAATCGAAACGAACAAGAACGTCGAATTCTTTCTTGTTGCCAGCTTCGTCAGTAGCAGTAACTTTTAGAAGATCACGTGGTTTTACGTTCTCATCTACTTGAACTTCAAAGGTTTCTGTACCGGTTAATCCAAGTGTTTCAGCGCTGTCGCCATCTTTGAATTGAAGTGGCAGTACGCCCATTAACACTAGGTTTGAACGGTGGATACGTTCGAAGCTTTCAGCTAGAACTGTTTTGATGCCTAAAAGGTTTGTACCTTTCGCAGCCCAGTCACGTGAAGAGCCCATTCCGTAATCTTTACCGGCAAGAACCATTAGGCCAGTGCCGTCTTCTTTGTACTTCATGCAAGCATCATAGATAGATGTAACTTCGCCAGTTGGCCAGTAAGTAGTGAAGCCGCCTTCTGTGCCTGGAGCGATTTGGTTACGGATACGGATGTTTGCGAATGTACCGCGCATCATGACTTCGTGATTACCACGGCGAGAACCGTAAGAGTTAAAGTCACGAGGCTGAACACCTTTTTCTAATAAATACTTACCAGCTGGAGTATTTTTACCGATTGCTCCTGCTGGTGAGATATGGTCAGTTGTAACAGAGTCACCAAACTTACCAACAACACGAAGTCCAGTTAATGGCTCAACAGTGCCTGGTTCTGGTGATAAGCCTTCAAAGAATGGAGGGTTCGCAATGTAAGTAGAATCCTCATCCCAAGTGTATAAAGGCTCGTTGCTTGTTTTGATTTCGTTCCAACGCTCGTTGTCACCGAAGACGTTCTCATATTCTCTACGGAATAATTCAGGAGTAACGGTCTTCTTAACTACATCATTCACTTCAGCAGTAGTTGGCCAGATATCTTTGAAGAATACATCGTTGCCGTCTTTATCTTTACCAATTGGTTCAGATGCGAAGTCAATGTTCACTGTACCAGCAAGTGCATAAGTAACAACTAGCGGTGGTGAAGCAAGATAGTTAGCTTTTACAAGCGGGTGAATACGTCCTTCAAAGTTACGGTTACCAGAAAGAACTGATGTAACTAAAAGATCGTTTTCAGCGATAGTTTTTTCGATTTCTTCTTTTAATGGACCGGAGTTACCGATACATGTTGTACAGCCGTAACCAACAAGGTTGAAACCGATTTGCTCTAGGTATGGAAGCAATCCGGAATCACGAAGGTATCCAGTAACAACCTTAGAACCTGGTGCTAAAGAAGTTTTAACAAACTTAGGAACTTCCATTCCAAGTTCAACTGCTTTTTTCGCAACAAGTCCAGCACCCACTAGAACATATGGGTTAGAAGTGTTTGTACAGCTAGTGATAGAAGCAATGGCTACTGCACCAGTTTTAATTTCGGTTTGATCACCATTGTTGAAATTAACGGTCGCTGATTTTTCAAGTTCATCAGCTTGTAAGCCAAAGCCTTGGTTGCCTTGAGGAGCAGATACAGCTTTTACGAATTCGTCCTTCATTTTTGAAAGTGGAATCAAATCTTGTGGACGCTTAGGACCAGAAAGGTTTGCTTCGATTTCAGAAAGGTCGATTTCAATTACATCTGTATAGACTGGCTCTTCAGAAGGATTGAAGAATAAGCCGTTTGCTTTGCAATATTGTTCAACAACATTAATACCTTCTTCATCACGGCCTGTTAAGCGCATATACTCAAGGGATTCGCTGTCAATTGGGAAGAATCCGCAAGTTGCACCATATTCAGGAGCCATGTTAGCGATTGTTGCACGGTCTGCTAATGGAAGCACAGACACGCCAGGGCCGAAGAATTCTACGAATTTACCTACAACACCGTGGCTGCGTAGTACTTGAGTTACTTTAAGTGCAAGGTCTGTTGCAGTTGCACCGTTTGGAAGTTCACCTGTTAATTTAACACCTACAACCTCAGGTACTGGGAAGTATGAAGGCTGACCAAGCATTCCAGCTTCTGCTTCGATACCGCCAACACCCCATCCAAGAACACCGATACCGTTGATCATGGTAGTATGGGAGTCAGTTCCTACTAATGTATCAGGATATGCTTCTAATTCTCCGTCGACTTCTGCAACGTGTACTACATCAGCCAAGTACTCAAGGTTTACTTGGTGAACGATACCAGTTGCAGGCGGAACCGCACGGTAGTTGTTGAAGGACTTTTGTGCCCAGCTTAAGAACTGATAACGTTCTGCATTACGTTCGAATTCATAATCCATATTGATTTTTAAAGAATCAGCTGATCCATAAGCATCAACCTGTACAGAGTGGTCAATAACAAGATCAACAGTCTTTTCAGGATTAATCTTATCTGGGTCGCCGCCTAGGTCAGCCATTGCTTTTCTTAAGGAAGCAAGGTCAACTACCGCAGGAACTCCAGTAAAGTCTTGCAGGATAACACGAGCTGGCTTGAATGGAACATCCACTTCTTGAAGCTCATTTGTTCCCCATTTTGCTAAGTTTTCAACATGTTCTTTAGCAATTACACGTCCATCGTATTGACGAAGGACAGATTCAAGTAATACTTTTACGGAATAAGGCAATTTGGATACTTTCCCAATGCCTGCTTCTTCCAATGCGTTTAAACGGTAGTAGTGATACGTTTTGCCGTTTGCTTCAAAGGAAGAACGCGCGTTAAATACATCATTTTTCGCCATGTGTAAAAAACCCCCTCGTTCGTCATAAATAAACAAATTTCACGAAAAGTTGAAAAGATTGAATTTTCCCATCCTGCTTCACTTTTCTCACAATTCATATCTTAATACAACCTATTACATAAGTAAATTACAAGAAAGTTATTGCGGTTGATAAGTTTTTCTTATGCTTTTTTATGTAAGTTGTTCTGAATATTTTGAAAATGTTGTCAAAGCTACATAGTTTTTTGCAATGGGAAAATACCTGCTTTCTTTATTATTATCTCAAAAAACTTTTTAATTGTCATTTTTTAAACTAGAAAGGAAATAGTAAGATTATTAGGAGGTGATTATGTGGTTAAACGAAAGTCTAATCATGTCATTCCAGGGATGAATGCAGCCAAGGGACAAGGAAAAGGTGCCGGTTTCAATGAGGAGTTGGCAAGTGAACCGGAATTAACAGCTAAGGAAAGAATGAATAATAAAAAGCGCAAGAAAAATCAATAAAAGCAGGCGGACATTCCGCCTGCTTTTTACTATTCTGTTTGATTAACTTCCGTTACCATGGACTGCAAATCCTGCTGAAAACGTTCTAATTGAGCTCGTTGATGTTCAGAGGCTACTTCAAGTGCATTTTCAATTTGCTGATAGGCTTCGTTTACTTCGTCTTTTAAGTGCTTAAGCTGATGCCCATAGCTGGCACTATCGCTTACAATTGTCTCAAATAGACCTTGGGCATTTTCATATCCTTGCTGAGCAGCTTGGAATGCTTGCTGTTTATCTTTATGATATGGGAATTTGTCTGTCATTTCATGATTCACTCCTTAAAATTGTATACCGTTAAAATGCACAGAACGATAAAAAATATTCAGCATAAAAAGACTTAAGCTCTGCATCCTAACTGATAGGAGGGATGAAAAAATGGCCAACAAAAACGATGGAAAAGATATGCGTAAAAATGCTCCAAAACAATCCGGACAGCCAGAGCCTATGAGCGGTTCTCATAAAGTGAAGAATCGAAATCATACCCGCGCCAAACATAATTCACACCATGACATGTAATCGAATACCCCCCTCACCCATAATGAGGGGGGTATCGCTTAAATTTTTACCAAAGCTTCAATTAAAATTGCTTCCTCTTCAGCAGTAACGGTCCTTAGATCAATTAGAAAATCGTCCTTTTGTATTCTCCCTATAATGGCAGGCTTTGTTTCGGTGCGCAGTTTCCGTCCAAGCTGCTCGGCAGACAAGGTATTATGTTTTAAGGCAATGACCATAGTCGGCAAGGCTACATCCGGCATGGTTCCTCCGCCTACCTGGCTTGTGTCTTGAAAAATTTTTGTTTCATATTCATTAGTTCTTTGTAATAAATTTGTAACAAAACCGCAACATCTTACGTCTAATTCATTAAGTGTAACTAACAAATCACGAATTACAGGAATATTGTGCATCGCTTTTTCGCCGCGGGCATAATCAATTAACGTCCCTTCTAAAGCGGCAAGTGTCATCTTGTCAACCCGAAGGACTCTTGCTAACTGATGTTTTTTCAACCGGTCAATAATTTCTTTTTTCCCAGCAATAATCCCAGCCTGAGGACCGCCCAGAAGTTTGTCGCCGCTAAAAGTCACAACGTCCGCTCCCATTTCAATAACCTCTTTTACCACCGGTTCGTCGCCAACCCCATGTTTTCTAAAGTCGAAAAGTGCACCACTGCCCAGATCTTCATAAAAAATCACTTGATCCAGCTTTTTGGTTAAATCCACTAATTCCTCGGTCTCGACTGACTTTGTAAAGCCGACAACCTTGAAATTACTTGTATGTACCTTCATAACAATAGCGGTTTCGGGACTTATGGCTTTTTCATAGTCGTAAAGATGAGTTTTATTGGTTGTTCCTACTTCTACAAGATTTGCGCCGCTTTCCTCCATGATGGAAGAAATACGGAACGAACCGCCAATTTCAACTAACTGTCCGCGTGAGACAATAACTTCTTTTTTCGCAGCACAGGCCCTTAAAACAAGATAAACCGCTGCGGCATTATTGTTAACTACCATGGCAGCTTCTGCACCTGTAATATCTTTGATTAATGCTTCAACATGACTATGACGTGAACCTCGTTCCCCTTCCATCAGTTTATATTCAAGGTTCGAGTAATTTCGGGCGGTTTCCACAACATGTTGAATGGCATTTTCGCTTAACCTAGCTCTGCCAAGGTTAGTATGTAAGATCGTCCCTGTTGCATTGATAACATTTTCAAGTGTAAGAGAAAAATGGGATTTTAATCTTTTTTCAAGCAAGTCAAAAACTTCATTAATAAATTCCATTGTACCAGGTTTTGCTTTTTGCCAATGCCCGTTTAATATAGAAGACCTAATATCATCTACTACTTCTTTCATCTGTTTTGAAAGTTGAACAAAATCCAACCGACTTTCCTCTAAGAGTGACAAAAACCGATTATGGTTCTGAAACTCATGTACTGGTGGAATCGAACGAAGCCATTCCTTCATGACCAAAACTCCTTTGCAATGGTTACTAGTTAGGTGAAATATTTATTTTATTATAACATTTTCACGTTTTTATGGCTGATGAATAATATGAAACGAGCAAGGAGGATAAGTAAATGAAAAAAAGGAACACTGCTCAAAATCGATCCATCGATTATGAACTAGTGGAAAAATGGATGAAAAATTACTTTTTGGATCCTCTAACATCCTTATGTGATTTTACCCAATTTCGCATTGACTTATATGAAACAGATGACGATTGGATTGTTGAAGCGGTACTGGATGAATATGATAGCTCAGAAATAACTGTGAAAATGGTAGATCGAAGACTTGATATAACAGCGCAAAAACAAACCTCTTCTTTATCCGCAGCATCCTCAGAAAGAGTACGTACCATCGATTTCCCCTTCTCTATTATTGATCATAAAGTAAACGCTGCCTTTAAAAACGGAGTGTTAGAGATATTTATTTCAAAAACTGAAAAGGGACTTGGAAAAAATCGTTACATTACACTGCCTTAAAATCTTTTTTTTGCAGTAGTTTACATAATAGTATTACTGCAAAATTAAAAAACCCTCATAACCGTTTTGGTATGAGGGTTTTATTTATTTTGCTGCTATAATTTCAATGATTTCTTCTGTATCCGGAAAAATGCCCGTATCAAGTTTAGAATAGATCTTCTCCCCGTTAACCGTTACTTCGAAAGCGCCACCGGAACTTGGGATGAGCTCCATCTTTTTTATGTCACGAAAAAAATGGTTAAATAATTCTTCCGCGAAACTCGCGGCTTTTGGTGCATAGTTTCATTGCATGCAAAATTCAACAATCACATGATAATTTTTCATATATGTACCCCCTTTGAAACTTTCTAATATCTCTATAGTAGAAACATTTTATCTTACAGCTTATTCTACCGCAAATGTTTTGCTCCTATAAGCGGAATTGTTATACTATTTAAGTGGAGGTGGACATGTGATGAGTGAACAAGAAAAAATTCGCCTGACTTCTTTATCAACGAAAGCTGGTTGAGGCTGTAAAATTGGTCCAGAGGACCTGGCGCAAGTTTTGCGTCAATTACCAAAACAAGACCCTGTCCCTGAATTGTTAGTGGGACATGAAACAAGCGATGATGCCGGTGTATACCGTTTAACTGACACAATTGCCTTAATTCAAACGGTCGATTACTTTACCCCGATTGTGGATGATCCTTATATGTTTGGGCAAATTGCGGCAGCCAATTCATTAAGTGATGTCTATGCAATGGGAGGCGAACCGAAAACGGTTCTAAACATTGTCGGATACCCGATTAAAAAACTTGGTGCAGATATGTTGGCGGAAATTCTCCGCGGTGCTGCTGACAAAGTAAAGGAAGCTGGGGCGATTACCGTTGGCGGCCATTCCATCGATGACCAGGAACCAAAATTCGGGCTGTCCGTGACGGGTATCGTTCATCCTGATAAGGTTTGGAAAAATGTTGGGGCAAGACCTGGTGATGTACTTGTTTTAACAAAACCGATTGGAGTTGGCATCCTTACCACCGGAATTAAAAGAAGTGCTGTAACAAAAGAGCAGGAACAAGCTGTAACAGAAACCATGGCCATGCTTAATAAAACTGCCGCTCAAGTTTTAACAGACTATAACCCGCATGCCGTAACGGATGTGACCGGATTTGGGTTACTGGGACATGGCAGTGAAATGGCTCGAGGCAGCAATGTCAGCTTCGAAATAGCTTCTTCACAAGTGCCGGTATTAGAAGGTGCTGTTGACCTTGCGAGGGATGGTGTTGTACCCGGGGGATCAAAATCGAATCATAAATGGTTGAATGATGATGTTGTATATGAAGAGATTTTACCTGAAGTGCAGCTAGTCCTTTGTGATGCCATAACTTCTGGAGGTCTTCTGGTTTCCATAAGTGAATCGGAAGCACAGCAATATGTTGATTGCCTCCATTCAAATGGATTAGGACATGCATCGATTATTGGAAGAGTAACCGAGAAAAAAGATAAGCTTATTTATGTAAAAAGATAAACAGCGAAGTCGTCCTTCGCTGTTTTTTGATTAACTAGAAATTTTCATTTGTAATTTTTGCTGCAGCTTATCAAGCATATCCTTTGTCATCTTGTCTAGGTTGTAGTCGAATTTAAAGCCCCATTCCGCTTTTGCTGCCGTTGAATCAATTGAGTTTGGCCAGCTGTCTGCAATCTTTTGACGGGCAGGATCCACTTTATAGGCAATTTTAAATCCAGGGATGTACTTCCGAATACTTGCAGCAATTTCTTCAGGATCAAAGCTCATCGAACTAACATTAAATGAATTTCTATGAATTAATTTGGATGCGTCTGCTTCCATTAAGTCGATAATCGCATTTAATGCATCTGGCATATACATCATATCCATATAGGTGCCTTTATCAATGTAAGATGTGTATTTACCATTTTTGACTGCTTCATAGTAAATTTCAACGGCATAATCTGTTGTTCCTCCGCCTGGTAAGGCAACGTAAGAAATTAAGCCTGGAAAACGCAGTCCACGTGTGTCTACTCCAAATTTATGGAAGTAGTAATCAGATAATAACTCGCCTGCTACTTTATTTACCCCATACATGGTGGTAGGGCGCATAATGGTATCCTGCGGTGTGTCATCCTTTGGGGTTGTTGGACCAAAGGCTCCGATTGAGCTTGGTGTGAAAAATTGTGCGTTTACCTCCCTTGCTGTTTCAAGGGCATTCATTAGTCCGCCCATATTTAAATTCCAAGCAAATACTGGTTTGGCTTCAGCAGTAGCAGATAGCAGTGCGGCTAAATGCATGACCGTATCAACTTTATATTTTTTGGCAATCTCAACCATGGAGTTTAAATCGGTAACGTCTACGATCTCAAATGGACCGCTTTGGGCGGCTTCACTGTCATTCTTTTTAATATCTGTAGCGATTACATTATCTGTTCCGTAAATATCTCTTAGCTTCATCGTTAATTCAGAGCCAATTTGCCCTAATGCACCCGTAATTAATATTTTCTTCATGATGCTCCTCCACCTCAGTCAATTTAGTCTTAAATAATACCCATTTCTTTGCCGACTTTTTCATATATTGAAATTGCTTTATCCAGCATTTCTTTTGTATGTGCCGCAGTTGGCATATTGCGGACCCGTCCCGTACCTTGAGGAACAGTCGGGAAGACAATCGCTTTTGCATAAACGCCTTCTTCATTTAACCGCTTGCTAAATTGTTGAGTAAGTGATTCTTCTCCAATGATACACGGTGTAATTGGCGTTTCGCTGTTTCCGATATTAAACCCTAATTCCTTTAATCCTTTTTTCAGATAGTTGCCGTTTTCCCAAAGCTTTTGATTAAGCTCAGTGCTTTCCATTAAGATTTCAATGGACTTCTTACTTGCAGCCACATCTGCCGGGGTTAATGAGGTTGAAAATAAGAAAGGACGACTGCGAACCTTTAACCAGTCAATCAAGTTTTTCTTACCGGCAACATAACCGCCGACAACCCCAATTGCTTTTGAAAGTGTTCCAATTTGGAAATCAATCTTATCGGACAAACCAAAATGCTTGACCGTCCCTGCTCCTTCCCCGAGAACACCAGAACCATGGGCATCATCGACATATGTAATTAAATCAAATTCTTCAGCAATTTTTACGATTTCAGGTAATAAGGCAACATCGCCATCCATGGAAAATACACCATCCGTAATGACCATGATTTTATTGTATTGGCCTGATTCTTTCGCTTCCTTCGCTTTTGCTCGTAAATCTTCCATATCAGAGTGATTGAAGCGGATTATTTTTGCTTTTGAAAGTCTGCAGCCGTCAATGATGGAGGCATGGTTCAATTCATCGGATAAAATAGCATCATTTTTATCCATAACGGCTGAAATAGCGGCCATATTACAATTAAATCCGGATTGGTACGCAATCGCTGCTTCTGTATGTTTAAATTCAGCCAGCTTTTCCTCTAATTCAACATGAAGCTTCAGCGTCCCATTAATGGTTCGAACGGCTCCTGCACCGACACCATACTGAACAATCGCCTCCGAAGCTGCTTTTTTCAAACGCTCGTCTGTTGCCAGTCCTAAATAATTATTAGAAGAAAGATTAACAAGCTCTTTACCGTTAATGGTAATCATTGGTCCATTTGGACTTTCTAGCGGGTCTATGACATTGTAAAGGCCTTTGCCTTTTAAATCTTCAAGATTTTCGTTTAAAAATTGCTCCAAAATGTTACTGGACATTTTCAATACCCCCTATATTATCTAAGCATCCTTTTGTCGTTATAATACATACATTTGTCCACTCCAGAAAGACACACATATCTTCGCTAAACGCCTTTATTAAAGGATTCCTGTAATATACTTTATCACACTTTTTATAAAATGTTCATATGTAGAGGACAAAAAAATAAAAATAATTTTATAAATCTAGATTGCCCAACTCGCCAGAAGGTTATTTTAAACAGTTAGCTGCAAAGAAAAAGAACCAATCCATTGGAAAGGTTCTTATCATTAGCTGTTAAATCAAAGAGGACAGCACTTGTACCGTCTAAAATTCACACTTAAAATACGAGTTTTTGAATTTATCGGCGAATTTCACCAGTTTATCGGCGAATTTTAAATTTTATCAGCGAATCGTACAAAAACACAAAATTGAAAAAAAGGATTTCATTATATAAATTAGATCCCTGTTGGCCATGTTGCTAAACGTCGTTCACTTTTTTCTCTTTTTGATGTAAGTAAATATTCAAGCGATTGGCAGAGGAATTTCCTTGTTTCATTTGGCTGTATGACATCATCGATTAGATGTTTGGCGGCCGCTTTGTATGGGGAACTGTCAAAGGACCAAAGCTCTAAAAGTTTTTTACGCTCCTCACTTGGATTTTCTGACCTTGCCAATTCCCGGCCGAATACAACGTTTACTCCAACCTCTGGTCCGGTAAAATTAATTTCCGCAGTTGGCCAGGCTACGACCAAATCGCCGCCCATGCCAGGTCCGCACATATTTCCATAAGCCGCCCCGATGCTTTTACGAATAACAACGGAAATTTTCGGTACAGTTGATAAGGCAAGCGCTTGATTCCAAACCATAATTTTTGTCGGCATCTTTGCTTTTTCCGCTTCGCTGCTGATCCGGAAACCCGGTGTATCATGAAGAAAAATGAGCGGAATATGGTAGGAGTCGCACAGACAAATAAATTCAGTGGCCTTTTGGCATTCCTGTGGTCCTGGAGCCCCGGCATAATGACTTGGCTGGTTCGCAACTATACCGACAACATGGCCGTTCAAATGGGCAAAAGCAGTGATCAATCCTTTGCCAAACTTTCTCTGAAACTCAAAGGTAATACCATCATCTACAATTAGATCAATGATTTTCTTCATATTATAAACACGGTTGCTTTGCTGTGGTAAAATGGTCAATACTTCATCGATTAAACGATAAGGATCATCGGTTGTTGCCTTCATTCGAGGCCTTTCCCCCGCATTTTGCGGCATAAACGAAAAATACGTTTTTAATTGCTGCATGCACTCTTCTTCGCTGGCACCATCTTCATCAATTTGTCCTGTATAACGGTTATGCACATCGACTCCGCCCAATTCTTCCGGTGACAATTTTTGGCCATTAGCAAGCTCAAGCATTCGTGGCCCCGCTATCGCCATGCAAGTTCCGTGGAGCTGGGTAACAAAATCGGAGGACACGGCAGCCCATGTCGGCCCTCCAAAGCTGTCGCCTAATATAGCCGTCATCGTTGGAACTTGACGATGAAGCGTTAACATTTCTCGAGGGAATAATTTATCACTAATTCCATCGGATCCCATCCCATCCGGCATCCTAAGGCCGCCGCCTTCATGCAGTGAAAAAATCGGCAACCCATTTTTTATGGCAAATTCATGGATACTTTTTGATTTCCGGATATGGACATTCCCTTCTGTGCCGGCAAAAACAGTCTTGTCTCCCGCTTGGATAACAGCAGGTCTTCCATTTACTTTCCCCACACCGGCAATCAGTCCGTCACCATAGCTTTTATCTTCTGTACCTTTCACATCCGAAGTATTTAACATACCGAGCTCCATGAAAGTGCCGTGGTCAGCTAACATTTCAATTCTCTCTCGAGCAGTTTGCAAACCCTTTCCATGCTGGGCCGCAATTTTATCCTTGCCTCCGCCTAAAAGGGCTGTTTCTTTTTTTGCTTGAAGTTCTCCAGTTAATTGCTGTAAATGATCCATGAGTTCCCTCTCCTAATTCTCTTTTAACAATTTTCTTAGTACTTTTCCAGATGGTGTAGCTGGCAGCTGTTCAATTATTTCCACATACCTAGGATATTTATAGGCGGCCATATTCTCCTTCGACCACTTGATAATATCATCCGGCCCTACTTTTTCTTTTTCCGTGTCCTTCAAAACTACAAAGGCTTTAACTACTTCCCCTTTTACTGGGTCAGGAACTCCGATGACTGCGGATTGACCAATGGCAGGATGTAAGTTGAGCAGCGCTTCAACATCTTCAGGAAAAATACTATATCCCGAGGATTTGATCATTTCCTTTACACGGCCTTGGAAAAATAAATAACCATCTTCATCAAGGCAGCCAATGTCTCCGGTATGAACCCATCCATCCCTTAATGTATCGGCAGTGGCATCAGGGCGGTTTAAATAACCTTTAAATACACCCGGATTTTTTACGATTATTTCCCCTTGGTTACCTGGAGGCTGCTCCTCTCCTGTTTCAAGATTGATTATGCGAATTTCCGTATCATATACGGGAATGCCGCAGGACCCAAATTTAATTTTTTCCTTAGGCATATAAGTATCGCAGGTATGGGTCTCACTTAGACCGTAAGCGGCTTCATAAAGAACACAGCCGTTAGTGACATCTTTCCATTGTTCAGCGAGTTCTTTTGTTACTTGAACACCAAAACTCGTTGCTAAATTCGTTTTTAAGCTCGATAAATCTTTCTCAGCAATTTCAGGAATTTGTAAGATTGACCAGTTCATTGGTGCAATGCTGTACCAATAACTGACTTTGTATTTTTCAATGGCTTCAACGGTTGTGAATGGATCGAATTTTAAAAACAAGACACAGGGTCTTCCAGAGTAAACCGGCGTATTTAACCCCATAACCATTCCTGCGATATGGCATAATGGCGCACTGGCCATAAGAATTTCATCCTGGCTCAGTCCATTTGCTTGTGCCGAGGCGGCCGTTTTAAATAAGGCATTCCCGTAGGTGAGCATCGCCCCTTTTGGACGCCCGGTAGTCCCTGAAGTGAATACCATTAAACCGACATCATTCCATAAATCCACATTTTCTTTTGCTTCATATGGTATTTCAGAGTAAAGAATGTCAACAAAATGCTCTGTTTCAGCAAAAGATTGCTTTGGAAAACGGAACTCATCAGGGAACTTCCATTCTGTTTGGTCTGGGAGGAAATCATCATAGTTGGTTGTAACAACAAAATTCAGAGGACGTACTTTTTCGATTGCTTTTTTAATAAGGGGAATACCTTCGGAACCGGCAATGATTCCTTCTATCGGCGCTTCTTCTAAGTAATAAACCAACTCATTTTCTTTAAACATCGGGTTTAACGGGATGACGATGCCGCCCAATTTTTGAATGGCGAAATGAGCGATGATATATTGCGGGCAGTTTTGCAAGTAGAGCGCAACACAGCTTCCCTTCTTAACCCCTTTATCGTGCAAATAATGTGAGAACTTGTTTACATAATCTAATAGCTCTCCCCAGGTAATCTTTGTGCCATAAAAAATATAAGCCAGATCTTTCGGCCGTTGGTTTCCGTGTTGTTCTAAGTAATCAACTAGCGGCTTTTCGCCCTGCAAATATTCCAGTTGGGCCGGAAGCTGGTCTGGCCAATAAGGCCGTATTTTTTCTACCATTTTCATTCCTCCAAACAATCTACTGACTGGTTAGTATTTTTTTGCGAACTAATTTTGAATTTTCTGACTACACGACTAATATTAATAGTACAGGAAAGTGAATGGTTATTCAATGCTTGTCTTTACCTGTGGTTCCCATCCATGGAAACTCTTTCAAAAACCGAACGAAAGTTGTAAATTAACTTTAATTATTCGCTTTTTTGTAAAAAATGATTGATTTACCTATTCAGCATGCTATAATGTGAATAAATTCATAAAAAGTTTCACTCATATAATCGCGGGGATATGGCCCGCAAGTTTCTACCGGATTGCCGTTAACAATCTGACTATGAGTGGGTAATGAGAAGCCGTTTATTCGGACTTATTCTTTTTCCTTTCGGTTATAAGCCCAAAGGTCATTGCCCCACTCAAATGTTGGTGTGGGTAATGGCTTTTGGGCTTTTTATTTTTCTTAGGGGGTACAACATGGAATTATTAAAAGACAGAATTAAAAAGGATGGAAAGGTTCTTTCAGAACATGTGTTAAAGGTTGATTCCTTTTTAAATCATCAGATTGATCCAGAATTAATGCTAGCAATAGGAAAAGAATTCGCTGAAAGATTTGCAGATGAGAAAATCACCAAAATCGTAACGATAGAATCCTCTGGCATTGCACCTTCAGTGATGGCTGGTTTATATATGAAGGTTCCTGTTATTTTTGCTCGAAAAAGAAAATCGTTAACCCTAAACGATGATTTATTGACAGCCACTGTCCATTCTTTTACTAAAAACGAAACAAACGAAATATCTCTTTCAAAAAAATATTTATCAAATGAGGATCGAGTGCTGGTTATTGACGACTTTCTCGCCAATGGTCAGGCTGCACTTGGTTTAGTGGAAATTGTGGAGCAGGCAGGTGCACAGATTGCCGGGATTGGCATCGTCATTGAAAAGTCCTTTCAGGAAGGGGCTCAACTTCTAAAAGAGGCTGGCTTAAGGGTCGAATCCTTAGCAAGAGTTGCCTCTCTCTCAAACGGAGAGGTTAGCTTTGTCAACGAAAATGTAGAGGAGTTAGTCTAATGAAACAACATCCATTCAAAATTGCTTCTTTAGGAATTCAGCATGTACTAGCAATGTATGCAGGAGCGGTCATTGTCCCGCTTATCGTAGGCGGCGCCCTAAAATTTGATGGGGAACAACTAACCTACTTAGTTTCGATTGATATTTTAATGTGCGGGATTGCAACTATTTTACAAGTTTGGCAGAATCGCTTTTTTGGAATCGGCCTGCCCATCGTCCTTGGCTGTACGTTTACGGCAGTAGGTCCAATTATCGCAATTGGAAGCCAATATGGTATTTCAGCAATTTACGGCTCCATCCTTCTATCTGGCCTTATTGTGATTCTTATTTCTGGCTTTTTCGGAAAATTAATTAAATTTTTCCCACCGGTTGTTACTGGATCTGTAGTTACCATTATTGGGATCACTTTAATTCCGGTTGCAATGAATAACATTGCCGGCGGTCAAGGCAGTCCTGATTTTGGTTCCCTTTCGAATATTAGTTTAGCTTTCGGAACTTTACTGTTTATTATTTTGCTTTATCGATTTACAAAAGGATTTATTCGTTCCATCTCGATTTTACTGGGCTTAGCTGCCGGTACACTGGCAGCGGCTATTATGGGAAAAGTGAATTTTTCCGCTGTGGGTGATGCTTCATGGTTCCATATGGTAAAACCATTTTACTTTGGCACCCCTTCTTTTGAATTGACACCAATTATTACCATGACATTAGTTGCCATTGTAAGTTTGGTAGAATCGACAGGTGTATATTTTGCCCTTAGCGATATTACGGGTAAAAAATTATCGGAAAAAGATTTAACCAAAGGTTACCGCGCTGAGGGTCTTGCGAGTATCATCGGCGCATTGTTCAATGCCTTTCCATATACCACCTACTCACAGAACGTCGGGCTTGTCCAGCTTTCTGGAGTTAAAGGGAAAAACGTCATCTATACGATGGGTGGAATGCTTATTTTTCTAGGGTTTGTGCCGAAAATTGCGGCATTGACCACGGTAATCCCTACCCCTGTTCTAGGTGGTGCAATGGTGGCCATGTTCGGAATGGTTATCGCCTATGGAATTAAGATGTTAAGTAAAGTAGAATTCGCTTCCCAAGAAAATCTATTGATTATTGCTTGTTCTGTTGGCATGGGACTTGGTGTAACCGCTGTTCCTACCCTTTTTGACCATTTGCCAGAGAGCGTCAAAATTCTAACTAACAATGGAATTGTTGCTGGCAGCTTAACCGCTATTTTCTTAAACATAGTGTTTAATGTCTCAAAGCGGGGCAAAGAGCAAACAAATGTTCATGAGCTAAAAGCGTCCTAATATAAAAGACGGAGCTATTCTAGGCTCCGTCTTACTATTTCTATTAAATCTGATAGATTATTTTGGATGGGTGCATTTTGTGCCGAATTTCTCGTGCTGCTCCCTCCAGTGTTTTGACTTCCTGAACCTGTGACCGTTTTTGTAACCGAAATGGGAGAAATAAAAACCGCCCCGCCAAAATTTACAATGCCCCCAGATACAGTCCCAATTGTAATTCCGTCTTTATTAAAATCCAAGCCTTCCCCTTCTTCCAATCCTTTTCAATAGGATATGTACAAGCTAAAGGGCTTGATTAAACTCCTTCATTAGGAAAAATAAATTTTCATCTATAAGCAGCTTTCTTTTCTAACTTACAGATCCACTTATAGAATCCCAGTAAAATAAGCAAAAGGAGGGGGTCAAGAATGGCCGAGTGCCACAGTCTCCACCAGCCATAATGAAAATATCCCCATGGAGGAGGCAGTAACGTGAACCGTTCGTATAGTAAAATAGCGACTACAAAAAAGGAAAAGAACAATAGCCGTTTCCATTTTGAAGATTTTTGAGGGTACCAATTTAGAAAGATAACATTGGCTGCAGGGACTAAAAAAATATGAGGAAGGATTCCCCGCCAATCAATATCTTTAGAAAAATACCAATACGCATGAAATTTAAATTCGACAAATACATCAAACAACGTCTCAAAGGCAATCGTAAAAAACCAAATGTGAACAATTTGATTGGAGCTCATTCTTCTTTTAATTTTAAAGGCTATAAAATTATATAGTATTATCGCAATTAAAAGTCCAATCATAAAATTTTCCTTTTTATTTAGATTATCCTCATTTTAAGAAGGAATATGCATCATCCCCAATTTATTTACAGTATTTTTCACACAAAAAAACCTAGTCGAATCTATGAAATTCTATTATTTTGTAATAATGTAATAATTCTTGAACAAAGCGAGGATTACAAAAAATGAGCTTATTAAACGTCGAAAATTTATCGCATACATTCGGGGACCTATGAAGATTGGATTACAAAAGTTTGGAATGTCGAAGAATGGTCACAATTAACAGTTTAAGAAAAACAGTCAACCCCCTGCCGTTTTAGCAGGGGTTTTCTTATTAATACTGGATTTTCAGAGTTTTACCACTATTTTACTATTCAAATAATCGATGGATATCGATAGGATAAATAGATTTATTGAATTTATTCGATAATATCCTTTACTTATAATGAAATAGGCTAAGACATTTATACTATTTACAAAATTAAACGAGGTGTATTTTAAAATGAAAAAATGGCTTTCAGTGATCATTCTTGCAATGTTAGTATTCTCACTTGCAGCTTGCGGTCAAAAGAATGATAAAGCAAGTGAAGAGAAAAAAGAAACCAAAAAAACCACGGAAGTATTTAAAATTGGTGCCATTCCAGACCAAAATGCTGCAGACCTTGAAAAAGGAATGACGGCAGTTGCGAAATATTTAAGTGAAAAAACGGGTATGAAGGTTGAATTCGTTCCTTCTGTTGACTATGCAGCCCTTGTTACGGGATTTCAACGTGGTGAAATCCACATGGCATGGTTTGGCGGTTTGACAAGTGTGCAAGCAAGAAACCTTGTGCCAGATGCTGATTCGTTCGCTCAAAGACCAAGAGATGCAGAATTCCATTCGGTCTTTATTACTCAAGCCGGATCAGGAATTAATACCCTTAAAGATTTAAAAGGAAAATCGTTTACGTTTGGAAGTGAAAGTTCAACTTCTGGACATTTAATGCCACGTTATTTTCTTTCAGAAGCTGGTATTAATCCAAATACGGACTTTGACGGAAAACCAAATTTTTCAGGATCACATGATACCACTTATAAATTAGTTGAATCAGGTGCGTTTAAAGCTGGTGCTTTAAATGAAGCGGTTTGGCAAGTTGCTGTAAAAGAGGGAAAGGTTGATACCAATAAAGTCAAAGTATTTTATACTACTCCTGCCTTCTTTGACTATAACTGGACCATGAATAGCAATGTCGATGATGTATTCGGAAAAGGTGCAAAGAAAAAAGTAGAAGACGCGATTCTTTCCATTACAACTGATCAAAAAGATATCACGGACTTTTTCCAAACAGATAAATTTGTAGAAACTAAAAATGATAATTATCAAAAGATTGAAAAGGTAGCGAAAGAGCTAAAGATCATTAAGTAGTAGGTGTTAAAATGTCTTCATATAAAATGATTGAAGCAAAGAGCATATCAAAACATTATGAGCGGAAGATAGCCCTATCTTCCCTTTCTTTTTCTATTAACAGAGGAGAAACAGTAGCCTTGATTGGCCCAAGCGGTGCGGGAAAAACAACGCTGTTGAACTCGATTGCGGGGCTGCTCTCACTTGAGCATGGCGATTTACTGATTGATAACATGTCCATAACCTCTTATAGAAAAGGTAAGGTTTTTGCGAAAAAGGTCGGCGTAATTCGCCAGCAATTTGATCTAATTGGACCACTCGCCGTGATTCATAATGTGTTGGCTGGTAAATTAGCTGATTGGGGGTTTATGAAATCCTTATTCTCCTTACTCATTCCTCAAGAAAAAGCAGCGGCCATCCAAGCACTTGAGCGAGTTGGCTTACCTGACAAGGCATACGAAATCACTTCGACATTATCAGGCGGCGAACAACAGCGTGTTGCAATGGCGAGATTAATGGTTCAAAATCCGGAAATAATCTTAGCGGATGAACCGGTAGCATCGCTTGACCCTGCCCGGGCAGATGATATATTGGCCATGCTCACGAATATCGTTTTAGAACGAAAACAAACGATGATTGCCAGCTTGCATTCGGTGGAATATGCGCGCAAATATTTTTCTAGAATCATTGCCCTTAAAAATGGAGAATTATTTTTTGATTTGCCAACAGAAAACGTAACGGACGAGTTGTTAGCGGACCTTTATCAACTAAAGGAGCGCGGGTAAAATGAGCAGACTCGTATCCTCCTTTCGATTGCATAATCGTTTTATGCTGACTTTATTGTTGGCGGCCATTTTTATTTGGAGCCTCTTCTCCATTAAATGGAATACTGATTTATTTCATGCAGGTGGTATTCCAACCATGCTGCAGATTTTTGAAGGTCTGTTTCATCCAGATTTTTCGTCGGATGTTTTAATGAAGGGCATTGAGGCAGCCTGGATAACCCTTGCCTACGCTGTCGCCGGGATGTCACTTGCTATCATATATGCGTTTGTCGTTGGTATTCTTGCTTCCGGTACGTTAACTTCGAGCAGGGTTGCCCGTCTTACATCTAAGATATTTTTTAGGGGTGTTTTAGGATTTACCCGTTCCATCCATGAGCTCATTTGGGCCTGGCTTTTTGTCGCTGCGGTTGGGTTGTCTCCATATGCGGCCATTTTTGCACTTGCCATTCCTTATGGCGGGATACTTGGACGAATTTTTGCTGATATGTTAAGTGATGTCCCTATCGAGCCAATTAAGGCTTTAAAATCCACTGGCGCTTCCAGGCTTCAAACCCTTTTTTATGGGTATCTTCCCCTCGTTTGGGCGGATCTGATCAGCTACACAATGTACCGGTTCGAGTGTTCGATCCGTTCCTCCGCAATTATGAGTTTTGTGGGTCTTGGAGGGTTGGGTTATCAAATTCAGCTATCGCTTGCTGATTTGAAATATGATCAAGTTTGGACTTATGTATTATTTCTAATTGGGCTTGTTTTATTAGTAGATGTTTGGAGTAATTCGGTCCGAAAAGCCCTAACGGAACGAAAGCGCCGGAAAGGATTCAGCCCTGGCTGGGGTTCAGCTCTTTTGGCATTTGTACTTATTATCGGTTCTTGGGTATATATTACTAGCGGAGATAAGGCAAATTTATTGGAATTGCTATCGGATAAAAATCTTGAATATGCGAAAAAGTTCTTTGGAGGCCTAGTTGGGGTGAATGAAAAACACCCTGCATTCTTGGATGCAAGCGGATGGTCATCTGCTTTAAAACTAACCCTGGAAACACTCGAGATGAGTATTATGGCCATTGGTTTTGCAACGATTGCTGCCTTTATTACGGTAATTCCGGCTGCTAGAAATATGGCCAATGGAAGCTTGACGTCAGTAAAAAAATGGTATAACTGGCCTCTCTTCGGAATCGTTCGGATTATTTATATTTTTTCACGGGCGGTCCCCGAGCTTGTTTGGGCGATGATGATTATTTTTATTTTTAAACCCGGGCTTTTGCCTGGAGCGATTGCACTTGCGCTTCACAATTTTGGTATTCTTGGGAAGCTGTGGGCGGAGGTCATTGAGGATATGGATCCGAGACCCATTCGTAATCTAGCTTCTGCCGGTGCGTCTAAGATTCAGATACTGTTTTACGGTATCCTGCCGACCGTGTTACCTAGATTTCTTACGTATATTCTTTATCGATGGGAAGTCATCATGAGGACCACGATTGTGGTAGGATTTGTCGGTGCTGGTGGTTTAGGAATGGAATTTAAATTAGCGATGAGCTTTTTTCAATATACCGAGATTACCTTATTATTGTTATGCTATATGATTCTCGTCATCATTGCCGATTTTGCGTCGGAGAGTACGAGAAAAGCCGTCAAATAAAGAAGAACACACTTTCGAAGCTGTGTTCTTTTTTTATTCTAGCATCATGTTATTATTTAATATCAACCTCCTATATAATTGCTAGCAATATGATGTATTAATGCTACCCCCTTATTAGC
>NZ_JBALPP010000025.1:1543-4602 GCF_036965425.1 Neobacillus drentensis | reverse complement strand
CTAGATAATGCAGAAGAAGTATTGTAAAAACGAGTTCACCTAATGACTTGGTTAAGTCCTCGAACGATTAGTATCAGTCAGCTCCACACGTCACCGCGCTTCCACCTCTGACCTATCAACCTGATCATCTTTCAGGGTTCTTACTAGCTTGACGCTATGGGAAATCTCATCTTGAGGGGGGCTTCATGCTTAGATGCTTTCAGCACTTATCCCGTCCGCACATAGCTACCCAGCGATGCCTTTGGCAAGACAACTGGTACACCAGCGGTGCGTCCATCCCGGTCCTCTCGTACTAAGGACAGCTCCTCTCAAATTTCCTGCGCCCACGACGGATAGGGACCGAACTGTCTCACGACGTTCTGAACCCAGCTCGCGTACCGCTTTAATGGGCGAACAGCCCAACCCTTGGGACCGACTACAGCCCCAGGATGCGATGAGCCGACATCGAGGTGCCAAACCTCCCCGTCGATGTGGACTCTTGGGGGAGATAAGCCTGTTATCCCCGGGGTAGCTTTTATCCGTTGAGCGATGGCCCTTCCATGCGGAACCACCGGATCACTAAGCCCGACTTTCGTCCCTGCTCGACTTGTAGGTCTCGCAGTCAAGCTCCCTTGTGCCTTTACACTCTACGAATGATTTCCAACCATTCTGAGGGAACCTTTGGGCGCCTCCGTTACTCTTTAGGAGGCGACCGCCCCAGTCAAACTGCCCACCTGACACTGTCTCCCACCCCGATCAGGGGTGCGGGTTAGAATTTCAATACAGCCAGGGTAGTATCCCACCGACGCCTCCACCGAAGCTGGCGCTCCGGCTTCTCAGGCTCCTACCTATCCTGTACAAGCTGTACCAAAATTCAATATCAGGCTACAGTAAAGCTCCACGGGGTCTTTCCGTCCTGTCGCGGGTAACCTGCATCTTCACAGGTACTATAATTTCACCGAGTCTCTCGTTGAGACAGTGCCCAGATCGTTACGCCTTTCGTGCGGGTCGGAACTTACCCGACAAGGAATTTCGCTACCTTAGGACCGTTATAGTTACGGCCGCCGTTTACTGGGGCTTCGATTCAGAGCTTCGCTTGCGCTAACCCCTCCTCTTAACCTTCCAGCACCGGGCAGGCGTCAGCCCCTATACTTCGCCTTGCGGCTTCGCAGAGACCTGTGTTTTTGCTAAACAGTCGCCTGGGCCTATTCACTGCGGCTCTTCGAGGCTATTCACCTCAAAAAGCACCCCTTCTCCCGAAGTTACGGGGTCATTTTGCCGAGTTCCTTAACGAGAGTTCTCTCGCTCACCTTAGGATTCTCTCCTCGCCTACCTGTGTCGGTTTGCGGTACGGGCACCTTTTATCTCGCTAGAGGCTTTTCTTGGCAGTGTGGAATCAGGAACTTCGGTACTAAATTTCCCTCGGCATCACAGCTCAGCCTTATGGTGAACGGATTTTCCTATTCACCAGCCTAACTGCTTACACGCACATATCCAGCAGTGCGCTTACCCTATCCTCCTGCGTCCCCCCATCACTCAAACGATAAAGAGGTGGTACAGGAATATCAACCTGTTGTCCATCGCCTACGCCTTTCGGCCTCGGCTTAGGTCCCGACTAACCCTGAGCGGACGAGCCTTCCTCAGGAAACCTTAGGCATACGGTGGACGGGATTCTCACCCGTCTTTCGCTACTCATACCGGCATTCTCACTTCTAAGCGCTCCACCAGTCCTTACGGTCTAGCTTCAACGCCCTTAGAACGCTCTCCTACCACTGACATCTACGATGTCAATCCACAGCTTCGGTGTTACGTTTAGCCCCGGTACATTTTCGGCGCAGAGTCACTCGACCAGTGAGCTATTACGCACTCTTTAAATGGTGGCTGCTTCTAAGCCAACATCCTGGTTGTCTAAGCAACTCCACATCCTTTTCCACTTAACGTAAACTTTGGGACCTTAGCTGGTGGTCTGGGCTGTTTCCCTTTTGACTACGGATCTTATCACTCGCAGTCTGACTCCCACGGATAAGTCTTTGGCATTCGGAGTTTGTCTGAATTCGGTAACCCGATGAGGGCCCCTAGTCCAAACAGTGCTCTACCTCCAAGACTCTAACAACGTGAGGCTAGCCCTAAAGCTATTTCGGAGAGAACCAGCTATCTCCAAGTTCGATTGGAATTTCTCCGCTACCCACACCTCATCCCCGCACTTTTCAACGTGCGTGGGTTCGGGCCTCCATCCAGTGTTACCTGGACTTCACCCTGGACATGGGTAGATCACCTGGTTTCGGGTCTACGACCACATACTCATACGCCCTATTCAGACTCGCTTTCGCTGCGGCTCCGTCTCTTCAACTTAACCTTGCATGTAATCGTAACTCGCCGGTTCATTCTACAAAAGGCACGCTATCACCCATTAACGGGCTCTAACTACTTGTAGGCACACGGTTTCAGGATCTCTTTCACTCCCCTTCCGGGGTGCTTTTCACCTTTCCCTCACGGTACTGGTTCACTATCGGTCACTAGGGAGTATTTAGCCTTGGGAGATGGTCCTCCCTGCTTCCGACCGGATTTCACGTGTCCGGCCGTACTCAGGATCCACTCAGGAGGGAACGAAGTTTCAACTACAGGGTTTTTACCTTCTATGACGGACCTTTCCAGATCGCTTCATCTACCCCGTTCCTTTGTAACTCCATGTTGAGTGTCCTACAACCCCGAAAGGCAAGCCTTTCGGTTTGGGCTGTTCCCGTTTCGCTCGCCGCTACTTAGGGAATCGCGTTTGCTTTCTCTTCCTCCGGGTACTTAGATGTTTCAGTTCCCCGGGTCTGCCTTCAATACCCTATGTATTCAGGTAAAGATACTGCTCCATTACGAGCAGTGGGTTCCCCCATTCGGAAATCTCCGGATCAAAGCTTACTTACAGCTCCCCGAAGCATATCGGTGTTAGTCCCGTCCTTCATCGGCTCCTAGTGCCAAGGCATCCACCGTGCGCCCTTTCTAACTTAACCTAAAAGGTTTTACTCTAATAAATAGAGAGAAAAACTAAAATGGCGATTACTCGGTTTTTACTTGGTTACTTCTTCTAT
>NZ_JBALPP010000024.1:19883-28151 GCF_036965425.1 Neobacillus drentensis | reverse complement strand
CCTAATATTGTAGAATCCCACCTTCGAATTAAAAGAATATAACCGCAATTGTAGAATAAGGCTTAATTTTTGTAGAAACCTCTCTCAAATTTGTAGGATGTAACCTGAAAATTGTAGGATACCTCCTCATTATTGTAGAATCCCTCCGTAAGCAGGACCTTTTTTCCAATTACCTTGTGCTTATTTTCCTGTTTTATAAAAAGTAGGTAAAACTTAACTGGACAGGCAAATTAATGTTTCATAGACTACTAAGTAAAAAACGGATAGCCTTGATTCTTAGTAAAACAAATCAGTGGAAACGAGGGGGAAGGATCATGTTGGAATTTGCTGCAAATATGGACCAATTGGCCACGATTAAAGTTGTAGGTGTTGGCGGCGGGGGGAACAATGCTGTGAACCGAATGATTGAGGACGGAGTGGAAGGTGTAGAATTTATTGCGGTGAATACGGATGCCCAAGCGATCAATCAATCTCAAGCAGAGATTAAGATGCAAATTGGTTCATCGTTAACTAGGGGTTTAGGAGCAGGTGCTAATCCGGAAATAGGAAAATTGGCGATAGAAGAAAGCAAAAAGCAGATGGAAGAAGTGTTAGCAGGAGCCGACATGGTTTTCGTTACAGCTGGAATGGGCGGCGGTACAGGGACAGGTGCAGCACCGGCCATTGCGAAAATTGCCCGAAAGCTTGGTGCCCTTACCATTGGAGTGGTCACGCGTCCGTTCAAATTTGAAGGAAAGAAACGGGCAATGAACGCGGAAAGTGGAATTGAGGCCATGAGGGAAGCAGTAGATACCTTAATTATTATTCCAAACGATCGCTTATTAGAGATTGTCGATCGAAATACCCCCATGATTGAGGCTTTCCGTGAAGCGGATGCCGTCCTCCGCCAGGGTGTTCAAGGGATTTCCGATTTAATTGCTGTGCCTGGTTTAATCAACCTTGACTTTGCTGATGTGAAAACGGTCATGTCCCATAAAGGGACAGCCTTAATGGGAATTGGGATTGCTACTGGAAGCAATCGCGCCGCGGAGGCCGCACAGAAAGCCTTAAACAGCCCGATCCTCGAAACCTCCATCAATGGAGCCCAGGGCGTGATCATGAACATCACTGGCGGTCGAAATCTTAGCCTTTTCGAAGTTCAGGAGGCAGCTGAAATCGTTGCTGCTGCTTCCCATGAGGAATTAAATATGATTTTTGGTTCCGTCATTAACGAGCACTTAAAGGATGAAATCATTGTCACGATTATTGCCACTGGATTCAATGAGGAAGTAGAGGCAGTAGTACAACCGTCTTCCCAGCCGCCTATCATTGAAAGATCTAATCCGTATCAACGGGAGCTACGTACACAACAACCTAATCGGGTAAACCATATCGAACCTGATCAGGATTATGGCCGACATTCAGAAGCACAAGAAGAATCGCTGGATGTTCCTACGTTTTTGCGACAGAGAAAAAGACGATCTAGATAAAAATACTATCTATTTTCCACCTCACTATGGAACTTTTTTCTAAGATAATCGTATTTTAGGAAAAGAACTGGGGGGAGACAGGTGAACGATAAAGCACTTTTTTTTAAAGATAATTTTTTTTCATCCGGAAGGACGGAAATTTTTAATAGTTCAAAAGAAATGGTAGGAGAGCTAGATTTAAAGAGTGCCTTTTCTTCGAGTATTGATGTGCTGGATAAGAACGAAAATATTGTCGTTACCGGTAAATTCACCTTCTTTAGTAATAAGTGGCGAATCTACAATTCTAATGAGGAAGAAATCGGTATCCTTAAAGAAAAGTTGGCCTTTTTATCGAAAAAATATGAATATGATGCCTATGGACGTGGTGTTTATCATATTAAAGCAGAACCCTTCTCAAGACAGTATGAAATTATGGATGAGCAATCCAACCCGGTTGGACGGTTTGAAAAGGTTAGCGGCTTCTTTGCATCCCCAGCCTACCAACTGACTAATTTTAATGAAAAGGTTACGAATGAGGAGCTTATAGCGGTCGTAATGGGAATCAATGCTATTCAGAAGAGAAATGCAAGCGCAGCATCAAACTCAGGCGGCGTAAATTAAGATCATCAAAAAAGACAATTGTCTTTTTTGATTTGATGATGGAAGTATATGGGTGAATCTTTTTAAATATAATAAACTGAGTAAATACCTGAAAATGAGGTTTTTTAATGAAAATCCTTTTAATAGCCATTATTGTGTTCGGTTTTTTTAATAGCTCATTTTCAGAATCTCTTATTGCCCAAGGTTCTATAGAGCCTGCTGCTGTCTCCGATTCTGAAATGCAGAAGAAAATCAGAGAGTATTTGGTTTCCAACCATGTTAGTGGCAGTATTGCCGTTGCGAAAAACGGTAGCACGTTGTTTTCTGAGGGGGCAGGGTATTCAGATATTTCGGAAAGGACGTTAAATCGTTCGACCACTACTTATCCGATTGGTTCGATCACGAAAACCATGGTTGCTGTTTGTATACTTCAGCTTCAAGAAAAAGGAATGTTGAGGATACAAGACTCCGTATCCAAATATGTCCCGACCCTTCCGAAAAATGTGAAGATCGCACATTTGTTAAATCATACCTCAGGAATCAAGGGGTCCATTTGGCACACAGGTGTCAAAAACCCTAAGGACATTATTAAGAAGGCCGTAGTTAAATTTCCGGCTGGGACAAAATGGGAGTATAACGATATCAACTATATGGTCCTAGGTTATATTGTAGAACAGGTAACAGGCGGCACTCTGCATGATTATATTGAAAAAAATATTTTTCATAAGGCCTCCATGGTCAATGCCGGTTTTATTAACTCTGGGAAATTTTCTTCAAAGGGTTATTTCAAGGTGGCAGGGCAGTTTTTACAATCAAGTAAACTGAATCCATCTTTGCTTTTTGGCTGCGGTGATATTTATGCAACGGCACAGGATCTCTCTCTGTTTGATGAAGCCTTAATGACCGGGAAGCTCCTAACCAAGCAAAGTGTAAAGGAAATGGTCACACCCGGGCCAAAATCGAGTTATGGTCTCGGTGTTTATCATAAAGACGACCGCATTTACAGCAGAGGCGTTGTCGGGGGCTGGGAGTCGCTCCATGTTTATTACAAGGATAAAACCTCCATCGTTGTCCTTCTGAATGTTCGGGATAAACAGAGGGATATCAAGAAGATTTCGGCTGCCATTTATCGCATTGTGAAGGAAACATTTTAATAGGAATTATATTCCCCTATACCCATATTCGACTATTTATAGCAAATATGGACAGAAAATGATGGATCTCGTCGAATTATACATATATATGGGGATTTACTTCATTTTATAAAAAGAACGCAGTATTTTTGTGGGGGAGAAAGAGAATTGATTATTACAACTAATGAAATTTTTACCGGTGGGGAATTAACATTAAGCAGGAAGATAACACATGGGAAAAGCAAGCGGTCCCAAAGTGTACCTGTTTTCACTTCCAGGATGGAAAAACGTGAATATTATAACGAGCATTTTTTTCATATTCGTAATGTATTAGACATTAAAAGAATTTTAAGTGATATTCGTGATCATTGGGATACCTATGTTTCACAGGTTCACCAATGGATTCAAAAGAGTTCTCTAAAAAAACTGGTCGTGACGGGTATTTTTACTATTGTACTTGGTTTTTTAGGAACGAGTGCCAATGCCGCTTTTATTCAGGAATATACGTATCAGGTTAAAAACGGTGACAGTATTGAAGCGATCGCTGCGGAACATGGGGTGACAGCACAAGAAATACTAGATGCCAATGGGCTGACTGCGATTGACGGTAAAAAAATTCTTTTACCCAAAGTGGAAAACAGAATGGTTAACGCGACAGCCCTTAATGTCCGGTCAAACCCGAGCACGGAAAGCAGTATTCT
Organism: Neobacillus drentensis; assembly: GCF_036965425.1. Lineage (GTDB taxonomy): Bacteria > Bacillota > Bacilli > Bacillales > Cytobacillaceae > Neobacillus > Neobacillus drentensis_F. The sequence goes on along the minus strand of NZ_JBALPP010000024.1, from coordinate 24,269 downwards.
TGGTACATATAAAAAAGGGGATATGGTGAAGGTTTCATTCGTAGAAAACGGATGGGCAGGTATTCTGATAAAAGGACGAGTTTGTTTTGTGAAGGCTGATTATCTTTCATCCGTCCCGAGCCAAACGGCTGTGACAGCTGAATCACAGACCATGTATGTAACGGCAGATTCGTTAAGAATGAGAGCGGCAGCTTCCACGACTAGTGCGGTAGTAGGCTCGTTAAAATTAAATGATACTGTGATAGTGAAATCGATGGTGAATGGCTGGGCTCAAGTTAGTTTTCATGGCCAAACGGGGTTTGTTAGTGCAGCCTATTTAACGAAAAAGGAACAGGCAACAACAACAACGAATGCGTCTGAGTATGTGATCAAGAGCGGTGATACTTTCACAAAGATCGCGAAAGCATTAGGTGTGCCTGTTTCATCCATTCAAGAGCTGAATCCAGCAGTGGATCCATCTAAACTGAGGGTTGGACAAAAAATTAAAGTTCCAGTTGCTGCTGAAGCTGATACCTATCGCATTCAAGTCACAGCTTATATTAGCGGGGTAGACCCGCATGGAACGTTTCGTTTTATCACGGCTGATGGGAAAACGAATTGCGCAAAAGCCTCAGGCAATATGATCAATGAATTATTTAACCGTCAAGGGGGACATGCAACACTGACTCTTGAGGGAAAAAGGGGTCAAACCATGACCCTGGTCGATTTACAATAAATTCTAGTACGGGCCTCCATGTGAGGCTTTTTATTTTAGCATCAGTTTATCTAATTCCCGTACTTGATCATAGGCTTTCACGAGTTGTTCAGGGACCATCGCTCTGCCATATTCCCAAGCATTGGTTTCTATTTTAGTTTTAAGCTGCTCGATTTCATCATCTTCACCGTACTTCAGAATCCTCAAATCATGTTTGTTTTTCTTAAAATCTAAATAATAGCCGATTTCATGATAAAGAATAATTTTAATTAAGTTTTCATCGGTTTCTTTTATTTTAAAATTAATTTTAGCCAAGTAGCCGTTTACTTGTATGTAGTTAAACTTTATTGTATTTGTCGATACATTGTAACTCATCGGAGCAGGCAGATTATTGTTAAATTCATAATTAATCGTTAAATTGTGCTCACGCAATGTATTTTCAATGATCTTCTCGATATCCCATATGTACAGCATCTATTCTCTCCCTGCCCTTTCAACCGGTATTATTATTTCTTCTCGACTTTCACTATTCCTTTACCTAAGTTATCTTTTTCAAAATAACAAATGACCTCATCATCAACGTTGATCTTGTCACCGGAGACGATTTTATCTGCAGAAAATTGGATTCCTGTCCCGTCTTCACTTTTTCCATAATATTGATTTCCTTTAATGTCGCTAATCTTGTATTCTAGCGTTGTGTACTGCGCGGCATTAGTACTTGTTTTGTCTACAGGCGCAACTGAATGAGATTTTACTAATACTAAAACAATTAATATAGATGAAAGTATCGCAAGGATGACTATTCTTTTTAACATGTTTTTTTACCCCCTCGTATGTATTGTAAAAAATGATAGAAGAAAGTGAAATCCTTCTATTTTCCTTTTTTCGCTGAATAGTTTTCAGTTTCTTTAAGAATACTATAAATATGAAACTTACCTTAATCATAGATGCCGCAATTATACTGTTGGTTTCATATTATATCATGAAGAAGCGACTTCACTTATTTGAAAACATTTTTATTCTCATGATTTTGGAGTTCCTCGTTACCAGCTATTGCGCCATCTTGTATATCAATTTAGATGTTTGGACTATCGCGAATGAAACGGAACTCTTTATTATTTTCCGGGTGTATGAAACCATTATCTATCCGTTTATTTGGCTGAGTTATTTCAATTTACAGCCCATTTTTAAATCTCCATTGTTTAAATGGATATGGACAGGTTTATTTGTAGGCATTCAATCTGGGGTTGAACGCTGGCTGGTAGAATGGGATGTCATTACCTATAAGGGCTGGCCCTTTTGGCTTTCTTTCATCCTCCAAACATTTATTGTGTTGATTGTCCACTTGGCATTAGCATGGTACCGAAATTTAATGAGAAAAGAAGGGATTCGCGAATAGATGCTTCCGTTGCCAGAGAAATTTGATGAAAACGAATGGTTTCTGCTTCTTTGTGTTGGCCTGTCCTATCTTGTTGTTTTTCTTTTGCCGAGAAGATTTCCTCGAAGTTTATCGGTCCTTTTTTTGTTAATCGGCACAACGATTGCGAGGCTTTCCGATCATTTGCTCGCTTCGCCTAAGCTTGATTTATATAATATCATGGATACACCTAATTACGATTTATTTGATTTGATTACCTACTTTTTATATGCCCCTTTTTCTTATTTGTTTCTTTACTTTTATGACAAATGGAACATTAGAGGGTATTGGATTTTGCTTTATCTCGTTCTTTGCACGGCTGGAGGAACGTTGTTTGAATGGATTAATCAAAAGTTGGGTGTGTTTACCTATAAAGGCTGGCAGCTCTCTTATTCCTTTAGTGTATATTTAGCGGTTCAATGCTTAGTGCTGCTCTTTTTTCATTGGGTAATGAGAAGGCAGCCCATTGAAAAAGCGGACTCCCATTAGTGTCGGCCAAACCCACATGCAAAAATTATCTCCCCTCAATTAAGGCCGTCACTAAACCAACGGTACATATCGCCATACAGGAATAAAGGAAGTTGTCCACTTCGAGAACAGCAAGCCCTGCCAAAATAATGATCCCGTCCAGGATGATAATGGCGAGTGCCAAATTTATAGGGATGACCCTCGAAATGATTTTGGCAAGCAGGTCGGTGCCTCCCGTGCTGGTTTTATAGCGGAGCATGAGACCCACACCCGTTCCAATGACGGCTCCCCCAATTAAGGCACTTGCAAACTGGGAGATGAGAAATTGAGTTCGTAATGGAGCGAGCAAATCAATAAAAAACGATGAAGCGAGTAATCCTTGGATATTGGTGAAAAAATAACCTCTTTGGTGCATGGCTGAAAAAATACATATAGGGAGGCTTAAAGCAACCATTGTAATTCCTGTTTGAAACTCGAAGAAATAGTGAAGGATTAAAGCAATTCCAAGGATACCGCCGTCTATTAAATGATGGGGGACAAGAAACCCATTCACCCCAATTCCAACCAGCAAGCTGCCGATAATCGTCGCTAATAATGTCTGAATAATAACAATCACCTTGTCCAGTCTTTTTGATTAATCATATGACTGGATTTTGAAAAAAAGAAGCGGTGCCTTTCCTCGGGTTTGGTCGAAGCGCACTAAGTTTTGGGTGCCATTTTTTGTCTAAATGTCCAAAACGGCTTGGAAAATGTCCAAAGCTAGGAAAAAAATGTCCAAAATCACCACGAAATTGTCCAAACCACTCAGAAATTTATCCAAAGTAGCGCAAAAATTGTCCAATACTCCGTGAAACCTAATCTTCGTCATTAACACTAAAAAGTTTCAAAAAATTTAACAATTCGTTAATAAAGGATATGCCCAGACCTCCATATATTACGTAAAAGGAGGTGTGGGAATATGGAAAATGAACCACAAGAACAGCCTCAGGTTGATATCCAAGCATTGAAGGATGAAATTAAAAGCGAATTAAAAGAAGAATTTAGCCATTTTCGTCATAAACGGAAACACCGAGTGATTTATTCTATATGTGTGTTCGCCGTTGGATTGGTGATTGGCTTTGGCGGCGGTGCTGCTTCCCATTCAGACCATCACCATGGCCACGGACCCGGTCATGAACAATTTCAAAAATGGCATCATATGCATAAATAAAAATGTCCCGATCTATGCCTAGTGAGACGCTCTCTCACTAGGCTGTTTTTTGGTTTAGTTGGCATTAGGTTGAAAAATATGAAATTATTAGCTTAGAGATATGAGGAGGGATCTAGGATGGAACATGAGTTAAAAGAGCTAATTAAGAAGTGTGATATGGCCATTAAGCAAGAGGACTTTGATACCCTGATGAATTACTATACGGATGATGCCATTTTGGTTGTAAAGCCTGGAATGATTGCCCGCGGGAAAGCGGAAATCAAAAAAGCTTTTATTGCCATTGCCCAATATTTCAATAACAGTCTTGTGCCGACACAGGGGGAAATGATTATTTTAGAAGCAGGAGATACTGCGCTTGTTCTTTCGCAAACGCTCCTGGATGCTGATAAAACAGAATCGGATTTTTCCATGGAAAGAAGAGCCACCTACGTGTTTAAGAAAAATTCACAAGGTGAATGGCTTTGCGCTATCGATAATTCATATGGCACTGACTTAATCAAGGATAAGGGATAGTTTTGTCCCATAGAAACGGTCTATGGGACATTTCGAGATGAGTTCAAAGAGGTTTTTTCCCATAGAAACGGTCTATGGGACATT
>NZ_JBALPP010000024.1:0-19706 GCF_036965425.1 Neobacillus drentensis | reverse complement strand
ATGAGTTCAAAGAGGTGTTGTCCCATAGAAACGGTCTATGGGACATTTCAAGATGAGTTCAAAGAGGTTTTGTCTCATAGAACCAATCTATGGGACATTTCTAGAAGGAATCAAGGAGGTTTTGTCCCATAGAGTCAGTCTATGGGACATTTTGAGCTGACTTCAATGCGGCTTTTACTCATAGAACCGGTCTATGGGACATTTCATGAAGATATCAAAGTGCTTTGTCCCATATGCCTCCAGTCAAATGCGTATAGTACTTAATCCTGCCAAGTCGAATCCAAAAATGCTGAGCTTTTTAGTCAAATTACTTATTTTGTCGAAATCATAGTGATTTTGTCCAATCAATACTTGTCTTTCGCAATACATATAGAATTGAAAGAAAAATATTTTTCAGTTAGGTGGTGAAAAGTATGGGTTGGTACGGATACGGCGGTTATGGCTACGGCGGCGGCTATGGCGGCGGCAGCTTTGTATTGATTGTAGTATTGTTCATTCTGTTAATCATCGTTGGTGCTTCATTCTTGTAATGGGCTAACCAGGTGAAGAGAGGGCACGATTCAAACTAGAATCGTGCCCTTTTTTATTTTTGAAAAAAAAATCAAGGCTTATCCTTTCTGAAAAAAGAGGAACAGGCTTCACTGTTTGTCAATAATATAAAACTAGCTATACTCGTACAAATATGGGAGTGGAATTATGGGTGCTATAAACGGAAAGGAATTTATCGAGCGTATAAATCGGATGAAGACGGAAATTTGGTATGACGGAAAAAGAATAGCCGGTAACATCTCTGAACATCCAGCTTTCAAAGGGATCCTGCAAACGAAAGCATACCTTTATGATTTACAGCAAAACGCTGATCTAAAAGAGATCATGACCTATACATCACCCGAAACCAAGGAGTCAATTGGTCTTTCTTTTTTGCAGCCAAAAACGAAAGAGGATTTACGGCGCAGGCGAAGGATGATGGAAATCTGGGCAAGGCAAACGCATGGCATGATGGGGAGAAGTCCTGACTACATGAACTCGGTGGTTATGAGCTTCGCCTCCTCCAAGGACATTTTAAAAAATAAAGAGAATTGTTTTCCTGAAAATATACAGGCGTTATACGAACGAGCCAGGGAAAACGACCTCTCTTTTACCCATACCTTTATTACCCCGCAGGTGAATCGTTCCCAGCTCTATTATGGGAGTTCAAAGGAACCGATTTCGGCTAAGATCATTGATAAAAATGAAAAGGGAATCGTGATTCATGGGGCCCGCCTCCTGGCAACTCAAGGAGGATTAACAGATGAAATCTTGGTATATAATGCACCAAGAATGTACTTTGATACAGATGAAGCATTTGCCTTTTCGATTCCCACAGATACAAAAGGATTAAAATTTATCTGCCGCGAATCGTTTGTCGGTGGTGAATCGATTTTTAATCATCCGCTTAGTTCAAGATACGAAGAGATGGATACAATCCTTGTTTTTGACCATGTCTTGGTGCCATGGGAACGCGTCTTTTTTTACGATAATGTCGAGGCGGCTACTGAATTTATGCAGAGATGCTCGTTTCAGCCATTTGCTACGCATCAAGCGGTGACAAGGCAGATTGCCAAAACAGAATTTATGCTCGGCGTCGCCGAACTGTTGGTCGAGACGATTAATGTCAGTGAGTATCAGCATATTCAGGAAAAGCTGTCTGAAATCATTACTGGTCTTGAAACGATGAAAGCACTCATAGAGAAATCCGAAAATGATGCGGCTCTAGATGAATGGGGATTTATGAGACCGAGTATGATCCCTCTTCAAGTGGCCAATAGCGTCTTCCCGCGGATTTATCCCCGCTTTAGTGAAATCATTCAGTTAATCGGGGCAAGCGGAATGATATCGCTGCCAACCGAAAAAGACTTTCAATCTGAAATTCGATCAGATCTTGCTAAATATCTGCAAGGGGCAAGCAAGCCCGCAGACGACCGAGTGAAAATCTTCCGCTTAGCATGGGATTTGACGATGAGCTCCTTCGGCACTAGACAAACGCATTATGAACGGTATTTCTTTGGCGATCCGGTGAGGTTAGCGAGTCTACTGTACCATAACTATCCTAAAGGGGAACATGTTAAGGGAATTAGTGACTTTTTAAATCTGGAAAATGAATGTTGAACAGATTGTGTATATGGAAGTTTTAGCCTTCTTTGGGGTATGATTTTATTTAGACAATAATAGGGGGCTAAATTGATGGAACACCATAAACAGATTTCATCCAATGAAGGATTAGCGGTACTGGATAAGATTAGGAGAATTTGTATGGAACTGCCTGAGGTCACCGAGGAAATCGATGGCTTTGGCCATACTTCATTCCGCGTGAAGGATAAACCGTTTGTCATGATGGGGGAGAATAAGGAGGGTGTTTCGACAGCGATTAAAACTTTGCCGACCACACAAGAGTTTTTGATTCAGCAGCCAGGGTATTTTAAGACACCTTATATCGGCCAGCATGGATGGACCTCTCGTTACATCGCTCAAAATCAAAACTGGGAAGAGCTTAAGGGGTACATTTATGAAGGCTATTGCCGGGCGGCGCCGAAGCGTTTGGTCAAATTAATCTCCAATGAGGAAATCCATTGATTCGTATATGAAAAGCGTTCCTGTTATAAGAGGAACGCTTTTCATATGGGATTGCTATACTTCTCGATGATAAAATCGATAAAATACCTGCTGGCAATCGGCAAAACTCTCTTGTCCTTGTATGCTAGACTGATAGTCCGAACAACAGCTGGCGAGATGGGTTTTGTGACAATCTGGTAGGGACATCTGCTTAAGACAAGCTTTGGCAAAATGGAAATGCCAAGCCCTTGTTCGATCATCGACATAATCGAATAATCATCATATACACGGTATTGAATATTGGGTTGAAAGTTATGTTGGTTAAAAATCGTTAATGGTTCACTAAATTCGCCCTCATCTAAAAGGATATAAGGGTCCTTGGTTAATTCCTTCAAGGAGACTTTGGGATGAGCGGCTAAAGGGTGTTGGGTTGGTAATACGGCGAGCATCTCATCTTCTTTCAAGGGAATGGTCGTTAGGTTCGAGACTGCCTTTGGGTTCACAAAGCCAAAGTCCACGCTCCCGTCTTTAATCCAATGGGAAATATCCGTATAATCCCCTTGATGTAACTCGAACTGTACAGCCGGGTATTGTTTCTTAAAATCCTTCATCAAACCGGGCAGCCAATGACAAGAAACGCTAGAAAAGGTGCCGATGCGAATAAGTCCGCTATGCAGTCCTTCCATCTCTTTAAGCTTTTCCTGCAGTTCTCTATGAGAATTACAAATGTTTTTAATAAAAGGTAAGAATTCCTCGCCATCCGGTGTCAGCGTAATACCTGTCCGAGAGCGAAGAATAAGAGTCGTAGAAAGTTCTTCTTCTAAGGAATGGACCATTTGGCTAATGGCGGATTGCGTATAGCCCAGCTCTTCCGCTGCTTTGGTAAAACTGCCTGTTTCGATCGCTTTGATAAAAGCGTAATATGAATTCATCCCTGCGGGCCCCTTTGTATAAGGAATTCTAATAGTTCCATTATAATTATTCGTTTTACTAATGTAAATGCGGGTGATACGATAGAGCCAATCTTGAAAGTTTGGGGCGAAAATGATGACGCAAAAACAGGCAAACCTGATATTAGCTACGGTTTCGATGGGGTGGGGAACTTCTTATATTTTTATGAAACTCTGTGTGGATACGGTATCTCCATTAACCATTATTGCCTTACGATTTGGAATTGCCTTTATCGTAATGATGGCGATCTTTTTCAAAAAAATGATTCGTATTGATGCTAAAACTTTGAAATACAGTGCGATTGTCGGCGCGCTGTTATTCGGTATTTTCCTGGCACTATTGTATGGTATGAAAAATACCACCGCTTCATCTGCAGGTTTTTTGACGAGTACAACCGTGATCTTAGTGCCGATTTTACAAGCGTTTATTACCCGAAAAAGGCCAAGTAATAAAATTATATCGGGAGTTCTGGTTGTTTCGATCGGCTTAGCGTTCCTTACTATTCGGGATGATTTTATTTTTGCTAACGGCTCGCTATATTGCTTGGCTGCCGCCTTCCTTTATGCGGTTCACATTGTCGTCACCAACCACTTTGCACGAGGGGTTGATGCATTAAAGCTGGGGATTTTTCAACTTGGATTTACTTGCCTTTATGCCACTATCGGGACTTTTATCTTTGAAACACCTGTTTTGCCGCATGAAGCGATTCATTGGTTTGCACTGCTTGGTCTGGCGCTCATCTCCTCTGCCTATGGCTTTGTCATGCAGACCATTGCGCAGCAGTACACGACACCTGAAAGCACGGGTTTTCTCTTTTCCTTCGAACCGATTTTTTCAGCCGTATTTGCCTATCTCTTTCTCCATGAAATTATGGGGCTGCAAGGTTATATTGGTGCGTTGCTTATATTAGCTGGTGTTTTTATTGCAAACTCTATATCTAAAAAACAATTTTTACTTAAGGAAATAAAATTATAATTCCAAAGAAAGGATTGAAAACTACGGTTCTCAATCTTTTTTATTTACGATAACTTAACATTAAAGTGATTGAAAACAATTGAAAGTAGATTTAATATATAAGCATATAGTTATATGTTAATATGCGAGTAGAACTCTAGTGAATGGTAATAATGCTATGTTTTATATAAGTAAATTATTATTTGTTTATATGTTTGGAGGTGTTTAATATGTTGAAATCGAAAGTTGTTGTTGAAAGGGCAGCTAATGTTTTAAAACTATTAGGCGATAAAACACGTTTAACCATGGTGGCTATATTAAAACAAAGAGAATGCTGTGTGTGTGAATTTCTGGAAGTGTTTGATATGAGTCAGCCGTCAATCAGTCAGCATCTTCGAAAACTGAAGGATTTAGGGTTGGTTAAAGAGGAGCGCAGAGGACACTGGATCTATTATTCCTTGAATTCACAGAGCGACCTATATGGACTTATTGAAGATATATTAGAGCATGTACCGGTTCAGACAGAGAAAATAAAACAGATTGAGAAAAGCAACCCTACTCTTCGTTGTGGTTGTTAACATCAAGGGGATAAAACTTTAATGAGAAAAAAGCTAATCAGCGAATTTTTAGGAACCTATTTTCTTGTATTTGCTGGAACGGGTGCAGTTGTAATCGATTCGATTACTAAAAGTTTAACTCATGTAGGCGTCGCGCTTACATTTGGGCTGGTGGTAACGGCTTTGATTTTCACCTTTGGCCATCTCTCTGGCGCCCACTTTAATCCAGCGGTTACTATCGGTTTTTTAATCCATGGGGATATAACGAAGAAGGAAGCACTTTATTATATTATTGTTCAAATCATGGCAGGAATTGCAGCTAGTGCAACTTTGTTGTGCTTATTTGGAAATGTCGCAGCACTCGGTGCCACCCTGCCAAACGGTTCCTGGTCACAATCTTTTGTGTTGGAATTTATCCTTACATTTTTCTTAATGATGGTTATTTTCGGCTCTGCTGTACATGGGAAAGCTGTTAAATCCTTTGCCGCAATTGCTATAGGTGCAACTGTCGGCTTAGAAGCTATGTTCGCGGGTCCAATCTGCGGAGCCTCAATGAATCCGGCAAGATCCATTGGGCCAGCACTTGTATCAGGAACAACTCAGCATTTATGGGTGTATATTGTCGCAACTATTTTAGGAGCGGGCTGTGCGGCATTGATTTATAAAATACTTCACGAAAAATAAAGGAGCATACATCATGACTAAAAAAACAATTTACTTCTTATGTACAGGAAATTCTTGCAGAAGCCAAATGGCAGAAGGTTGGGCTAAAAACTATTTAGCTGATGAGTGGGAAGTAAAAAGTGCTGGTCTGGAGGCACACGGTTTAAACCCAAATGCCGTAAAAGCAATGAAAGAAACTGGTATTGATATTTCAAATCAAACATCTGATGTTATCGATCCTGAAATTCTAAATAACGCAGATTTAGTGGTTACATTATGTGGACATGCAGCAGATCACTGCCCTGTCACACCTCCACATGTTAAACGAGTTCACTGGGGATTTGACGATCCTGCAAAAGCAGAAGGAACAGAAGCAGAAAAATGGGCATTCTTCCAACGTGTCCGTGATGAAATCGGAGACCGAATTAAGCGTTTTTCTGAAACAGGTGAGTAAAATAAGAAGGTATTATAACAACAGGAGGCATTGGACATGAAAATAACAGATGATGCTCGTGATATGTTTAAACAAATGTTCAAAGAAGAGAACGCTCAGACCATTCGCATCTTTTTTGATGGCTTTGGCTGAGGACAGCCGAGAATTGGACTGGCTCTGGATGAGCCAGAAGCAGATGATATACTAGTTACAATTAATGAAATTCAGGTGGCTATTGATCCCATCATTGAACCAAATGTAGAAGACCTTATTCTGGATCGCAGCGGGGATGGAAAAGGGATTTCAATGATTGGTGATACAGGAAGATGTTGTTAATGAAAGCTTGCTAAGCTTGCTAAATAAACTACGGCCACAGAAGGTCCCGTCTTCTGTGGCCATGGTTATTATATAAGGTAAAAAATAAATCCTGAAATAGTGGACATGACGAATACTGAAAGGACGAAAGTAACAACCAGCTGTTTTTTAAAGATGGATTTTAATAGTATTACTTCAGGTAGACTTGCTCCTGCGGAACTAATTATCATCGCCATTACAGGTCCTAATGCCATTCCTTTTGCTATGAGAATTTGAGAAATCGGAATCATACTCGAAAGGCGGATGTACAAAGGAATTCCAATAATGGCGGCAATAGGAATCAACCACCAGTGATCACGGCCAAAGACACTTGAAATCCATTCTGTAGGAACTATACCCTGAATGACAGCCCCAATGGCAGCACCGATAATTAAATATGGATAAACACTTTTCATTAGATTAAGGGTTTCCTTTATTGCCAATTTAACATTAAATTTTTGATGTTGTTCCTCGTAACCCGTCATCACCACATTTTTTACTGATTTTTCGAAACCTAATTTCTCAAGTGTAAAGCCAATGATAATTGAAAATATTGTGGTTAGAACAGTGTAAACAGCTGTCACTTTCCACCCTAATACTACCCCCATAAGAGTTAGAATTGTTGGGTCTAGGACAGGAGAGGCAAAAAGAAAAATCATGACGATGCCAAAAGGCATTTTCTTTTTTAACATGTTTACCACAACAGGAATGGTTGAGCATGAACAAAAGGGGGTAATAAAGGCAAACACAATAGCTGCAAAGGCAGCGATCCATCTATTTTTTCCTGCCAGCTTTTTTTCAATTTTTTCGTAAAGTATATAACCTTGTAGAAGACTAACTAAAAAGGATATGACGATAAACAGGACCGTTAACTCAAGTGCAATCGATAAAAAACTTTTGATAGTGTCTAACCACATTTTCCTAATCCTCCTATATATTACTGTGCACACGCACACTGGCAGCATGGGTTCACTGAAGGGCTTGAGTGCATTATTAATTCTTTATCCTCGGCTTGATCATAATATTTCCAAGCTTCGTTCGCTTTCCTCTCGATTTCTTCCTGACGTAATTTCATCATCTGAAATACTAAATAATCATTAAACATCCTAAATTCCTCCTATTAATCAAATTATGTTGATATATTAATCAAAAAAAATTGATGAATCTGTTAAAAAAATTAGCTTTAGGACGGTTTGAATAAACAACAAAGTTCATGGGATAACAAATGATTAAGCTCTTCTTGATTCAACTCGTAGTAACTCCAGGTTCCCCGGGTTTCTTTTGTGATAATGTTGGCATCTAATAAAATCTTTAAATGATAAGAAAGCTTTGATTGCGCCATATCCATCATTGGAGCAAGATCACAGACACACATGGCTCCTTTTTCCGTCAAAATATTCATGATTTGTAGTCTCTTTTTATCGGCAATCGCTTTAAATTTTGACTCGTATTTTTCAAAAATTTTTTCTAAGGATATGTCCTGTAATTGGATTTCTTCGTTCACATTTTTCACCTGCTTCTTAATCAAATAATCTTGATACATTTATATTATAACCAATATTTTCTTGTGTCAATTAATATTAATCAATTTTTTTTGATTTATGAGTTGTAATTAGAAAAAATTGCTAATATACTTAAATTGTTAAATCAAAAAAAGTTGATTTATAAAATTGGGAGGGATTTACGATGAAAATGCATGTAGGGATTAATGTCACAAATTTAAGTAAGTCGATTGAATTTTATTCTAAAGTATTTCATTCAGAGCCAGTAAAAGTAAAACCAGATTATGCGAAGTTTTTACTTGATGATCCAGCTCTCAATTTCACATTAAATGTTAAGGATGAAGTTTCGGGCAACCAAGTGGGACATTTCGGCTTTCAAGTGGAAAATCATGAAGAAGTTCTACAGCATAAAGACCGTTTAGAGAAATTAGGGTTCTTTGCTCGTGAAGAGATGGAGGTAAATTGTTGCTATGCGACTCAAGATAAATTTTGGGTAACTGATCCTGATGGGAATGAATGGGAATTTTTTTATACAAAAGGTGATGTAGAGACCATGGTTTCTGAAAAGACATGCTGTTCAACAACACCATCATCAAATGTAGAAATTAAAAATTCCTCCTGTTGTTAAATAAGTTCTAATTACCACAATTTAGATTGGAGGGTTTATTTTAATTGATTTCAAAATAGAAATAATAATAATGGAGGTGATTCTTATGGCTAAACAAAAAAATTCCCCTTCAGCAATGGAAGACATGGGTGTACCAACAGAAATGAGTCCAATTAATGATCTTTCGGGTAATGAATCAAATGAACCGATTATTGAAGTGAATCAACCTGTAAAATCACAAGACCCACTTGAGATAAGAACTCCTGGATCTGTAACTGTTATCTAAAAATGAATAGGTAATAAATGTTTTTACCTGTTAAAAGTAACATTTATAAGGCTTTTAAAAAACATGAAGAAAGAATAAAGGTGATTTTTTTGAAAAATGACCCACAAGCAACTAATGATATTTCTACACAGAGTAACTCTAACGTTATTATTAATGATGAATACCCCCATGGTATGAGTGTTTTAAAAGAAAACGTCACAAGCACTAGTTCTGGAAATTTGGTAAGTAAACTGGAAGAAGCTTAATTATATATATAAAGGTGGTTCGCCGTGTAAATCTACGAACCACCTAAAAAATATTTATTTTTCTTTTTCGTGATCTTCATCGATTAATCCCTTTGTTGACTTTTTAAATTCTTTAAGTGTAGATCCCAACGCACGACCGAGCTCTGGGAGTTTTTTAGGTCCAAAAACAATTAATGCAAGAACAAAAATTAATACCGCACCACTGATTCCTATATTCCCCATTTTATATTCCCCCTGTTTATTTTACAAAAAAAGCCGTACAATACATGATTAATATACCAGCAGTAAACCCTACAAAATTCATCCACGAAACAACAGGTTTATTATTCTTTTTTTGTTCTTCCATAAGCATTTTTGAGATAACGAATATGACCTGTAAAATAGCACCTGCACCTATTCCTAGAAATACTGCACCCCAAATTGGTGAAAAAATAAACCCTCCGAACCAAGTTCCCAATATCGCAGGGGCACCTGCAATCGCCCCTAATAAAACAAATGTACTAATTTTAGGCTTACTCTTAAGTAAAGGAGCGGCAATCCCAATCCCTTCAGTAATATTATGCAGAGTAAAGCCTATTACTAAAAATGTGCCCAACGCAGCTTCACCAAGAGCAAATGATGATCCAATAGCCAATCCTTCACCAAAATTATGAAGACCGATCCCTGTTGCCATTAATAATGAAATTCCTAATGGTGAATAACCCGTTCGTTTTTGTCTTTGATGCTGATATTGATCAAATCCAACCAGTAATAAAAATGAAAGAACTGTACAAATGATTACCACCATGTTGCCCTGGAATACAGACGGTGCTTCAGCACCTATTTCAAATCCATCAAATAACGTACCAAAGAATAAGAATAGTAGAAGACCAACCGTGAGAGCAAGAATGGCATTAATCCAGCTTTTTTTCAAACGTTTCATAAACGGATACCATAATAATCCTAAAGTAATAGGTACAATCCCTACATAAAAACCGATAAATCCGTAATTCAACACATTATCCCATGAGAATTCCGGGGTTAAGGTAGCGGCATCAATTGCAGCTTCCGTTATGATTCCATTTTCAGATATTAATAGAATTGTATGGGGGTCACCTTCAACCCACGGATAATTTATGGTTACCTTTCCATCTTGAAACCGTTTAAGTGTTGAACTTGGCGCCATCGAAAAGTTCCAAACAGAATCATCCACAATCACTTGGGAGATTGTCAATGCTTCTGGTCCAGTATTGCTGATATCCAACTCAAATCCTGATGGTACAATTTTAATTTGTTCAACATTAAGCACTTCAATAGGAGCAGCAGGATCACGTTCTACACCTGCCCCGTTTTTAAATACCCATCCCAATACAAGCACTAAAAGAACCAGTGGTATGAGACCAGTAATCAACCATTTTGATTTCATGATTTACACTCCTTCCTATTCAACCTCGAAGAATCCCATCCAGCCAAGTTCGGCAAATTCACTAACATGAGCGTGAAACATATATTTTCCTGTGTATGGAAATCGCACTTCTATAATTCCACGTTCACCTTGGCATTGCATAATCGTATCAGTAAACTGTGAAGGGTTGTCATTTCTGCCAGTAGGAAGATAGGAAAAATAGTTTGCATGTAAATGGAAGGAGTTTAATAAATCAAATTCGGTGAAATTACTTAAATAGATGCGGACAAGCTCGTTCTTTTTGATTTTTATTGGATGACTCATAAAGGCGAACGCATACCCATTCACCGTATAAAATTCATTTGCGCCATCTAAATCCAAATCAAATGCATTCATGACCATATTTAATTCCAAAGCAGGTTCCCTTGGTGTTTTTGGATCAATAATAAAATTTCCATATAGCCCTTTATGAATATGTCTCCGTAAGGGTAGAACATGGCAGTGATAAAGCTGCAATCCATATGGCTTTGCTTCAAATTCATACGTAAAGGATTGACCTGGGGGGATAGGGGCTAATCCATCCATTTCAGGGGGGTGGATTCCATGAAAATGAATAGAGTGGGGATGACTTCCTTGGTTAACGAAATGGAATCGTAAAAGATCTCCTTCGGTACAACGAAATGTTGGCCCAGGAATCGTTCCATTATAGGTCCAACCAGGGAACTTGATTCCATTTGCAATTTCAATTTCCTTGTCAATTGCTACAATTTCATATTCGCGCAAAGTCCGACCGTCTAGTTGCTTGGTTACTTTTCCATAATCAAACTCGGTTAATAGGTGTTTGGCCATCTTATAACCTTCTGTTTTGGAAGAATCATACATGTTGGAATGATTTGTAGAATGATGATTATGACTGGATGAATGATTTTCAGCATGAGCGACTCCAGTAAATGGGGATACTTTATTTAAATAAATACTTCCTGCTATTCCTAATGCCCCAGTAGTACCGATTTTTAACATATCTCGCCGAGAAATTTTATTGTGTGACATGCTTTTACCTCCCTCTAAAAAAGTTTCCTTAATGCAAAATTATTTGTATTTGCCAATACTTTAAGACAAAGACAATCTTTTTGTCAATACGAATTCGGAAAAACATTCAAATAATTGTTTGACCATTTTAACAAAGATCCATATACTGATAATCAAATAGACATTTGAACGTTGGGTGGTGACTTTATGAAACATGAAGACGTATGTGAAGTAACCTGCGTGGATGGAGATAAAGTAAAAAGAGTAAGAGAATCAATTTCACAACAAGATACTTTGTCTGTGGCACAAATATTTAAAGCGTTGTCCGACGACACTAGGATTAAGATTGCTTATGCTTTAACGGAGGAAGAGGAATTGTGTGTATGTGATGTGGCCAACATCGTAGGGAGTACAACGGCAACTGCCTCTCATCATTTACGACTTCTTCGAAATTTAGGACTAGCGAAATATCGAAAAGAAGGCAAATTGGTTTTCTATTCTTTAGATGATGACCATGTAAAACAATTGATCCAAATTGCTTTTGAACATCAAAAGGAGGTGAAATCTCATGAGTGAGGCAATTGATAAATCAATCGAAAAAACCGTTTTCCGTGTACAGGGATTCACCTGAGCAGGGTGTGCGACTAAGTTCGAAAAGAACGTCCAACACCTGGATGGTGTTGTTAATGCAAGTGTTAACTTCGGAGCTGCTAAACTGACGGTTTATGGTGAAACAACAATTGAGGAATTAGAAAAAGCAGGGGCCTTTGAAAATATAAAAGTCATTCCTGAAAAACAAAGATTTGAAGAGAAAAAAGAGCCTTTCTTGAAAAAACATTCAAATGTTATTGTCTCATTGGTTTTCTTGCTCATTGGCTGGTTTTCTGCACAAATGAATGGGGAAGAAAGTATATCCTCGATTTTAGCTTATGGTGCTGCTATTTTAATTGGTGGTTATCGCCTTTTTACCACGGGATTGAAAAACTTATTCCGTTTAGATTTTGATATGAGAACCTTGATGACCATCGCTGTCATTGGAGCCGCTATTATCGGGGAGTGGGGAGAAGCCGCTACCGTTGTCATCTTGTTTGCCATTAGTGAGGTTCTAGAGTCTTACTCGATGGATAAAGCGAGACAATCGATTCGTTCCTTAATGGATATTGCTCCAAAGGAAGCGTTAATTCGTCGGGGTAATCAGGAGTTTAGCATTGAAGTGGATGATATCCGAATCGGCGATATTTTAATCGTAAAGCCTGGGCAGAAAATCGCCATGGATGGAACGGTTGTAAAAGGATTATCGTCTGTCAATCAAGCGGCGATTACAGGGGAATCTGTCCCTGTTTCTAAAACAATGGATGATGAAGTTTTCGCGGGAACTCTTAACGAAGAAGGGCTTCTTGAAGTTAAAGTTACGAAACACGTGGACGATACAACGATTGCAAAAATCATTCATCTTGTCGAAGAAGCTCAAGCAGAAAGAGCTCCATCTCAAGCATTTGTCGATCGCTTCGCTAAGTATTATACACCTGTCATCATGTTGGTTTCTTTATTAGTTGCTGTAATCCCACCATTATTTGATGGGGATTGGAGTAAATGGATCTATCAAGGTCTAGCAGCTTTAGTGGTAGGCTGTCCTTGTGCACTGGTTATTTCTACTCCTGTTTCGATTGTAACGGCAATAGGTAATGCAGCCCGAAATGGGGTATTGATTAAGGGTGGAATCCACTTAGAGGAAATGGGAGCGATTAAAGCGATCGCCTTTGATAAGACAGGGACATTAACGGAAGGAATCCCAGTTGTCACTGATTATCTTCCTCAAGGATATACAAATGCAAATGATCTTCTTGCCATTATTGCTGCTTTAGAAAATGGTTCGCAGCATCCATTGGCTTCAGCAATTATGAAAAAGGCCGAGCGGGAAAATTTACCTTATCAGGACCTTGCTATTGAAGATTTCTCTTCCATTACAGGTAAAGGGATCAAAGGTAGAGTCAACGATAAAGTGTATTATGTGGGCAGTCCTAATTTGTTCGATGAAATTTTATCTAACGGAATTCCATCAAATCTTAAAACGACCATTTCCGACCTGCAAAACAAAGGCAAAACGGTTATGGCAGCTGGTTCTGAGTCAGAAATATTAGCGCTCATTGCAGTTGCGGACGAAGTGAGAGGAAACAGCAAATCGGTTATCCAAAAACTTCACTCGTTAGGTATCCAAAAAACAATTATGTTAACTGGCGATAATAAAGGGACTGCTCATGCAATTGGCCATCAGGTAGGGGTTTCTGATATTCAGGCAGACCTTTTACCTCAAGATAAACTTACCTTTATTAAAGAATTAAGAAATAAATACGAACGTGTGGCCATGGTGGGAGATGGTGTGAATGATGCTCCGGCTTTAGCAGCATCCACTGTCGGTATTGCTATGGGAGGAGCTGGGACGGATACGGCTCTCGAAACAGCCGATATTGCTTTGATGGCTGATGATTTAGGCAAACTGCCATTTACAGTTAAGTTAAGTAGAAAAGCCTTATTTATCATCAAACAAAATATCACGTTCTCACTTGGAATCAAACTGTTAGCCCTGTTATTAGTTATTCCAGGGTGGCTAACATTATGGATCGCGATTTTTGCAGACATGGGAGCAACACTGATCGTTACACTTAATGGTTTACGGCTTCTTCGAGTTAAAGATAAATAACATGAGGCTTCCCATTATGGGAGGCCTTTTAATGGGATTTATAGAAAAATTGTTGTGAAAAGAAAGGATATTTGAATTGAAAAAACTACTATTCATTTTAATTGGAATGCTGGTAATGATTCCTACGATCGCAAGTGCACATACAGAAATAACTTCTTCAAATCCTACTTCAGGACAAGCTGTTAAAGAAGACCTTAAAGAAATTGTCATTACATATGAAGGTAAGATTGAATCCTTAAGTACAATGAGATTAGTAAAAGATGGCCAGGAAATACCCCTAGCTAGTGTGGCCCCAAAAGAAAATCAATTAATAGGTACCTTATCATCACCCTTAGAAAATGGCGCCTATACGATTCAATGGAGTATTGCTGGTGAAGATGGGCATCCCTTAAAAGGAGAAATTCCCTTTACTGTACAGAAGGAAGTAAAACAAGAACAATCGGAAACCAAAACTCCAGTAACGACAAAAAAAGAAGAAACTAAAAAAGATCATACACAACAGGATCAAACCAATAAGGAAGCAACTGATTCATCCATTAATTTTAAAACCATTATAACGGTTGCCCTCGTCGCCATTTTAGTCATCGGGTTGTTCTTGTTATTTAGAAAGAAGCGCTAATGATGAGTTATTTCATTCCTATTGCAGAATTCGGAAACTATTTATTGTATTCTATTCTTGTCGGACATGTTGCTTTACAATTTGTACCTGAAGCAAATAAACCTAAAGTAAATATTCCAATACCTGTTTTACTTCTTTCGACACTTGGAATTATTATTTTCTCTTTAGGACCGATCGTTCAGACGGTTGCTTATTTCCAAGGTGGAGTCGGCCTTGTATTAGCGATAAAATCCGTCTTATTTGACTTTCAAGTTGGCAGAGCTTGGATTTTTATCGGGTTTATGTCCACATTCTTATATCTAGCCATTTTGCTAAAAGGCTCAAAATACGTGCAATCCCTATTTCTATTATTGATGATAGCTGCTGTTGGATATTCCAGCCATGTGGCCTCTCTTTCGTTTTGGCCTGGCTTGCTATCACATAGCACACATTTTTTAATCATTACATTATGGACAGGCATATTGATTCATGCTGCTTGGTTCTCCAAAGAAGAACCCAATTGGTCTAAATTTTTACGGTGGTTTACTCCCTTTGCCGTTTTCTGCATTGTCATCATTATTTTTAGTGGAATCTACCTAATGTTATTTGTTGTTGACCCTAAAGACTATGCAAAATCTTGGGTTTTACCATATGGACAAATGCTCCTTTTAAAGCATATTAGTATCATCCCTGTGTTGGTTTTTGCCTTTATAAATGGTGTACTTTCAAGAAAAGCATTAAAACTTCCCTCTTTCAATCCTAAACCATGGATAAAGGCAGAAAGCATTATATTATACATTGTCTTCTATTTTACAGCAGTGATGGGAACGTTATCGCCACCACATGAAGTAGAATTCACTGTGAAGTCGGAGGGTGCATCTAAATGGGTAGAATGGTTATTGGGGAAGAATATCCTTTCAACATTACAGCTGCATTTAGTACCCTCATTCCAATCGGGATTGCTAATCATTATGTCTATACTATTTTTATTATTGATTATCATTAGTTTTAAAAGGTATAAGCCTATATTGGGAGTAGTGTTTGGTGTTGGTTTTATTGTTGCTTTGTATTTTGGTTTGAACATGTCCCTGTCCATTTGAACAGGTTATATTTACGTTGAAAACAAGAATAAAGGAAGTGTCAGCATGAACCGATCCAAAATTGTAATACCTACTATGATACTTGTGGCTGTTTTGGCGATATGGATGCTGGGAAAGTATCATTCAGCCGTACCGCTTCAATCGCGTATACTTATAGCTGTCGGAGGGGCACTCCTATCAGGCGTGTGTACCTTTTTCATGTTAAAGCAGGATGTTGAACCTTTGGATGCAAAATCGAATAAATGAATGCTTTAAAAATAGAAATTCATGAGTTTTAAGATTCGGCACCTGGCCGAATCTTTTTTATTTTTTGTCTGATGAAACCTTGCTTTGCTCATTCATAGCATTCCGACGGGGATTTCTTTTGGCAAGAGTTTCGGAATTGGTGGTATTCATTTTTCTTGCGGATTCTTCCTACTCATCAATAAGACTTTAAAATTTGAAAGACAATATAAATAATTCCCCATAAAAAAGAGACTATAGACTAGTGACGGTTTCCGTTTCCTATCGCAAAAAACCGAAAATTCATTGCCTTTTGTATCTGTTTTTGCAATTAAAAATAAAATGGCTCAGTTTATTATACTGAGCCTTTTCGCTTATTCTACACAAATATGAAATGGAGAATAAGTTGTTTTGGTAAGAGTAATACTTAAATTAGAAAAATCCAATATTAAGAGGAGATCTCAATGAAAACAAAACATAATGTTGGTTTATCATCAACAGAAATTGCAGGATTATGGGCTACTTATATTATGGATAGCTTATCTATCTGTCTCTCTAAGCATTTCCTCCAACAGTCGAACGATGAAGATGTTAAACCCATAATTAAACTAACATTAGATTTATCACAAAAACATATTGAGGAAATCAAGAATATTTTTGAAAAGGAGAAATTCCCTATACCCAAGGGATTTACCGATGAAGACATTGATCTTTCAGCCCCACCTTTGTTTTTCGGTTTATTTCCTGTAAGCTACGCTTACGGGGTGAGTCGTATGTGTTTAATGTCCTATAGTATGCTAGTTTCTAATGTTGCCCGCGAAGATATTCGATCTTTCTTCTCTAAGTGTTTAACTTCCTCATTGGATCTTTATAATACATCAGTAAATCTAATGCTTTCTAAAGGAATATACGATCGCCCAACAATGATTCCTTATCCCGATAAAGTTGAATTTGTTAAAAATAAAGAAACATTTTTATCCAAGTGGTTCGAAAAGAAACGCCCTCTAAATGTTCTTGAACTATCTGAAATATTTTTTAACATTGAAAGGAACTATTTTGCTGTAGTCTTACTCACAGGATTTATTCAAGTTGTGAAAGATGAACAAATAAAAAAGTTTTTGACAAAAGGAAAAGACTTAGCTCAAAAACAAATTCATTTCCTAAACGATACTTTAATTAAGGATGATTTGCTTGGCACTATAATGGTTAACTCAGAAGTGTCAACTTCTACTGTATCTCCTTTTTCAGAAAAGCTAATCATGAACCTTGTAACTATACTCAATACACAAGGAATAACCTATATCGGTCATGCAATAGCTACATCAGCACGAATAGACCTTGCTATTGAATATACAAAACTAATTCCTGAAATATTGCAGTATGGGAAAGAGGGAACCGACATTTTGATAGAAAGGGGATGGATGGAAGAACCACCACACGCTCCGAATAGGAAGGAGTTGGCAGAAAATTAGGTTTAAATTAAACAAGGGATCTAACTTTTCGTTTCAAAAATGGGTATGGAGAAGTGCTCCATACTCATTTTTACTTTTCTGTACCTTAAGAGAAATCGACTGTTGCAAACAACAAAATATTGTATAAATTTGGTACTATTTTCATAAATTTATCTAAATGTAACTCTTTTTGCATGATCCGTTTGTAGAGGGGGAGTAAGCATGAAGTACACACGATATGTGGTTACTGGTATTATCGTGGTCGTTGTCTTGGGTCTTATTGCTGCTTCGGTTACTACGGTTGCTGCTGGGAATAGGGGAGTTTTGTTGCAAATGGGTGAGGTTAAGCCAACGATTTTAACAGAAGGGCTTCACTTTAAGGTTCCGTTTCTTCAATCTGTTCAAGAGGTCGAGGTCCGGGTTCAAAAGGAAGAAAGCTCGCAGTCGGCTGCCTCTAAGGATCTGCAAATGGTGACGACAAAGGTGGCTGTTAACTTTTCAGTAGATCCAGAGGCCGTGAATAAGCTTTATCAAGAAATTGGCTTGGATTATCGCTCCCGCATTGTCGACCCGGCCATTGCCGAATCCCTTAAGGCGATTACGGCGCAGTACACTGCAGAAGAGCTGATTTCGAAACGGCCGGAGGTTTCGGCGCAGGTGAAGGATATGCTGGCGAAAAAACTAACCAAGTATTATATGAAACTGGAAGATATCAATATTAAGGAATTTGCGTTTAGCGAGGAATTCAATAAGGCGATTGAACAGAAACAAACCGCTGAACAAAATGCGTTAAAGGCCCAAAGAGATTTAGAAAGAATTAAAATCGAAGCCCAGCAGCAAATTACGCAGGCCGGTGCTGAGGCGGAAGCATTAAAGCTGAAAAAGCAGGAAGTCACTCCTGAGTTAATTGAATTGAAGCAAATCGAGGTGCAGGAGAAAGCTTTGGAAAAATGGGATGGGCGTTTGCCAAGCGTAACGGGAGGGGCAACACCGTTTATTGATTTGAGCGGGGCTGGTGCGAAAAAGTGATTTTAAGAGAAGTGTTCTTTGCACTTCTCTTTTTTATGTTTTTGGGATTGGCTGGGAATTGTGCTATGTTAATAGGACATTTTTTAAAAAAATGATAGAATAGGTTTTATCTTAATAATTTAGGGGAAATTAACTTGCAAATGGGAATGGAAAAGACGGTATCTGTTAATCAGAGGATCAAAGCCCTATTACCTTGGCTATTGGTATTCCTTTGGATGTTTCTTATATTTAATATGTCCGCTCAACCTGCTACTGAATCTAACTCTCTTAGTATGGGAGTGACCGAGAAAGTGCTCGAGACCTTGAACAAAGTGAAACCGGGAGCAGATTTAAACATGGAAATGGTCAATCATGTGGTGAGAAAAAATGCACATTTCTTTGCTTATTTGGTGCTTGCTGTATTGACGGTGCATGCTTTGAGGAGAGGCGGAAAATTAAGCGGTTTGATGATGTTTCTAGCTCAGGGGATATGCGTCCTTTACGCCTCGTCCGATGAAATACACCAGATATTTGTACCAGGCCGGGGCCCGCAGGTGAAGGATGTTTTCATCGATAGTTCGGGAGCGCTATTGGGCATCGGAATCTATTATGTTATTAATCAATTTCGCGGCCGCAGGACTAAAAATAAATAGCTGAAAGGAACCAAGGGGGAAGCCTTGGTTTTTTTGTTATGGCGATGTTTTATTCAGAGTGCCTGAGACAGTTCTGAAAAGAGGTTCACCGGAACTGTCGAGGGCTCCAATAATCAAAGTACAGGGGCAAGCGTATAAGCGGCTCCTGTTTTTTATGAAAATTGTAAATATTTTCTTTCCACTTAACTATAAGACTGGTACATTATAACTATAACTTTGTAATAGATATGGAAATGGGTCGGGAAATTTGCACCGGCTAAAAAATCAAATGGTTATTCGTGGTAAAGTATTGCCGAAGTTTGGCGGGATTCTTTTGATTCTTGGCACCGTTATTTTTGCTGCAGGGAGTTTTGCAGGCAATGCCGAATCTATTATTTCCTTCATCGGTTAGGGGTGACTGTGGTCAAGCCCCTAAT
>NZ_JBALPP010000023.1:0-120468 GCF_036965425.1 Neobacillus drentensis | reverse complement strand
AATCTATAAATAGTATTCTAGTACAAGTTATTACTTTCGTCTAGTATATTATTTTATTTATTTAAACATTTCTGAAATTATTGATTTATCTGTAATTTTGGTAGCGTTTTCATTCGGAAATGCTATATAGAAGTTATCTCAGTAAGGGATTTCCATTTTTTCAAAAAACACCAAGCCTATTTCTAATATAATAGTTTCATTATGTAACGTTATGGATTCCAGAAAGTTTTTATTATTGCATAACATAGAAAGCCCGCTGAGTTAGATTGAGCGGGCTTTCTACCTTAAATTATTGGAAACTCCAGTATCCATCCAGTTTTTTAAAAAAGCGACTCTGATTCGTTCCAAGGAGGTTTACCAAAAATGGTGTTTCCCCTTTTTCTTTTAACACCTTTTCTACATAACCTTCTCCTATAGGCGTACAGAACAACAGATTTGTTCCAGACAATTCTATTTTTCTGCATCTGGCATTTAATTCTTGGTCAATAAACTCGGCACCAGGCTGAAGGTCCAACATCCGCCCCCACATTTTCATCGTTTGTTCTAAATCCCGGACGGCAAAACCGACGTCCGCAAATTTTGGCCGTCCCAAGCTATGATTTCCGATTAAACCTTGCTTCTCTAATTCGGACATTCTCTGTTCATCCGACTTTTCCCATTGAATAAAAAAGGGAAGAGCAAGCTCATTGCCGGTGATTTCCGGGAACAGCAGTGACCATTTAATGATTTCACCATCTGCCCGAGCTCTTTCCCCTGGGATTGGACCATAAACTGAAAACCCATCCGCTTTCAGCTTTATTGCTAATTTCTCAATGCTATCGGTACGAATAGCAATTCTGGCAGGACCCTCCCCGCTTGCTTTTGGCAGTTGTTCGACGATATGGGTAATCAACCTGTTTTCATCATGTTTTTTAGCAATCGATTCATTTTCAATCCCTAAAAACTCGATATAGCTTAAGCCAAAATAGCTAAGCGTATTATAGGTACCCCATTTTTCATGCCGTCCGCCATTCGCCACGTGAATTCCCATTTGTTTAAGAATAGGAATCGCTTCTTCAGGCTTCTTAGAAAACCAGACTAGATGATCAAAAGAAAATTTCATTGCTTATTGCACCTTCTTTATTTTTCTAATTCAAATTGATAGCAGGTTACACCCTCAACCTGTTTAAACCCTTCCTGAATATATAAGGCCTGTGCCCTCTCATTTTCTCCGTTGACGGAAAGGATGGTTCTTTTATAGGAGTTTTCTTTAGCAAATTGAAGGGATGCTCTTAATAGCTGTCTTCCCAAGCCCTTGCCTTGGTATTCCGGCAGAATAGCCAGCGGGCCGATATTCATAATGGGGGCATCCTCGTATTCGTCTGCCGCTCCCCTTACAACACCGACAGGCTTTGATTGATGAAACAGGATTTTCATTCCGCCGTCAAGGTAATCGCTGCTTGAAACCATCTTGGCCACCATCTCCGGTGTGACAGGTGTTTCATTTCCTTTCAATGTTGCGAAACCGGCATTTCGTACTTCACACCAAATTTCTTCATCGTTACCTGGTATAAAGTTTCGAATAAAATAATCTTCTGGCAAGCGGACTTCAGATACGTCTAAGTCCTCTCGAACCAGCAGAAAAGCATACCGCTCTACATTAAAATTCAGCTTCTCCATCATCTCCGCTAATGGCTTATTGGCCAATGGGATAAAAATAAACACCTTGTCTAATCCGCCAGTATGTTTTATCAGTGATTCTAGCAGCTGATCGTAGAGTTTTCGATCATCGATTTCTGAATGAAAAATACGAAAACGCGCCCTTTTGCCTCTTCGATTGTACTCATCCATAATCAGTGAGGCTGCGGCTTGGATCTCCCCTTGTTGATTGGTCGCAATGTATGTAGGATTTTCGGAATCAGGCTCAAACTTTTTTAAATGCTCATCATATAAAAAGGAATCATCAACTTCTTTTCTATGCCTCTTACAGTATTCAACGAAATCCTGAACTCTGGCACTTTGCAAGGCTTCTATTTTCATTTGACCCTCACCCCTTTTATCGTTAAGCCATCACCATTTTACCACGAATTAATTTTATTCAAAACATTGAAAATTGCAAATAAAGATGGAGCGTGAATACACGCTCCATTCAATTAGGAGACTTTAAGCTGAAATATAAAGGAAGCATAATCATGTTTAATCAATGGAAGTCTGATGCCGATTTTCATTAGTTCATCACCATAGTATTCGTTCAAGCCTTCGTCTATTCTGTACTTCATCGACGGATGAAGTCCGCACAGTTTAAGACGCATAAAGGGCGGATTCGGTTCTGCCAGTGTTTTATAGTAAAAAACAACAGCCTTTTCCTTATTTGGTGCCACATACATCCATGCTGTATCCATTCCCTCGAATGGACTTAACAACCTGAACAGGTCGCCAAAGCAAACGAGATCTTTGATTTGATGATAGAGGTTGATTTGCTCAGTAACGACCTGTTTATCGGGGCTGCTAAGCTTATCTATATTTAATTCAAAGCCAAAATTGGCAGCCATGGCCACATGGCATCTCATTGTTAATGGAGTTACTCTGCCTACCTGGTGGTTCGGGACATCGGAAACATGGGCCCCCATTGTAATCGCTGGGTAGACGATGCTTGTTCCATATTGAATTTTTAACCTTTCGACAGCATCGGTATCATCACTCGTCCAGGTTTGCGGCATGTAATAGAGCATGCCCGGATCAAAGCGTCCGCCGCCGCCGGAGCAGCTTTCAAATAAAATATGTGGAAAACGCGTTGTCAATGTTTCTAGTATCCGATACAGCCCAAGCATATAGCGGTGGGCTGTTTCCTGCTGTCTTTCAGGTGGTAGTCCAGCTGAGCCCACTTCGGTCATGTTTCGGTTCATGTCCCATTTCACATAGGAAATACGGGCACTGGTGAAGATGCTGGTGAGTGTTTCAATTATATAATCGCATACATCGGCCCTGCTTAAATCTAAGATTAGCTGATTTCTTGAAAGTGTTCGGTTCCGTCCTGGCACATGTAGACACCAATCGGGGTGTTTCCGATATAAATCACTATCAGGCGAAACCATTTCCGGCTCTACCCATAGACCGAATTTCATTCCCTTTTTTATGACATAATCAGCAAGTCCAGCTAAACCATTAGGCAGTTTTTTCTGATACACCTGCCAATCGCCGAGCGAAGTCTTATCATTATCACGATGCCCAAACCAGCCGTCATCGAGGACAAACAGTTCGATTCCAAGTTCTTTTCCGGCATCAGCAATTTCCTTTAATTTTTTTTCGTTAAATTGAAAATAGGTAGCCTCCCAGTTGTTGATGAGAACCGGGCGTGTTTTATCGCAGTAAACGCCGCGGCATACTCTTGTGCGCATTAATTTATGACAGGTTCGCGACATTCCGCCAAGGCCCTCTGAAGAATAAACCATTATTGCTTCTGGTGTTTGGAAGGCTTCTCCTTGGTTTAACCGCCACTGAAAATTAAAGGGGTTAATGCCGATGGAGAGTCTTGTGGTTTGAAAAGGGTCTACTTCAATGGAGGCTTGGAAATTCCCGCTGTAAACCAGGCTGGAGCCATAAACTTCCCCCTGCTCCTCGTCGGCGTTTTTGGAAAGTAGGGCAATAAAAGGGTTATGCTGGTGGCTACTCGCCCCTCTTGACGAGGAAATGGATTGAATTCCATGGATTAATGACTTTCGCTCGATATGACGCTCGCGTCCCCATGTTCCATATAGATGGAGCCAGTCCCAATCAGATTGATGGAAATCGACTGACATACTCATACATTTCAGAATTTCAACTTTCTGGGTGCCATGATGTTCAAACGAAACCGATCTCGTGATTACATTAAGGTCGCGGTAAATCGAATAATGGAGATTCATCCCCACTCCTAGCATGGAATCTACCAAGGTGATAATTAGCGTTTCCGCCTCAGACTCATTTTCGATATATGCTTGCGGCAGTCCCTTTAGTCTCGGTTTCCCCTGAATGATCTCATGTGAATCATAGACAAATTCCGTAACAGTAGAACCATCTGCTGTACGGAGCTGGTATGCTGGTGTCCTGAAATCTCCGTTACCAGACGCTGGATATTCCTGTGGCAGGGTGTCGAGTGAAAATGCCGGTTTACCTGGTTCTGTTGTTGGTGAAAATGCCCTGCCTTTATATTGAAGGATGGAAGATGGCTGCAGCACCTGTACCCGCTTCCCCCAGTATAGATGTGCCGGATACTTTCCATGAACAATTTGAATGAGATAGCTTATCTTGTTATTGTATAAATGGAAGATTCCTTCCTTTTCATTCCAAGTGATTGGCAATCGGCTCTTTCCCTCCTATTGTTTATTTATATTTAAAACAATGTAATATTATCTGTTTATGTTACCTGCTTTTTGTATATGCTATGTTCGATATGAATTTGGAGGTGTTTTTATGTCAGAATTAGAGCCAGTGGAATATGAAACAGGAACTGCCGTGCGCGATTATGACATTATTGAGGTTACCCAAACGGCAATGGGTTATGAAGTGCTGCTGGATATTAACTTAGACAGTGGTTATTCATTAACCGGCACAAAGTTGGAAATTACGCATGAGGATTTACAGGGATATGAGACGAATGAAGTAGAGGAAGGCATTAAATATGCGCTAGGGTTTTTTGGGCATTTATCTCATTAAAAAAAATGTAATCAAACGTTTGATTAGTTTTTAACGCAATGGTGCAAATCCTTGTGGGACATGGACTCAAGTCGGCTTAATTAAACGTTTGATTAGTTTTTGAAGAAATGCCGCTAACTCTTGCGGCATAAGGATTCATGTCCATTTAATCAATTGTTTGATTAGCTAAAAACAAACATTGAATAACAGAAGGATCTAGTTCATTTACCCAAAATGAAAATTATTGCTCTCTTGGGCAATGAAATACCCGTTCAAAATTATCGCTCTCTAGGGTAAAGAAAAGCCCGTTCATTTACCCAAAAACGGAAATTATCGCTCTCTTGGACAATGAAATCGCGGTTCATTTACCCAAGTAAGAAAATAATTGTCCGCACAGTAAATGAAAAACCAATCCTATCAGCTTAAAAATGTAATCAAACGTTTGATTAGTTTTTCTATAAACAAAAAACCCTTGTGTATCAAGGGCTCAAGTCTATTTAATCAAACGTTTGATTAGTTCTTAAAGTTCAATTGTATAGTGTTGGTCATTGACCTGACCATTTGAGAAAACCCGTTCAGTGTACTTTATTTCTTTATCTGACATTAGCATAACGGTAGAGCTTCGAGTTCCATACTGCTCGCTTTTGATAAATAAAGGAGAGAGCATTCTTTCCAGATCTAATGGAACACCTGTGTTTGGTAGAAGTTCATCAGAGGACGCTTCGGAATATTGGAGAAGCGCAAAGAGATTTTCAACCATATCCTCCCGATTTCCACCGATAATTTTGGATAAGCCATCCTTACCTATCTTAACTTTAGGCCACTCGGTATCTAGTAAATGATTACTGACACCATAAATACCTGGTTTTAGCTTTTGCAGCTCCTGCCCAATATTTGAATAATAATAGAGCTCATTAGCACCTCCTGCTAGTAAGTTATAGCCGGGATACTGGGCATTGTTTTCTGCAAGCTTTGCCATATAGTTCGCTAGAACACCATCGTATTTGAGAGCATCTGCTACCAATTCACCTCGAGATTGTTTTCCCTCAGTTAACTCTTTGGGGTTGCGATAATTGGTTAAAGCAGCGAAACGACCTAGGTCGGTAACTCCCATCCACGTTCCCATCTTTTCTAAATCCCTTCCGGCAAGAATTTCCGGACTATCCTCCCAAAAATGAGCTGGTGCAGTAGGCCGATTATAAAACTCATCTCGATTTGCCGCCACAATCAACTTATATTCCGGATGAATATTATAAGCAAACAAAATTAAACACATTAACAACCACAGCCTTTATGTCAATTTTACAAAAAAACTTATTTTACCAGCGGCAGCTTGATTTGAACTAGAGTTCCTTCATTTTCCTTGCTAGTGTAGGTGATGGTGCCGTTGTGCTGTTTGATAATTTTGTGGCAGATCATGACGCCGAGGCCTGTTCCTTTTTCTTTTAGGCTATAAAATGGTTCGCCTAATCTTGGAAGCAGATCTTCAGGAATTCCGCATCCTTGGTCCTGAACAGAAATAACACAATCTCCTTCTGCCCCCTTTGAAAGACTGATGTGAATATCACCGCCATCTTTCATGGCTTCCATCGCATTTTTAAGGATGTTTAGAATCACCTGCTTTAATTGATTTTTCTCACCGGTAATAAAATAAGAGGATTCTTCGGACTTAAGCTGAAATTGAATGCCGTACATTAAAGCCTCCGGAGCCATCAACTCAAGAGTATTTTCAATTAAATCCCGTACATTTATCCGATTAAGCTGGACCGCTTGCGGCTTTCCTAATGATAACAGCTCAGTTGTAATTGATTCAATCCGTTCTAGTTCACTTAATAACAATTCATTAAAATCAAAGGTCTGAATCCCGCTTTTATAAAGCTGAACAAACCCTTTTATCGTTGTTAGTGGATTTCTGATTTCATGGGCCACTCCGGCCGCTAACTCTCCAACAATAGATAACTTTTCAGACTGTAGAAGAATTTCTTCCGATTTTTTTCGTTCAGAGATGTCCCGGCTAATGATCACAATATGCTCAATGGTTTGTCTATCACCTTCTACTGGCATACACCGAGACTCAAATTCGATCCAATTTCCTTCTCTATGCCGGAGACGGAATTCCATCGAGTACGACTCTTTATTGTCAAACATCCTATTTAAAGCAGTTTTAAACAAGCAGACATCATCCGGGTGGATAAACTTACATAATTCAACCTTTTCCAGTTCAGCACTTTGATAACCTAACACTACCTCATGAGAAGGCGAAAAATAACTAATGCTATGATCTTGGTTCATCACCATAATCAGGTCTGATGTGTTCTCAGCAATCAGCCGATATTTGGATTCACTCGTCGCAAGCGTCATCTCCATATGCTTTTTCTCTGAGATGATTCTATACAGCTTCATATAGGACTCGATTAATAGTCCCCCAAGGATAACTCCCAG
Organism: Neobacillus drentensis; assembly: GCF_036965425.1. Lineage (GTDB taxonomy): Bacteria > Bacillota > Bacilli > Bacillales > Cytobacillaceae > Neobacillus > Neobacillus drentensis_F. Next base: position 113,373 of record NZ_JBALPP010000023.1, on the reverse strand, counting down.
CATCACAAACAACATATAAGTAATATGAAAGGATGGTTTATCTCTAAATACATTAAAAATGAATGGCACCGTAATGACATATATGGCCACATACGAACCAAATAGTATAATACATTTTTTCACTGGTGTTAAATGTTTAAACAAGAAATGTACAATTAAAAAAACAATCAAAATGAATAGCCAGCCACTAATGGCAGGTGACCAATGGCCACTGGAAAACAACCTTGCCGCCAGGGCACACGTCCCTGCAAATGCTCCAGCCACTGGCCCTAGGTAGGCGAAGGTTAAAATAACCGATGCATATCGTATATCATAAGAATACCCTTGCTGTTGAAACGATAACATAACAAGAATAATTGATACCGATCCGGCATATAAACCGCCCCAAAGGCGTACCTGCTTGATCAGCTTGTCATTAAAGATTGACTGAATCACTAATGGAGCGCTTACCAGTAGTGAAAAAATTGAGAGATTACTAATATAGTCTAATAGAATCAACAGACTCCCACCCATACTTCGTTGAATTCATCGTATTTTCTTTAATGATAAACTAGTGATTTAACGATTTCCATACTATATTTACAGCATTTATCTGGTAACTTCTAAATGCCAAAAAAAGGAGCACTATCCTCTTCTGGATGTGCCCTTTTTCCTTATGCGGATTCCTTCACTGCGAAGACCTGTTTTAGTTGTTTTCTAGCCCGGTAAAGCCGGGTCTTCACAGTTGCAGCCTTCAAATCTAGCAGGCTGGCAATTTCAATTTCCTTTAAACCATATGCCACTTTAAGAATAAGCACCTCTTGGAATTCTTTAGATAGGTGCTCTATCGAACGGCCTAAGTCCTCTTGGAAAAGGCGGATGCCAACTGCTTCCTCTGTGTTTATCCCGTTATGATCATGTCCCATCATAAGTTCTATATCAGCGATGTCAACAGGTATCCGTTTGTTTCTTTTTTCTGACCTTAGAAAGTCGATGGCCGTCCTGGCAGTGATGGCAGACAACCAAGCACCTAATTTTCCAGTATCTTCTATTGTATCTATTTTTTTAAAGGCTTTTATAAATGATTCCTGGACGATATCTTCCGCCCAAAGCCAGTCTTTTGTATATTTATAGGCAAGACCTTGCAGGCGCTTCGCATACATTGAATACACTTGATTAAAATCGATGGAGCTCAAACTGCTGCCTCCCCTATTTAAATTGTTCTTTAATGAAATCCGGAGCATGCTTTTCATCAAAAAACATGACCTCAAAATAATCGCCAAAATGATAATAAAAGACAGCCATGTATTCGTGATTAGAGTTGGGGCTGGCGTTATCTAACATTTTTTGAATTTGTTCCTTATCGTTTATATCTAATTTATCCGTGCTTTTTTCCACTTCATTTTTTATATTTTCAAGCTCTGCCGTTACGGACGTATCCCTTTTGGCAACGAGGACATGAGTGATATCATCAGCCGTTACCATCGTTCCTTTTAATAATTCCTTTTGTTTCAGCCATTCAGTAAAATGATGATAAGTAGGCTTAATTTCAAAATTTAAATAGTGGTCGCTGCCTACATATACCTCCACCATGGAGCCTTTTCCTTCAAAATATAGGCTGTCTTCATAGGATTCCGCCAGTACATCTTGTCTTAATGCCGTAATCGCTGCTTTAATATCGTCTGGATTCGATAAGGTTACACCTTTTGTAATCGGTCCATTTCCTCCAATAGTGAGCTTCTTAATTTTATTTTCCTTTAATTTAAAAACCTCTTTATTCGTCAGCTTATATTCCTTCGATTCATAAATAGGCTTGAAAAATTCCTCATAAAGCCGCTCATTTATGGTATATCCCCTAGTTAAATAGCTGCCATCTTTCATTTCATAGCGAAAAAAGAAATTTACTGATCGATCGTCTTGCCTTTGCTGATTGATTTTTTTATCTGCAACAATCTGCTTATGAAGCTTCCGAACTGCCTCAATGTTGGCTTTTTCCTTCATTGGCAACGGAGAATAGAACTCTGAATAAACATCATCATCAGCCATATAATAGCCGAAATTATTAGATAGAATAACGTTTTTAATTTCAGCCTCTTCCGGTATTTTATTTTCATAGATTCCAAGAATTTGAACACCTATCCCGACAACGGCAATGATTGCTAAATAGATGATTAGCCCTTTTACACGGCTGAAAACCCTCCAGGTTTTTTGCAAGATCATTTCAGCGGCAAAATAGCCAAGTACAGCCCCAATGGCATAACCAAAGATCGTCCAGTTATTACTGTTAAAGGAAACTGCATGAAAGTACGAACCCCCAAGCAGCATCATGCAAAACGTAACCCCATATTTAAAAACTGAACGTAATTTTGGGAAAGCAATCGCTTCTGAAGCTCTTTCTAGGTATCTTTTTTTATAAAGAAGCAGCGCGAGTCCATACAGGACTATTATTAAAATGATGTAGAGCACCCCATCGTTCCAATGAAACGTTTTGCTGTCAAGGACAGCCGCATACGCAAGTGGGGATAATTTTTCTAACTGCCTACTAATGAAATAGTCGCTAGGAAATCCATAGAGTAATATTTTCAAATTATAAAACATCAATAATGTTATCCCCACTGGAAAAAAGAGAAACACATACGATAAGACGGCCTGAACGGTTGACATTCCTGTCATCATCGCGATAAACACAGCTGCTGTGTATAAAAGCAGGGTAATTACAGTTGTCGTGCCGGCCCAGTAAAAAATATCCTTTACACTAAACAGGCTGCTTAGGTCTAGGGTGTTATGCATAAGAAGGATAATAAAAGTGACGGCGGCGACAGGTATGATTAAAAATAGCATCCCTGTCAGAACATAATGATGAAAAATCCTGTCTCTTTTTAGCGGGAGGCTGTGCATAAGGTCAGCAGCCTGTTTTGCATGCAAAAAGCGGAGCAGGAACACAGCCAGGATGATTGGCACAACCGCAATAATTCCAATTTGAAATTCAAAATTATAGCGAAAGAGATTGTCTGTATCTTGGTAAACCCTTTCTGTCTCATCGGAGTAAATCATTAATAGTTGAATGGGAAGGATAAAGAGCAAGCCAAGGAAGTAGACAACCGAAACCCAGCCTGTACTTCGCCCAATTTGCAGCATTATTTCTCTATTAAACCATGACATTTTTGATGGCATACCCGATATCCCCCATTTCGTAAATAAAGATCTCCTCGAGCGTAAGAGGAAGCAAGTCAAAAAGGACAGGTTTTGTCTGACGAATTTGTTTTGTGATGGCTGCTTCTTCGCCTCTGACAATGAAAAGGTAGACGCTTCCTCGCCTCTCTATATGAAGCGGATTGAGATTTAGAAGCAGTTTGTCTGGAGGAGTACCGTCTTTATAGGCCACCTGTATTTTATGAATATCTGCTTTCAGGTCGTCCAGTTCTTTTTCTATTAAGAGTGTTCCTTTATGGATAATTCCGATATAGTCACATATGTCTTCTATCTCGCGAAGATTATGTGATGATATGAGAATCGTCATTTCTCTTTCGGCGACATCATGAATTAATAGATTCTTGACCTTTTTCCTTACTACCGGATCGAGGCCATCCAGCGGCTCATCCAGTATGAGAATTTCGGGATTGGCGGAAAGGGCAAGAATGAAAGCAATCTGTCTCTGCCAGCCTTTTGAAAAAGTGTGGATTTTTTGGTTTAGATTCACTTCAAATTGCTCAGCAAGTCTTTGAAAACGGTCCTCTTCCCAGCTTGGGTAACAGCTTTTATAAAACCGTGCCATTTGCTTTGTTGTATATTGTGAGAAAAAATAGGGCTGATCTGGTATGTAAAAGATCTTTTGCTTTATGCCGATATTTTCATAGACCGGTTCAGTATTAATGGTCACTTCTCCGAAATCCTGGAGGTAGATCCCTGCAAGAAGCTTAATTAATGTTGTCTTGCCGGCCCCATTTGACCCGATCAGACCGTAAATCGAGCCTTTTTGGATGGATAAGTTGACCTTTTCCAGGGCGGTAAAACGATCAAATTTTTTGCTAACCTCTCTCATTTCAATCATTGCTTTCCCCTCCCCCTTTTGATGCGTCCAGCTCTTCGATTAATTTGATAAGTTGACTTGCCGGGATTCCAAGATATAAAGCTTCGATGACTAGTTTTTCAAGTTCCTTTTTTACGGTATCTATTTTCTCTAAGTCTTTTATCTGATTGTTTGGATTAACGAAGCTTCCTTTGCCTTTAATAGAGTAAATAAATCCTTGGGTTTCAAGCTCCCGATAAGCCTTTTGGATGGTATTCGGGTTAATGGTAAGCTCTGTTGCTAATGTTCTAACTGATGGCAGCTGTTCATCCGGCTTGATTACCTCATTCATAATTAGCTCCTTCATTTTATCCACCAACTGTTCATAAATAGGTTTTCGGCTCCTCATGTCCAGTTCAAACATAACGGGAGGCCCCCAATCTGTACTAAGTGTACTATCATTCGTAATACAGTTTGATTATATTCCATCTGTTACCAAAAGAAAAGGGTTTTTTAATTGTGATTTTTTTTATTTTAGGGACTGGAATTAGTCGAATGATCACTTAAAGGGATTCTATGTGACTTAAAGCAGGTCTTCGGGGGAGATTCGGTCATGCAGGGAGGTTCTATGTTACCTAAAACAAGGTCGAGGTGCATTTTCGGTCACGTAGGATATCTCTACGTGACCCAAAACAGGGTCGGGATGCATTTTCAGTCACGCAGGAAGGTTCTACGTAACCCAAAACAAGTTCAGGTTGAGATTTCAGCCACGTATCGGGTTTATTTGACTGAACACACAAAAAAGAGTGTCCTCCACTTGCGGACAAATGTCCACGAGCGGTGCCTGACACCCTGATTTCTATTATTTTTTCTTTGCGTGTTTGCGCATGTCGAAGGCGACTGCGACGATGATGATTAGGCCTTTGACGATGAATTGGATGTACGGGCTTACTCCTAGGAAGGCTAGTCCGTAGTTGATAACTTGGAATATGAGAACCCCTGTGATTACGCCAGGAACGGATCCGATACCGCCTGATAGGGATACGCCACCGACTACGCAGGCTGCGATCGCATCTAGTTCGTACATGTTACCAGTGTTGTTCGTTGCACTGCCGACACGGCCTGCTTCAAGTGTACCAGTTAAGCCGTAAAGAAGACCGGCAATCGTATAAATAATGATAAGATTTCTTGCGACGTTTACACCAGAAACCTTAGCTGCCTCTGGGTTACCGCCAATCGCATACATGTTTTTACCAAGCTGTGTTTTATTCCAAATCACCCAAATAATGATAGAAACGATAATGGCATAAAGAATGAGATACGGGAATTCATATGAACCAACTTTAATTCCGCGCTGGGCAAAAGTTGTAAATTTTTCGCTTAATCCTCCGATAGGCTGTGCTCCATATGGAGGGCGGTCAAAGTAAATCGAAGTTAAACCATATACACCAATCATCATACCTAATGTAGCGATAAAAGGAGGAACATGAAATTTAGATACAATCACACCATTTAAGGCAGCGATTAGGCCAGTTGCAGCCATTGCGATTAAAATCGGTACAAATAGCGGAAGATCAGGCAGGTTAGGATACATCTTATACGCATAATCGCCTGCCTGCAGCATGGATGCTGAAATAACGGCGGCAAGACCGACCATCCGTCCAGCAGATAGGTCCGTACCGGCTGTAATCAAGATCCCTGCAACCCCAAGTGCAATGATGATCCTTGATGAAGATTGGGCCAAAATATTAATTAAGTTGGTCATCGATAAGAAATCAGGAGAAGCAACGACGATACCGACTACCAATAGGATTAAAACTACATAAATAACATTATCAACAAGCCATTTTGATACATTCGATTTTTTTGAAGCTTGCGTATTCATTTCCATCGCCTCCTAGTACAAAGCTGCTAATCGCATGATTTCTTCTTGCGAAGTTGTAGACGTCTCCACGATTCCAGCTGCTTTTCCATTACTCATTACTAAAATTCTATCTGTAACCCCTAAAAGCTCTGGCATCTCGGAAGATATCATGATGATGCCTTTTCCGTCTGCTGCTAATTGGTTAATAAGTTGATAGATTTCGAACTTTGCTCCTACGTCAATTCCCCGTGTTGGTTCATCGAGCAATAAAATGTCCGGCTTAGTCAACAGCCAGCGGCCGATAATAACCTTCTGCTGGTTACCTCCAGAAAGACTTCCGATGGATGTCTTTTGTGTAGGTGTTTTTACCTTCATCGAATCAATCACCCATTGTGTATCTTCCTTCACCTTACTATCAGATAAGAACGGTCCTTTACGGTATTGACCCATATTAGAAATAATCGAGTTAAAGCTGATGCTTAGCTCTGGAAAGATTCCAGTGGATCTTCTCTCTTCCGTCACAAGGGCAAAGCCGTTTTTAATGGCATGCTGCGGTGAATGATTGTTGACCGCCTTACCGTGTAATTCAATCGTTCCGGATTTTAAGGCTCTCATTCCAAAAATCGATTCGACGACTTCCGTCCGCTTCGAGCCTACAAGGCCTGCAATTCCTAAAATTTCTCCTTTTCGGAGTTCAAAGTTTACATCCACAAAGGAAGGCTGCGTTTCTGCGGTTAAGTTAGAAACCTTTAAAATCATATCGCCCGGCTTGTTGATTTTTGCAGGGAAGCGCTGTGATAAATCACGGCCGACCATCAGTTTGATGATTTCGTCAGTTGTTAGTTCTTTCGCGCTTTTTGTCGCAATGTACTGCCCATCACGCATGATGGTGACTTCATCGGAAATCTTTAAGATCTCTTCCATTTTGTGCGAGATATAGATGATCGCAACATTATCACTTTGCAGCTTTTTGATGATTTTAAAAAGATGGTTGACTTCATTCTCTGTTAGAGATGAGGTAGGCTCATCCATTACGATGATTTTAGAACCGTAAGAGACGGCTTTGGCAATTTCCACCATTTGCATTTCGGAAACGGAAAGTGTGCTGACCTTGCTGCGTGGGTCGATGTTAATATCAAGGCTTTTGAAAACTGCTTTTGTGTCCTCGTACATTTTCTTTTCATCTATAAAAATTCCTTTTTTCGGATAACGGCCGAGCCATAAATTATCCATAACATTTTGCTGGCGTACCTGGTTCAATTCCTGGTGCACCATGGAAACGCCGTTTTCAAGCGCCTGCTTTGAATTGACAAAGGAAACCTCTTTTCCGTCAAAAAGAATTTTGCCTTCATCCATCGAATAAATTCCGAATAAGCATTTCATTAAGGTTGATTTTCCTGCCCCGTTTTCACCCATCAAAGCATGCACTGATCCCGGCTTCACTTTGAGAGAAACATTATTAAGGGCGATAACGCCAGGGAATCGTTTCGTTATATTCAGCATTTCGAGTAAATTTGTTGAACTAGCTTCTGACATGACGAACCTCCTCACTTAAACATTTAAAAAATATGAGACCCTGAAAGTTCGTCTCATATCTATTCATTAAAAGGATTCATTTTTCAAAATATATAGGGCGAAGTCCTGCTTCAAAGGGGGTACTCTTTGAAGCAATGCCCCGAACGAAGGAAAAGCAGCTTCTTTTCCTTCGTTCGAGGAGCGCCTGAGGGCTGAGCCCTGGACTGGCGCTTCCACATTCAAAATCTTACTGTCTAGCTCCAGCGCCTAGGGGTTCGGGGTCATAAGCCAATCCGTCAAGAAGGCAAAAGGCAGCCTTCTCGCCGGCTCGTCTTATGCCTGTCACCCCTGTTCAAGGCGCTTCCGCTTTTCTTACTTATATGCGTCTTTACCAACTTGGATGTTGTCTTTTGTTACTTCAACGTAAGGAACGCGGACTGCTTTCTTATCGTCAAGCTTCCAAGAAGTTCCGTCTAGAACATCCTTGCCTTTTGCTGCGTTCGTAGCAAGCTCGATTGTTGCTTTTCCTTGGTTTTTCGCGTCATTCAAGACTGTACCAACCATTTTGCCTTTTTCAATCATTTCAAGCGCTTCCGGAATTGCGTCAACACCTACAACTGGCATGAATTTGTCGCCAGAGAAGAATCCAGCTTTCTCAAGAGAAGCAATTGCTCCAAGTGCCATACCATCGTTATTTGCGATAACGAATTCAATTTTGTCGCTGTATTTTGCTAACCAAGCATCCATTTTCTCAGTTGCTTTTGTTGCATCCCACATAGCTGTATCCATTGCTAATTCTTCAACTTGAATACCTTTTTCTTTTACAGTATCAACTGCGAATTTCGTACGTGCTTCCGCATCTGGATGTCCTGGCTCACCTTTTAGTAATACGTATTGAAGCTTGCCATCGCCGTTTTTATCCCATTTAGATTTGTTTGCTTCCCAAGCTTTTGCAATCAATTCACCCTGGATGACACCTGATTCAGAAGAAGTTGTTCCTACATAGTAAGCTTTGTCGTAGCCTGCTAAAACATTGGCATCCGGCTCTTTGTTAAAGAAGATTACTGGAATATTTTTTGGTTTCGCTTTGTCAATAATAGTTTGTGCTGCTTTAGGATCTACTAGGTTAATAGCAAGAGATTTTGCACCTTTTGCGATCAGTGTGTCCACTTGCTCAATTTGTTTTGCTTGGTCGTTTTGCGAGTCGTTCAGCATTAGGTTTACTTTGCCCTTTGCGGAATTCTCCATCGCACGGCGTACATAGCTCATGAAGTTATCGTCAAACTTATAGATGGTTGCACCTACTGCAGGAAGTTTACCGTCTTTGCTGCTAGCGGAATCGCCAGACCCGCTGGTTGAACTGCTGCAGCCTGCAGCTAATAGAATACTAGATGCAATTGTTAATGATAGAACTACGCCTTTTTTCTTTTTCAACATGTCATCATTCTCCTTTTACTTTTTATAAAGACTCTGGTAAGCACTAAGAATCTGCTTAACTCAGCCTCCCTGTAAGCCCTTACACATATGTTAGCATCAGGAGAATGTTCGCAATAGTTCAAAACTATAGCACATATTTGTGATTATCTAGATTATTTTGTAATCGTTTGCAACAATACTGTAATAAAAAAATCCCAATCAGTGATGTTTGGGATTTTGAAAATTAACTTACTGTTACTTTTCGAAATTCTGTTGGGGATAGGCCTGTTGCCTTCTTAAATACACGGCTGAAATAGTTGGGGTCCTTGTAGCCGACTGAATAGCAGATTTCTTTTAAGCTTTTGGCCGGGTCGACCATTTCAGCCTTGGCATGCTTGATTCGGATTTCCGTCAAGTAATCAATAAACGTCATCCCAAATCGATCTTTAAATAACTTGCTAAAATAAAACGGGCTGAGTTCTACATATTCTGCTGCAGATTCCAAGGTAATCGCTTCAGCATAATGCTCTTCAATATATTCCTTCGCTTTATGCAGCATTCCCTTGGCATGATTGTTGCGCCAAATCTGAACCTGCTGCACGACCGCAAGTAAATGTTTTTTCCCTTTTTCAAAAATCACCCCGATATCCTCCGACCCTTCGATCACAGGAGTTCCTTCGTAGATAATCCCTAAATCATGGAGCATTCGAGATATGAGAATAAACAATTCATCAAAGGATTTTTTTACTAATGAAGCTTTTAAATCCTTATTCGTTTCGACCTTGGTCACAAACGAATCAAAAATGAACAACACCTGATTGACATCCCCTTGCCGAACGGCATCTAACAGCTTCTTTTCTATCTCAAGAAAACCAGATTCAGTAGGCAATTCAAAGGCATTTCCCTGCTTGTCGCAAAATACATACTTACGATTAGGTGTTTTAGCAAGCTGCTCCAGCGCCAAAACCGCTTCATGATAGGATTTATTGAGCTCTTTTGCCTGGCTGTATGGATGTCCGATTCCGATCCGTATATCCCCTGAAAAGTTTTCTTTTTTGAAAAAATTAATCAGGTTATCACAGATAAGTTGGGCATTCGTTTTGAAATGGAGCTTTTCTGATGTTAGGAATAAAACTGGCACTTGCAGGTCTGTAATGGGTCCAATAATGATCTCATGCTTTTTCACAGCGGATTTAAGGGTATCCTTGAGCCATGAATACCAGTTTTGTTTTTCATTGTTTGTGAATTCAGATTTACCTGCTGGCTGCAGGGAAAAGAGCATCACGTGGCCCGAAATAATTTCCGCCCCCAGCAGCTGCCCCCATTCATCAAAGGTAATATCCTGGACTTGGTTCATTAACAGCGATGTTACCCATTCTTTTTGGGCAATCAAAACGGCCCGGTTCAAGCTTTCCCGCAAGGTGTGCTGCTCTTCTGTTTGCTTTCTCTCTGCATGGATGTCATCAGCTACACGCTTAAGGCCTTCAAGAATATCCTGCTTGCTGCTCGGCTTTAAGATGTACTCCTTCACTCCCTGCTGCATCACTTCTTTGGCATATTCAAAGGTATTAAAGGCAGAAACCATGATAAAGCGGATGCCCGCATCGAATTTTCTAATTTCCTTCACGGCTTGTACGCCATCGATTCCGGGCATTTTGATATCCATAAAAATGATATCCGGCCGCAGCTCCGCTGCCATTTCTATCGCCTTTCTCCCATTGGGGGCCTCGCCAATCACCGTTACGTCTTCTGAAGAGTTTTTTAAAATTTTGGCAACCGCTTTTCTTTCAAGAACTTCATCATCCACTATAAGAACTTTCAACAAGCTCGCTTCCCCCTTTGGCCGCGACAGGAATTGTCAGTCTAAAGTTTGTTCCTTTTTTCAATTCTGACTCAATTTCAACTATGTCTTTTCGCTGGTAAAAAAGCTGTAGTCTTCTAATTACATTTTTCACGCCAATCCCGTTGGAATGCCCTTTTGATTTTTCACGTTCATATCCCTCTTCAGTGATGGCGCCTTCCGCATATTGAAGCAATTTGTTTTTTGTGGCAGTGTCCATTCCTTCGCCGTTATCAATGACTTCCACATAAATCTGGTCCCGCTGCCTGTAAATATTTAAGCGAATTTCGGCATTTTCTTCATATTCCTCAACACCGTGAATAAAAGCGTTCTCGATGAGCGGCTGCAGTGTTAAACTAGGAATCTCGATATCTAAACAATCATCCTCAATATCTGTGATAAATTGAATGCGCTCTCCGAATCTCGTTGTTTGGATAAAAAAGTACTCTTTTACAATCCGGACCTCATCTCTAAGCGTTGCCGCTTTATCTAAATCACTCAGATTATACCGAAGCAGGGCCGCAACGGCTTCAATCAATCTCGAGGTGTGTTCCGCTTCCTCCAAGTACGCCATTTTTGAAACCGTATTCAATGTATTGAATAAAAAATGAGGATTGATTTGGTTTTGCAGACTCTTTAACTCTAATTCTTTTAAAAGCTTGTCCAGTTCTCCCTGTTGTTTGATTTCTGTCACGAGTTGCCTAAGGTTTGCACGCATTTGGTTAAACGTTTCCGTTAATGGCTTTAGCTCGTCTTTTGTGGTGATTTTAATATCCTCGCCGGATAGGTTTCCTTTCGAAATTTGCTTCGCTGCCTGTGATAACAATCTTATCGGCTTGGTAATCCCGCCAGATATCCATAAGGCCAGCAAAGTGCTAAGGAAAAACGCAGCCGCAAACAAGGAAATCGACATGAGCTTATAATAATGGTTTTGCTGTTCCATTTGATTATAAAACTTTTGATAGTCGGTCAGCTTATTATTTAACAATGCTAGTGTGCTTTCTTGAAGGAAGGAGTTAATTTTTAATACTTCATTAAAATGACTTGAATATTGGTTAATCTCATCTTTTTGAGATGCGCCCACAGTCGCATCGCCTTCATCCAAAAAACTGTCAATCATATTGTTATAATTTGAAAGTGTAACATCATTTGTGTTAATGACTTTAAAAAGCCGCTTTTGGTCCTTTATCAGCTTTACCTTTTCTTTTCGATAGTCTTTAAGATAGGATTCATCTTTTTCTAAAATATAAGCGTGGAGATTTTCGGTAATTAAATTTGTTCTTTGTGAGATATTGTTAAGCAGGAGAAATCGTTCGAAGCTGTTATCATATTCATTCACTAATTTTTCACTGCTGCTATAAAAAAAGAATCCTACAGATGTCAGCAATACCACTAGAACGATAAAGTAAAGAAGTAATTTCGATCTGATGCGGAATAACATTACCGGCTCTCCTCCAATCTCACGTGGTAACTAACCGGTAAATCCCCTTTTCTTAAAATCCGGGTATCTGTATGAACAATCGGTGGAACGGTTTTCCCCTCTCTTAGGTCAATCATCATTTTTACAGCTTTGTATCCCATTTCATAGGGTTCTTGAACAACTGTTGCCTTAATTGTACCTTTTCGAATGTAATCAAGGGTTTCCGGGAGTGTATCAAAGGCGATAATATAAATTTGATCCTGTTTATTATATTTCTCTACCACATGGGCGATTTCAATGCCGTCTAAAGCACTTGTCCCAAAAAATGCGTTTACCTCAGGATGATCCTGCAAAATTTGATTCGCTTTTTCCGCCGCTTTTACTCTGCTAATCTCTGATTCTTCAATCGTAACAATATGGATTCCTATTTCTCCTTTTACAGCATCCTGAAACCCCTTTACCCGTTGTTGCATATGATTAGCGTAAAAACTTCCCGTGATGATAGCGACATTGGCTTTTCCCTTTGTATCCGCTATCAAAGCTTTTCCAGCTAAATACCCGGAATAATAATTATCCGTTCCAATATAAGCTAATCGCTTGCTATTAGCTGCATCCGTATCGACCGTAATGACAGGGATTCCTTTGGCTACAACCCGATTAATCAGCGGGGTAAATTGTTCGTCACTCAGCCCCTGCGTCATAATTCCATCGACTTTAGAAGCTGCCGACATTTCAATCGTTTTTACATGGTCTTCAATGTTAGCCTGCTTTGGGCCGGCATATTCAAGCAGAACACCATATTGTTTTGCTGCCGCCCGTGCTCCTTTCTCGACAAGTCTCCAATACTCGTTATCCAATTCCTGGGATACAAGTACAAAATGATAATTATACTTTTCTACTGTTTTCTCCTCTTTAGGCAAATCATGGGTTACAACCTTATATCCATAAAAACTAGCAAATGAGCAACTCACAAGAAAAAACAGAATCCCAAACGAATACGCCATGATGGACAACCTGCTCATAAAACACCACCATTCCAATACCTGATTAGATAAGCATATTATACGTAACACACCAAAATTCGACAATGGAATATGGTGTCAGGCACCACAAAAAGACAAAAAGGCCAAACTGTCCGCCTCAGGCGGACAGTTTGGCCTTTCTCTAGGTTAGAAACTACTATTCCTTATTATGAGTTTTGTTGCGATGAATGTTTTTTTGGCTGTTTTTCTGCCTTCTATTCTTTCCAACAATGTATCAACGGCGGTTTCTCCCATGAGTTCAGTATAAACTTTTATGGTGCTGAGTGAAGGAAATACATATTTGGATATGCTGATGTCGTTTACACCAATGATGTTCACACGATCTGGAACAGAGACTCCTTTCTCCAGTAAAGCCCTGAGAGCACCGACGGCAATCGAGTCATTCCCGGCAAAAAAAGCGGTAGGCAGGTTTTCTCCATGTTCCTGGATGGCTTGTTTCATCAAAGTATGACCGGCATCCACGGAGAAATTACCAATGTACATAAACGCTTCATTTAATGAGTCTTTTTCTGCTAAATAGCGCTTGAACGCCCTTTCCCTAGGGTCTTCTATTTTGGAAGTTTTATCTTTGAAAACTTCCCTGCCGCCAATATACCCAACTCGTTCATGACCTTTTTCTAGAAAATAGTTAAGGACCTTTTCGGTTGCCTTCTCAAAGTCAATCACAATGGAATCAAATTTCTCTTCATCAGGAGAAGAATCGACAAAGACAATATTTTTCGTAATGGCAAGCAAGTCTTTCACTTGCTTGCTGCTGTACTTGCCGATGGCGATGAGCCCTTGAATCTCATCTTCTCTCAAATCCCCGTAATTATCTTGAAAATACTTTACCACTTGGATTCCATGGTGCCGGCAGCGGTTCTCCACCCCCAGCCGGATGGACATATAGTATAAATCTTCCAGCTCTTCTTTTTCTGAATGCCATTGCAAGAGAGCAATCCTGCCTGACTCCTGTTTTCGGATCGATGATTTCTTCTTATAAGAAAGCTCTTCTGCAACCTCGAAAATCCTTTTTTTCGTTTCATCGCTGACTGAAAGCGTCGTATCATAATTGAGCACCCGTGAAACAGTGGCAATCGATACCCCCGCTATTTGTGCAATATCCTTAATGGTAGCCATATTTTAGTCTCCTAATGTGTTGGCAAAAAAGCGATACTTTGTTGTGGAATAGTATACATCCTCTGGATTTAAAATGACAGATGGAAACTCCGCATGATGAATGGCATCAGGCAGGCCTTGTGTCTCCAGGCAGACACCCAGATAATTTCTGGCCCGGACACCTGAAATCGAAAACGGCCCTTCTAACTGATTCGAGGTATAAACAACGACACACGGCTGGTCCGTCGTAACCATCAGCGTCCGTCCACTTTCTTCATCGCTCAATACGATGGTATTTTCACCTTTTTCCGTAAAAATAAGCGGATGATCGTAGCCGTTTCCGGCGAGCACATTTTGAGGATGTTCCGAATTCACCCCCGAAAGGATTCTGCGTCCATGCTGAAAATCAAAAGGAGTATTCTTTGCCGCAATCATTTTTCCAGACGGAATCAAATCTTCACCCAGTTCTAAAAAACGGTCGCTTTCTAATTGAAGGATATGCTCGGTACAATCTCTTTTTAAATTGCCGCTCAGATTAAAATAGGAATGATTCGTTAAATTAACCAATGTCTTTTGATCGGTTTTCCCTTCATAGGTAATAACCAATTCGTTCTTATTGTTTAATAGATAGGTTACAAAGATGTCCAGATTTCCTGGATAGCCTTCCTCCCCATTTGGACTATGATAATAAAACTTTAGACCGACTGCTTCATCTTCCTCAATTTTTCCCACTCTCCAAACCACTGAATTAAAGCCCTTTTTCCCGCCGTGTAAGTGGTTAGGATGTTCATTGTCTGCTAGCAAGTATTCTTTTCCGTCCAATTCGAATCTAGCACCTTTAATTCTTCCAGCTACCCGGCCGACAACGCATCCAAAGTAAGGGGACAATTCAAGATAGTCTTCAAACTCCTCAAAACCAAGCACCACATTTTCAAAGTTTCCTTGGCGGTCTGGAACGATTATTTTGGTGATCACACACCCGTAATTTAGACATGAGACTGTCATCCCCGAATCGTTGGTAAGCGTATATTCAATTACAGAATGTCCATCATAATTGCCAATTAATTTATCAATTATCTTCATCAAATCTCACTCCATTTTTTCGAGAGCTTCTCATGATAAGGTTTCAATAAACCTGCGGAATCCAGCAGCACCTTCTTCATTCCATTTAAACACACCGGCATCTTCTAAGCATCTTAAAAATTTATTTCCTACTTCTTTTCTTACCAGTGATTCCACATTTGATTCATTCGCAACTGCTTGATAGCGGTCTCTTAATTCTACTGCCCAGTTCAAATGATAGTCTGCAACCATTGCTTCTTTCCCAAGAACGAAATTCTCCACTTCTTTGAGCTCATCCTTTAAGCGGGCTGGAAGCACGGCCAATCCCATTACTTCAATCAAACCGATGTTTTCCTTCTTTATATGGTGAACATCGCTGTGCGGATGGAATATGCCAAGCGGATGCTGCTCACTCGTCCGGTTGTTTCGTAAAACTAAATCGAGTTCAAATACATCACCCTTTTTGCGGGCAATCGGCGTAATGGTATTATGCGGAGTCTCTCCCGTCCATGCAAAAACTCCAACCGCCTCATCGCTGTAATTTTTCCAGTTAGCTAAAATATGGTCCGCAGCCTCAACGAGGTCAGCCTTATCTTCTGACCGCAGACGAATCACAGACATTGGCCATTTCACAACTGCACCTTCTACTTTCGGGCATCCTGCCATTTCAAATGTCCAATCAGATTCCGCCTTCGCCATCGCAAATTCATAATTACCCCCTTGGTAATGTTCATGCGATAAAATTGAACCTCCCACGATCGGAATGTCCGCGTTTGAACCAAGAAAATAATGCGGGAACTGCTCGACAAAGGATAATAATCGTTGAAACGTCGTCCGGCTAATTTTCATATCGGTATGCTTTTCCGATAAAACAATACAATGCTCATTGTAGTAAACATAAGGAGAATATTGGAGATACCAATTTTCATCCAGCAAATCCATCCGGATCATGCGGTGATTGGAGCGGGCTGGATGGCCAATCCGCCCTGCATAACCCTCATTTTCAATACATAGCAAGCATTTCGGATATTCATTTTTCACGGCTGCCCGTTCGGCCGCAATACTTCTAGGGTCTTTCTCAGGTTTCGATAAATTAATCGTAATGTCCAATTCACCGTATTCCGTGTCAGCCTTGTATTCAATATTTTTTCGAATCCGGTTCATTTGGATGTAGTTGCTGTTTTTGCTCAAATCATAAAAATACTGCGTTGCTTCCTGTGGAGCCTGTTGATATTTTTCGTAAAAAAGCTGATTCACAGTGGATGGCCTTGCCATAAAGCAGTTCATGATTTTACTTGAAAGCATTTCTTTTTCGTCAAAAAGATCTTCAATAATACCCTGTTCGCAGGCATAATCAACGATTTCATCAAGCACGTCGGGAATGGAATGATTCTTTCCGGAATTGGTTTCCTTAAAGTCTGCTAATTTCAGCAGCGAAAGAACTTGATTGCGTGCAAAAATTTCGTCTTCCCGTTCAATCAGTTTTGCTTCGAGCGCTTTTCCCACTAGTTGTTGGACCAATTGATAAATCATTTCCTCACCTCTGATATCCGTTCGGATTCTGCTTATGCCAGTTCCAGGCATCACTGATAATTTGATGGATAGCTGTTCTTGTTGGATTCCAGCCAAGTACCTGCCTTGCTTTTTCCGAAGAAGCAATTAATGTACTTGGATCACCAGAGCGCCGTTCACCCATTTTTACTGGAATATCAATTCCTGTTACCGCTTTAGCAGTCCCAACAATTTCTTTAACAGAGAACCCTTGACTAGAACCGAGATTAAAAATACTGCTTTCTCCACCTTGCTGTAAAAGTTTCAGTGCTAAAATATGGGCAGCAATTAAATCCTCGACATGGATATAATCACGGACACACGTACCGTCTTCTGTTTCGTAATCATCACCAAAGATGGTAACTGCCGGCCTTTTTCCCAATGCAGCTTCTAGGACAACGGGAATGAGATGTGTTTCAGGGTTGTGATCTTCTCCAATTTGCCCGTCTTCTCTGGACCCGGCAACATTAAAATATCTTAAGGATACGTATTTGATTCCAAATGCCTGCTCGCACCAGGAGATCATTTTTTCCATCGCCAATTTGGTTTCCCCGTAGGTGTTGGTTGGCATGGTCTGGGCTTCTTCTGTAATTGGCACTTCCTTCGGCTCCCCGTACACCGCAGCTGTGGACGAAAAGACAATGTGCTTAACGCTAAAATCCTTCATCATTTCGAGGACAATTTGTGTGCCGTACACATTGTTATCAAAGTATTTTAACGGCTCAACCATCGATTCGCCAACAAGGGAGTTGGCGGCAAAATGCAAAATAGCTTCAATCTTTTCTTTTTCAAAAACAGATCTCATAAACTCACGGCTGCGGATATCCCCTTGATAAAAACGGGCCTCAGGATGGACGGCACCCAAGTGGCCTGTTTGCAGGTTGTCAATCACCACTACCGGAAAACCCTGATCAATTAACTGGTAAACAGCATGCGAACCGACATATCCGGCCCCGCCTAAAACAAGAATACTCATTTATAGCGCCTCCTCCATTTTGATTTCCTTCGCTCCGTCACCGATGCTGGCAACATAAAAATCGGCTTCGTAACCAATCTTGTCAAGATAGGCTGCGCCAACGTTTGCAATAAAACGCTCAACCTCTTCATTGGCAACAATGGCAATGGCACAGCCGCCAAAGCCTGCTCCTGTCATCCGCGCTCCAAGAACTCCTGGATGATTCCAAGCCGCTTCCACTAACGTGTCGAGTTCTACGCCCGTTACTTCATAGTCGTCTCGCAAGGAAATATGCGATTGGTTCATCAATTGGCCAAAGGTCTCCACATTCCCGGCTTTTAGTTCCTCCAAAGCCTTAAGGGTTCTAACATTTTCATAGACTGCATGTTTCGCCCGCTTACGAACGGTTTCATTGGTAATCAAGGTTTGATTTGTATCAAACTCCTCTTCCGATAGCTGACCCAGCGCTTCAATCGGGAGCTTTTGCTGAAGCTGAGCTAATGCCTCTTCACACTCGGCTCGACGCTCATTGTATTTAGAATCTGCTAGTTCCCGGCGTTTGTTTGTATTCATGATTAAGATTTTGTGATTTTCAAGATGAATCGGTGCGTATTCATATTTCAAAGTTTGGCAGTCTAATAGAATTCCTGCATCTTTCACGCCCATCCCAATAGCAAACTGGTCCATGATCCCGCTGTTAACACCAATAAATTCGTTTTCTACTTTTTTACCAAGCTTGATGAGATCAAGCCGGGGCATCTCTAAGTTAAAAAGGCCGTTTACAAGCACTCCTGTTAACAGCTCAATCGATGCTGAAGAAGATAGTCCCGATCCATTTGGAATATTCCCTTGGATTACACACTCAAATCCGGTTGGAATCTCGTATCCCGCTTCTTTCACGTAGCGGATCATGCCTTTTGGATAGTTGGCCCAATTATGATTATTATCGTATTTAAGTTCGCTTAGGTTAAATTCGATGATTCCTTTTTCGGCGAAGTTCATGGAATACAATCGTACAAGCTGATCCTCGCGCTTCCTTACAACCGCATAAGTTCCGTAAGTAATCGCACATGGGAATACATGGCCGCCATTGTAATCGGTATGTTCGCCAATTAAGTTAATCCGGCCAGGGGCAAAAAAGGATCTTTCAGGTAAAGTATAGAATACGTTTTCAAATGTTGTATTTAGCGTCATCAAGTTCATGGGTATAGTCCCCTCCAGGCAAATTATCTTTAATTCCATTTTAATTCCGTTAGTAAAATTACGCAATTATTTTTACTAAAATTTTTACTAAATAATTAACTATTTTTTTGCTAATCATTGAATATAAAAAACAGCCCCCACTGGAGCTGTTTCCAATCTTATATTTTTGTAAAAATAATTCCGAGAATAGCAGAAAATATGCCTACGAGCTGATATCGTTTTAATTTTTCTTTAAAAAACCAGCAGCCTGCAAGGATCACAACGAGACAATTCAGGCTGACAATTGGGAAGATGATACTTGCAGTCCCAATCTGCAGCGCGTAAAAATAACAGCTGTAGCCTATTACACTGACCAATCCAACAAGTGAACCGATATTGACTTCGGATCGCTGCCAAGTTTCCTTTTCCCGAATGCTTGTTATTCCTAGATACAAGCTTCCTACACCGTACATACAAATGATTGTATTGAACGAGCTGATGTGCAAATAAGAAGTTGTTTTCATTAATATGCCTAGGACACCGAATGACAGGATGGCCAAAAGTACCCGGAATATCCAAGGACCGTACTCTGTGCCCCGGCTCTGTCCCGGCGAATATTGAATGGCCATTGCTGAGCCTAAGATAACCGCAATCCCTATCCAATGGAGAAGGCTGATATTTTCATGAAAAATAATCGCTGCTCCGAAGATCGGCAGGATGGCATTTGCGCCGATTAGCGGTGAAGTGAGGCTGGCAGGCCCCTTTTCGAAGGCCTTTGACATTTGAATATTGCCATTGGCATTCAAGATTCCGATCAACCCGCCAAGGATAATGGCATAGAGATTAAAGTGGAATTTCCCTGTAGAAATCCCATACCCGAGCGTAAGTAAAAAAGCCGTAAAATAAAAGAAAAACTGAATATGCACCTTTGACAAACCACGGCTTGTACTCCATTTAAATAGAGTGTTATTCGTTCCGAAGCTTAAGGTAGTTATCAATGCTGCAGCAATCCACATGCTGAAACCTTCTTCCCTATTAGATACATACTCATTTTAAATCCAGTAACAAAGTATTCGCAACCATTTTTTTCGAGTTACGAAAAACTGCTCAATAAAGTAAATAGCCGTATTTCCGACGAAAAAACTCGAAATACGGCTATTTGTCATGGGGACCAGAAGGATGCTCTTGTTTTATTAGTTCGTACTTACAATGCTTGATTCATCATGAAATCGTTTGTGCAGCTCATTAGATAATAATAAAATGAAGTCATGGTCTAAATTTAACTCAAAGGCATTTTCAATTATTTCTTGCAATTCCGCTTTACTGAGTATATGCATTTTTTCCCTCCCAAACTTAAAATCTTATTTATAATTGTTTATGAAATAGAGAATTTGTCCTCTTTGTTTGTTAAATAAAAAACATAAGATTGGAAGTCTCCTCCACGCTCGGCACTTTGGCTGTTTGCACCATTGAACTCTACTGGAAGCTGAAGCCCTGCGTGCATCAGTTCATCTCCATAATACCACTGACCACTCTCAGCCACTTGATAGACTTTCGCTTCGTCCAGCCCATAAAGCTTTAATGTTAACTGCTTCGGAGAATTCGGGGTCGCCAAAACTTTATAGTAACCAATTAAAGCTTCCGATTGATCTTGGCTGACCACCATCCATGCTGTTTCATTTCCGTTAAAAGGACTCAGCAGGCGATAAAATTGACCATCGCGCATTAACCCTCGGTGCTTTTTATAAAAAGCGACCTGCTCCTTAATTTCCAGACGTTCTTCTTCAGTTAAATGAAGAGGATCTAACTCATAGCCAAAGGTTCCAAAGTAAGCGGTATTCGCTCTTGTCGATAATGGCGTGGTTCTTAATGTTTGATGATTCGGAACAGCTGAAACATGAGATCCCATGCTATAGATCGGGTAAGCAAATGACGTTCCGTATTGAATCTTGAGCCTTTCGACGGCATCCGTATCATCACTTGTCCAGGCCTGTGGTGCATAGTACATCATTCCCGGATCAAACCGTCCGCCCCCGCCCGCACACGATTCAAACAACACATGAGGAAACTCACTTGTTAACCGGTCGTATAGATGATATACGCCTAAAATATAGCGGTGGAAAAATTCCCCTTGCTGATTTGGTGCTAATTTTTGCGAGAAGGGTTCGGTAATATTTCGATTCATATCCCATTTAATGTAAGAAAGACCTGCCCGTTTCATGATATCGGACATCTTTTCATAAAGATAATCAACAATTTCCGGTCTTGAAAAATCAAGTACAAGCTGGTTGCGACCAAGAGTACGCTGCTGAGACATACCGACCGCCCAATCCGGATGTTCCCTAAATAATTCACTGTTTGGACTAATCATCTCAGGTTCAAACCACAGGCCAAACTTCATGCCGAGCGCAGAAATTTTTTGAGCCAGGCTCTCTAACCCATTGGGAAGCTTATTTAAATCTACATGCCAGTCTCCGAGTGAGGATGTATCATCATTTCGTTTTCCGAACCAGCCATCGTCGAGCACAAACAATTCGATTCCTAATTGACTAGCGGATTCTGCAATGTTCACCAGCTTTTCCTCATTGAAATCAAAGTAGGTGGCTTCCCAGTTATTAATCAATATTGGCCGTTCTTGTTTTCGCCATTGAACAGGGATTAAATTTTTGCGATAAAGAGCATGAAAAGCCTGGCTCATTCCATTTAGCCCATGATCTGAATACACCATCACTGCTTCAGGTGTTTGAAAGGACTCCTGCGGCTTTAATGTCCACTTGAAGCCAAATGGATGAATCCCAACGGTCAGCCTGGCCGTGTCATAATGGTCTACTTCTACTTGCATAAGAAAATTACTGCTATATACAAAATTAAATCCGTATACCTCGCCTGCATGCTCCGTCGCAGATGGTCTTTTTAATGCAAAAAATGGATTATGATGGTGGGAGCTTGCCCCGCGCAGACTTGAAATAGACTGAATTCCTGTTTCTAGATTTCTTTCCTTTACATGCCGTTCTCTTGACCATGCCCCGGCTAAATGGACAAACTGAAAATCCTTATCAGGCAGATCCAGCGATGCACTCATCATTCTTTCAATAAACAATTCCTCTTGACCGTTGTTTCTTAAGAAGGCACTTCTCGTAATGACTGGCTTTCCACTGAAAATAGTATAATTTAAGATTAATTCCGCTTGTAAAACCTCATCCTTTAAGATGATTTGGATGGTGCTGGCTTCGCTATTGTCTTCTACATGGGTTGCCGGCAGACCATCGAGACGAGGCTTTCCTTCCAACAAACGAAAAGATTCATATTTAAAATCGGGAACATGGTTTACGTTCGCTTTGGTTAGAGTGATGGCGGGTTCCCGGAAATCTGAATTTCCGTAGGCAGGGTATTCTTGACGGAGTGTTTCCAGGCAAAAGGCTGGATGGTCTGCATAAACATGACAGCTTGCGGGTGTTGGCACATCATATTGTTGCAAATGGGAGAAATCGCTTCGATGCCTTATTGCCCTGCCATAATAAAGATGACCTAGCTGTCCATTCTTCATCACGTGGAAAATGTAGCTTATCTGACCATTTGTTAAATGAAACTGCTGTTTTTCTAAGTTTGCATGTATATGCATAAAACTTCACCTTTTTCTAAATGAATGTCGATTTAAAATAGGGGGTTCATCATAAACACCCCCTATTTTAATAGTTAAATAAAATCTCCTATATTATTGAATTAGTAAGGTTCCATCTTCATTAACTAACTCGATTGTATAGGTTTCCTTATGTTTACGATCCTCAGATGTTACGATAATTTCCACTTTGCCAGGCAAGGAAACAGGAAGGTTAATTTGTGCATCCGCGAAAAGGTCGTTTGTAATTGCCTTTATATTTAAATCCTTATGCACTCTGCCATTCATTTCCACTTGATAGGTGCGGGTATCAGCCTTAAAGTCTTTAAGTGGCTTCCCATTAATCAGGACATTTTCAAGCGTCGCATCCTCCCCTGCACTTGGAACAGAAGTTTCTCCAACACCCCATACCATTAGTTCTGAAATGGCTATACATGTGTTCGGCATTGCCTGCATCATTGCCCGAATCTTTGAAGTTTTGAGAGGCTCAAACGAAAGATTGATTTCTTTTTTAGCCGCCACCTCAGTTTGAGTCCCTTCAATATCAACCCATGCACTGCCATTCCAATATTGCAGCACGAATGATTGTGCTGGTCTCGTACCGCCGCCATCATCATAGAAATGGAAATCTACTTTTGAAATGGTCTCTTCTTTGCCAAAATCAATCGCAACCCAGTCTTCTTTTCTCCAATTGTTTGGATCCCAGTTCGTCCAGCGGACACTGGAGATAATTCCATCAATTATGTTTGAGGCACTGTCGTACATTCCCGTGAAGGAAGCACTTGCTTTCGGGAATTCATTTCCAGATTTCTTCAATGCAAGATTTTTCAAAGCGGGTTTTACAACCTGAACCTCTGCAAATGCTTTAACTGGGCTGTATGGATTTTTTCCTCTCACTGTAAATTTGCCTAGACCAGCATAAAGTGAAGGATCAATTTCATCCCATAGAATTGCCACCGTACCTTGAGATCCGTTGGTTAATTTGGCGGTTGCTTCTTTTGGTAAAATTGGTGCTACGCCTGGAGTCGTTTTAACTTTGACAGGCTCGATACTCTCAATCTTAGAAACAATGACTGTTGCAACAGCCTTTATTTTTGCGCCTTCTACCTTACCCTCAACAGTAAAGACATTTTCTCGATCATAGAGGGCTGGATCAATTTCATTCCAAATGACACTTTTCAAAACTCGATCCCCATCACCGTATATTGCCGTTATTTCATTAGGCAGAATGGGTGCCGTTTTTTTCTTTGGCACGACGACTTCTACCGGTTCGATTTTGGTAATTCCCGCTTTAACCAGCTTCCATACCTGATTATTGCCGGCATTCGGCTGCCATACCGTTGCACGGGCATCCTCCGCTTTTGATTCCCCGCCAATTTCAAGCAGTTTGCCATCTTGTGCATTTACAAAAGTATATTCTCCATTTCCATAGGTTGATAGAATCCATTTTTGACTTGGTAGATCTTCATCTTTCTGCAAAATGGCTGAACCGTTTTCAACTCCAAGCACCTTGCCGCTTGCCAGATGGACAATTTTGTACATCTCCTTGTTGCTGTTGCCATTTGTGACTTTTTGAATTCTCCAGCCCTGAGTATCTTTATCATGAACCTTTGTTTTTTGTACAATCGCTGCTTGATCCTGGGCGATGTCGAGAACTTTCCCGCTGTTTTTATTGATAATATTGTAGTCTACATCGGAATCGACAACATTTTGACCAGGGGCAACACCTGATACCTTTGAAACTACAAAAGTGGTAATCGATTGAGGTTTAACGACAGCTGATAACTTTTTATCCGAGATTTTAATGGCAGATCCCTTGGCAATATTATCCGTTGCCGACGTTATATATGGAACAGCTTCGGCATCTTGTTTGACTGTTTTAAATCCCGATAAGTCAAAGTTCAGTGCTTTTTCCTCTGTGGTGCTGTTTGTATAAACTAAGACAAGTGATTCGTCCTGTTTATTGATGGCTGCTAATGTACTGCTGCTGTTTGAATTGATGACTTGTGAACCTGGTCGGATAAATTTGCTGTAGTTCCCCATTGCATAGTATTTTTTATTTTTATAAATTTTTACATTGCTGAAATCCTTAGGGTCAAAATCAACTTGAATTAGTCCCCAGTTTCCATTTTCATGTTCTGGGTTCATATTCACTTCATCTTCGATTGCCTGCCATAGCACCCATGCCTCTGGTTCAAGCTTTTGAATATCGCTGGTAATCCGTTCAGATAGGCCAAGACCTGTTCGAATATCGGTATGATTTTGTCCAATGCCTCCTGGACTGAGATCTACCTCTGACATCCACAGCCTCTTGCCGGATGATTTGGCAATATCCCGCACGCCAATTTGCTGTTCAGGCCAGTACGTATGTACATTTAATCCCCCGATATTGGCACGTGTTTCCGCATTATATTGCTCCCAATCACTTATAAACGCTTGCGGAAGGGATTCATCCATTGCAGAAACAACTGTATTAAGTTGTTTTTCAGCTAACTGCTTTTTCACCTCGTTAATGATTTTTGCCTGTGATGCCACTGGCCAGTTGGAGCCTTCCTGTCTCCCCAGTGCTTTCCAAAAGCCTGACCAGGGTTCATTAATTGGTGAAAGCGTTTTAAATTCAATGTCTAGATCTTTTTGTAAATGATCAACGACTGTTGTTAAGTATGAAGCAAAATTTTTGAACTGGTCAGCCTTTAAATTTTCCTCCCACGGATTAGTGTTCCCTGAAACATAGCCACTTCTAGTCATAAAATATGGAGCAGAATTGGAGAAAGCTTCAAACGTGTCTGCACCCCTTGATTTAGCAGCTTCCAGCCACCAGCGTTGATTTGCATCGGCATTCCAATTCCAATGGTCTGGATTCTTTGGATCCCACCAATTTTCTTGTTCCTTCCATCCAGTGGTATTTCCTACTGGAGGGCCAAATTCTGCCGGCCGGTTCCAGTAGCCAGGGACTGCCCCGCCTTTACGCATATAGGGTGCTGTCTCTGGCGAATCACCGCCGCCAATATTATAGCGGGCAATATTAAAATTCAGCCCATCTTTCCCGAAGAGATCGTCTGCCAGCTGGTTTTTAAGTTCATCCGGCCAGCCTCCAGTCACATTCGCAAACCAGACAAGCGCCGTTCCCCAGCCATCAATAGGCTCATGCTGATAGCTTGGGTCCAATTTAATAGCCTCTTCATTAGAATTGACTTCAACAGAATTTTCCTCGGCAAAAGTCTTTTTAGATATGACGGGTGAAACCACCCCCATAACAAGTAATACGACCATGCAATACGCAAATATTTTTCTGTCAAACCTCTTTATCAACATAATACAAATCCTCCCCTTTAATAGTTCTGACGTACATTTCCTGACAGTTAAGGAATTCGATGTTTACTCAAAGATGGATGATACTAAATCTTTCATATCCTTGACTGATGTCCATAATTCCGGGCATTACGGAAACAGTAATGCAATAATTCAGATCATGTCATCACCCCCCTAAATACAGAGATTCACTCCAAAATCCTTTCTAAAAAATGGTCAATCTATCAATGAAGCATTTATCAACCTTTTCCGATAAATACTATACTAGGGTAGGGTTTATTTTGTTTAAATAACATACTAATCTAGTAAAGAGCCCTGTTTGAACTCTTTACTAGTCATTATCGTTTTGTAATACTTAAATCCGATGAATCATAAACTCAAATTCCATATCCTGTTCTGCATGAATGAGATGTTCGTCGTGAACTGGTGCACCCCAGCTGTCGTCCCCTCCGACGCCCATCTGCCTGCCGGCCACCGTCACCACGGTATAATGAACATTCGGCAGCTCGAAAACATGCTGAGCATTCTCAAGTTCAAATGCTGTATAAGGGGAGAAATTGCATTCAAGCGGTTCTGTCACTGAAGAAATTCGGATTCCTTTTCCCTCTTTGTCCGTCACGCTCACACGGCGTACTCCGGTTCGGTTGCCTGATTCCTGCGGCATCACATAGCCGGAAAGATTATCAGCTACATGATTTTTAAAAATACCTAATCTTGCTCCCTTGTTTCGATCAGAGTAATTCTCTTCTGGCCCCATCGAATACCATTCAAGCTGGTCATAATTTGCTGGAACCTTAAAGGACACCGCAAAAATCGGCAGCTGCGATAATTTCTCGGAACCTTTATACTTAGATCGAACCTTGACGCTTCCATCTGGATAAACAGTGTAAACAGTAATTACCTCAATATCATCGTTAATTGAGAATTTATAAGTAAAACTAACGCTTACATGACCGCTGCTTTCCTCCAATTCGATCTTTACACACTTTCTAGCCAGGCTCGCAGCATACCAAAGCCCGGAATGGTAGCTCTGAGAAAAGCCTCGATCATTATCCGTTGTCGCTCTCCAGAATAATGGTGCCGGTGGAAGAGCAATCATTTCTCTGCCAGCATAGTTCAGTGAAATTAAACTTCCAACTTGCTTCGAAAACATCACCGTAAAATCTCGGCCGTGAACACCAATATTGACATCACCATTGACTGCCCTCAACTCTCCCTTAACAGGAACAGTTTCCCTTGAACCCGCCTGATATACAAACTGTCCAAAGGCAATCTCATACCCTGCATCTGCCCAAAGTGTGTTTTCCTTCAGCTTTAGTGATGCTTGAACAGAATACTCACCCGAAAGGTTATCAATGTTATCAGGTAAATTGAATTCATAGTACCCCTGACTTTGAGGTTCTACAGCCGCTTCAAGAGTGTTTCGGTACAATTCCTCACCTTCAAAGAAAAGAGTATATTCAAGCACAAAGTCTTCTGTATTGGAGAACAGGCTTTCATTTTTGATTGTAACCCCGTTCTTATCCGGTACCAGCTTGAAATTTTGATATAAAAATTTTACTTCCTGCATTTTTGGTGAAAGCTCACGATTTGCATACACAATGCCATTCGTACAGAAGCCGTAATCAGTCGGACGATCTCCAAAATCCCCCCCATAAGCAAGGAACTCCCTGCCATAACGGTCATTCTTATAAATCGCCTGATCAATGTAATCCCAAATAAATCCGCCTTGGTACATTGGATACTTTTGCTCTAAGTCCGTATATTTGTACATGCCGCCAAGCGAATTTCCCATTGCATGCATGTACTCACAGCTAATATAAGGCTTTTCTGGGTGTTCCGTTAAATACTTTTCGATGTCCGCAGGCTTTGCATACATCCGGCTTTCCATATCACTTGTATCATTGTAAGCGCGATTGTGAAATACACCTTCATAATGGACAAGCCGGCTTGGGTCTACCTTCTTAAAATATTTTGAGACATTAAGGATGACTTCCCCGGCATAAGATTCATTGCCACAGGACCAAATTAAAATGGATGGGTGATTCTTATCCCGCTCAACCATCGAGATCGCACGGTCCATGACGATGGACTCCCATTCCGGCTTATTGCCCGGAATGTTCCAGGATGGCTCAACAGCCCCCATCTTTTGCCATGATCCATGTGTTTCCAAATTCATCTCGTCGATGACGTAGACTCCGTACTCATCACATAACTCGTACCAATAACTCTGATTCGGATAATGTGAGGTGCGAACTGCATTCATATTGTGACGCTTCAGGGTTTTAATATCCCACAGCATATCTTCCTTTGTAATCGCCCGGCCGCGGCGTGGATTAAATTCATGACGGTTTACTCCTTTAAACACAATCCGTTTCCCATTTAAGCACATAATCTTATCCACAAGTTCAAACCTTCTAAAGCCGACCTTTTGGGGTACTGCCTCTGCCAAACTTCCAGATTCATTAAAGAGTTGAATATATAATTTGTATAAATATGGACTCTCTGCACTCCATAGCTCTGGATTGTCCAGTTGGAGTGTTACCGTCCATTTTCCATTAAACTGTTCACCATTTGTGCTCGCCACCCGAACTCCATTGGCATCAACTAATTCCGCAGTGATCTTGGAAGCAGTCCCTTGAATCTTGATATCCGCAGCAAGTGTACCTTTTGTGAAATTTGCATCCAACTCAGGACGAACATGTAAATCTGTAACATGTACCTCAGGAACCGTGTAAAGATACACATCACGGAAAATACCTGAAAATCTCCAAAAGTCCTGATCTTCAAGCCAGCTTCCAGTGCTTCTTTGGTAGACCTCTACGGCAAGCTTATTTTCTCCATCCACAAGGTAAGGAGTAAGCTCAAACTCCGCAGGGGTAAATGAGTCCTCACTATAGCCGACAAATTCACCATTCAACCACAAATAGAAGGCAGATTCCACTCCTTGAAAGGAAATATAAACCGGCTTATTTTGCATATTGGCAGGAATATTAAAAAATTTCACATAGCTGCCCACTGGATTATGATCCGCAGGAATTTCCGGCGGACGGATTTCATTGTGCCCATCCCAAGGGTACATCGTATTTACATATTGCGGTTTCCCATACCCTTGGAGCTGAATATGTCCAGGAACGGAGATATTTCCCCAGCCAGAGCAGTTGAATTCGGGCTTATAAAAATCGCCCGGACGGCTGTTCGGATTGACACTGTAGGTAAATTTCCAGTCTCCGTTTAAACCATGACGCCACTCCATTGAGGCTGCATTTTTCGCTTCTTCCATTGTCTCGTAATAGTAGTGATCCGAGTGTGCAGGGAGACAGTTAACAGCGAATACATTTAAATCTGTCAGCCAGTCTAATGATGGAATGGTTTTCATTGTTTTAGAAATCGTTGACATGATCTAGTACACTTCCTAACTATTTTTATTCCACTATTTCACAGACCCCATCATTCCGGCAACAAAATGTTTTTGCATTATAAAGAAAATAAGCGCTGCCGGCAGGGTTGCAATTACTATCGCGGTCATAATTACTCCAAAGTCAGGAGAGTAGCTTGAGCCAAGGTTAGAAATCAGCAGAGGAATTGTCTGATTTTCAGGAGATTGCAAGATAACAAGCGGCCATAGATAGCTATTCCAGCTCGCCATGAACGTAATAATAGCCGCAGCCGCATAAGTTGTTTTCATCGTAGGAACATAAATTCTAAAAAAGACACCCAATTCAGTTAATCCATCAATCCTTCCTGCTTCCAGTATTTCCTTCGGGAACATTTTTGTGCTTTGTCGAAAGAAAAAGATAAGAAAAGCAGTGGTGACGGTTGGCAAGATTACGGCTGACAATGTATCAATGCCAATCATCGGAACTGATTGTGATATTGTCCCAAACATCCGGAATAACGGAACCATCAGCGCTGCAAATGGTATCATCATGGAAAGAAGCAAAAAGTTGAATAAATAGTCTTTTGTCCTGCTTTTAAAAATCTCAAATCCATAGCCAGCCAACGAGGCAATCAGCATCGCAAGAACTGTTGTAATAATCGAGATTTTAGTTGAGTTGACTAATGCTGGGATAAGATCAACTGTATCCAACAGGTTTTGAAAATTCTCGATAAAATGAGTTCCTGGCAGCAATCTTCCCTTCGTTACATCCACAGACTTGTTGGTAGAACTAACAATCATCCATAAAAATGGGAATACGGAAACAATGGAAGCGATAATAAGGACTGTATAGCTAAAGATCCGTTTACTCATTTTTATCACCTGCCACTTTAAACTGAATAATCGAGAAGATGACAATCATAATGACAATGGCATATGAAACTGTAGCTGCATAGCCAAAATCAGGAGTATATTTAAACGATAAATTATAGATGTATTGAGAAATCGTCATCGTCGCATTTCCTGGTCCGCCTTTGGTAATATTCATGACTTCATCAAACAATTGAAGCGTACCAATGGTTGAGGTAATCGATGTAAATAGGATAATAGGCTTCAGCATTGGAATCGTAATTTTGAAGAATTGCTGGATTGATGAAGCTCCATCGATTTTCGCTGCTTCATATATGGATTCATCGACGTTTTGCAGCGCAGATAAATAAAAGATCATGTTATAGCCAGTCCATCTCCACGTAATCGCCACGATGATCGCAATTTTTGCCCAGAGGGGGTCTGTCAGCCACTGAATCGGCTCAGAAATAAGCGAAAGCTTCATTAACATAATGTTGATAATGCCATCCTGTCCGAACAGATACTTAAAGATAACCGAATATGCGACAAGCGAGGTTACACAGGGAAGGAAAATAGCAGTTCGGAATAATCCCTTATACTTCAGCGTTTTATTATTCAGTAAAACAGAAAGAAATAAAGCAAGAATGATCATGATAGGCACTTGAATGACGAGATAAATAACAGTATTTTTCACTGTCGTTAAGAATGTCGGATCCTTCAATAACCGTGCATAATTATCAAGACCTGTAAAGGTTAGATTCGCGCCAGTACCAGATTGAAAGGATAAGATAAGTGCTTGAACCATTGGATAGAAATAAAATAAGCAAATCATGAGAGATGCAATCGTCACAAAGGACCAGCCGATTGCAGTATTTTTCGCTCGAATTTTTCGGCCTGATTTTGCCGTTTTCAGCGCCTGGTTTTGATTAACTTTAGCTGTAATCACTTCGATCGACTCCTTACCTTGTCAATAAAAGAAACAGCCTCAGAACGAATCGCCTGATCAAACAGTTAGCTCCGTTACCGTTAAACCGTATAGGAGAAGCCGGCGAATTTCCGAGGCTTACTTCTTTATTATTTTTTAGATGTTAGGTTTATTTAATTTGTTCTTCGGCTTGTTTTTGAGCGTCCTCTAACACCTTATCAAGGTCTTTTCCTTTAAGGTAGTCCTGCATTCCAACTGCTAAAATATCTTCAATGGCATACGTATGCAAACCATAGTTTACTTGTGGAATTTGCTCAGTCCAGTTAGCAAAATCAGTAATGATTTTTTGTCCTCCAAAGAAATCATCGGATGCCTTATAGGCTTCGCCTTCTGCAGCTGGCTTGTAGGTACCAATGGCACCGATTTCTTTATTCAATGTCTGGTAGAAGTCAACATTGGAACCAAAGGTTTTAGCAAGGAAATCAACTGCTTTTTCTTTTCCTGGAACGTTAAGGACGTACCAAGAGCTTCCGCCTAAGTTTGAAGCGTTAACTGAATTTGCAATTCCAGATTGTTTTGGCATTGGCACAACTGCCCATTTGCCAGATTGGGAGGCTTCAGATTTAATGGATGGTGTAATCCAGTTCCCAGTTGGAACAGTTGCAACATCCCCGCTGTTAAATCCTGCGACAAACTGGCTCCAGTCAGAAACAGGTTTCACTAAATCAGCATCTAAAATTTCTTTGTATGTTTTGAATGCTTCTTTTAAAGCTGCATTACCAGCTAAGTCAGGTGTAACCCCATCCTTCTTTAAATACCAAGCACCACTTGACTGAATCATCATGCGGATAAGTCCAAGGTCTTTTGGATCCTGTGTCAGCATGACTTTACCTGTTGCTGCTTTTACCTTTTTACCAATCTCAATGTACTTATTCCAGTCGATATTTTGTAAATCAGCTACTTTGTAACCTGCTTTTTCTAAATAATCCGTTCTAACATATAATCCGGTTACGCCAGTGTCGAATGGAAGTCCATAGTTTTTGCCGTCCAAGCTGGTTGGAGCCATTTTATACTGAGCAAAGTCTTCTGGTTTGAAAGAACCGGTCAGTTTCTGGAACATGTCCGGATAGGCTTTCAAGAAGCTTTGCGCCCGATAATCCTCAATCAACACAATATTCGGCAGGCCTTTCGTCGTACCAGAGCTTAAGCTGGTGTTTAGCTTTTGAACGATGTCTGCCTGAGCGTTTTCAACCACTTTAATCTTAAGATCAGGGTTTTCAGATTTATAGGCTTCTTTTGCCAGATTCATCGCTTTAATGTTAAAATTTGGGTCCCATGCCCATACGGTAATTTCCTTCGTATCTTTTGACTCGCCCGAAGCTTGTTTATTCTTTGATCCAGAAGAACAAGCAGTTAAAAGTAAAATACTTACTAAAAATAGTGCTAATACTTTTTTCATTCGATATTCCCCCCAAGCGTATCTAATGTGTTTTTGTAAGCGTTATCTCCTTACATGTACTATCGTAGCACCTGCTGGGGCTTCACCGTTAGGACGATATTTTTTAGAGTTGGTAATATTTTTACGAGTTGAATGCGCTTCCATTTTAATAAATTTGTACTATTTTTAGATTCTATGATTTTTTTTACAAAGTCGAAGAAGGAAGCGTGATCCGGATTTTTGTCCCTTCACCTAGTTCACTGGAAATGGTTACCCCGAATGCTTCCCCATAAATAAGCTGAATGCGTTCATGGACATTCCGGACTCCAATGCCGGAGAAAAGCGCCTGTTTTCGCTTCGTATTCGGAAGTTTATTTTCTGAGGAAACTTCCATTCCGTCTCCGTTATCGACCACTTCGCAAATTAAGTTGGCACCCTCCTGCCAAACAAGAACATTGATATACCCATTAGCCTTTTTATTAAAACCATGAAAAAAAGAATTTTCGATGAAAGGCTGTAAAATTAATTTTGGGATTTGATATTCCCTGCAATCCGGTGAAACGAAATAGTTTACTTTTATTCGGTCCCCATATCGTTTTTGATTGATTAACACGTAATTTTTTAAGTTCTCTAATTCCTGTTGAACTGTAATGGTTTCACTGACATTGCCAATTGTATTCTGCAGCAAGGATATCAGGGCATTAATAACTGCCTCTGTTTCTTCCTTCACACCCTGCAGAACCATGAATTTAATGGAAGTCAATGTATTGTATAAGAAATGTGGATTAATTTGCTGCTGCAGAGCAGCCAGTTCTGCGTTACGCTGTTGTTTCTGCGCCAAAACCAATTGTTCAACATAATCATGCAGTTCATTAAGCATTGAGTTAAAGGCATTGCCAATTTGTCTTGTTTCATAAGTGCCGGTAACAGCAACATATTGGTGGAAGTTGTGTTTCGGAGCATTTCCGATTTGCTTCACCAGTTTCGAAAGCGAATTTGTTACTCGTCTAGAGGCTAAAAACACGATAATCAGGGCTGCAAGAACAATTCCCATCGAGATCAGGACAATCGCCTTTTTATTAATCAGATCGCCGACTGCCTTTTGTTTATCAATGATATTAAAAAGGAACATATCGAAGGATGGAAGGTATTCCATCGTGATAATTTGATCCTTTCCCATGAATTTTTCGATGGTGTAATCCTTTGAGCCTTTTTCAATTTTAGCTGCATAGTTTACAAGCTGCTTATCTTTTTTTCCAATGAGCTTCGATATGTTACTCGACACAATCACTCCCTGCCTATCTGCCATGACAACGTTATTTCCAGGTGTAGTGTAGCTCGAGTAAAACTTTCTGAACTCTCTCTCTTGAATCGCAAAATACATTGAACCATAAATCGTTCCTGATAATCGGTCCATCAGTGCTTTTGAGGCAACAATGACATTGCCATCACCATCCTCTGAAGTCTGGACTAATCGGTGGTCATACTGATACAAGAGCCTTTTCGGGTTGTTAAACGTATTGCGAGTCAGATGACTATACTTTAATTCTTCATCTGATATTGGCCAGTACCTGCGATCAGTTGCGTAGCTTAGCCCATTTTTCCCGGTAACAATGATCTCAACTTCATAGGCGTCTAGATTGGATTGAATATGTTCCATTTGCTGGCCTATCGTAAATATGGCATTCATTTTTTCCGTATTGGAGCCTTCCTCCGTTAGGATTTTCTTGAGATTGCCGCTTTGCAGGAGGTTGTTTGACGCAATTACGATTGAATAATGGAACGACTCGAAGCTCTCTTTTACTTGATTCATCACCTTCGAGTTCGTAATACTGAACTTTTCAAAAAAGAATTTCTCCGACATGCGAATGGTCATCCACGTGATTGTGATGGAAACGATTACAATCATAAGAACTGTAATGAGGAACATAATGATAAACAGGTTGTTATGTTTAAAGCGATTTGGAATAAGCCTCATGGATATCATCTCTTATCTTAAGGTTTGTTTTCGTTTGTATTGGCTCGGTGATACTCCCTTAATTTTCTTAAATACCTTACAAAAATAACTGTGATCAGAATAGCCGACCATTCCGCTGATTTCGGAAATGGATACTGTCCCTTGGATAAGCAGTTTAGCCGCTTCCTCGATCCGAATCTTATTCAAATATTCAATAAACCCTTCATTATTATGGGTTGAAAAATAGTTTGATAGATACGAAGGATTAAAATGAAATTGTTTGGCGACATCCTTCAGGGTAATTGGTTCTGCGTAATGGGTCCTTATATACTCCATTATCTTTTTCATGTTTAGATTGTCCGGCTGAGTTTGGGACGAGAATATACATGCCTTGGCTTCCTCGATAAACTGATTCAGCAGGGCAGCAGTTTCATCCGCATTGCTCGCATCTTCAATCGATTTAAAATACGAATATCTGGCATTCTCTAATTCTTTAACGTTATATTCCATATTACTTAAAAGGATGGTTATGTTAAAAATAATGTTTCCAAAGAAAGCCTTATATTCATAAACCTCTGTTGTGTAACTTTTTGATAACAAACCAACATGTTCAAGTAAATATCGGAATGCCTCATCGAAATTCTTCCGTTTAAATTCTTCTGTAAACCAATCCAAATTGAAACTTTCCTGCTTGACCGGCAATTCCGGCAAATCCCGTTTCGTTAAGAATTGCTTATGAGGGAAATAAAAACGATAGTTTATCAGCTTTAACAGACTTTCTTTGTAGATGGTTCCTATTTGAGAAAGTTCAATGAATTCTTCTGATAGCACCAAACTAATACTAGGATTCGCTTCTGCAAATGAGCAAGCCAAACTAATGACTCGATCCATATTTTCTTTGTTCACATTCAATAAAAGCACATGGATATTTTGGTCAAATTGAAATGAGTAGTGTGCCGCTTGATCGATATAATGGGGTATTGCCTCCTCCAATTTTGTTTGAATGTCATTGCGAAGCGTCTTTAAGTCAACACCCAATAGACAGTATTGGCTGTATGGAAAAGAATTTAACACTGAATTCATATCATAACTTGCTTCATATCCTGAGACCAGCTTATGTATGATTTGTCCTAAATAAAGTCGAGCATCTGTATTCCTGGCCACTTTCTGAAACGCTGGAATGCGGCTTGATGCTGTCTTCAATGCTTTTAATAAGTTTTGTGCATCCAGCTTCGGTTTTAAAATGTAATCAACGACGCCATTTTGGAAGGTGGAGCGAACATAGTCGAATTCGCCGAAACTGCTCAGGATGATAATTTCGATTTGAGGGTATTGTTCCTTGACGATTCTTGTTAATTCTTCACCATCCATGATGGGCATGACAATATCGGTAATGATGATATGGGGGTTCGTCGACTCTATTAATTCAAGAGCTTCCTGCCCGTTTGAAGCCTCCCCCACAATTAAGAAACCTTCCTGTTCCCAATCAATATAATGTTTTATCCCTTGCCTGATTAGCATTTCATCGTCTACAATCAGCGTTCTGCAAAGGTTCACTTCTATCATCCCAATCCCCCCTGATGGTTCCATGTTATAGAAATATCTAATATTTATTTTATAATACAATAATATCTGAAATAGCGTTGAAAAAGTTTCCACCATATTGAGGGCTGTTACTTTTTAAGGCTTACATGTGATATGATTATAAGTAGGTAATGCAAAAAAAGGCGTGATGTAATATGAGTTACGATACCAAAACCGGAAGCTTCGAAAGAATGAAATCGCTTAATCAATCCACTGTTTTAAACATGATCCGATTAAGAGAACCGATTTCGAGAGCGGAAATTGCCAAATTAACAAAGTTGACACCGCCGACAGTCAGCTCCTTAGTTAGTGAATTAATTGAAAAAAATCTGATTACTGAGGAACAATCGATAAGCTCAAAGGCAGGCGGAAGAAAGCCAATATTGCTTCGAATTAACTATACAGCTCATTATATAATCGGAGTCTATGCAGCCGCTGAGGTTATCCGTGTTATTTTGACTACAATGGATGGAAAAATTGTCTTTGATTTTAGTGAGGATATTACTGAACTACCTTCTAAAAACGAATTCGTGATCATGGTTATAGAATGCATCCAACATGTTCTAAATAATACGCCTATAAAGAAAGAGCTAATCTTAGGCATCGGATTTGCAATGCATGGATTAGTGGACCCTGATAAAGGTTTAGCCATTTTTTCTCCGCACTTGCATTTAGAGAATATACCGATAAAGGATAGCTTAGAAAAAGAATTCGATATTCCTGTTATTGTCGAAAATGATGTACGCGCATTAGCCAAAGCGGAAAGTTGGTTTGGACAAGGACAAGGTGTGTCTGATTTTATCTCTCTTAGTGTAGGACGAGGGATTGGTTCAGGTATCTATATTAATAATGAAATTTATAAAAGCTCATTTAATACGGCAGGAGAAATAGGACATACCATTTTAGATGTCAACGGTCCAAAATGCCAATGCGGGAATAACGGCTGTTTGGAAGCTTATGCATCAGAATCGGCCATCCTTAACAGAGTAAGGGCTGAAGTAAAGAATCATTCTGATTCGATTCTTCATGAATGGTTGAAGGATGGAAAAGATGAACTTGATTTAAAAATGGTTTTTAAAGCTGCAAGGGAAGATGATTTCTTTGCTAAATTAGTATTAGAAGAAGCCGGCCAATCCCTCGGACTAGCTGCAGCCAACATGATCAATATTCTTAAGCCAGCAAAACTGATTGTGGAAGGAAGTATTTTCGAAGCAGGAGATTTTGTTTTAGCTCCACTTAAAAAAAGTATCGAAAAATACACTTTTAAAAGCTCCAATGAAGATATTTCTGTTGTGTGTTCAAACTTGGGAAAAACCGGTATGGTATTAGGGGCAGTAACCTTGGTCTTACAAAAAATGTTCAAAACAGATGAAATATAAAAAAGAGTTGGCTACGGATGATCCAACTCTTTTTTGCATTTCTATTTTAGATTCTTACAATATTAGAATGCCAAATATCATTTATTTCTTTAATCTTCGTCAATTCACATTTTGGCTTTCTATCATAGGTTAATAAGCCATTGATTTCTTGTTCCACATCCGTTAGCTGCGTATAACAATAGCCATGTAATGCTTTCGAAGCATAGACTGCTTCCATCACCCTGTGATAATCGGCAATAAACTCGGATTCATCCCTTACAGATGTATAGCCCCAGCCATTATCTTCGCCCACTTTAAAGCCAATTCCACCGAACTCAGTTAAAAGAATTGGTTCGCCTTTATGCTCAAAACCATCGGCATAAATGCCACGGTTAGCTGGCTTAGAGTTTAGTAGATTCTCTTTTGTGGCCAATGAATCTTTAAAGGCTTCATACTTTGCTTTTTCATCATCTGATCCATGATTATAATTATGGATTGCGCAAATATCTGTTTCGGTTAGCTCCCAGCCATCATTTGAGATGACTAAACGAGTCGTATCAACTGAATGAATCAGATGGTACATTGCTAAAGAATGGTGTTGCTGCTGTTTGTTGCCTTTAATAAATGGTACTCCCCAGCTTTCATTTACAGGAACCCAGGCGACGATGGATGGATGATTGTAATCCCGTTCAATGATTTCGAGCCATTCTTTTGTTAATCTTGAAGCAGCATCTTCACTATAGGATGGGAATGCTGCACATTCTCCCCAAACTAGGAAACCTAGCTTATCTGCCCAATAAAGGAAACGCGGATCCTCTACTTTTTGATGCTTTCTGCACCCGTTAAAGCCCATTTCTAATGCTAATTCAATATCTCTTTTTAAATCTTCATCGGTTGGGGCCGTTAATAGACCCTCAGGCCAATACCCTTGGTCAAGAACTAATTTTTGATAGTATGGCTTGTTATTTAAATAGACCATACCATTTTCAATATGAACCTTTCTCATCCCGAAGTAGGAATCTACTTCGTCTAAAACGACTTGATTTGCTTCGTCCTTAAGCGTGACTTTAATGTCAAATAAATTTGGATTCTCAGGTGACCAATTCCAGCCAATATGATGGAAAGAAGTTCTGAAAATTTGGCGGTTATAGAGGTTAATAGCACGCTTGTTATAGGATTCAAATAGTTCAATCGTATCCTTTGCTACCTTTTCCCCTTTAAAACTAATTTCAATTTCTGCTGTTTTTTGAATAAAGTTACCTTCAGCTTCGAACTCTACAATAATATCGCCGCGGTCTATGTCCGGCGTTAATCTCAATTTAGAAATACTTGTAGGGCTTACCGGCTCCAGCCAAACGGTTTGCCATATCCCAGTTGTACGTGTGTACCAAATTGAATCCGAATGTTCCACCCAGAATTGCTTTCCTCGTGGTATTGTTTCATCTGTTGACGGATCTTCCACTCTTACTGCCACGGTCTCATTACCCCAAGTTAAAAGATTGGTAATATCTAGTGAGAAGGAAATGTGGCCTCCTTCATGAAAACCAGCATAATGCCCATTTACATATACCCAAGCTCGGTAATCTACTGCTCCAAAATGAAGGACTACCCTCTGATCTTTCCAGTTTTGGGGCACAGTAAAATCCCGGCGATACCATACAAAGTCATGGAAGGATGGATCCTCGATTCCGCTTAATTTTGTTTGATAAGCAAAAGGTACATTTATTTTTTTATCAAATGGAGCTTCTATTTGAAACCATTTATTTTTTAAACCAACATTATCATCATCAAAGGCGAAGTCCCATTCGCCGTTTAAATTGACCCACTCTTTTCTCACCAATTGTGGTCTTGGGTACTCATTGCGGGGTGTAGACATATTATCAATCCTTCCTAACTAATCCTATTTAATTCCTGATTGCGTCACGCCTTTAATAAAGGAACGCTGACCTATAATAAACAAGAGTACGGCTGGTATGGTTGCAATCGAAGTTAAGGCCATCAACCTGCCTGGTGAAGAAACAAAGCTTCCTTGCTGCATGATGGCAATTCCAGTTGTAATCGTCCGCATTTCAGGAGAATTCGTTGTAACAAGCGGCCATAGGAAGTCATTGTAAATACCCATAAAAGTGAAAATGGCAAGAGTCCAAATCACTGGCCGTGCAGCAGGCAGAACGACTTTTACAAACACCTGCCATTTATTAGCACCATCAAGAAATGCAGCCTCCTCCAGCTCTTTTGGAAAACCGCGGAAATACTGATAAAGAAGAAATACACCAAATGCATTGGCAGAATACGGAAGTATCAATACAGCATACGTATCTAAAAGCCCCAGCTTATTAAACTCCATATATAATGGTAAAAACGTAATAACCCAAGGAATGGTTAAGGAACCAATAAAGATACTAATTAGCAATTTTTTAAAAGGAACATCTAAACGGGCGAGGCCATACGCAGCCAATGTATCGACAAAAAGAACAATTAACGTCCCAACAATACCAACAAATAGAGAGTTACCCATCCATTGAATTACTGGTGTATCTGAATTCCCTGCTAGGCTGTACTGGTAATTTTCTAGTGTAAATACTTTAGGAATCCACTTAATACCGGCCGTAAAGGCTTCCTGATCGGTTTTAAAGGAAGTAGCCAGCATCCATAAAATTGGTACGATAAAAATTAAGCCAACAATAATCGCTATTATAATAATGAAGACTTTAAACCCTTTACTTTGCATGCTGCTCTACTCCTTTCGATTAGAAATTTTGAATTGAAATACCGAAATAACAATCATGATTAATGCCATAAGTAATGACATCGCGGCTGCATTCCCTAATTGCCGCTGCTTAAACGCTTCATCTACAATGTTCATTAACAGCACTTTTGTAGAAGTTCCCGGACCTCCACGCGTCATTAAGAATGGTTGACCGTAAATGTTAAAAGAGGCAATCGTTGATGTAATAACGACAAACAACATGGTTGGTTTAATGCTCGGCAAAGTAATGTAAAGAAATCGCTGCCAACGCGATGCGCCGTCCAGGGACCCAGCTTCATATAACTCTTCGGATACATCATTTAGGGCATTAATGAAAATGACCATGTTAAAGCCGATTGTCCACCAGAGTGTTGCGATTACAAGTGAAATCCAGGCCCATGGCATATCTGTCAACCAAGGAATCATCGGTAAATCAAGCTTTTGCATGTATTGATTAATCAGACCGCTATTTGTATCAAGGAGCCATAACCAAATTATCGCCACAACTGAAACGGAAACTGCGTATGGGATAAAGTAAACGGTACGGAAAAATCCTTTAAATCTTCCAGGGAGGGCATTCACCAGCAACGCCAGCCCTAATCCCACAGCCACCAATAAAGGAACACTAAAAACAACGAATTGGAACGTATTTTTAAGACCTTCCAAAAACAAGTCATTTAGATAGGAAGAAGAGTCGAAAATTTTAGCGTAATTTTTAAAACCAACAAATTCATGAACAGGGTTTAATAAATCCCAGTTGTGTAAGCTCATCCAAGCCCCGTACCCAATAGGAATCAATAGAAAAACAATAAACAATATCAAGTAAGGAAGTACAAATAAACTAGAAGTTAATTGTGATTTCCAGCCTGAATTTCTCATTCACCTTCCTCCTTTCGAATACTTTTTTCTACGTTATCTTGTAATAAAACAAGAGACGGAGCAGGTAGTATTTCCTCCCGTCCGCCTCCTTTCATGTTTACTTATTTAATAATTGTTCAGCCTTTTTATTTGCATCATCTAATGCCTTTTGTGGATCTTTTTTACCTAGAAGGGCAAGGTTTACTTCCGCCCATAATGGATCAGATAATTGTCCCCAGTTAGCAATGGCAGGAGCAAATTTAGCATAATCAAATTCTTTCGCTACGATAGGCTGCTGCTTCATTTGTTTAAATTCTTCACTTTGTTCATAAATCGCTTTTGAAGCTGGAGCTTGACCAGATTTAGCCCACTCCATTGTGTTTGCGGCTACATATTTCAAGAAATCAGTAATACCATCTAATTTTTTGCTGTCCTTCACAGTTGCTGGAATAACGAAATTATGTGCATTTGCATAAACAGCTTGTTGTTTCGTGCCAAGCTGTGGAACAGGAGCTACACCATAGTTGATGCCCGCTTTATCCCATTGTTCCATCATCCAAGGACCATTCAGGTGCATGGCGTTTTTACCTTGTAAGAATAGTGTCACTTCGCCATCCTGTTGTACATTTGCAGGGGAAACTTTATCTTTTGTGATTAAATCCCGATAGAAAGTTAGAGCTTCAACTGCTTCAGGGCTGTTATAGTTTGGCTTGCCATCCTTCATTAGCTCTCCGCCATTTTGGAATAAAATAGTCGGGAAAATGAATTGGTTTGGCCATAGGGTTGGTACAACGAAACCATATTGGTTTTTAGAAGGAACAGTTAATTTTTTAGCAGCGGCCAGGAACTCTTCACGGTTAGTTGGCGGCTTCTCCGGATCTAAACCGGCTGCTTTAAATAAATCTTTGTTATAATACATGACTAGCGGGTGGATATCTAAAGGAATATTATAGTGTTTACCGCCAATGTCTCCAGCCTTCCAAGCTGTTTCAGAATAATCTTCCGCTTTGACGCCTGTTTTAGCAATCGTATCACTTAAGTCTTTTAATAAATTCTTATCAGCATAGTTCTTGAGCTGATCAGTGTGCATGATCAATACATCAGGGGCATTTTTTTGACCAGAAAAAGCAAGGTCAACTGTTTTATAATAGTCTGATTGTGGAACAATTTGTAAATCAACTTGATATTTTGATTGTGACTTATTGTAGTTTTCAACAATTGTCTTCATCCGCGGACCATCCGCGCCAGAGAATGGAGCCCAATAAGTAATTTTCTCCCCTTTTCCCCCGTCAGATTTACTTGTGTCCTTCGCGCTAGAACAACCTGCCAATGATCCGAGTGCAAGAGCAGCTGTCAAAGCAATCCCAAGCCATTTCTTTTTTTTCAACTTTTTCTCCCCCTTAGGTGAAAATGGTAAGTTTACTTCTAGAATGAGGAATTTGTTCCATATTATGCGTCCCTCATTAGTTAATTAAATTAATTTACTAACTATCATTATCTTAATCTTGTAAGCGCTTTTTGTCAAATAGATATTTTATTGATTTTTGAATTTTAAAATAAACAAAACCACATAAAAAGATCAACCGGAATCCGGCTGACCCTCATTTCGAAACTTATCCTTTAAGAAGAAACTCATTACCATCTTCATCGCTAAAATGAACGAAGGTGCCCCATTGCATTTCCTTTGGCTCGTCCTTAAATACGACACCGTTTGCTTTCATTTTTTCATATGTACCCATTACATCCTCACAGTTAAAAACGATCGATGCCTTCATGCTATCATGTCCTGGCATCATGGCTTTTGGATAAAGCACTAAGTGTGATTGGGCATTCGCAGGGGCTACTTCGAGCCAAAAGGCATTGGGTCCCATTGGAAATTCCGCTTTCACTTCAAAACCAACCTTCTCCGTCCAAAATTCTTTTGCTTTTTGTTGATCGTCTACATAGACCGCGACCGTTGCAATATTTGAAATCATCTTTGTTTCCTCCTAAGAATTTTTGCCTTCTCCCTTATTTAATCAAACGTTTAATTAGTTTTTCAATTGCTGATTTCAAAGTTTCCAACAAACTCTTATTTACCAAGGGTTCAGGCGGATTTAATCAAACGCTTGATTAGTTTTCTTCCTTTGTCATGATTTCCATAAATCAAGTGTTGGACTCTATTTAATCAAACGTTTGATTAGTTTTCTTCAGGTATAAACCTATTTAATCAAACGTTTGATTAGTTTTTCTATAATCCCTATTTTAGACCAAATGGTATCCTCACGATAAAGGTGCTTCCCTTTCCAATCTCGCTCGAAACTTTGATGGTCCCTTTATGGTTATCCACAATCCATTTGGCAATGGAAAGTCCCAATCCGTGTCCGCCCATTTGCCTGGAGCGCGACTTATCGGAACGGTAAAAGCGTTCGAAAATTCGCTTGATCTCCTCTCGCTCAATTCCGATTCCAGTATCCTGAACCGCGATGCCTAACTCCTGTCCTTCTCCTGAAAGGAATAACTTGACTTTCCCTTCATTTGGGGTGTATTTAATGGCGTTGTCTAATAGAATATATAAAAGCTGCGAGAGCCGCTCGGGATCTCCCACCGCCAACAGTGCTGCTGGTGATTCCAGGCTAAACGAGATTTGTTTAGCCGCAGCCAGCGGACTTACAGATTCTAAGGCTTTATCTGCATATGAACGAAAATCAAAGGTTTCGGTTTTCAGTTCGATTGTATTCGAATCAGACCTGGCGAGAGTCAATAGATCACTCACCAAATGGGTCATCCGCTTAACTTCCTGCCTCATATTCATAAGCATTTTCCCAGAAAAGTCCTCTTTTTGCGGTTCAATTGTCATTTCCATCGCATCAATCGATGATAGCAGAACACTTAAAGGGGTTCTCAGCTCGTGAGAGGCATCTGCAACAAATTCCCTCTGCCTTGAAAAGGCACCGCTGATCGGAACCATCGCTCTTTTCGACATGGACGTACTAATAGCGATTGCAATTCCGAAAAAAATACCACCTAAAGCAACTAGAATAATGAGAACCCAGTGAAACAATTGATAGACAAATGATATATCTTTTCCTGCATAAAGCTGACCAATGAATTGC
Organism: Neobacillus drentensis; assembly: GCF_036965425.1. GTDB lineage: Bacteria > Bacillota > Bacilli > Bacillales > Cytobacillaceae > Neobacillus > Neobacillus drentensis_F. The sequence continues at coordinate 69,316 of NZ_JBALPP010000023.1, read as the reverse complement.
CCTTTATAATAAATCGGCTTACTGGCAATGATCAAGCGGATATCCTGATTCGCTTCGGAAGGATGGAATTCGCCTTTATTGCCCCTGCTCTCCATACTTAGTGTTTTCTTCTGTATTTCATTTTGATGACCCTCCTGCAATATGCGGAGGATATCGGGACGGATGCGGCGATTAGCTTCTTGTCCCATCATCACTTCGCCATTAGCGCTTACTACATAATAGAAATATTGATTCACTCCAGCGAAGATAACCTCTTGATTTTGCATATCATGCAAATCCGTTTGATTATTTTTCAATAAATATTCTTCAATGTAGGCGGCCTCCTGATTTACTAAAGTTTGAAGTTCCTTTTCTTGATTTTGCATGATTACAAAATGGAGCACAAAATACACGATGACGATAAAAAGGATGAGAAATAACATCAAAATTCCGCTATAAATCCGGGTAAGTTTGCCTTGTGTGCTCTTAAAAACATCCTTTTCTCTATGGCTGGTAACGGAACGAATAAATGATAATGGGTTAAGATTCAAATTTATATCCTACCCCTCTAATGCTTTTCAGCCGTTCTTGTTTTCCAAGTGGAACCAGCTTTTTGCGGATCAATTTGACGGTCGCATCAATCGTTTTCATGGCCACATCCGCATCAAAGCCCCAAATCCGCTCAAGTATGACCTCGCGCGGCAGGACTTGTCCTTTATTTTGCACCAATAAATCCAAAAGCTGAAATTCACGGGGACTTAATAGAATCTCTTTTCCGCTTGAACGTACGACGTGACTCATCCGATTCAGAATCAAATCTTCCATTTCGATTTCCTCTTCTAAAATAGGCGCATAGTTGCGGCGGGAAAGTGCCCGCAAACGAGCCAGCAGCTCGTCAATTTCAAACGGTTTGACGAGATAATCATCAGCTCCGGAGTCCAGTCCTTCGATACGGTCCTGAACCGTATCCTTTGCGGTTAACATGAGGATCGCACCGGAATAACCGTTTTTTCTTAGTCTTCTGCAGATTTCTACCCCGCTCCCGTTTGGCATCATCCAGTCCATGATTATGACATCATAGTGTGTGGAAGTGGCATAATAGTAAGCATCGTCCCCTTCTTGAACCCACTCAACCTTGTATCCGGCTTTCTTCTTTAACATATATACGATTAATTCACCTAGGCGTGAATCATCCTCTGCTAATAAAATATTCATTGCTAAGACTCCTTATAGAGTTTTTTCTTTACCAATAAAACCTAACTTAGCAAGCTTAAGATTCACTTAAAAAGAGCACCTCATATTCAGGTGCTCTTTGGTCTACTAAATTGTTTCCTTTTCATTTTTTAATTTTTCAATTTCGTTATTTAATTCCTCATCGTTAATGAAATTATCATAGGCTGTATCAAATTGGGCTAAAGGAGCGGCGAATTGGCTGCCTGCTTGTACTTCTGCTTCCATTAACAAAATCCGCTCTTCGGCACGGGCTACCCCTCTTGCAATCGTGTCAGTTTGGAAGGAAACAGTTGCTTTCTGAATTTGTTTCATAGATTGTGCCACATTAGCACGAGAGGCCAATAAGATTTTCTTTTGCTGCATTAGGTTGTATGTTTCTTTCAACTGGTCTAATTTTTCAACTAAGATTTTCGTCTGAGTTTTTACTGCCTCATATTGTTCCTGATAGAGAGCGGCCTGTTTTTCTAGGGTGAGCTTTTCCTGCACGGCGAGTTTTGCCATTCCCTCTTCGCCTTTTTCTATGGCCAGCTTCGCCTGGCGGGTACGCTTGTCCACTAAAGCCTGTGTTTCAGATATGAGTCCCGCTTGTTTTTTCTCTACAAAAATTTGTCGTGCTAACGCTTTTTGACCTTTTGCAATTTCTTGCTCCATTTCTCTTGAATATTCATTTAACATCGCGATCGGATCCTCGATGCCGTCCAATAGTCCGTTAACCTCTGCCATTGCAATTGTTTTTACTCTTCTAAAAATACCCATTTTATTCAGTCTCCTTTTTAGTAATGATATTTTTTTCCCATTGGTCTAAAATCGCTGCATTTTGATTCATGACCGGTGTATGTGAACCCACAATAGATGTGTCAATAAACTGTTTCATTGAAGAAGTCTTTGCTTTTTTTCTAAGCCATCTTACTAGTAGAGCGAGGACAGCTAGTCCAATAATAAGGGCGAGCCATGGGAATCCGCCTTCATGATGCGGGCCGTTCATGAACTGGTTATGACCGAAACCTCCACCTCGTGTTCCCATTCCTCCATGGCCTTGTCCATGTGGACCTCTGGCAAAAGCGCTATGCCCTCCTAAAAGAAAGTGGAGTACATTGACCACCAAAACTGAAGCGGCAATAATGATACCCCAGAAAACAACTTTGTTCTTTTTCATATATTTTCCTCCTTTCGTTCCTTGATGATATGAATTCTAATAGAGAATGGTGAAAACTTGGTGAAAGGAAAGCTAGTTATGAAATTCTTTTTTTAAAAAAATACTGAAAGTGGGATTCTACAAAATCGTGGAGGGATTCTACAATTTTAAAGGGTCTTCCTACGAATTTGAGTGGGTATTCTACAAAATTTAAGCCTTATTCTACAATTGCTATAAAGCTCTTTTAATTCAAAGGTACTTTCTACAAAATCGTGGGGGTGTTCTACATTTTTTAGGGTACTTCCTACAAATTTTACTTGGTATTCTACAAAATTTAAGCCTTATTCTACTATTGGGATTATATTCTTTTCATTCGAAGGTGGGATTCAATAAAATTGTGGAGGTATTCTACAAATAAAAAGGACCCCCCCGATTTACAGGAAAGTCCTTGATTGGTGCCTGGCACCGTTACCGTACTGATTCTACACTTTTAGCTTTGGCAATTTCCGCAGCCACATCTACAATCATGTCCTCTTGGCCGCCGACCACTTTACGTTTACCCAACTCTATTAAAATATCGCGTGAATCGATGCCGAACTTGGAGGCCGCCCGTTTCGCATGAAGCGCAAAGCTTGAATAAACGCCCGCATAACCAAGCACAAGACTGTCCCTTGTAATCTCTTGTGGAGTTTGTAAAATGGGTGCCACTATCTCTTCAGCCAAATCCATTATTTTATAAACATCTACGCCTGTTTTGATGCCCATCCGGTCAAGCACGGCAACAAGTACTTCCGTTTGCGTGTTACCTGCTCCGGCGCCTAAACAGCGGACACTTCCATCGATTCTAGTAGCGCCTTCTTCGATCGCCACCAAAGTGTTCGCCATTGCAAGGGAAAGGTTGTTATGACCATGGAAACCAATGTTAACACCTACATGCTGTTTCAAGGCACGGATGCGCTCTCTAACCCCATCAGGAAGCAAGGCGCCCGCAGAATCGACTACATAAATCGAGTCTGCTCCATAGCTTTCCATTAACTTAGCTTGCTCAACTAATTTATCTACCGGTGCCATGTGTGACATCATCAAAAATCCGACAGTTTCCATCCCTAGTTCCTTCGCGGCATGAATATGCTGCAGGGAAACGTCCGCTTCCGTTACATGGGTGGCCACACGTACCATCTGTGCCCCTAATTTCGCTGCTTCTTTTAGGTCTTTAACCGTCCCAATTCCTGGCAGGAGAAGGACCGCAATTTTAGCCTTGTCTGCAACAGAAACAGCCGCCTCAATTAATTCCAGTTCATTTGTTCGGGACAGTCCATACTGTAAGGATGAACCTGCTAAACCGTCACCATGGGATACTTCAATATAAGGAACGCCTGCATCGTTTAATGCTTTGGCCACCTTTAAAACCTGGTCAACTGTAAATTGGTGGGCAATGGCATGGCTGCCATCCCTTAATGCTACCTCTGTTATAAAAATATCTCGGGCATTTGTCATTGTGTTGTTCTCCCCTTTCTATTAAACTAGCTGATTCGCTTTTAGATTTTTCGCAAACTCTTCTGCTACCTTTACGCCAGCTGCTGTCATAATGTCCAGGTTGCCGGAGTATTTCGGCAGGTAGTCACCCGCACCTTCAACTTCGATAAAAATAGTCACCTTATTGCCATCAAAAATAGGTTCGGTACGTAAGCGATATCCAGGCACATAAGACTGAACTGCTTTTTCCATTTCCTTAATAGATTGGGTGATTTTCGCTTCGTCCATCGTTCCTTCTTCTACAAGGGCATATACGGTATCACGCATTAATATTGGCGGTTCGGCAGGGTTAAGGATAATGATCGCTTTTCCTTTCTTCGCGCCCCCTACTTCTTCTATTCCTCGTGATGTCGTAACCGTAAATTCATCAATATTAGCACGCGTTCCTGGTCCGGCACTGCGGCTGGAGATGGTTGCAACAATTTCCGCATACTCTACCGGGCTTACGCGGTTAACCGCGTGAACCATTGGAATCGTTGCCTGACCGCCACATGTAATCAGGTTGATATTCTCCGCTTCAATGTTCGAACCCATATTTACTGATGGAACGACAAATGGTCCTCTTGCTGCCGGAGTCATATCAATCACTTTTTTCCCTGCTTCTTTTAGCAGCTTTGCATGGCGGATGTGGGCTTTTGCTGAGGTGGCATCAAAAACGATATCTGCTAATTCAGGCCGCTCAAGAAATCCTTCTAATCCTGTATCGATAGCCGTGTATCCTAATTCTTTGGCACGTCGCAATCCATCTGATTCGGGATCAATACCAATGACAGTCGTGAGTTCCAAAATTTCAGAGCGCCCTAATTTAATCATGAGATCGGTTCCAATATTACCTGAACCAAGAATGGCAACTTTTACTTTTGACATGTTTTGTTCTCCTCCTTTAATTTCAAAAAATAATTTATGTAACCGAGCCTACGCGAGCGCAGGTTGGGTTTTAAATCCCATATTTGTTGAAATCACTAGTGCAGCCTGTTTAATTTCTTCAATCACTTCAGCCTGCTTGTCTTCGGTAAGCCTCATTTTTGGTGAGGCACAGCTAATGGCGGCAATGACCTTCCCTTGATGATTAAAAATAGGAGCGGCCACACATTTGAGACCTAATTCAATTTCTTCATCGTCCACAGAATAGCCCTGCTCCCGAATCGTTTGAAGCTGTTTTTTTATCTCTGCTTTGTCCGTCAAGGTATACTCGGTAAACGGTTCCAAATCCTCGTTCGCTAAGAGTCTTTCAATCTCTTCTTCCTCTTGAAAGGCAAGAATGGATTTCCCTACCCCTGTGCAGTGGATTGGAGCTCTTTTACCGATTTGTGAGTAAATTCTTAAGGAGCGGGGACCATCCAATTTTTCAATATAAATGACTTCACCGCGTTCAAATACAACTAGGTGGACGGTTTCCATAAGTGATTCGACTAATTCTTTCATAATCGGACGGGCAATATTTCCGATATCAAATTGATTGCTTACTTTGTTTCCAAGCTCGAAAAGTTTTAAGCCAAGCTTATATTTCAAATCATCAGGATTCTGTTGAAGATACCCTCGATATTCAAGGGTTTTGATGATTCCATGAATCGTACTTTTTGAAAGACCAAGCTTTTCACTTATTTCTTTTACACTGAGTTCTTGATTGGAGGCTAAAAACAATTCAAGGACGTCTGCTGCTCTTTCGATGGATTGAATGTATCGTTCAGCCATTTTCGATTCCTTTCCGTTCGACATTATCGGATGACGTTCGTAAATATTTAACTTATGTCTTTATAGTAACCAACAGGCAATATATCTGTCAATTCAGAATTGTTGTTTTCCAAAAAAAAGACTCTTCCCCCAATGTTGGTGGAAAAGTCTTCGCATTCATTTATTTTGATAATAAAGCTAACACGGTATCTAAAATTACATTTACCCCTTTTTCGCAATCTTCCCAACTGGTTAATTCCTCTTCGCAATGGCTTTTTCCATTTATGCTTGGAACAAACAGCATGGCAGTAGGGACATAGTTGGCGATGAACTGGGCATCGTGGCCGGCGCCGCTGACCATTCGTTTATTGGAATATCCAAATGAGTTTGCGGACTGTTCTAATTGGCTGCAGATTTCCGGTGCAAACCAAACGGTGTCACGGTCCCATAGCTTGGTTGTTTTGATTTCACAGCCCTCATTGTCTTTAAAATTTACCAATCCCTGAATGAAATCTTTGACGGTACCGACAATTTCCATATCTTTGTGCCGTGCTTCTAGAGTAAAGACGACTTTATTTGGAATGACGGTATGGATGCTTGGATACACGTTTACTCTTCCAATCGTAAAGACCAAATCAGGATCTAAAGAGCCTAAACGTGAGCGAATTTCATTGATTAAATTATTGGTGGCAAAAAGAGCATCTTTTCTCATATCCATTGGCGTCGTTCCCGCATGGTCGGATTCTCCTGTTACTTCAATTTCATAACATGCCATCCCAACAACGCATTCGACGACACCAATTGTAAGTGATTCCTTCTCGAGAATTGGACCTTGCTCGATATGTAGCTCTAAAAAGGCGGTTGCATCTTTAAGACGATTGGACACTTCTCCTTCATAGCCAATCGATTTAAGTGCTTCTTCAAATGTAATTCCGTCAGCATCTTTCTTTTTCAGCATGACAGACTTGTCAAATTTGCCTGAGAGCACACCCGAAGCCATCATCGAAGGCTCAAATCTTGCTCCTTCTTCATTCGTAAAGTTGACAATGGTAATCGGAATCCGCGGCTTAATGTTATTTTCCACTAATGTTCTTACCACTTCCAGCCCGGTGACAACACCTAAAACACCATCAAAGCGGCCGCCTTTTTTGACGGAATCAAGATGGGAGCCAATGAGAATCGGCGGTTTATTTTCCGTGCCTTCAAGTGTGGCATACATGCAGCCCATGTCATCCACCTTGACTGTCATGCCTAATTCCTCGCAGCAGGTTCGGAAATAATCTCTTACGCGGCGGTCTTCCTCTGACAATGACAGGCGTGTAACCCCGTTATTTTCTGTACGGCCAAAGTCGGCGAACCGTTCTAGTTCCTTTTGCAGTCTTTCCCCATTAATCAATAACTTTTGTTTCTGCATTTAAAACACTCCCTTTTAGAAAATAAGTTCAACTATTTTCTTTTAATGTTTATAAATCTCTTAGAGTACAAAAGCGGGAAAATTCAGTCATTTTAATCATATCTCGGACGACCCTCATTTGTCATTAGACAAAATATCAAATCCTTCACATCAATTGTTTTATAGTTTGTATGATTCACAGTACACGCCACAAATAAACACCCAGCATAACGCTGAGTGTCTACTGCATAAGAACAAATGTCCACAAATGGTGCCTGACACCATTTTTAATCACTTGTAAAGCCGGTAAAGCCCATGGAGGCGGTTGAGAATGATTCATCCCATTTTTGTTTGCGTTGTTTGTGCTGGTCGGATTTTAGGTCTGCGCATAGACGGGCGATTTCGACCTTCTGATCATAATGCCATTCTAAGGCGATGGAGGCATAAAGTTCATTAAGCTGGGCATAGGAGAAATCCTTTGTTGCCTCGATGACTTCCTGAATCTCTTCCTCGGAGAGGATACGATCGATTTTTTTACGAACCAAATACTGATAACGAAGTTCCTTCGTTGGCAATTTGATCTCATAAGCGCGGTCAAATCGGCCGGAACGGTTCATCAGTGCCGGATCAATCTTTTCTGGGTAGTTCGTCGTCCCGATAAGGAAAATCCCTTCTTTTGAAGTCGCCCCATCTAATATGTTTAAGAAAACAGACCGAACACTTGCAGGCATGGAGTCGATGTCCTCAATCACCAATACCATTGGCGTCAATTTTAATACAGAGGAGAACACCTCTTTAATCGTATAGCTCGAGGTGAATTCGGTAATCTGCCAATAGGCAACAGGCGCGTTAATGCTGCTGGCAATGGATTTCACGAGTGTCGTCTTTCCATTCCCTGGCTTTCCGTATAATAGAATCCCCCGCTTGTAAGGAATATCGTAGGTTTTGAAAAACTCGCCGCTTTCGGAGAAGAATTGGTCAATCGAACGGTAGATTTCTTTCTTAAGTGAATCCTCTAAAAAGACATCATCTCGGGTTACTAAGCTAGTAATGCTTTCAATCTCGGTCTCTACGCCATCATCCGTATCCGTGAAAACCGTGACGTAATTTTTGATATATTCCCGTTTTCTCTTTAGAACATATTTCAGAAACGAAACTAAACAAGCATCATTTTTGGCAAAAACGAGATCCCGGTCCATATCTCCATCACTTTGAAAAATCATCACTCTCGATAAGGCCACTTCATAGTTCGGATAATAGTAAAGCCCGTTTTCTACACGCGGTTTTACTATGAACTCCATCGTTTTATCGGTATGGTTCGACGAAATCGTTTTCGTCTCACCTTCCTTATAAATATAGCTAATCAGCTGCAATTCCGAAGATTCCTCTTTTAAGTCTTCTTCGAGGATATCCCAAATTTCATTGGAAGTATCTGAATCAGAGTACATTTGAAATTCGATTCCCGTTTCAGCTACAAGCTTTTCTTGAATAGTAGAAACAATTTTGCCAAAGTCATAATAATATGGCAAGGCTTCTCGGTCTACTTCCCCTATTTGAAAAAGAACATTATTATTTTTCATTCAGTTCTCCTTTTAAAAAATATACACCTTTATTATCCCTCTACTATGCTAATAGTCTAGTGGATGATTTTAGCATTTCATTCCTCGACAATTGGAACAAAAATCTTTTCATATTGGTAATCCCAATCCGCTTCGTGAATCTTAATGACAGATGCATTTTCAACCGGTTTAAATTTTGCTAATAATTCAATAGGCCAATTCATTAGGAATGTAAGGAACATCTGAATAAAGGCTGCATGCGTGACAATCACGACATTTTCGTACCGTCCTTGCTGTTTCGCGCGTTCTAGGACGGTGTTCATAAACATGGTTGCCCGCAGGTACACATCTGCTAATGATTCTCCATTTTGATAGCGGAAGTAAAATTGTCCCGCCGCTTTGAATTCCTTTTTTGCCTCCGGAGTGCGATTGTTAAAATCATATAAATTTCCTAACTCCCACTCTCTTAGCAGCGGGTTCTGGAAAAATGGAATTTGCTCGGGCAGTAACGAATGAATCGCCTGCGCCGTTTGCATTGTCCGTAAATAGGGAGAACAAAATAGGACTGACTTTTCATTTACAATCTCTTTCATAAATTCAGCTGTCATTTGTGCTTGCTTATGGCCGATCTCGGTCAAACTATGCTGAGAATCATGTGTATGTGCCATCAAGAATCTATCTACATTATGCTCTGCTTCCCCATGGCGAATTAGATAAATATTCATAGTCTCCACCCCTTATGTATTTAATCGTAATCTCGATTATCTTAAAATCTACTTTACCAAGTTCCTAATGATTGGTAAAGAAAGATATCTAAATAATCTGAATTATATATTTGAAAAACCAACAGGAGCCGTCGGAATCGGCATTAAAAAAACTGGATAGATTTTATCTATCCAGCTTTGTTATGATTCTTTTTTTATGCCTCTACGATATCAGGCTGTTGATATACTTCGGTTTCGAATTCACCTGTCACTTTGCTAGTTAAGACTCCGGCAGTCATGGCGCCGCTGACGTTTAAGGCTGTGCGTCCCATGTCAATCAAAGGCTCAACAGAGATTAATAGACCGACTATTGCTACAGGCAGGTTCATGACAGATAGGACAATCAGGGCTGCGAAGGTGGCGCCTCCGCCAACACCCGCAACGCCAAATGAGCTGATAGCCACGACTAAAATAAGCGGTAGGATAAAGGATAAACTTGTTGGATCTACCCCTGCTGCAGGTGCGACCATAACGGCTAACATGGCTGGGTAAATTCCAGCACAGCCATTTTGACCGATGGTAAGCCCGAAGGAGCCTGCAAAGTTGGCAATTCCTTCAGATACTCCTAAATCCTTAGTTTGCGTTTTAAGTGTCATCGGCAGTGTCCCGGCGCTAGTTCGTGAAGTGAAGGCAAAGGTTAGGGTAGGCAATGCCTTTTTTACATAATTAACTGGGCTCAGTTTTGCTAGCATTAAAAGCAGTAAATGCACAATAAACATGATGATCAGTGCCACATAGGAAGCAATGACAAACTTACCTAATTTGGCAATGGCATCGTAATCACTTGTCGCGGCTACCCTTGAAATAATCGCAAGGATTCCGTATGGCGTCAGCCGGAGAATGAGTGTAACCACCCTCATGGTTATCGAATAAAGCGTATCTATTATTCTCGCAAAAGATTCTGCATGCTCTGATTCCCTGCGTTTGACACCAAGATAGGCAATTCCAACAAAGGCTGCGAAAATGACAACGGCAATGGTGGAGGTCGGACGAGCCCCAGTTAGGTCTTGAAACGGATTGCTTGGAATGAGTTCGGTAATTTGCTGCGGCAGCGTCATGTTTTCTACACCGGCCACTCTTTCTTCTAATTGAGCATTCCTAGCTTTTTCAGCTGCACCTTCTGTTAACTGAACACCATCAAGGTTAAATCCTAATGCTGATCCAATCCCAATCGCTGCAGCAATAGCTGTAGTTCCAAGCAGAATTCCTATCACTAGGAAACTGATTTTACCAATGTTTTTTGTTAATTTTAGTTTCGTAAACGCGCCAACGATAGATATGAAAACTAGCGGCATCACGACCATTTGTAACAGTTTCACATACCCGTTGCCGACAATGTTAAACCAATCGATTGAACCAGTGGTTACTTCGGATGTTGTTCCATAGATTAAATGAATGAGATAACCAAAAATAATACCTAAACCCAACGCAGTAAAAACACGCTTTGAAAAGGAAACGTGCTTTTTTTGCATCATGAACAAACCAACCATGAGTAATACCAGAACGGCAATATTCACGATGATTAAAAAAGTATCCATATTGTTCCTCCTTTAATTTTTATGGAAATCGCCAATACTACACATTCCCATCAACCAAGTCGGAATTATAAATTACGAGTTTCATCAAACGTTTGATATTTAATGGATATGTCAGGAATAACCTTTATATACCAAGCCTTTAGTACTATTTAATCAAACGTTTGATTAGTTTTTTTATAATATGGTAAATATCAGACCCGGCATGACTTCAGCCTCGTTTAATCAAACGCTTGATTAGTTTTTTTAATCAAACTTAATAAAAAAACTGATCCACCAAGGTGAATCAGTCTTTTATCTTCGTATTCATTATCATCTTAATCATACCTTCAACTAGTACAGGTACTTCTTCAAATGCACTTTTCATATGGAGACGTTCCGTACGTTTATGTGCGTCTTTTCCAAGGGGGCCGACATTTAAAACCGGGGCTTGGAGCTGGGCCATCTCTGTGAATGGGATGCTGTAGCTGCTGCCCCATACCGGGGTGTTTGCTTGGAAAGTAGTCCATCCTTCCCCTTCATCCCGATAGTTCACATAGCTTAAATCGCTGATACCATTGAAATAATGGATTTGTCTTACCGGCAAATCAAATTTTGCGAGCCCTTCCTTCTTTACGTAATCCACACATTGATTCACGAGTTCATCCTCCGATGAATTGACCGCAGGATAATAAGGTGGTGCAAAAAGCAGGACGATGGCCGGTGCAAGCTCCTGGCACTGGATCATTAATGTATCGGCAATTCGGAAGGATTTTTCCCGGTCATCCCATTCTCGGTTTGCATGAATGCCAGCCTTAATTGCTTCTACCTTTTTTTCCCCAAACTTTTGGGTGGCATGCTTTAATAAATCTTCGTAACGTAACACACGAACGCTTCCAACCGGCTCAGCAGATAGTTCTCGGCAGACTCGCTTATATGCTTCGTTACAGGCTTCAGCGGCACTCTTGGCAACTTTTTCAAAAATCCTCATGATTTCATCGGCATTCCGCTTCATTAAAAACACATTATATAAAGCTGATGCCCGGTAAGGTGTTTGCACAGAATATTCCAGTTTTAAATCCTTTTGCTGAAGGGTGACAGGAAGAGGAGTAGTTTCACCCAGGTCCCTTTCTTGCAGCATTGGATTCCATTCCATTCGCTGCGTTAAAAAAGAGGCGATATAAGGTGCTGTAATGCCGCTAAGCGGTTCACCAACATGCGTCTCTTTCCCATAAAATAGTGCGGACGGCATGATTTTGCCGATTGAACCTGAGTAAACATAATAATTTTTATCACCCGGTTCTTGCGTAAATACTGGCTCCCCATTCAGGAAAAGCTTATAAGTAAGCTGATGTTCATCCTTTAATTCCAAAAGCTTGGTCACTGCTGCACGCATTCCTGACGAATTGACCTCCTCGTCCGGTACGGTCAACAGAAGAAGATTAATCGGCCATTCCTCGGCCGCAGCTTTTTCGATTAGACCCATATGCATGACAAGACCCATTTTCATGTCCATCGTGCCTCTTCCGAATAGATACTCTCCTGATTGAAGATCGTTCCTTGCATCCTCCGGCAGTTCATTTTTTCTGGTCAGAAGGAGCTGGGTTAATTCTTCTGGCTGATAGGCGTATTCCTCAAGATCCCCATACTCTTCTGTATTCACGGTATCAAAGTGACTAATGAGGACGATTGTTTCCTTTGCACTTGGGTGTTTATATAATGCCGTTAAAAACCTCCGCCCTAAGTCGGCATCATGAAGCTCTAAATGATTAGGGTTCTCTCGAAAATAGGTTACTTCTGCGAGCTTTGCTTGTACTTTTGAAGGAAATTCTCGTTCTCCCTCCGTTAATGTCATGCTTTTCCAACTCACTACTTCACATAGGAGCCTTCGAAGCGCATCCGGCGTCCCCCATCTAAGTTGTTCCATTATATTAATACCCCTTTAAATTTTGTAATAGTGTTAGTTAAAGGCCTGATTTTATGTTCACTTCGGTGTTTTTCTTATTCTTAAAGTGGTAGAAAATGAAACAGACCACCAAAAATCCTAACCCTGCTAGTAAACCGACTAGCTGTGTTGGGTCGAAGGCCAGGAATATTAGGATTGACACGCAGAATACGATACAAACTATTGGAATTAATGGATAAAACGGAACCTTGTATTGTAAATCCTCTAATTTACCGCCTGCACCCAAATATTTCTTTCGAAACATCAATTGGGAAAGAGCGATCCCAATCCACGAAATGGTCACCGATATACCTGCAATCGACATTAATAATACAAACACCGTGTCTGCAGCAATTACGCTTGTTAATAAGGATAAAAGCGAAAATATCATTGTAAACACTAGGGATGTGAAAGGAACTTTACGCTTTGACAGCTTTCCGAATACCTTCGGTGCCATTCCATCATGCGCCATCGCCCACAGTAGTCGGGTCGATGCATAAATGCAGGAGTTTCCAACAGAAAGAATGGCTGTCAGGATGACAAAATTCATAATATCTGGTGCAAATGGAATACCCGCTAAGTCCATCAATGTAACGAATGGACTTTCCAATAGTCCTAATTCCTTGTTTGGAAAAATCGCTGATAAAATGACAATTGAAGCTAAATAAAAGACGATAATTCTATACAGGACGTTCCGAATCGCACGTGGGATATTCTTTTGCGGATCCTCGCTTTCACCTGCTGCAATTCCAATCAATTCCGACCCTTGATAGGAAAAAATAACGTTCATCATGGTCACAAAAAGAATGACAAAACCAGCTGGAAACAATCCTGATGGAGCCAAGTTCTCTAAAAAGGGAGCCGGGCGGTCTTCTAATGGAATAATGCCAAAAATCGCGCCAAAACCAATAATGATAAAGAAAATGACAGCTACTACTTTAATACCCGCAAACCAATATTCCGCCTCAGCAAATCCCTTCGTCGTCAGGGCATTGAGCACGAATAGCAATGCAATAAAAACGGCACACCACACCCAGACCGAAATGTCTGGGAACCACCGTTTCATCAATATTCCTGCAGCGGTAAATTCTACACCTGCCGTAGTTGCAGATCCAATAAAATACATCCATCCGAGCGAAAATCCAGCAGATGGACTAATGAACTTACTGGCATATGTTTGAAACGACCCAGTTACTGGCATATGGACCGCGAGTTCCCCTAGGCACACCATGACAAGGTATAAAATGATTCCTCCAAATAAATACCCGATTAATGCACCGCCCGCACCTGCTTGGTTGATGGTATAACCAGCGTTTAAAAACAACCCCGTTCCAATGACTCCCCCCAAGGAAAGCATAAACAAATGCCTGCGTTTCATGGATCGATTTAATTGATTTTGCTGTTCCCCTTGTTCGACCATACCTCTTTCACCCCTTGTATTATACTAGCCTGTTGATTTCCACTCCAGGCGCGAGCGGTTCGCGGGCGGTTCGGGGAGCCTCCTCGGCGCTTTAGCGCCTGCGGGGTCTCCCCTGTCCCGTACTCCCGCAGGAGTCTCGCGCCTTCCGTTCCAATCAACACGGGCACATGATCAAAGATGTTCCTTAACACAGCCAGAGCCTACAATCCTCTTAAAAGCGCAGCGACAAGCAGCTTAATCCGCCGTCTAGCTTGCGGAATTCCGACATATCAAGCTCGATCGTTTGATAGCCCGCATCGTTAATCTTTTGTTTTGTGACTGGATATCCGGCCGGGATGATGACATAATCATTTACTCGAATACAGTTTGCCGCGTACTCCTCTTCCGGTGGGACAATAATTTTTTTATAAGAATTAAAATCTGGATGGTCGATGAATTCGCCTGCCACGACAACGGTTTGATTTCCTAAATAAGAGATTCCTGTTTTTAAATGAAAGAACTTTTCCAGCGGAACAATCGTTGCCTTATAGTTTTCTAATTCTAAAATCGTTTTTAATTGTTCGGCCCCTTCCTGATTCGTCCGCGTTGAAATTCCGATATAGAAATGGTCTTCAATTTGAAGAATATCCCCGCCCTCAAGTGTTCCAGGGGCTTTAATATAATAAATATTTTCATAGAAGGATTTGATAGAAGGTTCCATTGCATGGATTTCTCCATTCCTTGTTGGTGCTCCGGGATTGGAAATGACCGCGAATCTAGGTGTCAAAACGGCGGTATCCTCAACGAAGGTAGAATCCGGGAAATCCACGTGACTCTGAAGGACTGTTACCTCTGTTCCGCATTTTTTCAAAGCTTCAATATAGGCTTCGTGCTGCTCTAGAGCTTTTTCTAGTAAAGGTGTTCCTAAATCGGCTGTGGTTATGCCGTTGATGTAGTTCTCTCCAGGTACTCTGACAATTGTGTTATTAAACATGATTATTTCCCCCTTTTATTAATTACGGACCACTGGACACGTTAGACATGTCGGTCCGCCCGTTCCTAAATAAGAAATTTCATTGCCTTCATATTCGTAAACCGTTGCCCCAGCCTCTACTAATTTTTCCTTTGTGTAAGGGTTTCCAGAAACCATCACACATACGCGCGGTGCTAACGCAAGAACATTGCAGCCGAGTCGTTGATATTCCTCATCCGGCACTTCAATGAGCTGAAACCCCCGTTTGATAAGCATTTGTCGTAAAAAGACCGGCATCAACCGAGAATAAACAACAGCCAAATTGTCGTCGACAATACTAATAAATGACATGAGATGAAGACATTCTTCTTCCCCTTGATCATGAGGGAGCTGAACCACGATACATTCATCGACTATATCCCTAGTCATTTCCTTGATTTGTTCAATTGCCTCCTCATTGGTTCGGTAGCCGCGCCCAATTAATAATGTGCGATCATCGAGCCAAACAAGATCTCCCCCGTCTGCTGTCGCCTCTCCAGTGAGTTCTCCCAGAATAGGGATATCTTTTTCTAGCAAAAAGTTTTTATAGGCTTCAGCCTCAGACTGACGTAATTTTTTTCCTGATTTTAAAATAATCGCGCCATTTTTCGTAAATTTAACGGGATCATGGGCATAAAGCGAATCTAAACCAACAGCTTCTGAAGCAGGTAAATATTCAATATTTTCCACATGATTGTTCATAATCGCAAGAAATTGTTCATACTCCCGCTCTGCCTTGGTAAAATCAGGCTCACTGATATAATTGAATCTCTTCCATTCCTTTTTTAGATGCTCCTGATTAAGAAAAGCGTCTTTGGGATGCTTGACGATTACTCGGTTAAGCTTTTTATGCATCGATGCTAGCATGAATTTTAATTTCCTCCTTCCCTTTTTCCGCATAGTGGAATATAATTCTTATTAACGGAAAAACTTATATTTATGATATTAATGCAGCTGTTTTTGCATGTCAATATATTTAGAATTGACTGAAAAATAATTTTTAGGGGTTGAAGTAATGCAAACAATTGATCGAGCCATGCAAGTCATTAAAGTTCTTGCTGGAAACGACACGAAGCGCTGGTATTCCATTACTGATTTATCTAAGGAATGCGAGCTCCCGGTCAGTACGATGCATCGTTTGTTACATTCGATGATGCAGCATGGATTAATTCAACAGGAGGCCGAAACAAAACTTTATTCAATGGGGAATGCCTGGTTGGAGTATGGTTTGCAGATGTATGATACCTTTGATTTTGTCGGGCTTATCCGCCCTGAAATGGAGGCATTAATGCACGAGTGCGAGGAAAGTGTTTATTTTAGTAAACCCATTGGCCTGGAATCGTTAATCGTAGAAAGAATTGACTGTCCGCATAACCCGATCCGCATTTATGATCAGCTGGGGATCCGCATCCCGATGAATATTGGCGCCGCCAATAAGGCCATGGTAGCCCATATGCCCAAAAATGAGGCTGTAAAGATAGTTAAAAAGTTGGTACCTATCGAAGAAGACAAAGCGGACTTTTTAAATTTATTGAACAAAATTCGCAGCGATGGATTTGCCGAGAGTCATGGTGAAAGAACGAAAGGCACTTCATCAGTCGCTGCCCCAATCTTTGACCATTCTAATGAATTGATAGGTGCCATCAGCATCGGGTATGTCAGCTTTAATGTAACAGAAGAAAGAGAAAACTTTTTAAGAAATAAAGTGATGGAATACGGCATGCGCATTTCTACTAAATTGGGAAGAAAAAGAAGTTAGTGGTTGTCCACTAACTTCTTTTTTCATGAAAAAGGAATTTGGATAGTTTGTGCTTCTTCGAGTCTTTCCTGTTTAACGTTATAGACATCGCTTGTTAAGATTTTGATCCAGTCAATCTTATGGGTTTTTGTATCCTTTACAATAAAACCAAGGCTGCCGCGTTTTACTTCATCCCCTTCTAAAACGCCATTGAGATGTTCAAGATACATATCCTGATTCCAGTCTGCCTTTACACCCGTATTGGTCTCAAATAGTGCAACAGGAGCAAATTGCCGTTTTTCTTTTGATAGGTTTTTAATATCGACGCTTATTTTTATAAAGTCAAACTCTTCGGCTTCTGTTAACGGATGAAAATAGTCAATTAAACTGTAATCTGGGCGGTAATGAAGCAGCTTTACTTCCCTTATTGTGTACTCAATATCGCCAAAATGATAAGTCTTGTTTAGCTGCTTCATTGCTTTTAGTGTGGCTTCCCCTTTTTCATCCGTAAAGGACTGGCCTGGTCTTTGCAAAGTGGAGTCATCCGTCACCTGAGGGCTGTTATAATAGGCGTCGTGCTCCGCTTCTGAAACCTTTTTTTCTTGGGGTTGTTCAGCTTTCGAATTAGATTGAATAGATGAAAACGAACAGCCTGCTAGAAGAAAAATAAATGAAAAAATGAACATGATCTGTTTCACATTGATTCCTCCAATCGGGTAGAAAGGACTTTTTTGAAAAAGAATCCCGCCGCAAAGAGCAGCGGGATTCTTTTTATCATAGAAAACTTACTTATCTTCGATTACAGTTTTTTTATTGCCTTTTTCAAGGAGATCAAAAATGATTTTAGCATTATCAGTGTTGTCGATTTGACCTGCAAAGCGTTCGCTGGCAGGGCCAAATGCATATACATTTACGTCCTCACCCGTGTGACCGCCAGTTGTCCAGCCTGTGAATGAACGGGTGTCAATGATTTGTTCAATGGCATTATCGATATCTACCACTTTTTTGGAACCAGCAGCATCTTTAACTGACTGAATTTCTTTATCGGTTAAAGGAAGATCAAGATATTTGGTCAACGTATCTTTCACATCAGCACCACCTGCGATTTGCTCAGCCATAAAATCCGGTGTGCGTTTCGCTGCCTTAATAGGAGCACTGAACCAGTTGTACTCGCCACGGGCACCAATGGAGTAACCGCCGGTAGAATGGTCAGCCGTTGCTACAACCAGAGTATGCCCATCCTTTTTAGCGAAATCAATCGCTGCTTTGAACGCTTTTTCGAAGTCTTCCATTTCACTCATGGCACCGACGATATCATTGTCATGTCCGGCCCAGTCAATTTGGCTTCCCTCCACCATCAAGAAGAAGCCTTTTTTATTTTGATTTAGGCGTTCAATGGCCGCATTCGTCATATCGGCAAGAGAAGGCATTTCTTCTGTACGGTCAATCATTTTCGGCATGCCGCGCTTCGCAAAAAGCCCAAGCACCTGGTCATTGTTATCCTTTTTCAATTCCTGAAGGTTTGAAACAGCGCTGTAGCCATCCTTTTGGAATTCCTCAACAAGGTTGCGATCTTTGCGAATAAATAAATCCGAACCGCCGCCGAGAAGGACGTCAATCTTGTGTTTTCCGTTAACCTTTTCATCAAAATAATCATCCGCTATCGCATTCATATTATTACGGTTTACATCATGCGAACCAAAGGATGCTGGCGTTGCATGCGTGATTTCAGAAGTCGCGACTAGCCCTGTTGCTTTTCCCTGTTCTTTCGCAGCTTCAAGTACTGTTTTCACTTCTGATTGATCATTGTCGACCGCTATGGCGGCATTGTAGGTTTTTACTCCTGCGGCCATCGCTGTCGCAGCCGATGCCGAGTCGGTTACATTCTGTTTCGGATCTTCCGGGTATGTAGTTTGCTGCCCGACGAGGTATTTATCTAACTCAGTAGGTTCAACGAATTTAGTAGCATGATTATCCTTTAAATAACGGTAGGCTGACGTATAGGAAACACCCATTCCATCACCAATAAGAAAAATTACGTTTTTAATTTCAGCATTGGTGTTTACTGGTTTATTTATTTGCGCCTTCACAGCGTTTGTACCTTCAAGACCCGCAAACGCTACAGTTGAGACCATAGCTAATGGAAGAATCTTTTTAACTAGATTTTTCTTAAACAATTTAATTTCCCCCTTTAATATAGATCGTACGATTTTCATTATAGAGAGGTAGTTTTAAGTCAATGTAAAGAATTGTAAACGTGCGAAAACCAAAAAAGAGAATTATTAGGAATTTTACCCCAGTCCTTTTAAAAAAATTGATAAAATTTCTAATTTCTAGCGCCCTCTCCTCCTACTTCTTACCTATATTCCTTAACCATTTCTTTACAAAATACGAACAATTGCTGTTTCTTAACTTTTTCTTTAATTATTTGAAATATTGTTGTATCTTTGATAGTAATGAATTAAATTTCGAAAGGCGAAACGTATGTGGAAAAACAGAAATGTATGGATTTTATTAACGGGAGAATTTATTGCCGGACTAGGTTTGTGGTTTGGCATAATTGGTAATTTGGAATTCATGCAGGGCATGCTCCCGTCAGACTTCTTAAAATCACTCCTTCTAGCAGGTGGACTGCTTGCAGGAATTGCGGTTGGGCCATATGCCGGCAGACTTACTGATCATTCAAGTAAGAAAAGGGTTATGCTTATCGCTGGTTTTGTGAGGGCTGTCAGTGTAATTTTTATGCTCATTGCAATTGCAACTAACTCAATATGGTGGATGGCCATTTTTCTAGTCTTGCTTCAAATTTCAGCCGCTTTCTATTTTCCTGCCCTTCAAGCAGCCCTTCCAATGGTCGTTCCTGATAAGGAACTGCTCCGTTTAAATGGAGTTTATATGAATGTCTCGACCCTTTCCCGTATTATCGGAACAGGATTAGCCGGATTATTGCTGGTCATCATGCCGCTATCGATGCTTTATATGAGTTCTCTGGTTGCCTATATCGGATTATTCATCCTTACTTGGTTCTTGGATATTGATGAAAGCAAGGGAATTCAGCTAGTTAAGAAAAGCACTATAGAAAAGACCAGATTTAAAGATGTTTTTCCGATTATAACAAATCTTCCAATTGTTTATATGACCCTCATCATGACACTGGTCCCCGTTTTGTTTCTCGGAGGATTTAATCTTTTGGTGATTAATATCAGTGAAATTCAGGATAGTTCCGCCATTAAAGGGTTGATTTACACGGCGGAGGGTATCTCCTTTATGATTGGTGCTTTCTTCATCAAACAAATCAGTGACAGAATTACCCCCTATTTCATTCTGTTTGCTTGTTCCTTTTTGATTGGGTTATCGGAGGTAATGCTCTATTTAGCAAACCTCCCGGTGGTAACAATTGCCGCCTTTGTGTTATTTGGATTTTCTGTCGGCTGTTTTTTCCCGACAACGGCCACTATCTTCCAAACAATGGTACCAAAGAATTTCCATGGACGATTCTTCTCTTTCCGAAACATGCTTGACCGAATCAGCTTCCAGATTGTTCTTCTTATTAGCGGATTTCTGTTAGATTTGATTGGTCTTCAGCTCATGTGTGTCCTTTTCGGAAGTCTATCGCTTATCATGACCGCTATCTTTTATTTAAGGCACCAACACATGCAAAGCCGTACCCGCACAATCAATCAAGAAAAATAAAAAAACCGGCCCCATTCACTATTTGTGATTGGGGCAGGTTTTAATTTTAAAAGTGATTGGTGGAGAAGATTGGTTTTAGTTCTTTTTCTGGTTCGGTATAAGCTTTGGCGCTGTTGACGGCGGTGGGGCCTTCGGAGAAGCCGCCAGCGATTAGGTGCAGTTTGTTTTGATAGCTGGCGATATCCCCTGCAGCAAAGATTCCAGGAATATTCGTTTGCATGAAACTGTCCACTTTAATACTGCCATTTTCGAATTCCAGCCCCCACTCCTTGATGGGACCCAGGTCAATCGAAAATCCATGATTCACAAGAACTTCTTCAACAACAATGTTCTGTATTTCTTCCGTCTCAAGATTCTTCACACGAACGCTGTTCAGCCGGTCCTCTTCCCCAGACAGCCCTTCCATTACAAACGGTGTCAGAATGGTTGCTGTTGAGTTCCGGAGGTTCGAAATATTTCTTTCCAGGCCTGAAAATTCCTTACGGCGGTGAACAACCGTTACGTGCTTTGCTATCGGGAGCAATTCGTTCGCCCAATCCACAGCTGAATTGCCGCCGCCAGAAATCAGTACGTGTTTGCCGCTAAAATTCTTCAGTGTTTCCACCATATAATGCAGATTCTGTCCTTCATATTTCTCTGCCTCTTCAAGGTCAAGCCTGGCGCTCTTCAACGTGCCGAAACCAGTCGTTAAAATAATGGTGCGAGTATGATGCTTTTCGCCATTATGGCTGGTCAAAAGAAATGTTCCATCCGTTAATCTTTCTAACCCAACTACCTGCTCGTTCAGAACAATCGTCGGCTCGAAGGTTCTGGCCTGTTCTTCCAGCTGCCGGATCAAATCCTCCCCCGTAATGGCAGGAATACCCCCGATATCGCGGATCATTTTTTCCGGATAGAAATAGGAAACCTTTCCGCCCAAATACGGCAAAAATTCAATAATCTTCGTTTCCATTTCTCTCATGCCACAATAAAAAGCGGTGAATAGGCCCACAGGACCTCCGCCAATGATGGTTACGTCGAAAAGCTTCATCTCATTCCACATCCATTTCCACTGCTCTAAATATTCACTACCTTTTGCTTCGCTGTCTGGTGCTCTTTTTGAATTAAATCATAAGAAAGACAAACAGGCTTTTGCGTCCGAGGATCCTTGACAATCTCGGCATCAATTTGAAAAACGATTTTTAAAACTTCATGGGTCATGACTTCGTCAGCGGTACCTTCTTTTACTAATTTCCCCTTCCGCATAGCAACCATATGGTGGGAAAAACGGGAGGCATGATTAAGATCGTGAATAACCATCACAATCGTCCGTCCTTCTTCCCGATTCAATTTTTCCAACAGCTGCAAAATCTCCAGCTGATGCGCCATGTCCAGATAGGTAGTAGGCTCATCGAGAAGCAAAAGATCCGTTTCCTGCGCAATGGCCATCGCAATCCATGCCCGTTGTCGCTGTCCTCCAGATAGTGCATCAACAGGATGATCGGCGAATGTTGATAATCCTGTAACATCCAACGCCCATTGAATCACCTTTTTATCCTCATTCGACAGCCTGCCAAAGCCGCTTTGATGCGGAGAGCGGCCGAACGAAATCAATTCGTAGACCGTTAAACCGCTTGGTGCTTCCGGGCTTTGCGGAAGCACAGCCATCTTTTTAGCGATTTCTTTAGTCGGAATCTTGTGTATCATTTTTCCGTCCAGGTAAACAACCCCCGACTTTGCTGGATGAACTCGAGCAATCGTTTTTAAAATCGTCGATTTACCGCAGCCATTTGCACCGATGATAGTGGTTATTTCCCCTTTATTTATGTTCAAATTCAATTCTTCTACAATGATTTTATCTCCATATCCTATTTGAAGATTCTCTGTTGAAAGTGAGACCATGCTCAGCTCCCCCTTTATTTTGCTTTCATAAGCAGGTAAATAAAATATGGTGCACTAAACACTGCCACTACAATTCCAACCGGTATTTCGGTTGGGGTGAGCAGATTTTTGCCGATCGTATCTGCCAATAGCACCAGTAACGAGCCTAAGATGGCGGTCACCGGAAGAAACAGCTGATGCCTTGGGCCAATTAATCGTTTCGCTATATGCGGTGCAACCATTCCAAGGAAGACGATGCCGCCCCCTGCCGCCACACTAAATCCTGAAAGCGCCACGGCTGTGACAAGGAGCAGGCGCCTTTCCTTTTCTACCCTAACTCCGAGTCCTGTCGCGACCTGATCACCTAAATTTAAAAGATTTAAGATATGCCCTTTATATATAGCAAATGGCAGCAGCACTAATATTAACGGGGCCAGGACCCCAACCATTTTCCAGTTCGCTCCCCAAATATCACCGGAGAGCCAGACCGCCGCTTGCATAAAGTTTTGCGGATTCATTTTTAATTGAAAAATCATAATCGCGGCACCAAAGCCGGAATTCACACCAATACCAACTAAAATCAACCGGACAGGATCAATTCCTTTTTTCCAAGCTAAAACGTAGATAACCAGGGCCGCAATACATGCACCGACAAAGGCGAACAGCGGCATTAAAAAGGTGCCAAAAGTACTAATACTGTTCATGGAGCCTTGGAAAAAATAGATAAATAAAATGACAGCGAAACCAGCTCCGGTGTTAATTCCCAAAATCCCTGGGTCAGCCAAATCGTTTTTGGAAACTCCTTGGAGAATCGCACCGGCAACGGCTAATCCGGCTCCGATTAATAAGGCTAAAATCATCCTTGGGAGGCGGAAATCTACCAGAACGAGCTGATCACGAGCTGTTCCCATGCCGATCAATGTCTTCAACACATTGATTGGAGAAATCCGCACCACACCTAAATTCAAGCTGATGATAAAAAGAATGATTGTAAGCAGCAATAAAATGCTGATGGTTGCGATAAATTTATTTTGCTTTGCTTTCAATACGTTCATTAAAGCCCTCTCCTTTCGCCGCGTGCCAGATAGAGGAAAAAGGGAACTCCAATGATAGCGGTAATCGCACCAACCGGTGTTTCAAACGGTGCGTTCACCATTCTAGCCGCAATATCCGCCAATACGAGCAATAATCCTCCTAAAACAGCGGAAATCGGGATGATCCAGCGGTAATCCGAGCCGATAATAAAACGGGTAATATGCGGGATGACCAGCCCTATGAAGCCGATGGCCCCCGCTACTGAAACCGCTGCCCCTGTCAGCACAAGGACAACGATGACTCCAAGTGATTTGACGAGAAGGGTATTTTGTCCAAGCCCTTTTGACACCTCTTCCCCGAGGCTCAGAATCGTAATCGATCGTGAAATATACATGGAAAGTAAGAGTCCGAGTCCGCCAGCAACAAGCAAAATCTTTACAGAGCCCCAATTCATTGAAGTTAACCCGCCGGCATACCAAAAGCTCATGTCCTTCGCCACTTGAAAATGAAGTGCAATCGCGCTCGAGAAGGCGCTCAGCATCGCGCCGACTGCTACTCCGGCAAGGGCGAGCTTAACCGGTGTCAAACCTCCTTTTGAATAAGCGCCAATCATGAAAACGAGCATGACGCCAAGTCCCGCTCCGACAAAAGAAGAAAAAGTAAGACTTAAAAGGGTCGCTGCAGGGAAAAATGCCAGTGTAATGACTAAGGCAAAAGCAGCTCCATCGGTCACCCCCATGATCGATGGTGAAGCGAGCGGATTCCGTGTCAGTCCTTGCATGACAGCACCTGATACAGCAAGCAAGGCTCCTACCAGAACTGCACCTATGGCTCTTGGCAAACGGATTTCTTGAATGATTTGGTGAGAGGTAACATCAGGATTAAAGTGCGAGACTGCTTCCCACACTGTTGCTAATTTGATATTTGCCGCTCCGTAAGCAATCGATAAGCCCATGGATAGGATAATTAATATAAGCCCAAAAATGATAACACTTGTTCCTTTTAGGGATGTTCTTTTTTTCATATAGGGTAAAGAACTACCTTCTTGTTGTATTTCATTTTCACGCAAAAATGAACACCCTTTCTAATTTGAAAAAAGCTATAAAAAGCTCCTAAAGTAATGATAATCATTATCATTAAGTATAAAGAGCAACTACTGATATTTCAATATATTAGTAGTAGAAATACAACTTCCAGAATTATCCCTCGAAATCTCTTCACAAGTTTCAAGGAATCTTGGTGTTTTGATTATTGACTATCGACTTGAAAATGATTATCATTTGCATTAACAGAAGATTTTCACTATATCAGGAGGAAAAACAATGTTTAAAAATCGCCTTTATTTATCTATTACATTCTTACTTTTGTTAGTTTTTGCAACCGCCTGTGGAAATACAGATAATACAGAACCTAGCAAGAAAACAGAAGACAAAAATGCGGAAGTCAAATTACAGGACGCCATGGGTGAAGTGACGATTCCAGCGAATCCAAAGCGTATCCTTGCCCCATATTTAGAGGATTCATTATTGGCTTTAGGGGTAAAACCAGCGGCTCAATGGTCGATTGGCGATACCGTATTAGATTATTTGCAGCCTGAATTAAAGGGTGTTCCAAAAATCGGCTGGGATCTTCCATTGGAACAAGCGATCAGCAACAATCCTGATTTAATTATTTTCAGTTCTCCTACAGCGATTCAAAAAGGACAGTACGAGGAATATAAAAAAGTTGCTCCAACTTACGTGTTCAAAGACGAGGTTAGTGCAGACTGGCGTAAACAAGTTACCCAGATGGGTGAAATTTTAAATAAGCAAAAGAAAGCCAAGGATGCCTTAGCCAAGTATGATACCAAGGTTTCTGAAGCGAAAGCGAAAATCCAGGATGCTATTGACGGGGAATCAGCCGCCATTATTTGGGTAATGGCTGACAAGTTTTATCTAATGGAAAACAATCGTTTCAGTGCAAATGTTCTTTATGGTGATCTAGGCATTAAGCAGCCAGCCTTCGTCGAAGGCTTAGGAAAAGCTGCAATCCAGTGGGACCCAATTGCGCTTGAAAAATTACCTGAAATCAAAGCAGACCATATCTTCTTAGTCAGCAAAAAAGGGGAACCTGGATTAGACATCTTAGCGAAAAGCTCCATCTGGAACGGCCTTGATGCAGTGAAAAACGGACACGTTTATGAAATGAACGACCCAAGCAACTGGACCATAAACGGACTAATCGCCAGCGAAAAAACAATAGACGAAGTCGTCAAAGCCTTAACAAAATAGCAACAGTGTAAAAAACAAATGGTGTCAGGCACCTCCCGTGGACAAATGTCCACGAGTGGTGCCTGACACCCTAATATACTATCTAGTATTCTTTTTTTTGCGTTGAGTTTATCCAGGCTTGGAAAGGGGAGTAGGTATTTTCGGGGAGTAAACGAATCATTGGGATACTTCGTTTTTCCACAGGCAGGGATATATGATCATATATAAATTGGTCGTCGAAGCCAATTTTTGCTGCGTCTTCTTTTGTACAGCCGTAATAAATTGTCTTGAGCCTGGACCAATAAATGGCACCAAAACACATCGGACATGGCTCGCAGCTTGTATAAAGCTCACAATCTGTCAATTGGTAGCTATCTAAAAATTCACAGGCCGCTCGAATTGCTTGAATCTCGGCATGTGCTGTGGGGTCCTTCTTTGTCGTTACTTGATTACGGCCGACACCGATAATTTGGCCGTTTTTTACCACTACTGCACCAAATGGCCCGCCGCTGTTAGTGATCACATTTTCATTAGCAATATCCACGGCCATCTTCATAAATATCTCTTCTCTCATAAACTACCCCCATCCCTTTTCAAATTCCCTTAACTTAATTTATTAGCTCTAGGCAGGAAAAAGAATTGTAAATTGATTACACCATACACTTTTTAACTAAAAAAACTAGCTTTCTCATTTTGAGAAGCTAGTTTTTCCTAACTATTAGCGTTATTTATTTTTCTTTTTAATAGGAAAATATGAAATGATTTTACTTCTATAAGTTTACTATTAAAAAAGTAGTTCGTATAAGTCTGAAATTTTGTACAATGGTAATATAGGTTAATTCTGCTCAAAAATAAGTCTTCGGGCAATAATTCTAAGGCTATATTTTTGATAACATTTGGTGAAAGGACTTGAACGATTATGCTAAAAGCTAGGGTATACGACTTATCGTTATTTTTTATTTCATTAGTCATAGCTTTTGGTTCTTCTGAATTTCAGATCGTTAATTCCTACTATATAAAAGCCCTGATTCTTTTCTGGTTTTTCTCTGTCCTGTATTTTCGCCTCCGGGTATTTTCTAAAAATGGCAGTACGAATATTGAATATGGCATTAGCTATGACTTATCCATGGTCTTGTTCGCTGGCCCATTAGGTTTGCTAATATTTGAAACGATTTATCGTTTTACCGTTTACTCTTATCGGAAATGGACTAAAACCGCGGATCCTAGTGAATTATCGGATACTTTTTATAATATTGGCTGCTTTGTCATAACGAACTCGATTGCCTATTTCCTGTTCCAGCATTTTATAGGAAGTTTTCAATCTGTTCCTTTTGGCTTTTGGATCATGATGTTTCTCTTAGTCTGTATTTCCTCTTATCTTTCAGGTACATTTATGGTAATTGTTTTTGTAATATTGGGAGAATTAAAATCTTCCAAAGAGGCAATCGATTTTATTTTTAGGGGGATTAGCTTCCTCGACTATGGGAAGGTGGCCGTTTCGAATGGAATGCTGTTCATTTTTCTCCAAAATAAAAGCTGGGAAATGTTAATTATCGTATTTATTTTGAATTATATCGTTAGCCGT
The DNA here is from genome assembly GCF_036965425.1 of Neobacillus drentensis. Classification (GTDB taxonomy): domain Bacteria; phylum Bacillota; class Bacilli; order Bacillales; family Cytobacillaceae; genus Neobacillus; species Neobacillus drentensis_F. The sequence goes on along the minus strand of NZ_JBALPP010000023.1, from coordinate 42,013 downwards.
TCCTTTTACTCCAAATCCCAGAGTATACAAAACAAGGTTGAACGGGACCAATTCGAGCAAATGGCCTATACGGACTTTTTGACCGGGGTATTTAATCGGACCTTTATGGATAAAAAAATGGCTGAGCTCAATCAAACGGGTGAAAGTATTGGAATTGTCGTGGCTGATATTGACAAATTTAAAGTCATTAATGACAGTTACAATCATGCGGTGGGCGATAAGGTCATTCAGCACTTTGCTGCAACCTTAAAAAGCTATCTGGATGTTGATGATTTTCTGTTTCGAAGCGGCGGCGAGGAGTTCACTCTCTGCATCAGAAGAAGAGATTTCGATGAAACGTTGACTTTGATAAATAGAATGCTTGGGGGAATAGCTAACAATTCCGTCGCAGTTGAATATAACGGAGAACAGCTTTTTATCTCCTATACCGCTTCATTTGGACTCTACTACTATAAAGTAAACGAACATATCTCGATGGAAAAAGGCTATATCCTTGCCGATGAACTCATGCTCCAATCCAAACAACATGGCAGAAACAAAATATCCGTCATCAACGGCTTACTAAACGAAAAAGTGGTCTAACCTATTAGAATAGTTAGACCACTTTTTTTAATTGTTGATGGTGTCAGGCACCATTAAAAGACATTTCCACGTTTTTGTCCGCGTGGGATGGACACTTCAAAACTTAGTCTGCCAGCAGGCTTTGTATGTATTGGTCCGCGCGTTGAATCATCATTTCGTCAGTTAGTCCTGTGATTCCAAATGCTGTCCAGCCGGAATAAACTTGTGGCGGTCCCGGGAGTATTTCAATTAAGGACAGGATGTCCCAATATGGATCATAGTTGAACCCTGTGGAACCTGAGTGCCTTTGATATGCTGCTAAGAATGCGTCCGCTATGTGTGTGCCGTATAAAAGAGCTAAATTCAACCGGCAGTGGCCAACATCAATTCCAACAGGCCCCCGGCAGGCATTTACCCAATCGACTACCCCGCTGACTTCATGCCCTTCCCATAAAACATTAGCCGGATGATAATCTCGATGGATGAAGCACTGCTTAGTGTAGGGACGAGGTCCTCTTATTCGATTAATAGCCTTTTTCCATAAGTATGGACAGCTTGTCCAAGTGGGGATATCCAAGGTGTTGATATCAAGGTAGGGGTTGTAAGACCATGGGAAGTCTTCTGCGTCCACGGAGTGTATCTGAACTAATGTTTCAGCAAGACCGTCCAGCCATAGATTCATGTTTGCCGGACTCAGGTCTACAATGCCCGGGAGCCTCGTCATCAGCACGGCTGGCACTTGACAGGATATACCAGTTATATCATATGCAACTATTTTTGGTGTCTGAATGCCCATTCGTGCTGCCCTTTGTAGACTCTCTGCTTCATGCAGGGCCAAATCTGGCTCTGCCAGTACCCAGTCTTCATTGTCGAATAACCGTAAAACGAGTTCTGAGACTCCTTGTTCACCCTGAATTGATAGCCCGTATACACTAGAAGACGTTCCGCCTTTTAGCGGACTAATAGAGTGCACTTTTGCTTTCCGATCCACTGAATCTATGACCCATTTTAAATCGTTACCCGATAATCCGTATTTATAATCATCGAACACAAACAGTCCCCCCTCATATGAATCTTCTTCCAATTCTATTCTTTAAATTAATATAACAATGATGGAACAATCAAACAAACCAAAAAGTAAAAGAAAATCGGTGTCAGGCACCTAATGTCCATCCACAGAGGACAAATAGAGGGATTTGTCCTCGAGCGGTGCCTGACACCATAAGACCGTTTAATATTTTTTTTCACGGCAGTTTTTACAGACTTTGATTTTTTCGTTTGTTTCTGTTGTGTGTGGGTACAGAAGCTTTATTCTTGTTCTCCCGCACAATGGGCATGTCCCCCGGCCGTTTGATGGCAGGTAGCTGATTGTTTTTCCTCGGTTTCTCTTCGCCATTTCCATCCATCCCTATCCAAAAAAATCTCGTTTCTATATCTAATGTTGAACAGGCATAAAGATTGATAGGCATTTAATTGTTTTTATTACTAAAGGTAAATATTGTGATGCCATTCATTTAAAAAAATTCTCTACCCTTTAAAGGTTTTAGAATCTCCATTAAAATGAGCAACACTTATCCAATAAAAAAGATTCCAAAACACTGTAAAATTCTACAAGAACCTACATAAAAAGTAACAATCCCCATACTTTATCACTGTTTAAAGATATTTAAAAATATAGACCCTTAGTATACAAACATTAATATACCCATAAAACTCCTAACCCTTATAAAACTTTTATAATAGGGATTTATCCCTATCAAAATACTATTCTAGAATCATTGGGAATATTTCGCTTTCTGAAATTTTTGTAAAACGAATATACTTTTTCATTCTAAATTTCTGACAAAATATACAGAATATTGAATTTACAATAGGCTTGTATCATTAAAATTGGATGAGAAAATTTTTGGGGGTGCAAGTATTTGGTTAAAAAGAAATGGAAACGAAATCTAATGCTGATGTCCGCTATCACCGGACTAGGATTCACGACTCTATATCCTGGTCTCACGACGAAGACCCAGGCGAGCGGTCTGCCCGATCAGCCTCTGCCAAAGGAGGAATCGGTCTCTGTTGTTCAGTTGGAGGTTCCTAATCAAAAAGCAAAGGACAAGCTGCTAGAACTTGGAATTGACCTTGCACACAGGGCCAGCGAACACAGTGGAATTTTAGAAGTAGACGCCGTGGTTACACCTACTGAGCTTGCTATGTTAAAAACCTTTGGAATCAAGGTAAAGGACACCTTAATCACAGAAAAGGAATGGAAGGCCAGAACAGCAGAGAGACAGACTGCCGTACAGCAGGAGGCGAATCTGACCGCTGCTGAAGATTCTGTTAAAATTCTTCGGGCAAACTATTACACGAATCAATCTGAAACCTTCCTATACGTTGAAGCAAAAACAAGTGCCGGTGCTGCAGCAAGTACGGCTCTCACGGCCACCTGGACAGAAAATGGAGTTGAGAAATCAGCAACCCTGGAAAGATTTGAAGATGCGAATCAATATATGTACCACTTTCTTGAAATACCCGTCAGCTCCATCCCATCATCTGTAAAAATCACCAGCAATCTAGGCGGATTCGCTGTGAGCTCCGTTACCGAGTGGCTAGGTGTGGACAAGCCTGGAAGTCCAAAGAAACACTATGTTAAAGATTTTGTCGACCATTATATGGCACCTGCAGAACTATATGAGCGGGCCAATAAATTAGCAAAAGAATTTCCTGATTTAGTAGAAATTATTGACATGCCAAATAAAACAAACGGCTATCGCCGCTTAGCACAGGCGACAGTGGGCAGCTCTACTAATTCCTCAGTTGTGATTACTTCAAAAGTATGGGGCCATGAAGGCGGAAATGATATTTCAGTAGAGTTCCGAAATCCTGAAATCAGCGATTCTCCTTTGAAAGTAACAATAGACGGTAAAAAGATTTTAGTAGATTTGGCTACAGATTCTTCCGCTAAGGTTACAAGTACTGCAAAACAAGTTGTGGATGCCCTTAATTCTGATGCCAAAGAACTTGTATCCGCAACTACATATCGCGGTATTGCTGGTGCAGAGACGGTTTCCCCAGCGACTGCAACGTTAACTGACGGATTAAAAGCTCCCGCTAGCGTTTCCCGTGATCCTTTTACAGTAAAAGCAATCCGTATTGGAAAACACCGTGATGGTTCAAAGCCAGGTGTCCTTGGGTATGCTCAGGAGCACGCCCGTGAATGGGTAACACCTCTTGTAACAATTGAAACGGCTGAACGGCTGCTCCGAAACTATGCCTATAATGGAGAAACGAAGAAACTCGTTGATAACCTGGATATTTTCCTTGTACCAACTGTAAATCCGGACGGAGCTAATTACAGCTTCTACGATTACAATATGCAGCGCAAAAATATGACTAATTATTGCGGTCAAGACAAATCAGATCAAGGATTCCGGAATTCTTGGGGCGTCGATATTAATAGGAACCATTCCGTTGGTTCGGCTTTTGATGGTTATGTTGGTGCATCAACTACAAATTGTACAAGCAGTACTTACGCCGGTCCATCCGAAACGTCAGAGCCAGAAGCTAAAAATATAGTCTGGCTCGCCGATAAGTTTTCAAACATTAAATTCGCGATGAATATTCATAGCTATGGCGGGTATTTTATGTGGTCACCGGGTGCTTATGATGCAAATCGAACAACACTGCCACGTCCGACTGCAGGTGAAGAAGCCTTCTATTGGGCAGCCTCAGATACCATCCTTAACGATATTCAGGACCACAGGGGCACAGTCATTCTTCCAAGCCGTACAGGTCCAGTACCAGATGTTCTATACTCTGCAGCAGGCAACTCTGCCGACTACCTATGGTACGCAAAAGGCATTTATGCCTGGGATTTCGAGGTTGGAGCAGATTTATGGAATAAAGATAGGCAAAGATGGGAAGCAGTGGGATTCCAGCCCGCATTTTCAGAAGGCCATGAAGAAGCCATGGAATTTGCCAACGGTTTAATTGGCATGATAAAAGTGGCTTACAATAATTCGAAGGATCACCAGCCGCCTTCCTCAAAAGCCGTGCCAGGCAATGGTAAATTCTCCGGTCCGGTTGAGGTCAGCTTTGAAACGAGTGAGGCAGCAACTATTTACTATACACTCGACGGCAGACGTCCAACTTTTGAATCCGAAAAAATCAAGTTAAGTGGAATTCGTGAAGATGCGGAAACGTTGAAAGTTGATAAAACCACAACTATCAATTGGTTTGCAGTTGATGCAGCCGGAAACATTGAAAAAAATTACAATCCACTTAGCAAAGGAAATAACTTTAACTCTGTAACCTTAACAATAAAGTAATAATAGATTGGGAGGTTGGCCTTTTATGGTCAACCTTTTTATCATATCAAAAAGTAAAAACCCAGTTCTCTGCTGAACCGGGCTTTTCTTAATCGTTAACGTTTTATTTTTCAAAAATCGCATTTGATAATAGGCGGAATAGGTAATCGGTGTGATCACGGAAGCCTGCTTCTAAACCGATCATGGTAACGTCTTTATTTTTCTCTTTTACCATTATTGCCTTTCCTTTTGCGGCACTATTGTTTTGCCAGTGCCCTGCCATAAAGAAATCGTCAGAGTCTGCTAGAGTTGCCGCAACTTCATCATTATCGGTTCCTGTATACCAGGCTGGACGATATACGAAACCAAGATCATTCGGCTTGTAACTAGCGGTTAACCCGGAACCTTCATAGTTCACCTTTACAATTCCGTTAGAGTTAGACCCTCCAGAATTTATCGTGTCATCGGTAAGGCCTAGCGTGAACGTTGCTCTTGAGGCACCTGCACCAACCGCAATATATTGTCCACCTGCATTCATAAAATTATTAAGATTAGCTTTAAAGGAATCTAGTTGGCCGGCATTTTGGAAACCAAATTCTTTGTTCGCTGCTGATAGGTTCGTAGAAATTAAACTCTCGGTACCGCTGTATACAAAAACATCGAAGCCATTCAAGCCACTTTCTGCAACCTCAACCGGTGTGACCTCTGTCACCTGGAAGCCAAGTCGTTTTAATGCAAGCTTTGTTCCGCTGTGGGATTGTTGTTTCCCCATCCCGCCGTCTTTCAAAATGGCTACTTTTAAATTATTAAGTGTGGCTGCATCCGCAGGAATAGCAGCTTTTGATCCCACCTGCAAGCCTGACGCTTTCACCGCGGCAGAGATTTGATTTGCTGCGGCTTCTGTGTAGAAATTACCCTGTTGGTCACGTTTTACAGCAACACCTTGTTGAAGCAATGTATTTACTAGATTAACAGCTTTTACGGAGCTATTCGGAATTAGATATGGGCCTTTACCGGTAACAGCACCTTGTTCTGAGACCTGATTTACTTTGGTTGTTGTCACATCCACTGAATTTTGTGTTGGCAGCGCTTCAAAGCCCCAAAGTTCTGGCAGGCTCCATGCTGAGATATCATACATGGCTGGTGTATCATCCGTAATGTCTTCCCCATCCCAAAGCATTGTATTGGCCAACCCTGCTTTCGCCTGATCCATTTTTACAATATACGTTCCTTTAGAATAAGTTTTTCCATCTGCTTCAAACGCTTTTGTAGCTTGGACCACTTCGATATCATTGTTTAATAAGTGATTAACAGCTTTATCTGTTACTGTAGGGTCCTTTTCGTCAACTGGCAGGATATAAGCTTTCGGGAAAAATCCATCTGGATGGTAAGGATGGTCAAAATTGATGCCGCGTTTAAACATTTCAATTTGGTCTGAAATCATTGCTTGTTTATTTGCGGTTGCAAATTTTAGAGCACCCATAATGGCATTATACTGCCAGCGGACACCGTCCAAGTCATTGGTTGGCGCTTCTAGCGTATGACCATATGCACCATGGTACATTGCATACATTGGTGTAAAGATTGGCGGATAATCATCCCAGCCTGCCTGATCATCACGTTGTGGAACGTAAACACCTTCCATGCTTTTGTAGAGATCCCCGGTAAATTCTTTTTTATCTGCCATGATATTGGCTTCCATTGCCTCTGCCTGCTGATAAGCCCACTTGTTATATAGATCGTACTCATAGTTTGGATTATGCGGCGGTGTACAAGGCTCAATTAATCCTTGACGGTTTGGTGCGTAATTCTTTACATATCCATGGGTATCTAGGAATACCATCGGATTCCATTCTTTGATAAGCCCCACGGTTTCCTTCGTTTCCGGCTGTGACTGTGTGATAAAGTCACGGTTCAAGTCAATCCCTTCACCGTTAAAACGAGTGGCATTAACACGTCCATCAGGGTTTTGCACAACATTAAAAATGAGAATGTTATTTTCCAAAATTCCCTTTGTTTCCTGGTCATTTTGTGTGGCAAAACGTTCTATTAATTGCAGAACAGCATCGCTTCCTACAAATTCAGTCCCATGAATGGAGCCATTAATCATAATAGGAACTTTAAAGTCTGGATTTGCCGCAATCCAATCCTGGGCCTTCCCTGGATTTTTAAACATCTGCTTTCTAAGTGCTTGGATTTTGCCAAACTTACCTTGTGTAGTTGGATCGGCAATCGTGACAACATATAGAGGATGCCCATCTGCTGACTTTCCGCGAACTTCAACTTTCATTCTATTAGATTGTTTGGCAATTTCATTTAATTTTGTACCAATTTGTGAGAACTTCACAAAATCATAGTTCTCACTATTAAACTTGCTGCCATCCTGTTCTTCGTATGTATTTACGTTTGTCCATTTTGGGCCCTCAGCAAAACCTGATGACCACGGAACCATTGAAATTATACTAACAGCCAAAAAACTGGCAGCAGCTTTTCTCTTAGTGTTTTTCTTCATAATTAACCCCCAAAAATGTATTTTTATAATAAAATATGTATTTTTATTTACGAGGATTATTATATTAATAATTCCAAAATATAGCATCCTACTAATTCCCTGTACAAATAAGGAAATTTTTTAGGTACAAGGACGTATATAAATATACAAGCATCACGGCCATTGATAAGAAATGCTGTGTCCATCCTATACACACAAATGTCCATAAGTGGTGCCTGACACCACTTTAAAAGGCATATTTTCAAAGCAGGCGAATATAACACAGTAGGGAATCTAAATGGACATTTAACATTTGAGGGGAGTTTGCTTATGAATCAAATCATTTTTGGAAACCTGGTGGAAACGAGGAAGCAGTTATTAGATGAAATTACTACCTTAAGTTTTGAAGAACTGAATACTGTTTTACGAAGTGACACGTGGAGCGTGGCTCAAGTATGTTATCACCTTTATTTAGCAGAAAAATCATTTGTACATGGGATTAATTATGCTCTGAAACAAAAGGACAGCCCAAAGGTCGAACCAAAATCAATCGATAATATCTCCGACCGTACAAAGAAAATTGACGCACCAAGTTTCGTTATACCTAGTGAAGAACCCTTTGAAATTCACCACATCCTCAATATGCTTAAGGAATCGAGAACGATGCTGCTAAACGTTTTAAACAAAATCGAAAACGATTCCATTTTGCGTGATAAATCAGCAAAACATCCTCTATTTGGCGAACTCCCCCTTATTCAATGGATTGAACTTATCTATTTACATGAACAGAGGCACATCGAACAAATCAACGAAATCAAATCGCAAATTCTTTGATTTAGGCTATTTTCGCAAAGATTGTTGTTATACGCATAAGTTCATCAACCCGTTAACAAGATTCTTCGTGGCATCTTTTGTAAGAACATTTTGCGAAAATTGCCTAGAAACTTTGTAAATGACTTTTAATAAGTACTAATAGCAGAAAAGTTTACGAAAAGAGCCTTGATTTAATGGTGTCAGGCTGCACGACTATAAATTCCTTCCCATATGATAGGAATAAGAACCGAAACAAAACTTTCTGATTGGAAGGGAAAGATGTGGTGCTTTAAATGAAAAAATCCCAAGCTTATCATCATTCGTTTCAAAATCTTCAGGAGAATGGGATGTCGTTTGAACAGGTCTTTGAACGGATTGTCGAGTTCATGAAGATAAATCCAAATGGGAACTACCGATTAATGGTCGGCACAGATTCGCAAGTTCATAGATCCACGACCATATTTATAACTGGCATCGTGATTCAAAATGAGGGACATGGCGTATGGGCGTGCATTAGAAAAGTGATTGTACCAAGGAAAATGACGCATTTACATGAGAGGATTTCCCTCGAGCTTTCGTTAACAGAAGAGATTGTGTCCATGTTCACGGAAGATAGAAAAAATCAATTGATTAGCATTGTCCTCCCCTATCTTTATCAAGGGGCTACATTTACAATAGAAGGTCATATCGACATCGGTGCCGGCAAACGCAATAAGACCAGTGAATTTGTAAAAGAAATGGTCACGCGGATCGAATCTATGGGAGTCGAACCCAAAATCAAGCCGGACGCCTTCGTAGCCTCCAGCTATGCGAATAGGTACACTAAATAAGGTGTCAGGCACCGCAGATGGACATTTGTCCACGTGCGGTGCCTGACACCCTTTATTATATACACTCTAATTCTACTTTGACTATAGTGCCAACACCTGGCTGGCTTTCAATTTTCATTATACCGTTATGTTCCTGTATAATTTTGTTGCTGACGGTTAGTCCAAGTCCGATTCCTTTATCCTTTGTGGTATAAAATGGTGTTCCGAGAAAACCCATGAGATCTGTATCAATCCCTATACCTTCATCCCTAAAACTAACAAGTACCCTTTTGTCCTCCACTTTTTGAATACCAATATGTACATTTCCTCCGTTTGGCATCGACTCAATAGCATTCTTTAGGAAATTGACAAATACTTGCTTTAATTGGTGCGGACTGCAAAGTAACTCAATATCATCAAACGGATACGCTTTTTTGAATTGAACATTATGTAATAACGCTTGCGGGTGCAGAACATTAATCGTACTATCTAAAATCCCTATTAAATTTTCCTTTTCAAATTGAATGGCCTGAGGTTTTGCTAAGGACATAAACTCATTGACAATCATATCAATTCGGTCTAGTTCGTTCATAATAATAGATAAGTAGTTATCTTGCTTACCCTTCTCACTCGTACTTTTCAATAGTTTTGAAAATCCCTTTAATGAGGTTAAAGGATTGCGAATTTCGTGTGCCACACCTGCAGCCAGCTGGCCAATGATTGATAGTCGGTCTAAATTACGAAGAGCATCGTCGTTTTTTACCCTATCTGTTATGTTCCTTCCAACTGCCACAAACGAATCAATTTCTTTTTTCTCATTATAAATAGGTGAAATATTAGTTTCCGAATAGATTACATCGTTATCAGCGGTTTTAATCCTTATTTGAAACAGCTGTGGTTCTCCAGTATCGATTAAGTTTTGAACTACGGTGTCAAAATATTCTTTATCCTCAGGAAAGATAATATCATAGGCATTTCGCCCAACTAATTGCTCTGGAGTATACCCAATCCCTTTCTCATGAGATGGGGAAGCATATAGAATCTTTTTATCTTTCGTATAAACCTTGATCATATCAGAGGTGTTTTCAGTAATTAGTTCATATAGCTCCCGTGTTCTTTTTAATTCCCTTTCCGTATTCAGGTGCTCTGTTATATCACGGTAAATGGCCATTATCGCGATTATATCTCCATTTGAATTTCGAAAAGGTGAATAGGATACAGCTATATCAAGCACACTTCCATCTTTATGGTAACGCTGTGTAACGGTATTATGAAAAGCCTTACCGAGCTTGACGGCTTCTATTATTTCGATCACTATGTCAGGATTCGGGAATTCAGTAAATCTCTTCCCAATGATATCTTCCTCGGTATAACCAAATATTTTAGTATACATCCGGTTTATTCGAATAAAACGATTGTCCATATCGACTAAACAAATTCCATCGACTGTACAATCAAGAAAAAGATCGATTAACTCATCAGGATTATAGATGACAGAATCATTTGCTTCGCCAAATATCTGAAAACTCTTCGACATAGAGATCTCCCCAAACAATCAATTATTCTCACTCATCATATCCATTTTACAGAAATATACGATAAAGAAAAGAGAAATTTTCGAATATTATCTATCTTGTCATCTGTGGTGTCAGGCACCACAAAAAGACATTTAACCCATTTTGTCCACTGCAGGCGGACAGTTTGGTGTTTTTGTTTTGTATTAGGGAATTTTATTTTTGTTTTGGGAAAGAGGCGGTTTCTATAAGAAAGGAAACTAGCCTCATTCTTTTTTCTGTATTGGGGGTACTTGAAGGTATGTTACCATCCGCCAAATCCACTCGAAAGGGCCGAATCGAAAAAAACGGAACCATAAAGTGCTAAAAATTAGCTGGATAATATAAATGGCCATACACAGAAAAAGGGACTGAACAAAAGTGATCCGGTTAAATAAATTAAGGGCCTCTCCTGCTAGCAAAATTAGGGCTGTTTGCGAAACATAGTTCGTCAGCGCCATCCTGCCATAGCTTTTTAAAGGAGAGAGAACCTTTCGCACAATTGGAATTTGCAATAACAAAATGAATACCCCAATATAAGAAGCTGAGACAATGGGACCGATTGTAATTCCAATATTGAAGAACCTTTGCACCTCGAGGTCATTCGCAGCCGTCATTACTGGCAAATGCTGATATTGATAGATTAATCCCAATCCACTTAAGACAGCCATAATACATGTAAAAATAACAATCCCTTTCAATCGATGAGCAATCCTTTCAAACACCTGAAACTGACCGGCAGCGATTCCTAATAGCATAAATGGAACAACCATGAAGATTTTGTTCGAAAAAAGGCTTAATACAATTAGCATGACGGTTCCGAACACAAGGTTAACGATTTTATTTGCTTTATAAAAAGGTAAAATAAAAAGGCCGCAAATAGCATAAATGGATAAAGCTTCCCCTTGCTGAAACTGGACATGGATTAAGCCAAAAATAAACAATACGAGGATCCTTCGAAAAAACAATACATAGCCATTTTTTCCTTTCGCATTGGCCCTGCTAATAAAAAGATAAAATCCAACTCCAAACAAAAAAGTAAAGATGGTGTAAAAACGGCCCTCCACAAACAAATAGAGAAATCTCCAATACGAGACATCCAGTGAACCAGGTTCCGGCGGCGTTACCGAAAGCAAAGGAATAATATTGACGAGGATAATTCCCATAAGGGCAAAGCCTCGCAAATAATCAAGCGTATCAATCCGATTATTTATTTCCATCGCATTTCTCCCTATACGGTATCTGACACCCATAATCGTTCAACTTTCACTTCATTATTGTCCAAGAACTGCAAAAGAAACACATCTGGGTTACTTAAATTCCGCCAATCCTCAAACCCAAAATCGGGCTGGAATTTCTTTAGAAGTAACGCCATTAAATTCCCATGAGTCACAATAAGAGTATTTTCCACATCACTTTTCCTAATTTCCTCAACCACGCTTGTCACACGGTTCATTGCATCCCTGCTTGATTCTCCGTCATCAAATTTTAAATCCAGGTCATTAAAGGCCTCCCTCAGCTTTTCAAGCCAATCAGGTAAATTTCGAGTGCTCAATATCCTTTCAGATAACCGATCATCGAGTTCAAGTTTCTTATCTTTTCGCTCTGCCACAGGCTGTATCGATTCAATAGCCCGAACAAATGGGCTCGATATGATCCGGTCAATATCCATATTTGAAAGGAATCCTGCTAATGTCTCTGCCTGTTGCACCCCTTTTGACGATAAATGTGCCTCCCGTTGTTGTCCCTTTGCCTCACAATGCCTAATTACATAAATACTTTTCATTCCCTATTCACCCCTAAAACTCATCATCCCCATCTTGAGATTCCACTGATTTCATTGATGCATTGTAGAGCCTCTTTGCTTCGTGCCGATCCGCCACTTGTAGTTTGTTGAGGATGTTGGAAATATGGTTTGCCACGGTTTTCGTGCTTAAATGCAGCCGCACAGCAATATGGGTGTTGGTATGGCCCTGTGCAATCTGCTCTAGTACTTCGATCTCCCTTCCGGTTAACTCGCTAAGCGCGGGATTCAAAACTTCTTTTTTCTCCGGCATGGAAAAATAGTTCATCATCCGCTCCGCAATATCTGCACTAAATACGGCACCGCCATTTCCCACCATCCGAATCGCCTGCATGAGCTCCATTTCGCCCGCATCCTTTAAACAATAGCCCCTGGCCCCCAGTTTCATTGCCGTGAATACCGACTTATCATTCTTCAGCATTGTAACAATTAATATTTTCATATCCGGCAGTTTTTCTTTAATGACCCGCGTCGCCTCGATCCCGTTTAAACCGGGCATGCGAATGTCCATGACGATCACATCAGGCTTAAGCTTCAAAGCCATTTCGACTGCCTCATCACCAGTCGCTGCCTCTCCAATCACTACCAAATCTTCTGTTGTTTGAATAAGATTCCGGACCCCGCTGCGAAATAATGGGTGATCATCCGCCAATAAAATTTTCACGTTATTTCCTCCCCTTGTAAAAATGGAAGCAGGGCTTTAACCCGAGTCCCGCCTGTATCTATTTTTTCAATAGAACAATGACCCCCGAGCTCGGAAGTCCGCTCCCTAATCGATTTCAAGCCGATCCCGCCGCTTCCCGACGGTTTAATATGGGAAGGGAGTCCAATCCCATCATCGATTACCTCAATCTCTAAGTCTTTTTCTGAAATCACTCTAATCAACACTGTGCATTTGGCTGCCTTGGCATGCTTAACCACATTGACCAAAGCTTCTGTAATGATTCGGTAAGCTGCAACCTCAACAGCAGCCGGCAACAAAGGCATATGGTCAGGGACACTGAAACTCACCATCAATGGAACCGACGATTTTTTCATTTCATCGATTCTAGCTTGAATGGAACCAATTAAACCAAATTCATCTAAAGTCGGGGGCCGTAAATCGTGAACCATCGTGCGGATTTCACTTACAGTCGTTCTAATAACATTTCTTAGATCGCCCAGTAATTCTAGAGTCTTATCCGGATTCTTTTTCACATACTGCTCAGCCGCTGCCACATTAAAGGATAATGAAAGTAGTTTCGGGGCAAGGTCGTCATGCAGATTTCTCCTTATTTGCAAACGCTCTTCCTCACGTGCTAGTACCAATCTTTCTCGGGATACCTGCAAATCAGACGCAAGCGTCTGCATTCCCCACGTCATCTTTACAGTTTGAAGTATTGGTCCAGTCTGTCGAAGCATGACATCCATCAGCCTTAAATCCTCTGCCGTAAAGACTTCTTCATGTGAGCGGCTGGAAACTGTCAGAATCCCCAGTTCCTCACCCCCATGAACAATAAAAAAATAGTGTTCATCATAGATGGTGTCACCCGAGGAGGCAGCCAATTTTTCTTCGCCGTTCATCCGAATAGAAATGCCGACAAAGGGAAGCCTTAGAGCACCTTTGACTGTCCCCGCTACTACTTGAAGAACCTCTTCCGGTGCTAGCGGTTGACTGAGTTGATCACCTAATTCCTTGAGGACTGAATAGGGATCATCATGTCTTCCTTTCATCAGCCGATTCAAAATCCGCTGCAGCCGCTCTTTTAAGGGAGAAAAAAGAACTGCAACAACCGCTGTAGAAATAAGCGAAATGATAAAACTTCCTTCTGTTTTAAACAAACTGCTTAAATACATGACTAAGCCGGTGTATAGGAGAATAATAGATAAGGACAATACCCCGTATAAAATAGTGCGGTTTACAAGTGGATCGATATCCCACAAACGGCGCCTTAAGATTGCCTGCCCCAAGGTTAACGGAATAATCGCCACAACCGCATACAACAAAGCGCTTAAATAAATATAGGAAACAGGGTTTTCAGCAAACATGGGGTAAACAAAAAAACCACTGAGAATAATTGATCCAATGAAAGAAATCGCTACCCCGTAAACGACCCATTTGGTTTGCTGCTGCTCTACTGACCCCGATACCCTTCGATAGCGAAAAATCTGCGAAAAAATCGTGACACTAATCATAAGCAAATAGTAAAGAAGTCTCGCTGAATCCGGCCACTTCAACAGCTCAAATCTCGAACTTGGCATTAGTAAACTTATAAATTGGATGACGCAAAACGGGACAAACACAAAGAGAGTCCAGCGCGGGACAAGCCTGCCATTTGGAAACAGCAGCAAAAAGAGAAATAAGGACATTCTTCCGATTGCCGCAATTGTCTCAGGAGCCCAAGCCATAACGCCCCCCTCTGACCCCATATAAACGAGTGAAGTGAACGTCGTCCCATAGGCTACAAGGGCAATAGCGGCGAGAAGCCCCATCCCATCCAGCTTGTTTTTTAAAAAAATAATCAAAGCGGCTAGGTAAAAAAGTAAGGCTAAAGTACTTTCTATGATGACAAACCATAAGGAGTATGTGTCCGGTGTTAAGTGATAGACTGCTAACTTTTCTAACGTTGTCGGCGGCGCAGGTGCCAACGAACTGCATGTGTCTAATACACACTCCGAACGAAGTATTTCGTAATAATGGGGAATGTTATTTAGCAAAAAAACAATCGTAAAAACGCTAAACAGGAAAACGAATGATTGCAAGAGCAGTAATTTAAGATCCTTCCTTTTTCGCACCATTCTTCTACCTTCCCTTTTAACATATAGGAAAATTATAGCAACTGCTGACCCTAATTGTATAGATTGTATCCCGATTATACCTATAAAAGTTCCCGATGCTTTTAGGTATAGGCTCCTCTCGAAAATAGGAATAGCCGCTTGATAAGATTAACTTGTAAATAAGGAACAAAAGGGAGCTGGGAAAAATGACGTTAGAAAAAGTAGTTAAGTGGCTAGGATTGATTTGTATTTTGGCAGGAATCGCAAGAATAGGGATGACACCGGCAGGACTGATTTTTGGCGGAGACAGTAAACAGGAAATAACCTTTGCCTTAATAGCTAGTATATTAATGGGGATTAGTTCAATTAATCTATTTTTATCCCAAACCCGGCAAACAGGAGTTTTGGGTTTTATTGCAGCCATCCTTCTTTCAGTCGGCAATATCATATTAGCAAGCGGCTTTTATGGCTTCTTCGCCTATGGACATTTACCGAAACCGGGGACGTTCGTTAATATCGCGGAATCGCTCACCTATCCTGGACTATTACTTGGCACGCTCCTCCTAATGATTGTCACCTTCCGCGCCAAAGTCTTTCCGCGCTGGTATACCATGATTTTTGCTTTAATGCTGCTGTCGTTAGGAATACCCTTCCTCGGCGACTGGTTTGCCTTCTTTTGGGGACTAACTTACGTTGTGATGGGCTATACCATTTTTACAGGAAAGTACAAAAGCATAACTTCACAGACAGACAAAACAACATCTAATTTAAGTGCTAATTAATGCCAAAAGCCCCCATTCCAAAGGGGCTTTTTAATATTCCAATCGATAGATTAAAAATCTCTCATTGGGATTATGTTCATAAACATGAGGCAATTTGATTTCCATGATCATTTCAAAGGCCGTTTGGTTTTCTAAAAAATAAATATAATCCTCAGAAGGATAATATAATACTATTTCTACATCTCGCACTGCGTCTTCTACGGACCGCAAAATATTATTGAGAATATTCCTGAAAACTTGTATCGAAAACGGATTAAAAAAATAAAACCGATTTTCTAGCGGCTTAATGTGGTATTCCTCAGCTAGGCAGCAAACAAAGTGAATATGATCGATACCGTTATGTTTCCTTGCATAACTTTTTCGATTTTCAATTGCATCTTGAAAAAGTGATTCGTCTAACTCCACCCCTAGGACATGGGCATGAAATAAATAGTGAATGTAAAAATTCAAACGACCTTTTCCACTGCCAAAGTCCACAATATAATCGCTGCTTTTTAATTTGTAATGATGAAAAAGCACCTCTAATGCACTATAGGGAGTTGGTTCATAACGATGATAATGTAAGGATTTGTGGACATCCTTTGGGTATCCCTTCGTTTTAATATTAAACAATTTGTCGTAATAATGTTCTTTCATAGTTGACTCCTGTGTATGCATGATTAGGCAGATTGCTGTGGAAATGTATGTTACTTATTTTTTACACGTAAGGCATTCGATGAAACCGAAGAAAGCTTAATGGATAATAGGAAGGCGCAAAGGAGCAGGATAATGATAAAACCAATAACTCCACCCCAGCCATATTCAGTCCAGAAAACTCCCCTGCCGACCCTGCTATGCTTGAGCCACTGTAGTAAAAAAATAAATAAAGCGAGGAAGCCTGGGCTTTTTCCGTTTTCGCTCTTTGTCCTACCCAGCTTGAGGCAATCGAATGAGAGCCGAAAAAGCCAAAGGTAAATGTGGCAATCCCGAATATTTTTAATACTAACGGTTCGCCTAGGGTTAATAGCGCTCCTGTAAGCATAATCAAAAGTCCAATCCAAAGGACTTTGCGGCGCCCGAGCGAATCCGATAATCGTCCCATCCAAGTTGAACTGAAGGTACCTGTTAAATAAACAATAAAAATCCATCCGATAATGGTCTGGCTTAACTGATAAGGCGGCTCCAGCAATTGAAAGCCAATATAATTATATAAAGTAACAAAGCTTCCCATTAAGATAAACGCAATTCCAAATAAGCATAGTAAAGCAGGATCCCTCAAATGACGGTACAAAGAATCAAATAAAGCTTTTAAATTCAAAGGTTTTGGTTTAAAATTTCGTGATTCCGGCAAACTCAGCCAAAACCAGATACTTAGCAATAGGCTGATGACACCGATACTGCCCATGGCAATCCGCCACGAAAAAAAGTCCGTAACTTAGCCTGTAATAATTCTCCCAGCCATTCCTCCGATGGAATTGCCGCTTATATAAAGTCCCATTGCCACGCCCAAACTATTTGGGTCGACCTCTTCTCCAAGATAGGCCATCGCAATGGCGGGAAGGCCCGCAAGAACAACACCTTGTAGTACACGGAATGCCAGTAATGACCCAAAATCAGGGCTAAAAGCCGTAACAATAACAATAAGTGAAGACAAGATTAACGAAGACGCCATGATAATTTTTCGTCCCCATGCCTCAGAAAATGAACTAGTAACAGCATGAATAAGGCAAGAGTAAACGTAGTGACTGATAACGTTAGACTCCCCGTGGCAGCACGCACACCAAACTCTTTTGAGAAAATCGGCATTAGCGGCTGTACGTCATAAAGAATGGAAAATGTAACAAAGCCCCCTGCAAAAAGGGCAAGATTTGCTTTACGAAATGCGGTTGTCCCTTGCTGAAGCTTTCCCAAAAAAATCCTTCTCTCATTTTATTTATTCCTTTATCACTTTACTCTTCAATCAGATAAAATTCAATGAATTAAGAACTACCTTGAGTCAATGGTGTAAAAGAAAAAACGGCATGATTCCTATTGTTTCGGAGTCATGCCATTATTATTTATAATGAAGAAATCTGGCGGATAGCCAATTCATCCTTGATTACCTGCGCTGGATATTGATAAACAGATGGACTTCGCAAACAAAGCTTTTCCCAAGCTTCTACACAAATCGGATCAAAATGGGTGCCCTTGTTTTCGATTAAAAATTTCATCGCTTCCGAATGGGGCCACGCTTTACGGTAAGAACGTTCTGAGGTGAGAGCATCATAGACATCAGCAACAGCCATAATTCTAGCAAAGAAGGGTATGTCTTCGCCTTTTAATTGGGCAGGATAACCGCTGCCATCCCATTTTTCATGATGGGAGCGGATAATTCCCAGCTCTTCCATCATAAAGCCGAGCTCCCTGCAAATCTCGTAGCCATCTAAAGGGTGCTTTTCGATAATAGCTCTTTCGTCCGGCTCTAGCTTCCCAGGTTTATTTAAAATCGCATCGGGGACACTAATTTTTCCGACATCATGGACAAGCCCTCCCTGTACAACCGCACGCATCTGTTCCGGTTTCAATCCAAGTTCTTCTGCAAGCTGCAACGCATACAAGGTAACCCTGAAGGTATGGCCTACGGTATAGAGATCCTTTTTTTCAGTAGCATTCACTAAGGCTTTGACACTTTGTCCAATACTGTTCATCACTCGTTCGAAAGGGTCGGTAGTATAGAGGGAGCGGATCGATTCCGCTAGTGTCCCTTTTACGCCATACTGTTTGATGAGTCCGGTAATCATAACAATCATTGATGCGAGTAATAAGAAATGATAAATCCACCAGCTTAGGTTCCATTCCGTCCCTCTTACCATAATAAGCTGCGAGGCCATGAACCATCCGGAACTATATACAATCGATAATTGTAACGGAAATCGTGTAAATAGATAGGATTGATAATAGCGATAAGCTGCCAAGCCATTTAATAACAGAATGACAATCGTCAAAATCAGATTTAATGGCATTACATGTAATGGAATAGCATGGGTAAGATGAGGATTCAGGAACCCAATGATCGAAAAAACGACTAAAACTGGCGTCCATAATGGGAGCAGCCACCGCTGCCGTTTTGCTAAAAAAGTTACTAGAGGGTTGTCCGAAGGCAGTGAAGACAGCCATATCCAAACCGTTGCTAATAACACGCTTAATTGGGCTGCAACGGCAGGCAAATGGTAGGCATCGAGAAAAAAATCCGGAGTAGCCAGTCCATGAATCGAAAACATAATCCCAAGAGAGAAGAAAGAAAGTGACAGAAAACTAACTTTTATATTGCGGATTCTCACACCAGCAATCCCAACAGCAATTGCGATAATACTTGCCATAAGGGATACGAGACTGACGATATAAAAATGCCCCCTCGGCACCCGGAAAAATTCATCCTTTAGTATGCCTTGATGAAAAGCCTCAAATAATATGTAGGGAAATGACGCAGCAATCAACGGCCACAGAAAACTGTAAGACTTCATAACCATCCTCCAAAAACGAATAGATATTCAATCATATGCTGCAGCGCTCTAATTAAAACTAAAACCCAGTCAAATGACTGGGTTTTTTTGAAAATATTCAACCTTAAAGCACCTTACTTAAAAACGCCTTGGTACGCTCATGCTGAGGGTTACTAAATAGTTCATTTGGTATATTTTCTTCTACAATATATCCCCCATCCATGAAAATGACTCGATCGCCAACCTCTCTGGCAAAGCCCATCTCATGGGTAACAACCACCATGGTCATTCCTTCTTTTGCGAGCTGTTTCATAACTTCCAAAACATCTCCAACCATTTCTGGGTCTAGTGCAGAGGTTGGTTCATCAAATAGCATGATTTTCGGATTCATAGCAAGTGCTCTTGCGATAGCAACACGCTGTTTTTGTCCACCGGAAAGTTCTCCCGGATAGCTGTTGGCCTTTTCACGCAGGCCAACCTTACTTAATAACTCAAGGGCTATTTTTTCCGCTTCTGCTTTCTCTGTGCCGAGGATTTTAATTGGACCCATCGTGATATTTTCTAACACCGATTTATGCGGGAAAAGATTGAATTGCTGGAAAACCATCCCAACCTCTTGTCTAACTTTATTAATATTGATTTTCGAATCGGTAATATCATGTCCATTAATAACCACCTCGCCGCCTGAAATCTCTTCAAGGCGATTTAAACAGCGGAGGAAGGTACTTTTTCCCGATCCGGAAGGACCGATTACACAAACTACCTCTTTTTCTTGAACTGCGGCATTAATATCTTTTAGAACCTCTACTTTTCCAAACGATTTTCTTAAGTTTTTAACAGTGATAATACTCATCGAAGCTGAATCCTCCTTTCGATGAAATTAGCAAGAATGGTTAATAAATAAATAATAATAAAGTAAATCACACCGACTGCCAGCCAAATTTTAAACGCTTCAAAGGTAGCCGATGCCTGAATTTGTCCTTGCTGTGTTAGATCGGCTATCCCGATAACAGATAAAAGAGACGTATCCTTTAAGCTAATAATAGACTGGTTCGTAATGGTAGGAAGCATTCTTCTAAAAGCCTGAGGAAGCACGACATAGCGCATGGTTTGGGAGGCCGTGAAACCAATCGATCTTGCGGCTTCCGTTTGCCCTTTATCAATTGACTGAATTCCGGCACGAATGATCTCAGCAAAATAAGCCCCTGCATTGATGGCAACCGTGATAATCCCTGCTGTTGTACTATTCAATGACACTATATGCAGGGAATTGACACCGAAATAAATAAAGAACAATTGAACAATAAATGGCGTTCCGCGAATTGCGTCAACATATATCTTTGCAATCCATTTCAAAATCTTTATTGGGGCTAATCGTAATAAGGCCACGACCAAACCAATTAAAAAACCTAGAATAATAGCTATTACAAATATATAGAGGGTTACTTGAAGCCCTTTTAATAACATAGGCAAAGCTGCTGAAATTATATCCATCCTGATCATCCCCTTTCAAAAAGAAAGCGCGCAGGTACGCGCGCCTTAAGTTTGGCTTATCTATTATTCACCCAGATAAGTTTTAATGATTTTATCGTAAGTTCCATCCTTCTTCAGTTCAGCAAGACCTTTATCAATTTTTTTCAAAAGATCTTGGTTTTGTCCTTTTAATACGGCAATTCCATATTGGTCTCCATTTAAACGGTCACCAACGATTTTTAAGCCGAGGTCTTTTTGGGCAATAGCATAAGAGATTACTGGATAATCTTCAATAAGTGCATCAGCATTTCCGTTTGATACTTCTTGGAACATTGCCGGGCTGTCGTTAAATTGAACAACATTGATTCCTAGCTTAGCTGCATTATCCTGTGCATATTTCGCACCAGTTGTTCCTTTTTTAACAGCAACAGTTTTACCTTTTAGGTCATCAACAGATTTAATTGTTGAATTATCATTTTTTACAACCACTGTTAATCCTGCATCAAAATACGGTGTTGAGAAATCGACTACTTTCTTTCTTTCGTCCGTGATACTCATACCAGCAATAGCAACATCTAATTGATTCGCTTGCATTGCTGGAATAATTCCCCCGAAGTCCATTGGAGAAAGTTCAATTTTAAAGCCTTGGTTTTTCGCAATCGCATTGATTAAATCAATATCAATTCCTTTATAATCATTTCCTTCTTTAAATTCAAATGGAGGATAAGTCGTATCGACACCAACTTTATATACTTTGCCGCTGCCTTTTTCTTCTTTCTCACCTGCTGTATCACTGCTTCCACAAGCAGCAATAAAGATTGATAGAATCAAAAACAAGCTTAATAAACCCAATTTCTTCATTTAAGTCACCCCTATATTTTTTGATAATTCTTTTTAGCAGAATATATTGAAATTCCCTTACTAATATAGCATAGTTATTAATCATTTAAAAAGTATAAATTATTGGAATATAAATTCTTTTCAATGAATAAATATAACAAGGGCGTGCTGCACCATTGTCGCTGCTATATTTTAAGAGGTTTTACAAATATTGAATTGAACACATAATAAATTTTGAATAATATTTTAAATTAAAAGCCCTACTACTTTTTATGTAATAGGGCTTTTGTTTATTTTTCATTGTCTCATTTCAGATACTGCTTTACTTACCACATCGTACATTACTTCGACACCCTTTTCCGAAGCCTCAAAGCTATAAGCGTTTTCCATGTCAATTCCAAGGCTGTCCGCCTCTTTCTCCGCGTCAATGTTGGCACCAAGGAAAATGAACTCCCAGTTATATTTCTCCTGTTGGTGTTGGATTAGCTCTTTCACCTTTTTATAGGTGTATTCGCGGCTGGCATTTTCCATCCCGTCTGTTGTAATGACAAAAATCACTTTACCAGGTCTTTTATCCTCGCTCGTGTTGGATAATCGATAACCTACATCCAAGATTGTCTTCCCAACTGCATCCAGCAGTGCGGTGCAGCCCCTTACATAATATTCCTTATCCGTTAATCTAGCTTTCTGGGCATCGATGCCATTCCATAAAATTTCATACTGATCATCGAAAAGCACAGTTGTCACGATGGTTTCGCCTGCCAATTTCCTCTGTTTTTCAATAAAAGCATTAAACCCGCCCATTGTATCACTTTCAAGACCACTCATCGATCCGCTTCGATCCAGCAGGAAAATTATCTCTGTTAAATTCTTGTTCATTTCTATCATCCTTTCCAATTGTTTATACTATAATATTATTTGAGTTCATCCATTATTTGGTCGCTTCATAGGCGACATTTTTGGAGGGGAAGTTATGCTAGATAAGAAGCTTTTAATAGAATTGCAGGTATATGTTGAAGCTCACTTAAACATATTGGTTTTCACAACGGAAAGTCATATAGAGGGAATTATTTTTTCTGAGGATCTACAAAATAGCGAGATTGAGGATTTTATTAAAATCAAGCGAAAGCCAACCTTTAATCAGACCTTGTTTACCCTCATTGATAAAAAAGGGGCTAGTGACTCTGAAATTTACAAAAAAGCAGGAATTGACCGCAGGCATTTCTCCAAAATTCGCTCGAATCCCGAATATCGGCCAAGAAAAAATACCACGATTGCTTTGGCGCTCGCTCTTGAGCTAAATAAAAAAGAAACCGATAAACTGTTAAGTTCAGCCGGTTTCTCTTTGTCTGACAGTGAAACATTTGATTTAGTCATTCAATTTTGTATTGAGAAAAAAATATTTGATATCCATTCCGTCAATCAGGCCTTGGACTACTTCAGTTTGAAACCGTTAAGCGGGGTGGCAGATTGAAGGGGTTTGACCTATATCGCTGACTCCTAAACCGTCATTTTCCAGTTTGATAAAGTCAGCCAGTTTTCTTGTTCCTTGTAATCAGGCATGATCTTTCCAACAAGGCGCCAGAAGGAGCGGTCGTGATTCAGATGGATCATATGACACATTTCGTGCACGACCACATAGTCGATGACCTTCTGCGGTGCCATTGCCAGTCTCCAATTAAAGGTTAACTGGTGCCTCGAATCACAGGTTCCCCAGGTAGTTTTGCTATCCGTGATACGAATAGAACGAGGTTTTGTTTTGAAGTTGCTTTGATAAAATGAGATACTCTTCTCTACTAAGGCTTTGCACTGCTGATAATAGAATCGCCTCAATGCGTGTTTTATTTTCTCATCTTCAAGCTGCGTTACATATATATGTAACTTATCACCTTCAAACACCACATAGTCCTGCTCGATATTGTTCTCCTGAAAAATCTGTATTGGATAGGTGTTTCCTAAATAAAGAAAGCTCTCCCCTGGCTCATAGACCTTTTGCTGCGGCCCTTGGAGCCTATCCAACATTTCTTTTAATTTTTGCTGAATGAGATCCCAATTATCCTCTAATAATTGAAACACCCTTTCATCAGGCGTCCCTTTTGGAGCCTGGACTTCCACATTTCCATAACTATCTATCATAATACCTATAGAGGTTCGGTTTTTGTACTTTATCTCAAAACGTATCGTCTTACCAGAGTAGGTATGTATCATAACTTTAATGCCTTTATCCCCTGTATTTGATAGCTAGACCCTTTAAGAAATTCCTAGCGAATTTATCGCCGCACTCTTTATAATTCTTATGCCCTTCTTTCCTTAATAAAGCGCCGAGTTCTCCTTTTGAGACGGTGATTCCGGCTTTATCGAATATATCCAGCATGTCGTCTGTCGTTAACGATAGAGCTATTTTTACTTTCTTTAACAGGAGATTATTAACGTTTACGCTCTTTGATGATACTGGTGAGGGTGTTTCAGGCTGTCCTGGTTTGGGTTCTTGTTTTCCTCTTTTAAAAATAATAAAGCCATTTAAAAAGGAATCGAACATACTGTTATTACATTTGATTTGATCGTCATTTTCCGGTTCTTCATCATCTGATTTTGTGAGTATCTTTATCACTTCTGGCACTGTTACTTCCTCGCCGCCAAGCTTAAATATTTCAGCCATTTCTTTATTTTTCAATTCAAGTGCATATCTTAGGCGAATTAATATGTCGTTATTATCCACAATAGACCTCCGATTTTAAAATAATGCCTGTCACCAAAGGCAACAGGCACTATTATATCAAGCTATCTTGGTGCAATCCAGCAACTATAAGTCGATGCTTATGAAAAAATTCTATTTCGCATTCGCATCTGGCTGATGAATCCCAAATATATTTCCTTCAGTATCAATATAGTATCCCTGCCATGCCATTCCAGGCAAGGCGTACTTTGCCATCGCTACCTTTCCGCCATTCTCCAGAATTTTGGACTCTGTTACATCGTAGTTTTCCACACCCATTGTACAAGCATAACCATTTAGTGCTTGGTTTGGTTCTGGCGAAGCACTTTGGCGCTGCATTAATGCCCCATTGATTCCAAGTTGATTTTCATCGCCAGTCACGGCTCCAAAGTAGGGCATACCCGCATAATCACTCCAATCTTGGAATGTCCAGCCGAACACCTCACCGTAAAACTTCTTAGCCCGTTCCATGTCACTTACATGGATTTCGAAATGAACTAATCTCCCCATAATTACCTCCTATTTTCTATATAAATTCCCTTAAATCATTCAATGCCCGATTTCAATTTCCTCTCTATTATCGTGAAAAATTTGTAAAAATATTCAATCCTATTACAACTTAATTATGAATTTAATAATATAATTCTAAAAAACTAGAGTGTAAGTGGCATCACATATTATTCCAACGAAATTTTCACAACATCATCCAAATATTTCGTTGTATTATATCCATAAATTTCCATCCTTTTAGGAACCACTTTCTCTCCAGCGTCGTTACCGTCTAAGCGAATGCTTTGAACTGTAATGAAGTGACGGGGCTGCTCGATTTCTTCATATGGGAAAGGTATTTCATTCATATCGTATTCTATCCCGTTTTTATCAACGAGCACACCTTCAGAAATTATCTCCATAGAACTGGGCTCATTTTCATCCTCACTCACAATATTAAAGTTAAGCCCCTCATACGCTCGATTCTTGAGTTCATGATTGCTTATGACAATAATGGCAGGTTGTCCCAATTCCAGCTTGTCGATGGAGATTGTACTGCCTGCATATTCAAAGGTTTGAGGATATTCCTTAGCTACATCCAGTTCAATGGTTTTTGGGTCTTCAACAGATAAAGACATAGAGCCGAATTGAACGTTAACCTCTTTTGATTTTTCTCCAATAAGAGGGTCAAAGTGTGTTTGAAAAGTGGTCCAATTCATGTCTTGCTGTGAATCCATATAAGTGCTGCCATACATATCAGTCTTCACTTTTTTATTGTTCACTTTTAGATTGTCAAAATTAAGAACGTCTATACGCTTACCTGGCCGTTCATTATTAATAGCATATTGCAGAATCGTCGCTGTTGGAGCAATGGTTAGTTTATCAAATCGAACTGTGATCCCCTCAACTTCTGTTTCTTTATCCAATGCATATTCGATCGAAGGCTTTTTTGTTACAGGGATCTCGAAGTTCCATACCCCTGTATTATATTCAATGTTTTCGTTTGCCCTCAAACCATTCTTGTCAGAGGAATCACGATTCAATTTCTGAAGCTTTGTGATCTTAAAATTGATGGTCCCGTTATCCGATTTGAGTGGCAGCAGACCAACCTTTCCACGATACACATTCTTTTCTTTATTATTTTCATCCGATTTAAGGTCAGGAGGATAGTACCTTGGATATGTTTCACTATTCATGATTTCATGTTCGTTCTCCACAGAAAAACCCTCTTGAGGCTCTATCACATATTGATTGTCTTCAGCTGTATCTTCTATTTCATAAAAAACAAGCGTCTGAACATCATCAGCAATCACACTCTTGATTTTAATTTTCACTCCATCGCTTTCCGCTTCTAGGTTTAGCCTTTCACCCAGGTCCTGCTGCAGAAAGGCACTCAGCTCTTGATCTTCTTCAGTCCATGTATGGTAGACGTTGGTATAATACCCTGTAAAAACTTCGATACCTATTAATATTGCAAGAACACTTGCAAGAACAATGCCTATTCTTTTACGTTTTTTGTTCTTATGTTGTCTGTACTTTTCTTTTTCTGCCAGCCTAGCTTTGATGTTCTCCATGAAATCAGTTGGCACATGGAAATCCTCCAACCTTTCATAAAAATTCGACATGGTTAACATGACATCCTGAAAGGCAGCCAAATCCTCCTGACAGTCTTGACAATGAAAAATATGTATTTCTAAATCAATCTTTTTTGATCGATCTAGAGTTCTTTCTAAATAATCAATGTAATCCTTATGATACTCCTTACAGCCATTATAGGGTGTTCCATCCCCCATTTCTTTTCTAAGTGACTGGATTCCAGAAAACAAAAGCTCTTTCATCTTTTCCTCTGAAACTTGGAGAAGTTTTGCCGCTTCCTCCTGAGAGATTCCTTTTATATATGTGAGGACCACTGCTTCTTTCTCGTACCCTTTCAATTGATCAAGTCCTTTAAATAAATCCTCATGTGTTTCCCTTTCCTCTGAAGCTTTTAAACTACTTTTATCAGAAAGCTCCCGGCATGCATGAATGAAAATGGATGTAACCCATGTCTCAAATGATGTTTCCCTTTTATATCTCGGCAGCTCCTTGTGGACTTTTATAATGGACCGGTAAAAAAGCTCTTCCATTTGCTGCTGATTTCTAAGATAGGACCACCCCAGGATATAGAACGAATCTTTATGCCGATCGAACCAATCGAAGATGGATTCCACACCTTTTTCTCTTATCGGAGTGATTGCAATGGGATCTATTTTCGCTGGAATCATAAATGTGTTCCTCCCCTCTAAAATTCTCTACATAAACGTGAGAGCGCGACCCATTTTTGCCTATTTTTACCTTCATAATAACATAAAAAACTCATTTGCAATTATTGCAAATGAGTTTTCTATCGTTGACTGACATTATTTATTTCTCTCAAGGCATTGATAAACCGCCATCATATCTCGTTTATTCAACTCACGAATACGATTAAAAATTGGAATATCTGCAACATTCTCCGATAGTAAGCTTTCGGCCACAACATCCCTTACTTTACCAGTGAGCCATGTTTGCACTTCTATGCCATCGACGATTTCCTTACGCCCATCCTCATTGATGCCACTTGCATAACAGCTAACGCATGGTACCGATAATTTATACACACCATCATGGAGATTATCTTCTGAAATGACCTTCTTCCCTTTACAGAATGGGCATGGATGGCTTGCTTTAATCTTATTAATTTGGGTAACAATTTTTTTGTAACCAAACGCTTCATAGACATACGTTAGTTTTTTGTATTTTCCATTGGTGAAATACTTATCAATAATGGTTTCTCTCGTTTCGGCAATATTGGCAAAATCACAGATGGTTATCTGGTTTTTATGGCAAATGGCTTCCATATTGCCTATAATACCGTCCCAAAATGGCAAAGCATTTTGTAAAACTACTTCATAGCCAGCAAAACTCGCCAGCTCCAGTTCTAGCATTTTCAGTCGTACTTGTGTTTCCCTTGGCAGAAAAGAAACATCCTCCGTCAGCACCATGTCTCTGCCAACAATGG
Source organism: Neobacillus drentensis (assembly GCF_036965425.1). Taxonomy (GTDB): domain Bacteria; phylum Bacillota; class Bacilli; order Bacillales; family Cytobacillaceae; genus Neobacillus; species Neobacillus drentensis_F. The sequence goes on along the minus strand of NZ_JBALPP010000023.1, from coordinate 14,126 downwards.
ATTTCAGTTTTTCCAGTTCTGGCAGCTTCCCTACCGTTTTAATGACCTGATCGATCGGTTGATGGATAATCTCACGGATATCCTTGTCACCAAATCTTAGCTTTTTATGATGGTTCAGCACGGTCCCTTGACATACTGGACAAGTAATCAACTCTTTTGAAGCTTTCATATGCTCCTTAATAATGGATTTGGAAATGAACATATACCGCCCTATGATGATATTAAAGCCCTCCCACGTCCTCCGTGTCTTGCCCGCTTTATCATAGAAAGAATTTTCCCAATATCCGTATAAAAAAGTATGCTTTTCTGCATCTGTCATCTCATTATAGGATTTACTAATATCTTGGCCTAGTTCATTTTTGATCTCATCAAATAAGAATTGCAATTTTGGATATTGATAGTATTTTAATACCTCCATCACGTCTGGATGTAATAAACCATCCCAGAATGGCACGTTTTTATTCTGGATGACTACATCAATATCGAATTTCTCAATTACACGGCGGCCAGAGCAGCTTGGACAATGATTTTCTTGATAATAGAAATCGAAGCTTCTTGTATCTTTATTGATCGGATGGGCAGCGACAATATGGTTGATCAGTCCGCCTATCTCAAATAGAAAACTATATTGACTATACAAATGCCTTTCAAGATCAATGGCGATGACAGGTGCGATGGTTTCAGATTCGTATTCACCATAAATCAAACGGGCCATGGATGATAAGCTTTTTAAGATGCCGCCCTTATAGACGTTTTCTGCATTTTTAAAATAGGGTATATGGTTCTCTTCTAAGTAGTTAATGCCATTTTTTGATGCTAGAGTTGACGAAATAGGCAATGGTACAACACTATTTGTACTGTTATGTTGTCTAAAATATTCATCATGACTGACAACATCAAGATGTCGAACTGGTTCAAGCTGTCTTTTACCAAAATCAATGATAAAATCAGAGCTCTCCATCATATAGGTGTTATGTTCAATCATCATGATGCTGACAGATTCATCTTGAAGAATGCCCCTGACACTATCAATAAACTGGTTTAAAATATTTTGTGACAAACCCTTAGAAGGCTCGTCAAAAATAAACAGGGTATGCGGGTTTCTCGAGTTTGAAAACAGCTCAGAAACTAAATGGACACATTGAAATTCACCCGTCGATAAGGTCTGGGTTTTCCTTTCTAACGTCAAATAACCAAGACCCAATTTGATCAATAAGCTTAAGCGTTTATGAGCGATGTCTTCCTTTGGCAGTTCTTCAATAATATCTTCAATCGAGCGTTGAAAAATATCATCAATTTCCTCACTGTATTTGTTGAGTTTCTTTTTAATATCCAGAAATGTTGCAACCGTTGACCGGCTGGTGATCGATTGATTTCGATCCTGCCCTACCATGACCAATTTATCTTTTGGATATCGTTTCAGAAAATCCTTGGAGATACACTCGTTTACCAGGGTCGATTTACCACATCCTGACTCCCCCGTAAAGGTTACAAGTCTATTTTTCGGAATCTGAATTTCAGCCATTTGAATATTACGACAGTAAAGATCATGAAATTGATAATATTCTGTAGGCATTGCCTGATTTCTTTCGCCAAAAACAGGTTTTGGACGGGGTGATTCCTCAACAATTTTTCCACCGTATTTACCACTGCCAGGCCCAAAGAACAATTGATCATCAGCTGTATTCAGCACTGTGTCAGAATGGTCAATCAGCCAAATTTGATTCTTATAACCCAATTGTTTAATCTGTTCTAAGATTTTCAATAGGGTTTGGTGATCAAGACCAACAGAAATTTCATCAATAATGATTACAGTATTTTCACTTGCCGCCATGAATTCTGCCAAGTAAAGCCTTGTTAATTCCCCTCCTGACAATGTACCCATGATTCGGTTTAATGTTAAGTAACCGATATTCATATTGATGATATTTTGGAGAATAAGCTGCTTTGCCTCACTAATATGTAATTCCTCTGCTAAGGATAGGATGGATTCAATGCTTAATTCATTGATATCTGAAATACTATGCGGTTTTTCAAATAATTCAATTTGTTTCTGCTCCACTTCCTGATTATAGCGCCGTCCTTTACATTTTGGGCATTCGACATTTTTAGTCGTTCCGCGTCCTTTACAAGCCGGACACCATCCTAATTCATTATTAAAGGAAAAAACTTCTGGCGAAAGATAAAAGCTTTCTGCAAGCCGCTCTCGAATCTCTTTAAAAACGCCGGTATGGGTGCCAATTGTTGAACGCGGATTCGAAGAAATTGATGATTTCCCTAGAAAAAGTACTAAAGGCATATCTTCCATCTTGATGGCGCTAAAATTCGTTTCCATTATATTAGAAAACAAATACTGATATTCAGCCTTAGGCAATAAGGAAACGAGACGCTTCTTGGATTCTTCACCAATGGTTTGACAAAAGGTAGTTTTACCAGAACCAGACAAGCCAGCAATTCCGAGCGTCTGATCCTCCGGCAATAGGTAATCTAAACGGTTAATATTGTTGGCAATCAATTGATTTATTTTCATCGGATATCCTCTCTCTCTATTCTCTAAATCTAGTATTGCCATGTTAGCACAATTCCAAATGAATCTGCCTCTAGTTTTTTTCGAATCAAAACGGCCCAGTCCTTTACTGAGCCGCTTGCTTTTTCCTATTCGCTTTTGATTGCTTTTAATATTCTCCTTTTATCACAAAAAACGAGCCCCGAATTGTTCCAGCAAGCTTAGACTTTTGCCTGGCAAACTTAAACTTGCCTTCTAATTCCTTTGGTACCTCCATCCCCTCAGAAAGCTTAAAACCAACGGCCCGCTTTGGCTTAGGGCCATCAACTGTATACATAACATTGACCTCAAGGCCATCCTCATAAAAGACGTAGGCCATATTAATATTTTCCACTTGAAAACGCGACGTTTCTAAAGGCTTGGCCGAAAATTCAATATCACGCTCTTCTTTTAAAATTCGGTTTACATAATCAAGGGTTTCCTGGCTTTCGCTAGCTGGTACAACCGTAAATTCATGCTTGTATTTGTTCATAAAGTAACGGGCTTCATTTGCACGTAATCCAGCAAGCGTTTCCGCTACAGGTGAAGACTCTAAACCAACTGTAGACACATTTTTAAAATCAACGATATAGGACATTTCCATCCCTCCTTTTATCTCTTTATTTCCTAAAAACAGGAAAGGTCATACTATGCCTCTAACACCTTTTTAAGTCCTTCAACCATATTTGCCCAACCATATTTCGCACCATTGAACGCCTGATCTTCTTTTTCGAATCCTGTTTGTTCGAGGTGTAAGTAGGTGGTTCCATCCTCTTCCTTCAATGTCCATGTGACTACAGTGTTGATTGGACCGCCTATCCATGTGTAAGATAACTTGTTAGGCTCGTCGACCACTAATATTTCACAATCTACAATCAAATTCCACTGCGGATTTCGGAATTGACATTTATGTCCGACGATTGGTTTAAAGTCATTAGCCATAATCCATTTCGCAAGAGTATCCGAATCTGTTAATGCATTCCACACAGCATTGATTGAACTTGTAAACTGAAAATCTAATGATATTTCTGCCATCCTTATTCCTCCGCTAATAAATTTTTTAATAGTGCTACTCTTTCATTCCAAAACTTCTCGTAAAAAGATACCCAATCTTTAATTTCCTGTAGAGGAGCTGCATTTAGTCGATACCTTGTTTCTCTGCCCACTTTACGGTCAGCAACTAAACCAGCTTCTTTAAGGATAGCCAAATGTTTAGAAACAGCGGTACGCCCCATTTGAAATTGAGAGGTTAATTCGTGAAGAGGTAGTTCTCCTGCATCTGCCAACAACCGCAGCAATTTACGTCTTGTTGGGTCAGCGATGGCTGCATAAACATCACGCTCAAGATTTTTCTCGTTCAAAATCACCCGCCCCTTACAAATTAGACACCCATTGGTGTCGTAATTATAGGACACTAATTGGTGTCGTGTCAATTTTATTTTAGTCATAAAGTTACGATTCTATTCATTAATTTGGCCATTACCTAATATATAAGATTCTTACTATAAAGAGAGTTTTTTTTGGGAAGGCTTGAATGAAGTGTTTCTTTGGGAGATAAAACGCAATTCATAAGATGGATTAGGCTGGAGGGAAAATACATTAGCCAAAATACACTCTTACACTCTCTTCTTTTTGTGCTGTTGCTAAACAGTTTAGTATAAAATTCAGGATTTGTTTTTGATCCCAGGGTAAGGAATCTTTTTCTGATGGGGAATTATTATTATTAAATAATTGATTGTAGTCATTCAAAGCTTTTTCAATTTGTTGTCTTGAAAAGGTAGAACTGCCGCCTGATCCGCTAACTCCTGCATAGTATTTATTTGCATCAAGTAAACTGTACAGTATGGTTGCATTATAATTCCCCATGCTAAAGCGGGCATATGCGATTTCTTTTCCTGCTTTATTGTATCCTGATATATCATGACCCATTGATAATCCTCCTTCAAAAATAATTTGTAAACCAGCAATGATATACTTTGCCTTTACAAGCTTTTAAATGGTAATAAATAGGTTACATAACTTACCACTCCTTTCACATTTGTTTATATAGAAGAACTTTTAGTTGAAAGCTTATAGAAGGAAAAAGGATGATATGGCAGAAAAATGTAAAGAATCAATTAAGAGGTTGTTCAGAAATGTTTGCATAATGAAATTATTGTTTTGATGGGGGAAATTATGAGAAGAAAAACCCAAGTTTGAAAAAGTAATTAATTAAAATAATATCACATTAAATTCCAAATGAATTTAGTCATTTCTAAAGCTTTTCTACAATTATGTGAACACTTTCTTTAGTTAATCATAAAAGTTAAAGTACCTTAAAAAGGCAACTCCCAAAGGGGGAGTTGCCTTACTTTAAAACGAGCTGCGATACGCACTCCACATGCGTCGTCATCGGAAACATATCCACCGGCTGCACTTCTACTGTCTTATAGCCTCCATCTTCAAGAATACGCAAATCCCGAGCCAAGGTGGCCGGGTTACAGGATACGTAAACAACCTTTTTGGGTTTCATTTCAATGATGGTTTGAAGCAAGGCCTCATCACAGCCTTTGCGCGGCGGATCGACAACAAGTACATCTGCAACATTGCCTTCCTTATACCACTTAGGAATTACAATCTCTGCTTCTCCGGCCGCAAACTCCGCATTCTTAATCCCGTTCAATTCCGCATTCCGTTTGGCGTCCTCAATCGCCTCCGGAACAACTTCTACGCCGAAAACCTTCTTCGCTTTTTGTGCTAAAAATAATGAAATTGTTCCGATTCCACAATATGCGTCAATGACAAGTTCTTCCCCAGTTAAGTTTGCGTATTCAAGCGCTTTATCGTATAGAACCTTTGTCTGCACTGGGTTCACTTGGTAAAATGATAATGCAGAAATCGCAAATTTCACGTCTCCAATATAGTCATAGATGACTTCGTTGCCCCATAACACAGTTGTTTTTTCTCCTAAAATAACGTTTGTCCGTTTGGAATTGATGTTATGGACAATGGACTTAACTTTTGGCAGCCGGGCGATAATTTCCTCTACTATCCTTTTCTGATGAGGTATTTCCGAAGTCTTTGAAATAATCACGACCATCAGTTCACCAGTTTGTTTTCCGTACCTCGCCATAATGTGCCTTAATACACCTTTATGCGATTCCTCCTGATAAGCAGGTATGCCAAGCCCGCTGCAGATTTCCTTCACAGCCTGTACCGCTTCATTTACTTCCGGAAGCTGGATCACACTTTCATCCGTATCAACAATTTCATGGCTTCTTGGCTTAAAAAATCCGGCAATCAGCTTGCCGTCTTTTTTCCCTACTGGCACCTGGGCTTTGTTCCGGTACCGCAAAGGGTTGTCCATCCCTAGAATCGGATGGACGATAACATCTTCGAGTTTACCAATACGCGTCAATACCTGACGAACTTGATTTTCTTTATATTGAAGCTGACCTTCATAGCTAATATGCTCAAGCTGGCAGCCGCCATATTTGTGCTTTTCATTGTTTGGAATATCAACCCGATAGGGGCTCTTTTCATAGAGCTCGATTAAACGTCCAAAACCGTAGCCTTTATTGGCCTTAATCACCTTTACTTTTGCTTTTTCGCCTGGCAGCCCGTTTTGGACAAAAATCGGATATCCTTCCACCTTGGCAACCCCTGCCCCGTCATGGGTTAAATCTTCAAAAACTACATCTATGTAATCATTCTTATTTACTGGCAATGTTCTGCTCATTCGCTTCTTCCTTTGCTCCGTTTTGACTAGATGAATTGTATCACAGAATGGAGAAGAATACGAAATGAGTCCCCGTATTCCGCTGAATTCAGCATTAATTCCGCGAACTTTTTACTTTATTTCGCGAATAACCAACTTAATTTCGCGAGATTTCACAACAATTCCGACGATTAATCATTTATTTTCGTCAAATAAAAAAATAAAGGCAAGAAACTCAAACAATTCCATTTCCTACCTATATTTTATGATTTTTATGAAAAGCTCACATTAAAGCAGAACGAAAATCCAATTTTTGAAGAGCATTTCATATTTACTCGCCAAAAGTCAGTGTTTACTAGCCAAACTTTCATTTTACGCTGCATACTCGCCACTTTTTCCATTTTACTTGCGAAACCCTTTCTACCACCACCCAGATTAAAAACCCGTAAACCGATTTACTTTCCATCCCCGGCCCTTGGATTACTTTCAAATCCGCCTTTCTTATGAGAGCCGTCACAAAACGGCTTTTTACCCGAAAGACCGCAGCGGCACAAATACACTTTTGCTTTTTTCGGAAACTCATTTCCTTCAGCATCGACTAATTGGAAGTCACCAGTTACTGCTAGTGGACCATTGTCCGATATTTTAATTTGATTTTCCATGTTTATCAGTCTCCTAACTTTTTATTTTTTATTATGAATTGGACTATTCATCCTCCATAATGATACAGGGAGTATTACTATCAACAGGTTCGTTTATTTGCACATAAAATGCACAACAGCCATCCCCATTCTGAAGCCGCTGCACTCTATTTACGCTACATCCAAGTAAATGGGTGAGAACCGATAACGTAACACTGCAAAGAATGGGCCGCTTTAAGGCCACATTGTGAAAAGGGCAATTTCTCTCAATCAGATAATATTCTTTACCCTTTTGTACAACTTCCATATAAAAGTCGTTTTTCATATAAAAATCCTTTAGTGCATTTAACCTTTCGATGGTAGTTAAGCCCGCTAATTTCGGTTCCCATTCACGTACTCTTTCTTCAATCATCGCAGAAAGTACTTGTTTAAGTGCCGACTCTCCCAGGTGATTGACCATTGTATCAAGAACTTCTATTGTTAAATGATCGTAATTTTTTTCAAACAAATGCTCTCCTGCTGTGGTTAGACGATAGCGGATATGTGGACGGCCAATTCCATTAGTTTTTTCTGCAAAACGGCTGATCCAGCCATCCCTCTCTAATTGCAGCAGGTGCTGGCGTACGCCCTCTCCAGTAATGTCCAACACTGACGCTATTTCGCTCATGGAAGCTGCCCCATGACTTTTTATGACATGAATAATTCTCTGCCTTGGTTCTGATAAATGCTCGGCTTGGAAACTCAAAAATTCCCCTCCCCGCTGTTCTTTTTAAAAATATATTCATGAATTTAAATAATAGTTCAAGTTTTTTATTGATAAAGTTGATTAATCGAATTAAAATAGCCCAATCTAATGATTAAGCAAAATAGTACATTTTTTAAAGATACGTTATCAATATACACAAGAAGGTGTGCCGCAAAATTGGATATTAAACATTTACAATACTTTATAGAAGTTTCAAATTATAATAGCTTCTCACGTGCCGCAAATCATTTATTTATTACACAGCCTACCATTAGTAAGATGATTAAAAACTTAGAAACGGAACTGGGAGTCGCTCTTTTTGATCGGTCTCGTAAGCAATTAACCTTAACAGATGCAGGGCGCATCATTTTAGAGCAAGCAAAACTTATTGACAAAGCATTTAAGAATTTAGAAATGGAATTGGATAACCTTACAGGACTGAAAAAAGGGCATATTCGCATCGGCCTGCCGCCAATATTTGATGCCCACCATTTCCTTAAGATTGTGGGCAGTTTTCACGAAAGATACCCAGGGATTACCTTCCAATTGGTTGAGGAAGGCTCAAAGAAAATAGAGGAAAATGTTGAAAAGAATCTTCTGGATGTCGGTGTAGTGGTTCTTCCAACTAAGAATGAGATATTTGAGCATTTTTCTTTTATGGAAGAAAACCTTAAACTTATCGTGCACGCTTCACACCCTTTAGCAGAGAAAGAGGAAATCAATTTAGAGGAACTGGCAAATGAGTCGTTAATATTGTTTAACAAGGATTTTGTTCTTAACGATCGAATAATCTTTGCATGTAATAGTGCTGGCTTTAATCCACACATTATTTCGGAAAGTTCACAACGCTCTTTTATTGAAGAAATGGTGGCAAGCAAATTTGGCGTTTCGCTCTTACCCGAAAGTATTTGCCATCATTTAAATAAACATGTAAGGTCAGTCAGAGTTGTAAACCCGTCTATTAGTTGGAACCTCGGGATCATCTGGGGAAAAAATCAATATTTCTCCTATGCTGCAAAAGAATGGCTGCAGTTTACGAAAGACCAGCTTGCAATTTGTTATCAAAACGATTAAAACAGTTCATTTTTGTGAACTGTTTTTTTACTTGTCACCTATATATACATTGCATAGTTGAAAGCATTTACATAGATAAAAGCTATAGGATTGATGAAATATAACCATTTTACTAATGTTCCAATGGGGCTTACACTTGTTTCAGATAAGAAAAACCTTTTAAAAACGTGGATATAGTTTTTACTAACTAATATCTAAGCATGAAAGGATGCAACCAATGAATGCAAAAAAAGTAAAAGAAAGCCGCATTGTTAATACAGCTCAAGTATTATCCTGCGATTTAAATAACTACAATACATTGTTTGGCGGCGTTTTGATGAAAAAACTAGATGATGCCGCGACATTATCAGCCCGCCGTCATTCGAGAGTGAAAGAATGTGTGACGGCCTCAACAGACTCAATCGATTTTTTATGCCCTATTCATCAAACGGATTCTGTTTGTGTTGAATCGTTTGTAACTTATACAGGAAAAACCTCAATGGAAATTTTTTGTAAGGTTATTGCTGAGGATATCATGACTGGCGAACGCCGTATTGCTGCTACCGCATTTTTGACTTTTGTAGCCTTAGATGAGAATAAACAGCCCGTAATCGTCCCAAGTATCATTCCAGAAACGGAAGAAGAAAAGTTTCTTTACCAAACAGGTAAGGAAAGGGCGGAAATCCGTAAATTAAGAAGACAAAAGAGTAAAGAATTAGCAGCGTATATTTCAATAGAAAAACCTTGGGATAAATAAAGGAGGAGCATCTATGATTACTTTATCTAATATAGAAGAATTAAAGGCAGCTAAAGAAAGCATCGAGAACCTAAAAAAGGACTATCCAAACCTTTTTGAAAAACTGTTGGAAGTAATTAATCTAACCCGTGCTTTCCAATTTAAATATCATTACATGGGATGTTTACTAATGGATGAAGATCCTGGTCAATATTCCCCCAATTTTGTCTATGGATCAGTACTCCGTTTATATAAAAAGGAATTACAAAGAGTAAAAAATGATGCTGATTCCGAAGTATTTAAACAATTTTTCGCTAAATTTAAAGGTATTGGATATGCAAAAATCAGCCTTTTAGCACTAGGGAATACTCCTGAATCTTTATTAGGTGCCTCTAGTATTCAATAATCTTCCCCTCATATTAAAAAGGACTGTTGCAACCAGTCCTTTCCTCAATTCTTTCCTTGTTTTTGGAGTGTCAAAAAGAATTGATTGAATTCAGAATTAATCTTCTCATTTAATGGTTGATACCTCTTAAACACAGTATTGATTTCAGTCTCGGAGTAATTTTCTGAATAAATCCTGATTCTTTCATCTGTTAAACTTTGTAATTGATTTACACTTTTTTTCATTCTGTGTACACTATCTGCAATTGTTTGGTGATCTATAATGTTGAATTCCGCCTTTAACAACGTAAGAGAAGATTGTAAATAGTTTGTTAGCGCCATTTGCAAGTAGGAAACCGACCTTAATGATTTTATGATTTTTTCATCATTATCTAGGCTGTTCAATTCAGATCACTCCTTTATTCTTTGTTATCTTTTTCTAGGTCCTTTTTTACCAGCCTTGCCATTGCTGCCTGAGCTGCCGCTGCTGCCTGAACTGCCGCTGCTGCCCGAACTGCCGCTGCTGCCCGAACTACCTGAGCTAATAAATGAACTACTTTCCTCTTCGTGTTGCGGCATCTCTTCCTCGATGAAATCTATAACATTCTCTAATTTTTTTAGTAAAAGCCACTCTTTCATCACAATAGTTTCAAGCAGCCGGTTGACGCCATTATTAAATTTAATAATATCTCCATTCCCTGGACGGGTAGGGAAATTCAAATTTTTTCCTACAAATGCTTGGATCTTCTCTGCTTCCGCATTCATAATGTGGGACAAAGCAATTTCCTCTAACGCAATCGACTCAAGCAAATCAATTACTACTTCTTTCTTATTGGGACGATGCGGTTCTTGTGGGATTGTGGGCATACCCATTTGAGAAAAACCTCCTCTAAACAATTTGCTTTCTCATGTAGTCTATGCCCAAATAGGTTTGGTGGAACCTTTATGACAAGCCTAAAATTGCAAAAAACCCTCGGAAAGAAATAATATTTTACATAGAAAAGTCTTAACGATAAAAAGAATTTATCTCAAAATAATAGACTTCCAAATGCAACTTTTAATTAGAAATACCATAAAATTGGCCATGAAGAAATCATTCATGGCCGGTTTCGCTATTCTTTACAATAGAGCGATTATTTATCACTTACTATCATCGCTAGAGTTTTCTATTTGATTTAAAAAATCAAGAACATTTTCAAATTTAAATTGAAGTAACATTTCTTTTTTGACAATCGTTTGAAGCATTCTTTCTACGGATTTGTTTGCATCTAATAACTCTTCTAGACTGTCTGCCTTTATATCTGGGTTAATTAAATCACCATCATCATCAACAAGTGTACCAATTACTCCTTGAAGCTTTTCTGCTTCTGCATTAATTAAATGAGCTAAGCCCAGCTCTTCAAAAGCAATAGAAGCAAGGAGCAAAAGCGCTACCTGTTCAGAATCAAGACCTTCAATGGGATTAATATCTTCTGGAATATTTGGAAAAGACATGACATCCACCTCCCTTTTTTGAAACTACATTACATTATTCTAATTTGCCTAGATTGTCTGGACTTTTGAGAAAATTAATTGTTAAAAAACATCTAATAATTTGTTTGCTGGTTTGGGCATCAGTTTATATTTATAAAAATTGGATCATCGGTTCGAGCTGGTTTTCCCACACCCATTTAGGGCTATAACGCTGTCGGGCCATAGTTTTAGCTTTCAGTATGGAATTTTCCCTCATCCTATTCACAATGATGTTAGCATGTTCGGTAAGGTACGCTTCTTCTGACGGGTTATAGGTTTCCTTCGTATCAAAACCAAAGTTTCTAGCATCCCACTTCATGAAATAGGCATCCAAATTTTTACCTAACTCCTCTAAAGCAGGCACTCTTTCATTCAAAACGAGGAAATTTCCTTTGCTGGCAGCTTCTAATACGGTTAAACCAAACGACTCTGAAAAGGATGGGCATATAAATAAATTTGATAAACCCAATAATTCCATAACACCTTTTCTTGGAAATCCATTTTTAAATTCCTTTATATCTGAAGTGAAAAATAAATCAGCATTGCTTAATCCATAGACTGTACCTTGTAATCGAATTAAAGCTTTATAGGTTTTAGGAGCAATATCCATACTTGGAAAATCACAGAATATGACTTTAACACTTAGTTCTGTTTGTTTTTTTATGGCACCAGCCAGCATAGCTACCTTTTCAAATTTTTTACCAGTGGTTAAACGTCCAGGGTAAACGATTAATATATCAGGGCTAATTAAATCAGTTTCTTTGTTCAGAAGCTTAATTTCATCGCTTACAAAGTTTAATAAATCTAGACTGTTATTTACGACTCTACATCTTCCCTCTGGGACATTGTATTGTTTAGCGAGAGCCGGTATACCCGATTGTGTTGGATACACATACAATGTATTTGGCATGGAAGAAAAACGTGCTGAAAGCGGCCATTTGGAATTAGGCGGACGATTCGCAGGGGCAGAATGTGTAAAGGCAATAAATTTCACTTTAGGTAATTGTTCTTGGGCTTTTCTAATGGCTACATTATGGACTAAATGCCAGCCTTGATAATGAATATCGTGCATAATACAGACATCGACGTCTTCAAGGTGTTTAACAAAGTCTTTAGCGATGACGTCCGCTTCATTAAAAAAAGTGTTGTGCACTTTTTCGTTTGGTTGGGAATAATCTCGCCAATGTATTTGTTTTCCATCTATTTGGTTTACAATTTTTACCCATTCAATCCGTTCATCTAAAAAAACTCCATATCGATCATCAAGTGGACAGGTTTCGCTCACGAGTAGTTTCGGTTCGATCCCGGAATCTAACATCATCCGGAGCTGTTCAGCTACTACATTTACTAAAGAGTACGTACTAGTAAGGCCATTAAACATGGTAAGCAAAGCAACTTTCATTTAAAAAATTCCTCCTTGCGTGAGATTAGACATTATACTATATACTTGGATAGGGTTACCGGTGAACATAAATGAGGAAGTATATATAAACTAAATTAATTATTGAAAATAGTATCATTGAAGAAACATAGCTTTTTTATGTACTTATTTGTTGTTTGATTAAGGAAAAAGAGGCACCCAAAAAGTTCGTTTTTTTGAATGCCTCTTTTATCGATGTTTGAGTAGTTGATTATGTTGTTGTACTAGTTGGTCTTGAAAGAAATTCAAGAACATTTTCAAATTTAAATTGGAGTAACATTTCTTTTTTGATAATTGTACGCAACATTTTTTCCGCTGAACGGTTAACCGCTAATAGCTCATCAAAACTTCCAGCTTGAATTCCTGTTCTTACTGGTTGTCCATTTATCACAAGCGTACCAATCGCTGCTTGAAGCTTTTCTGCTTCAGCATTAATTAAATGGGCTAGTGCAAGTTCTTCAAACGCAATGCTCGCAAGAAGCAAAAGCGCTACCTGATTAGAATCTAAACCCTCAATGGGATTTATCCCCTCTGGAGGGGTATTAGGAAAGGACATATAAGTTTTCAACTCCTTGTATTTTTTTCTTACTATAATAAGGTATTCAAGAGTTGTCCTATTTGTTTAGGTGGGTCACCTATGAAAAAGCACTTTAATAAATGGAATTGTGGTTGTATGTCATGTGAGAATGATTATATCTTCATTGAAGAAACAACGACACTCCGATTAAAACAATATCGAAGTGTCATTGTTACATAAGAATCTAAGGTACTGTTGTTAGGTGCAATTCCAATTGCCTCAAGAACATCCTCTAGCTCCTTGCACCACTTAAGTTATAGCCTGAAAACGAGCACAAACTGTTTGATTTGTTAGGTCAGCTGCCGTAAAAGGAGTACCTCCGTTTGCGTTAATGACAAAAATACCAGTTTCTCCAACAGCTAGTCTATCTGCAGGCGTATCACGTCCAAATTTATATTGGAAAGTACCACAATCATTTGGTGTTACTCCCCCTTTAGCAGAGTCGAAATCAAATCTTTTTGATGGTGGTGTCATTGAATGCCCAGTAATTTTATTAGTAGAATCAAATTCACGATTGAGTTGAAAGAAAAATTGGTCAATTAACGCGGTAGGGCTATTCGAAGTATTCTTTACCGTAAATGTAATTGTTGATCCATCACTACTAATATTTGCTGTTACATCTGCAGAAATCACTCCAGCAAGTGGTCCTTGTCCTTCTAAATTAGCAATACATACTAATCCTGCGCAATTAAATTCATCACAAGCACATCCGCTGATTGGAGCTCTTGTTGTTGTTGTTGTTGTAGTTGTAGTAGTAGTAGTTGTTGTTGTTGTAGTTGTTGTAGTTGTTGTAGTGGTTGTAGTAGTTGTTGTAGT
>NZ_JBALPP010000022.1:0-118089 GCF_036965425.1 Neobacillus drentensis | reverse complement strand
CTTATCGACCAAAGCCCGGCTTTTTTTATCTCATTTTTGAACTGAATATGTGCGTCATGTGATCAAAGTATGAATTACATGCATAGTACTCTTTAATTAATTTATGCCTATGATAAGATGCTTTCATTAAAAACCTATTTCTTAAATTCTCGCACAAACAATTGTTCGCAAGCGTTCGAAAATAGTTCTTTCTACATTTATGCCAAAGTGTAAGCATCGTATCACCCCATAAATATATTTTCCTTGATTATAAGGTTTAATTGTAAATTTACTGTTACAGAAGAATTAAGTTACTTCTTTAAGTCTGATGAAAAATCTGGTAAAAACCTTCTCTATGTAACCATCCACAGGCTTTTTGTGTTTTTTTATTCTTCTATTTAATAATCTTCTTTGTTAATTTTTGAACTAAGTTCTTCTTTACACACATATATTTATTTATACTGTAATTATGTTCAAAATTTGAACATAAGTAAAGGGGAGGCACACCCAATATATGGAGGATATGATCATGAATCAAACACCAAAAGTAGAATCACAAAACTCAAATTTAGAACAACCAAAAGAAACATGGAGAGAAATCTGGACCAGAAAAGGTAAAGTATCTGGCTCACAAGAAGATTTGCTTGCCTATAACGGATATGAGGCTACGCAGGTTAATATGCCAGAGGTAGCAGCCCAAATCGTAAAAGCATTAGATATCAAACCAACCGATAGGGTTCTTGAAGTTGGCTGTGGCGCGGGCGCTTTAGCTCAATATTTAAATTGCGAATATGTAGGAATTGATTACTCTCCTACTCTTGTTAAAAAACATATTGAAATCCTGGGTAATTCTGTAATAGTTGGAGAAGCAAATGATATTATTTTTAAGGATAAAAGCTTTGATAAAGTAATTTGTTATGGTGTATTTCTGTACTTTGATTCCGAGGAATACGCACAACAAGCTATTAGCGAATTAAAACGCGTAGCGAAAAAAGCTCTTTTGATTGGTGAACTCCCAATTCGTTCACATAGGTCAGAACATAAATTATATAAAAAAGAAGACTTTTCTGGTTGGACCATTACAGATGGATTTTATGACCCGTACCGAAAAGATCGCTTTAATGCAACCATCTTCTTTAATGATTAAAATACATAGGGTATTTCTATAAATTCCTGTGCCTATAACCGCCCAAATGGGGGCAGTTCCTCTGGTTTTTCTCCGTTGTTTGAAAAATTGACTTTCCCATCAAAACCAAGAGAACCGTCCCTGTGGCATTTTTTATAGGTTTTTATCCCTAAATTTTTGATTTTTCATAATAAACACTATATTTTATATATTCTAATGTTATAATTCTATTACTATAATTATATTTAACTATGATATAAATTGGTTATTTCTTAAAGGGAGGCAGGACGCGTACAAATTATGAGGTAATTATGTTATCTCCAAATATTTGAAGAGATTCACCATTACTAAGGTCATAAGAAAATCAACCAGCAACAGGCTTTGAAATGAGAATGATAAAGTTTAAATTGGAGGGAATAAAATGGAATTCAAGGCAAAGAAGATCGCAGAAATAGGGGATCAAATCTTTTTTAAAAACGGAATCATCGGGATCGTTGAGAAGGTCAATGAAAATTCAGTCATTGTCAATATAATTGAAAATAAGACGGAATTGGAGTTTGGAGGAAATAGAACCGTTATTTCACATAAAAATTACAAAGTAATTGATTGTGCATGAAGCGAAAGGAAATCCTTTATCCTCAATCTTATATGAAACTTTTTTTACTCCATTCTATTCAAATCTAAATATGTAAGCGTTTCCTTTGTGCGATGAACAAATAGAAAAGAACTTAATGACTTTGGACCTTGGGGGGGAATATAACAATTAGGGGGAAACGACCAATGAAAAATGATCATTCCTATTTACTCAACGAAAAGGAATTGAAACAATTATCATTAGGAGCCGTTACCAAGAAACTATTTGATTTACACTTACAAGATCCAAAACGATATACCGCTGAATTTATCTTGAACGAATTATTTATCTGTTATAGTAAGCTACAATTGGATCTGGAGGAAAATTACTAACGGATTTATTGAAGGTGCAATCATTACTATACTCGGAGAAACACACGGCATTTCATGTAGAAAAATATCGTGTGTTTTTTTGTGGTGAGTAAATACACCTATGATAAATTGAATAAAATTTAATTAAAGGGGGGCAAATAGTGAAAAAAATCGCATATTTGTTTGCTATATTTACAGCCATTATTGGATTAGCTGCGTGTAATCAACATCAGGATGAAAAAACAAATCAAAATGAACCAAAATCACATGCAGCAGAGGATAAGGTATATGCAAACAAAGTGTTTAAAGATGTGGCCGTAGCTGAATCCGGAGATAAAATCATTGTAACAGGGAAGGCTCAAGTCTTTGAAGGTGTATTTCAATATGCTCTTTACGACGGAGAAAAAGTGCTGCTCGATGATAAGTATCAAACAGAAGGTGCACCTGCCTGGGGAGAATTTGAAATTACCTTTGCAAAAAAGTTAGTAACTACGAATGACATCAAATTGGAATTATTTGTGTTTTCAGCGAAAGATGGTTCAAAAGTGGATACTCTAGAAATTCCCATTCCAAAACCTTAGATTTTTCGAACTACCTAAGGGTAGAGCAATTTAAGGTAACGTATATCGGGCAGCGATATACCCTCGGCAAAGAAAATGTGATGTAGAAATCGACAATCTTTTCACCGTATTACATGGAAAAGCCAATAGCAGATAGGCTTGGAGTATTCTTTAATCAAACGTTTGTGTAGCGTAGGAAAAGAAGATAATTTGTAGAATCAAGTAGGTTGGAACGAATCTAATCATTACCTGGGGAATATTGTCGTTTTATCTGATATCTTGGAGGAACCGTGTGCGGGAATATTTAATAAAGAAAACTTTCCACTACTCCAGTATGTTAAGACTATCTTAAGAATAAAGAGCTATCTTTAAGACATGCTTTTTCTAGACCCCCTTATATATTATTACTGGACGCCCTCATGGATTGTTTCGAACAGTCTTGAGGGCAATTTTTTTGACTAATCATAAACCATGAGAACCCTCCAGTGGAATCAACTTCAAGCTTTTTTTGTGTTAGAGAGCAAACGTATGTTCTATAATAAAGGAGAGGTGATATTATGGAGTTCCTAATGGATGTTAACTTAATTATCGAAGGTGCAGGTGTTTCTACAGGTGGATATTTTTATGCAAGGAATAAAAGCGAAATTCCTAAGGTAGCCTATCAATTCATACAGGACAAAAAAAGGGAAAGCGGATGTCGCAAAATGGTTATTAAAAAGGTGATTGTTAACGGGTCAGAAGATATCACTCAGGTAGTAAAAGAATTAGAAAGCCGGCCAATTCCCCCAATGGATGATTTCTATTGGTAAAAGCCGTATTCTTTATGGATGCATTTTTATTATCTCCCCATAAGTGGAGAGTCTTTAATGTATCCTGAAACAGAAACAAGAGTTCATTGGCTTTTTTTAATTAAGTTTTGCAAATGTGGAGGCAGCTCATATGATTCAATATGTTCAAATCTTTTTAGCTTGATTTGATCAGGTATCGGTGGTGCTATCTCAAACGTTAATCTGTCCTTTCCAACTGGGTTATGAGCTCCAACTACCGGTGTTGTTTCTATTGTGATAAAAAAATGAAACCTACGGAATCCACCGATTCTTTCTATATTTACGATTTCGACTTCGTAAGGATAGACCGTTGGTGAATGAGTTAAATATGCGGAGTAATAATTGTTAACCGCTTTTTCTATTTCTGAACCTAACAAAACCATTAAAATATCATTGATCAACCATTCTTTCGAATCTTTGGGAGGCTCTGTATTTTCATATTTCCACCCTGCCAGCAGCCAATCAAAAAGCTCAACGGATCTCAATCGTTCTTTTTGATCATTTCGGGTATAAATGACATCGTTATACGACAACGTGCAAGTTTTTGTTTGGTTTTGAACAAGGCAGTTATATGCAGGTTCGATTAATGCAACATTGCCGTTTTTCATTTTTATTTTTAATACGGCATTTGGTGGTTGTTTATTAACTATCTCTATTTCTTCTTTTACAGGACTTGCATTGTTAATCCATTCAACAACCTTCCTGATAACAGGCTCTTCATAACCATCGGTTTCTCTAAAAACATGTGCTCCTCCATATAAGCGCTTTATTTGAATATAAGCAACATCCTCTGTTTTTAATTGAACCTCGGCCTTTGCTAGTGGAATCGAATGAAAATAGCCGGCAAAGACGACGAATAATAGGACTAATTTTTTCAATAAATTTTCACCACCATTGCACTGTCTCTAGTACCTTTTATAATTTTTCCTAAATTGAAAAGCTTTATGATTGCATGGGAAAGAAGATATCGTAAAATACCGTTTTCGACATTTTTTATTGGATCTTTAAAGGAGAAATTTAGTGGTGGAGCGTGCTAAAGCCACTTTTAAATAATCGTTTGATTAAATGACAAAAATTTTACCCTTATATCTAATAAAATCCTTAATTAATAAGCTTTACTACACTTTTAATCAAATGATTAATTAATTTGCTAGAACGGGGATTTTGTAGAATTTTGGATCAAGGGGACGTTTCTTCTGGTTTTCACTAACCCAATCAGAAACCAGGAGAACCGTCCCTGTGGCCTTTTTTTATTCTTCCGTAGGACGTTTAGGTCCGTTAAGCTCTAATTGATAAAATGCTAAGTCTAGCCATCTATTGAATTTAAAACCCGCCTTTTTTATTGTACCTGAATGAACAAAGCCAAAGTTTTTATGCATGGCAATGCTTTTTTCATTTGCTGCATCAATTCCAGCAATTAAGGTCATATACTCTCGTTCATTGGCAATAGCGATTAATTCTTTCATTAAAGAAGTCCCAATTCCCTTTTTTCTGTATTCCTTATTTACATAAACAGAATGTTCAATGGAATATTTATAAGCGGGCCATGCTCTAAAAGGACCGAATGTCGCAAATCCAGCCACTTTATGATCTAGTTCGCATACTATTATTGGATAACCATCAGCCATCTTTTGTTCATACCAGGTTTGTCTGCTTTCAAGCGTTTGCGGTTGATAGGAGTATACAGCAGTAGTATGGAGAATGGCATCATTATAGATATCTAAGATGTCCGCTAAATCTTTTTGCGTTGCTTCCCTTATCATGTTTTTCTCCCTCTCAAAATAAATTTCTTTTTCTCCATTTATTGTAGAATGTTCCATACAAAACGTAAAATTGAACTTTTTAACCCCTTGCTATAGGATAAAGTTATAGCAAAAAGATAAGGGAAGGTGAGGACATGACGCCCCAACAATTTCGATACATAGTGGAGATTGCCAAGCATAATTCAATTAGTAGAGCTGCTTCTGCACTTTACGTAACGCAGCCGAGTATCAGCAAAGCGGTCCGTGAACTAGAAACTGAGTTAGGGATTACTATTCTCGATCGAACGAATAAAGGCGTTGTCTTCACAAAAGAAGGCACAGAGTTATTATTTTACGCAAAAAAGCTTCTAGAACAAATGGAGTCTGTGGTCCATCATTTTAACAAAGAGAAAACAATAAACGTAACCAAGTTTTCTATATCATCTCAACATTATGGTTTCGCTATAGAGGCTGTTGCCAATTTAATGGATTATTTTGCTAAGCGGAAATATGAGCTGGCGATTCGAGAGGGTAAGACAACCGATGTGATTGATGACGTGTATGCAAGCAGAAGTATTCTTGGGATCTTATCTCTGAGCGATTTAAACAAGCATTTTTTTGAGCGTTATTTCACCACAAAGTTACTAACGTTTACTCCCCTGGCTTCATTGAAACAGCACGTCTTTCTACGAAAAGAGCACCCGCTGGCACACCTCGAGTGTATTACCTTGGAGCAGTTAAGGGACTATCCTTATCTGACCTACCAGCAGGACGACATGTTGCTGCATTTTGCCGAAGAAGCCCTGAATGTCGACAATATCGGGAAACTAGTTTATCTCAAGGATAGAGGGGCCATGAATAATCTCCTGTCAAATACAGACAGCTACAATCTGGGAACAGGCTGTATCGTAAAGAATTACATGAACCCCAATATTATCTCGATTCCCTTGGAAGGAGGCAATCTAATTCAAGTGGGCTTGGTGAAACGAAACGATGTGTTTTTGCCAGAAGAGGTTCTCGTATATATTGATTTTTTAAAATCAGCTTTGGAAAAATCTATCCCAAATGAGATTACAAAGTAAAAACAAGCTGCTAAATTCCGGTGTCACCACCCGATTTAGCGGCTTGCCAATGTTCCTTTTTAAAAATTCAGATCAGTTTACTAATGTATAAGAATCGAATTTTATTATGTTGTGTCCGTCATTTTCGTTATTCCTCTTTATAAAAGCGCTCGCCGGTTTCTGGGTTAAAATAAACAACTAATCTTTTATTTGTAGTTGGATCAATTGATACCTCATTTGTTCGGACAAATCCTTTAGGTATTTGTTTGCCATGTTTTGCTTTAAAGCGGCGGTCCCAAATAAGCCAAGATAAAAAAATTAGTATAAGCAGAATAAAGAGTTGGATACCGTAGAATCCCAAAATCCATTTCATGTGTTATTCCTTTTCCACCAATACAGCTGTCCCATATGCGACAATTTCACTCATGTTCTGGCCGATTTCGCCTGAGTCAAAGCGCATCATAATAATACCGTTGGCCCCCATTGCTACTGCATTTTTCACCATTCGATCTATTGCTTGTTTTCTGGCATCTTCTAGCATTTCTGTATACTGGCTTATTTCTCCTCCTACCAGCCCCTTAAGAGAAGCCATGATATCTTTCCCAATTCCCCTTGCCCTTACGGTTAAACCAAATACTGGACCTAATACGTCTGTAACTTTATGATTCGGAATATTTTCGGTTGTAACGATGATCATATGTATCCTCCCCTTTACAAAAAGTGAATATTCGATACTAATCTTACCCTAAATTGGGTATAAATACCATTGTTTTTGGTGCCGTCTAAAAATACCAGGGGATACCCTATCATCATCAGAAACCATTAGAACTGTCACTGTGGCCTTACCCCACTGGATGATATCTATTGGTAAAATGACAAACCCCTTTCTTTTTTTGCATTATCTGCCATATTTACAGAAATACTAAAAGAAAATATGTGATAGGATTGAATATTAATGGTTGAACACTTACCCAAAATAACATCTGCTGAAATTTCGATGTTGTGGAGCACCTATATTGGTGACACCATGTCTATTTGTGTTCTAAAACATTTTTTATAAACATGCGAAGATCCGGATATTAAAACCATTCTTAAACTTGCTCTTAGCTATTCTTACGACCATGTGGCTCAAATATCCGATATATTTACAAAAGAAGGTATTCCCCTCCCAATTGGATTTGGGGAACAAGATGTTAACTTGCAAGCTAAGAAACTTTTTTCGGATGTTACCTACATGCGTTACTTGCATCATATGGGGAGAACGGGATTGAATTCCTATAGCTTGGCCAAGTCCGTTTCTGCACGTAAAGACGTTCGTAACTTGTTCAAACAGTTTTCAAACCAAACAGAAACGTTGTATGACTTGTAATACAGAAGTGATGCAGGAAAAAGGGCTCTTTATCCGAGCTCCGTATATTTCTTATCCTGATAAAGTGGAGTTTGTTACAGATAAAAAATTCCTTGGTGGATTAGTAGGTCATCGCCGGCCGCTCCTTGGAATTGAAATAGCCCATTTAGGGGTTAATATCGAAGTCGCAAATGTGGCGAAAACAATCCTATTAGGATTTAGTCAAGTCGCTCAATCCAAAAAAATTAGTGATTACTTTAAAGATGGATATGAATTAGGAAAGAAAATGGTGGAAGATTTTATGATAAAACTAAAAGAAGATGATAATTCTTATCCTTCCACGTGGGATTCCACTGTTACAAATAGTAAAGACGCGCCATTTTCAGATAAATTAATGTTATTCCATACGAATGCACAAAGTGCTATTGGTCTTGGGGATTTTGGACTTGCCATTGCCGCCTCACTGCGAAAAGATTTAACGGTCAATTATGAAGGGTACATCCTTAGGATCGGGGCTTATGCAGTGGAAGGGGCAAAAATCTTAATTGACCATGGATGGTTTGAAAAACCTCCCCAATCCATCGACCGAGAAGCACTTAGAAACCAAAATAAATAATGAATATGGAAAAAATGCTTCTTCTTATTAAGCTAACCTGCGCTGGAGGAATTACCCTAACAGCATATTTTTTATTAGTGGAAGGTATTTGATTTATCCCATCACCTGTTTCAATAAGGGGAATTTATGAATATTTCCATCATATCATCCGTCACTTTATTAATCCTCATTTCATTTTGTGTTACGCCAAAAAAAATGCATATTTTTGAAATACTTTTTATTTGGATTGTCGTGTGGCTGCTCATGCACCCGTTATCGTGGATCATATATGTTAATTTAACTTGGATAAAAGTATCGACGAAGTTAGGGGATTTTTGGGCTTATGCTTTTGAGAGATTACTTCTTCTTCCGCTTCTGATCGTTCTCTTTTTTGAGATTTCGTTGAGATTCAATCGAAAAACAGCAAAATGTTTCATTCTTTTCGTGGCAATTTTAATTTTAATGCTTGATGAATATGCTTTGCTCAGAATGGGAGTTCTTCAAGATGTTAAGTGGAATATTGTCTATTCTTTTATTGGAAAGTCCTTTATTTTACTCGTTTCTTATTTTTTATGGATGAGATTTAGGAGGAAATTTATTTAAGAGGAGTTTTGGTACCCATGTTTTTATATTTACCGAAACACTTTGATGAAAATGAATGGTTCATTATCATTGTTCTGCTTTTAAGTATTTTCTTGGTGAGGCTGCCTAAAAGAATGCCTACCGAAGTTTCTTACTTAATCGTCCTATTAAGTCTTGCTATTCCGAACATCATCGACCATAGCATTGCTGCCATATCTCCTTATGATGTATATCGAATCAATGATTCGGAGAAGTATGAACTGTTTGATATTTTATTAAGCGGAGTTTATATTCCTTTTGGGTATCTTTGTGTGTATTTTTATGAATGGTTTAGACCGAAGAAAATGAAGATTGTATTTTATATTCTAAGCTGGTCCCTTTTTGCTATTTGTTTTGAATTTGTCATTGTAAGATTGCATGTCTTTACATATCATGGTTGGAAATTAGTCTATTCTTTTCCCACCTATTTGCTGGTTATTTCTCTATTCTTATCGTATTATGAGTTCCTCCTTTTCCACCACAAAAAAAAGGTGGAATCGGAAATTCATTATAGGAACACTTAAGTTGCAGTGGCACCAAATCCGAGACCTGGAAAATAACCAAAACCTGAGCCCGGTCCACCTAATCCAATGCCTGGATAAAACCATAAGCCTAGTCCAGGTTCACCAAATCAATGGAGGGGTGTTTTTTTTATGACTAAATTTACCTTTCGTCCATACCGAACCGAAATTTATACTGCCATATGGATCCATGGCAGAAATTAATTGTGATAAGAAGACTTTCACGATTTTAGAAAGTGGAGTGGAATAATTAAAGAATATGGGGACGGTTCTTCAGGCTGTTATTGCCAGTAGAACGGTCCCTTTTGAATTTAGGGAATTGAAATGACTTAAGTGCCATATAAAATTATGAAGGGAGGAGAGTCATGGAATGCATATGATGAATAACTATTTTCGTGCTAGGGCGAGTATGGTTTACATGATGACTAATAATGAAGTAATGAATCAAATCATTGCCTTTCGTCGGGACATGAATGGAATGCTCACCTTTATGGGCTCCTACCCAACTTATGGAAGGGGCACGGGTACAAAGGAGGTCTCCACTGCAACAGCAAACGATGGTGTCGATCCCCTTGCGTCACAAGGCTCCTTAACTTTGTCCCGTGATGGACGTTTCCTGATTGCCGTTAACGCTGGCAGCCATAGTATCAGCAGTTTCATCATACCTGACAGCGGGGCACCTGTTCTCATTGATGTGAAGTCATCAGGAGGCGCTCAGCCCAATAGTGTAGCTGTGTTTGGTAATCTTCTCTATGTTTCCAATGTAGGGAATCCCACTAATAATTTTGCATCCAATATCACTGGTTTTCATATAGACGCTAACGGACGCCTCACTCCTATTCCTGGATCCATCCATTCACTAAGCACCCCTAATGCTCAGCCAGCGCAGGTTCTCTTCACTCCCGATGGCAGTAAAATCCTTGTTTCCGAGCTTACTTCCAACCGTCTCAGTGTTTTCCATGTGAATCAAAATGGTACTGTTACTAGACCAATTGTTAATGATTCTAATGGAATGGGACCACTGGGAGCTTATTTTTTATCTTCTGGAATCCTTTTAGTTACGGAAGCCGTGTCAAATGCGCTGTCATCCTATTCATTGAGCCGCGACGGGACCCTTCATGTGATCAGCGGTTCGGTACCGAATGGATATGTGACGGCTTGCTGGGTTGCGACAACGAGAGATGAACGATTTGCTTACACCACCAATACCTTAAGCGGCACCATCTCCACATATCGAATTGATCCGAGTGGAGCATTGTCGGTGGTAAGGCACATTACCAGTACACCGGCTGGCACACCTGCCGGATTTCCAATGGATATTGGAGTCAGTAAAGATGGACGGCATTTTTACACCCTTAATGGAAACCAGGGGACAGTCTCCGTATTTACTATCCAAGATGATGGCGTTTTGGTACCATTGCAGGTTGCTGCTTGGACTAATATTCCTTATTTTGGATCGCAGGGGTTAGCGGTTCTTTAAAGACTATAGGGACGGTTCTCATGGAGCAGACCGAGAACCGTCCCTGTGGCTTTTTTTATTCCTCAGTAGGATTTTTAGGTCCGTTAAGTTCTAATTGATAAAATGCTAAGTCTAGCCATCTATTGAATTTAAAGCCTGCCTTTTTTATTGTACCTAAATGAACAAAGCCAAAGTTTTTATGTTATAAAGTAAGCGTAATAGGTCCGTTTGGCACTTTTCGGTTATTTAACCTTTCTTAAACATTTTCCTCGTGATTGATCTTATTAACAGTCGAAGCCCTTGTGGTATTAGGTATAGAAAATATGATATAAATAAGGGCTTAATCCGACGATACTTTAAATAAACTGATGCATAAGCTGGTATTGAGCATCGGCTATGCTGCCATACATTTTACATCCTCAGTGCGTAATAATGCGTTCGGTGCATTAGAGCAGATAAAAAAGCCCTAAAAAATAAGGGCTTTTTTATTTGAAAAAAATTAGGTTGGATTCTTCCTTTTAATAAAAGACAGTTGCTCCAATGATAATTAATAAAATAAACAAGACAACGATTAAGGCAAAACCTCCGCCATAACCAAAGCCGCCACCGTAACCGAATCCACCACAGCCACAACCTCCAAAGCCGCCGAATCCTCCATATCCGAACATAAATTTCCCCTCCTTTAATGTTTATTATTTAATTAATAAAAGCCGCCGAATCCTCCGCCTATAAAGGACGCACCTATAATAATAAGAAGGATAAACAATACAACTACTAATGCGAAACCTCCACCTGCTCCTACACCGTCCATTTAATTACCTCCTTTACATCTTATTCAATACAAAATATGACTAAATTTAAAAGGTGTCAGGGCACTTGCGAAATACAAAAGCCCAATCTCATCTTTTCATTATAAGAAACAGCATTATGTAGCAGAAAAAAGACTCCTTAACGCTAAGAGTGCTTAGTACGGCTGCTTTGGTTATGGCGCTGGATTTTATGGATGTGGTACTTTCGTTTTAATCGCAAGTATTCCTTATCTTGTTAATCATCGTTCAGTCGTTTATTAAATAAGAGCAATATAAAAAAGCCCTTGTTAGGGGCTTTTTCGTGTTTGAGATTACTTTCCTATATTCATACAAAGGATATGGGTATATCGGCTACACTCTATCGTATGCATAGAGCTAATTTAAATAATCCATAGGTTAAGCCTGATTTTGAGGGGTTTTTATTAATTATGCAATATCCGTATTGAAAGATAATCAAATCACTTTAGAAATCAAAAAACCTGTGAATGACCATACTGAAAGTTCTGATTATAAAAGTTTACGGATATATTTCTGTTATAGACGTAGAGAAAAATCGTTGCCATTCTACGGAGCTTTATAAGGAGAGTATATTTCTATTTTAATAACAGATGAAGCTGCAGCTATTTCCTTACTCTGTATGGAGGTGAAAGAAAATCATGGCGTACATTCTGGCATTTGATGCTGGTACTGGCAGTATTCGCGCTGTTTTGTTCGATCAATTAGGTAATCAAGTTGGGGTTTCACAAATAGAATGGAACCATTTATCAAATGAACAGTATCCAGGATCTATGGACTTTGATTGGGAAACAAACTGGAAGCTAGTCGTTCAGTGTGTAAGGACTGTTATAGAGGAAACAGGAGTAGACGCCAAGCAAATAAAAGCGATAAGTGCTACGAGTATGAGGGAAGGAATTATCCTTTATGATGAAACGGGTAAGGAGATTTGGGCTTGTGCAAATGTTGATGCTCGAGCTTCGGATGAGGTAAAGGCGTTAAAGGCATTAGATCCTGAATTAGAATACAAGCTTTATCGATTATCTGGCCAAATGTTTGCATTGGGGGCACTTCCCAGGCTTTTGTGGATAAAAAATCATTTACCGGATATTTATGACAAAGCCGCAGCCATGACAATGATTAATGATTGGATTCTTTATAAGTTGTCAGGGAAACTACAGGTCGATCCTTCAAATGGCTGTACGACTGGAATTTTTGATATTAAAAAAAGGAATTGGGATCGTGCTGCAGCAGAAATGTGCGGACTAAAAAATAATTTATTCCCTGCGGTTAATGAAGCGGGTACTGTCATCGGTCACGTGACGGATGGAGCAGCAGCGTATACAGGCTTGAATGCAGGAACTCCGGTTATCTGTGGAGGCGGAGATGCTCAAATGGCTTCTGTTGGTGTAGGTGCGGTAAAAGCGGGGCAAGCGGTTGTATCAGGTGGATCATTTTGGCAGCAAGAAGTCAATGTGGAACAGCCTTTGATTGACAAAAGCGGCCGAATCCGGGTTAACTGCCATGCCGTACCCGAATTATGGCAGCTAGAAACCATTGCTTTTTTCCCTGGTCTTGTCATGAGATGGTTCCGTGATGCCTTTTGTGATTTGGAAAAAAGCGAAGCAAAAGAGACCGGTCGGGACCCCTATGAAATTTTAGAAGAAAAGGCAAAGCATGTACCAATCGGGGCAAATGGGATTATTCCAATCTTTTCAGATACGATGAATTATCGCTCTTGGCGCCATGCATCCCCATCGTTCATTAACCTCACTTTAGATCCTCTGAAAACGGGTAAAAAAGAAATGTTTAAATCCATTCAAGAAAATGCGGCGCTTCTAACACTAGGAAACTTAAAGATTATCGAAGAAGAAACCGGATATTATCCAACAGAAGTTATTTTTGCAGGCGGAGCCTCGAAAGGAAAGCTTTGGAGTCAAACTCTTGCAGATGTTCTGGGAGTACCAGTGAAAGTCCCTGAAGTGAAAGAAGCAGCCGCATTGGGCACAGCGCTATTTGCAGGTATAGGCGCAGGAATTTATGCGAATATCGAGCAGGCCGTTAACCAAGTTGTAAAGTGGGAGAGGACACATCCCCCTAACAATGAAAACCATGTCCAATACTTAGAAATCTATGAAAAATGGAGAAGTGTCTATCAAGAACAACTTCAGCTTGCGGATCGTGGATTAACGTCTCATATGTGGAAGGCACCTGGTCTTGAATAATTTAAAAGTGGGTGATGGAATGAAGAAAGTTCACGAAAATGACTTCGAATATCGGTTTGGCGACAATGGGCCGAAATATTTAACAAAAGGTCCGAACGTAGATGTTGGTGTGGTGGTATTAAAGCCAGGCCAAGATTTCCAAAACCATTATCATACCGTTTGCGAAGAAATTTTCTATATCCTCGAAGGGAAGATCGATTTTTATATAAATGGGATTAAAGTACCTGTTATACCCGGTGATATGATTCAATGCCTTCCTGGCGATGCTCATTACCTTATCAATCAAACTGATCTAACCTTTAAAGCCCTTTTCATTAAATCACCGCATATTTCGGAAAGAGATGTTGTGAACAGTAAGAATCCAGAAATCAATGAAAGGAGTGAGTAGATCGTGAGCTGGGGCTTTCAAAATCGATTAAATAAAATATTGCCAAATAAGCGGGCAGTCATGCTTGCCATCGATCACGGCTATTTCTTAGGTCCAATAAGGGGTTTAGAAAAGCCTGAGGAAACGGTCAGAGACTTACTTCCCTATACGGATTCCCTCTATTTAACACGAGGTACACTGGCTGCATGTATTCCAAATGATACAGAAAAACCAATGGTTCTTCGTGTATCTGGCGGTCCTACTACACTCGGAAAGGATTTAGCGAATGAAACGATCGTTACTTCGATAAAAGAAGCGATTCGCCATAATGTTGTTGGTGTAGGAGTTTCGGTTTTTATCGGATCTGACTATGAAACTCAAACCGTAACAAATCTAGCTCATGTTGTAACGGATGCTCATGATTACGGAATACCGGTACTTGGAATTACTGCTGTCGGAAAAGAGCTGGAGAAACGGGATGCTAGGTTCTTGGCATTGGCTTCAAGAGTTCTTGCAGAAATGGGAACGGATATTGTTAAAACCTATTACTGTGACAACTTTGAACAGGTAACGAGTAAGTGTCCGGTTCCGATTGTTATTGCAGGCGGTCCAAAATTTGATACTATTCGTGAAGCACTTGAAATCACCTATAATGCGATGGCGCAAGGTGCAGCCGGGGTGGATATGGGAAGGAATATTTGGCAATCTAAGCATCCTCTTGCCATGATCCAAGCAATACATTCCATCGTTCATAAAGGATTCACTGTCAAAGAAGCAGTAGATTTATATGAATCTTCTTCTTCATAAAGGGACCAAGGGGACGGTTCTCACGGTTTTTTTGAACCATGAGAACCGTCCCTTTGGTGTTCCAGGAGGAATGCCCCAATTTCATTCGTATCGTTTCAATACAATCGCTGAATTATGCCCGCCAAAGCCAAAGGAATTGGATAAACCGATTGATAACGGAAGCTTTCGTGCTCCTTCTGCCACATAATCCAAATCACACTCTGGATCTGCCGTAACTAAATTGATGGTTGGAGGTACAATCCCTTGCTGTAGAGTTTTAACTAGAGCAATGGCCTCCACTCCGCCGGCAGCACCAAGCATATGGCCAGTCATAGATTTATTAGCCGTAACTGGTATTTGATAGGCACGTTCTCCGAATAAACTTTTTATGGCCATGGTTTCAGAGCGATCTCCTACTGGTGTACTTGTCGCATGAGCACTGATCACATCAACATCATCCGTTGAAATGTTTGCTTTACGTAAAGCATTTCTCATCGCTAAATAGGCGCCTTTTCCTTCAGGGTGTGAAGCGACCATATGATGGGCATCGGAACTAGCTCCATAACCGACGACTTCGCATAAAATCGGTGCATTTCTTTTAACAGCATGTTCTAAAGACTCTAACACTAATATTCCAGCTCCTTCACTCATGACGAAACCATCTCGTTCGGAATCAAACGGGCGGCTTGCGAGTGTTGGCTCCTCATTTCTTGTAGATAATGCTTTGGCATTCCCGAAACTCGCTAAGGATAAAGTGGTGATGGCTGCTTCCGTTCCACCTGCAAAGATAACATCTGCATCACCGTAGCGGATGGTATTAAAGGCTTCGCCAATCGCAGTGTTGCCGATTGAACATGCCGTTACTGGCGATAACGATGGTCCACGTGCTCCAAATTTTATGCTTATTTGTGCAGCAGCTGCATTGGAAATCATCATTGGAACCAGATTAGGACTTACTCTTCTCGGTCCACGTTCGTTTAGGAGGTTCACGTTATCAATAAAGGTGTTGATGCCGCCGATCCCTGATCCCACATACACGCCAAAGCGGTCCCGATCTAATTTTTCGAGTTGTAGTTGCGAGTTTTCCAGAGCCTCCTCGGCTGCAGCTAAAGCAAACTGTGTAAAACGGTCTAATCCTCTGGCTTCCTTCGTACCCCAGCGTTCTTCCGGATTAAAGTTACGCACTATACCGGCAATTTTCGTTTTGGAATTGGATACATCTAAAGTATCAATCGTTGATATACCGGATTTTCCTATTAGTAAGGAGTCCCAAAACGTGTCCACATCGTTGCCAAGAGGCGAGATAAGCCCCATTCCTGTAATAACCACTCTATTCATCTTCATTCCTCCAATCAGTTCATTTTCTATCATTGTAGCTCATTATTATCCTATTACAAGTTGTTGTTTATCATAGTATAATTAGTACCACGATAAATCGATCGAAAAGAGGAAGGGAAAATGAAACCTGAAACCAGACTTGAAGCACTTTCAGAATTTTTAAAAGCAAAACGTTCGAAGCTCAATCCACAAATGGTGGGACTGCCAACGGGGACCCGCAGAAGGACACCGGGTTTAAGGAGGGAAGAGGTGGCTCAATTAGCTGGTGTCAGCACGACCTGGTATACCTGGTTAGAACAAGGACGGGATATTAAAGTTTCTACTTCCGTATTAGATGCTATATCAGATGCACTGAAATTAAGTAATGATGAAAAAAAGTATTTGTATGCTTTAGCTTTGGAGGAAGGGAGTGGGGCCAATCCTGCATTCTCCAATACAGAAGAAATTATCATTAGCCCATCTTTAAAAAGGATTTTACAAGAGCTTCGATATTGTCCCACCATCATTACCGATCGGCGATGCTTTATTGTAGGATGGAATCAGGCAGCGGCCAATGTGTTTTTGGATTTTGAACTGATTCCAATGGAGCAGAGGAATCTCATCCAGTTGTTATTTTCAAGAAAGGAATTTAGAAGTTTAGCCGTTAATTGGGTCCATTTCGTAAAGGGGTTCATCGCCATTTTTCGGACGTATTACGGTCAATATGTGGCAGATCAATGGTACAACCAATTTATTCAGGAGATGGAACAGGTCTATCCGGAGTTTCACCAATTGTGGAATGAAAGTGAAGTGAGTTCAGCACCTGAAATTCAAATTGAATTCCGGCACGCGAAGGCAGGAAAAATGATCTTCAATTTAACTTCTTTACAGGTTCAGGGAAATAATGATTTAAGATGCAGTGTCTATACACCGGTTGAAAACACTGAAACAGAAATAAAGTTAAAGCGCCTTATGG
This sequence comes from Neobacillus drentensis, assembly GCF_036965425.1. GTDB lineage: Bacteria > Bacillota > Bacilli > Bacillales > Cytobacillaceae > Neobacillus > Neobacillus drentensis_F. The sequence goes on along the minus strand of NZ_JBALPP010000022.1, from coordinate 100,831 downwards.
AACATTAAAAATCTTGGACCATGGGGACGGTTCTCACGGTTTTTTTGAACCATGGGAACCATCCCTGTGGTATTCTTAGGTAACTAAAAAGCTTAATTAAATGGAACAGGGGTTGTTATCGATGATTCGAAAACATACATTGCATATTCTTAACGGGCAAGAAATGTATAATTATTTTAAAAAGACACAGTTTCTCGAACAAGAATGGATGATTCCTTTTAATGAAGCTATGTGTTATGGAAACACGTGCGACGATCTATTTTCACAGAAATTCGTCGAAATACGTTCAAAGGTTCATCAAGTAACGCCGGCACAATATGCTGAAATCACGCTTAAACCATTAGATCCTCTCTTTAGGGAAGATTTTACTCACATTGCCTTATGGTTTGATTCCGATATGTTTTGTCAAATTAATCTCCTCACCATTCTTGCGTGGTTGGACCAAACAAATCATAAAGGTAGGATTGACCTTCATATAGTCGGAGATAAGTTTGAACCGGTGGATTCCTTCGAATTAAAAGCGAATGGATATTATCAAGTTTACAAGCAAGTTTTGATACATAAAACACTTCCTAAATATATCCATCCAGCTCCCTTAAAGAAGGGGGTTGAACTATATTTGAATTACCTTAATAAAAAAAGTGATCTACTGCTGTATATTCAAAAGCACCAAGATGTTCCAGAAAAAGAACTTGTGCCTGCTCTAATCGAAAAATTCAGAGATTACGGGTTAGGAGATACACAATACTTCGAAATTATTAAGTCGCTTCGTAAAACAAATCCATAACCTTTAACTTTTATTTTCTAACTACCGGTTCATCCAGTTTAATAAGGAAATAGGAAGCTAGTCTTAAAAGAATAGCTTCCTATTTGTCTTTAAAACTTGTATTTTTCAGCCGAATCAACAGTGTGTTTCAGCAGCATGGCAATGGTAACAGGTCCTACACCACCGGGCACAGGTGTTATGGCACCTGCAGCCTGGTAACAACTCTCATAATCTATATCTCCAATATTTCCTTTGTTATATCCAGCATCTAGGACAACGGAGCCCTCTTTTAGCCAACTTCCTTGAATAAATTGGGGCTTACCAACTGCAGCTACCACAATATCTGCTTGTTTTAAAATATCTGGTAAATTAGACGTTTTTGAATGACACGTTGTAACCGTAGCATTTTCGTTAAGAAGCAACGCAGAAACAGGCTTACCTAGGATTGGGCTTCTGCCAACAACAACGGCATGTTTACCTTCGATTGAAATCTTGTAATATTTTATTATTTCCATAATGGCTGCTGGAGTACAGGAAGGATAATTTCCAAATCCTAATGCAGTCTGACCGTACCCAGCACTTGTAACACCATCTACATCTTTGCGAATATCGATTGCCTCGAAAGCCATTCGTTCATCAATCTGCGCTGGAACTGGATGTTGTAAAAGGATACCATGTACAGTTGGATCTTCGTTTAATTCTCTAATCGTTTCTAATAATTCGTTTGTCGTTGTTTCTTCAGGTAAATGTACACGAATAGAATTTATACCTAATTTCTTACAGGCATTCCCCTTCATTCTTACGTATGTTTCTGAGGAAGGATTATTCCCAACTAAAATCGTGGCGAGGCATGGTGTGACCCCATTGTTTTTTAATGATTCAATTCGTCCTTTTAGTTGATCCTTTATATTTTGAGCTACAACAATTCCATCCAAAATGATTTTCTCCATTTTTTTCGCCTCCAGGAATGATAATAAAAAAGAGATAAGGACAATATCCTTATCTCTAAAAAAAGGATAATATCCTTATCTCTGCCCAGACGACCCGACAATTCCAATCACAGCTTCCTTGTGGTCTTTTCCACGGATGTCGTCAGTTACTGTGACTGCTTCGTTTATAAGAAAAAGATAACATATAAAAGAAAAATGTCAAGAAGACCAAGTGGACGGTGGTGATTTCATTAATAAAAAAATATCTGGAATGAATCGATAAAATTCTATGGATTGTTTAATAAGAATAGAGGGAAGGTCAACGTAATGATATATTGATTTAGTATGTTTCTCGTCCAATAATAACCTATTATAATCGTTCAATAGTTTGTCTAGTTCTTGGCTGCAATAGATCGTTTCTTCATCTTGGAGTCCTTTTGTCATTCCTAAATGAATCATTTCGGCCTTTTTCTCATTTATTGCCTCTTCAAAGTGTTCCAGTCTCATTGCAGATTCACCTCGTAAATTCCAGTAAACTTTTAGTAAACTAATCTATTGAAATGAATTATAGCATTCTTTACCTAATATGGAAGAGATTCAACAAAACAAGATAAAAGGAGACAAAAATAGACGAAGAGCGTAGGTATTCGACAAGTGCCATGCGTGACATGGGGACGATTCTCTTGGAGGGTTCATGAGGGGAACACCCCGGTCAGGCAGACCGAGAACCGTCCCTCTAGCCTACTCCAGATATAAATCCGCAATCGAATAGAGGGCTGCTTTGCCTGCCATCTTTACTCGGGTGTCTTCATGCTTACAGTAAAGTGTACCGCCTCTTTTGGATACCTGCTTGGCAGTCATTTCCTTTTTGTCTAGTCTTTTTGCCCAATATGGAAGTAAACTGCAGTGCAAAGAACCTGTTACGGGATCCTCATTTACTTTTAACTTTGGAAAAAATCCTCTGGAAACAAAATCATATTCTGTTCCTTTAGCGGTGATACAGACACCAAGGCCATCCGGTAATTTTTCTAATTTTACAAAGTCTGGGTTTGCGTTAATCACGGCTTCTTCCGATTCTAATACCAATATTAGGTCTCTGTTGATAAAGGCTTCGATTGGTGTAACACCCAACGCTTCGATGATCTGTTCCGTTACTGGATATTCTTTGGATGGAACAGCGGGAAAATCCAATTCATACAAATCACCGATTCTATTTACCGTTAACAATCCGCCCATTGTATCAAACTGGACGGAAGACAGTTCCTTTTTATAATAATTCATAATGACAAAGGCGGTGGCGAGAGTAGCATGACCACAAAGGTTGATTTCTCCCCCTGGAGTAAACCATCGCAGCCGATAATGAGCTCCTTCTCTAACAGCAAAGGCGGTTTCGGATAAGTTATTTTCGATCGCAATTTTCTGCATTAAGTCGTCGGAAAGCCAATCCTTCATCACACAAACTCCTGCCGGATTGCCTTCAAAAATTTTCTCCGCAAAGGCGTCAACTACAAAATATTTCATAACTTAATCCCTCCGTGAGTACCTATGATATTTACTATTGAGATAAGTATAACACTCGAACAGCAAAGTTTTTTAGTAACTAGTAGAAGAATAGTTTAAATTATATACTTAGATTAATAGAGTTAGTTACATATATAAAGGAGATAAATATGCGGAGAAAGTTAAAATCAGCATTATTCTCAACGCTGATGTTGAGTGGATTCTTTTTTCTGTCTGGAGTCATTGAGGGAGCAGTTGGAGCATTTAGTATTGTCGTTCTGTTTTTTGCCGCAGTGGGAAACTTTCTTTACGGCATACCTGTTTCTTTTTTATCGGATCATCTTACAAGAAAATTAATGAAATCAAGGTTCATAGTGGCAGGCTTTATACATTTATTATTCGGCTTTTTAACCGCTTTTGTCATTGAGGGGTTAGGTATATTTGCTGGGGTTTGCTCCCTGCTCTTTTTCTTATTCGAAGAACTGCAAAGGAAGAACCGTTCACAATTTAAGGTCAATAGAAAAACAATCTTTATTAATGGGATCATAACAATCTGTTTGTTCTCATTAGGGATATATGGGTTATTGCATTTTATGGGCACAGATTCTGAAAAGGAAACAAATCAAATCTATTTAATTCCTAGTGGTTATGAGGGTTCTATTGTGGTTTACTATGATGTTTCGAAGGAACCCCCTTTAAAGAAAGAAGGCAAATTTTCAGTTATTCCCGTAAAAGTAGAAAATTTAGAAGCCTTAGCGGACACAGATATAGAACAATATGGTATTACATTGACTTCTTCACCTATGAATGACGAAGGTGCTACCATTAACGACAAATATTATTACGTAGACGAAACGGGAAAAAGAACGGAAATAGACCAATATTGCACCTCATATGGTACCAATGGTTCTTTTTCAGCTGATGATGAGAAGGAAATTCAATATACAACACTTCAAATCACGAAGACCGATTGCAGTGAGCAGTTTTATCTTAAGGGTAAGGACATTTATCATACTCAATTGGATGAGGTACAAAATCACTGGATGAATAAATTATTGGAAGAAAACTAATTTGAACCAAGAGAACAGTCCCTTTGGTGGCTATTGGTGATTAGCAGTATTAATGAATGGGAAAAATATGAGAAAGCAGACAGTAAAAAAATCTAAGGAGGTACCAGTGAAACGTATAGCGGTTTATTGTGGTTCAAGTTTCGGTGCTTCAGAAGCATATAAAAATGGAGCCGTTCAATTGGGAAAAGAGTTGGCTAAACAGAAAATCACGTTGGTTTATGGCGGTTCAAGTAACGGCTTGATGGGTGCAGTGGCGGATGCGGCACTTCAAGAAGGCGGGCATGTAATTGGAGTTATTCCCAGAGTATTGGAAGAACGTGAAATATCTCATAAAGGTTTGACGGAGCTGCATACGGTTGAAACGATGCATGAGAGAAAAGCAAAAATGGCAGAACTGGCAGACGGGTTTATTGTGCTGCCTGGCGGGGCCGGAACACTTGAAGAGTTTTTTGAAGTTTTCACATGGGGTCAGATCGGCTTGCATCAAAAGCCATGCGGCATTCTAAATATTCATCACTATTACGACCCCTTAAAAAATCTGATTGACCATATGATCGAACAGAAATTTTTACAGGAGAAATTTCGTTCTATGGTGATATTCGAAGAACAGCCAGATGTTTTGCTTGATCAGTTTTCCAAATATGTACCGCCATCGATAAAAAATTTCAAATAGAAGAGAAGTGTTCGTGCACTTCTCTTTTTTTATTCATTATCCTTTATGTAATAGGTTTAATTGCATATTTATTCAAATATTTGATTGGTTTTGAGATAGTGTAATTTGTTGAGGATTGTCAGTTTAATATAATGGGATTTCCAAAAATCTTAACAATTAATCCAATAAAAAAAGAGCTATCAAGCTCTTACTTTTTGTTCGTATTAGCCCCACCTTCGCTAAATACGGTGATGTTCACATTAACCATCCAACCCAGTATAATTATACAATAAAACGCTTACATATTCAATACCTATTCATAGTCTAATATTTTCCATATTAAGAGACTAAGGGGAAGGTCATAGTGGTTGTCATTTACCACATCTAAAACCATGAGAACCATCACAAAGGAATTATGCATTTTCAAGTAACAGCAGGTAATTTTACTAATATTGTAGAAATTAAAGCCAGATGCTATGTTCTTCAACTATAGGTTATCGAGGGTGGGAGTAAAATGTTAATAAAGCCAAAGAAATTGCAGCCAGGAGATTGTGTTGCAACCGTAAGTCTGTCTTGGGGAGGAGCTGGTGATCCAGGACTAAGATGGCGATATGAACAAGGTGTAAGGAGATTAGAAGAAGTTTTTGGATTGAAAGTTATCCCAATGCCAAATAGTTTAAAAGGGAGTGACTATCTTTATAAAAATCCACAAGCTCGTGCGGAAGATTTGATGACAGCGTTTAAGGATGAAAGTATTAAAGGAATCATTGCCAATATTGGCGGAGAAGATAGCATTCGCTTGCTTCCTTATATTGATTTTGATGATATACGTAAAAACCCGAAAATTTTTATGGGCTATTCTGATGTGACCATTTCCCATTTATTTTGTCTTAAAGCAGGAATTTCTTCTTTTTACGGTCCAGCCATTTTGACTGATTTTGCGGAAAATGTTGAGATGGATCCATATACGGTTGAAATGGTGAATCGAACTCTCTTTACAAATGAGATCATTGGCGAAATTCAACCGGCCAAAGAATGGACGAGTGAGCGGTTAGAATGGATAGAAGAGAATAAGAACCGCCGCCGGACAATGCAGCAAAATACCGGTTACGAGGTACTTCAGGGCTCAGGTGTCGTACAAGGACATTTGATTGGCGGTTGTTTGGAAGTGTTAGAGTTTGCGAAAGGAACAGAACTTTGGCCAGATCAGGAATATTGGAATGATAGCATACTTTTCTTTGAAACATCTGAAGAAAAGCCGGAACCGCATTTAATGAAGTATTGGCTGCGAAATTATGCGGTACAAGGAATTCTTCATAAAGCCAATGGAATTATTTTTGGCAAACCGCAAGACGGGAAGTATTACGATGAATATAAAGAAGTAATTCATAAAGTTATGAAGGAGTTTAACTTGGAGGATTTGCCGATTCTTTATAACTTGAATTTTGGCCATACCGAACCGAAATTCATTTTGCCATATGGAGCAAGGGCAGAAATAAATTGTGATAAGAAGACGTTCAGGATTTTAGAAAGTGGTGTGGAGTAGGAAATACTGTTTTCGACATCTTTCATTGCGTTTTGAAAGGAGAAACCCAGTAGTGGAGCGTGCCGGACCATTTTTAATCAAATAATTGATTAAAATTAAAAAGGCAGGATTTAAAACGAAGGGTTGATGAAGGAAGCATACAGGAACCGAAAACTGTCTTCATGGAGCGTTCATGAGAACAAAACCAGGATCGAAAAACCGAAAACTGTCCTCATGGAGCGTTCATGAGAACAAAACAAAGACCGGAAAACCGAAAGCTGTCCTCATGGAGTGTTTATGAGAACAAAACCAAGACCTGAAAACCGAAAACTGTCCTCATGGAGTTCATGAGGACAAAATCAAGACTGGCAAACAGAGAGCCGTCCCTATGGTGTTCTACTGAACTGTAACAGAAGTACCGGCTGGGGCACTTGTACCTGCAGCATTGGATGCTGTCACAGAAATGATATACGTTTGACCTGGCTCCGGGCCACTTAACGTTGCTTGTGTTTCTGTAGTGGGCGCCAATCTATACGTACTGCCCTTAACCGTAAAGGAAACTGTAAATTGAACATTTTGAGTAAGGTCATTATTGTTGGTCCAGGTAATCACGATATTATTAGAGTTTTTATCGAAATAAGCTTGTAAATTGCTTGGACTGATTGGTGCTGCTGCTGCTTTTTCTTTAACGGTTATGGAAGCAGAAGCTGGATCACTTTTTATCCCATCAGAGATGGCAACGATCGTAAATGTATATGATTTTCCTTTCTCCGGGCTTTGAAGTGCGGCTTGCCTATTACTTGTTGATGTTAATTTTGTTGTATTTCCATCCACTGTATAAGAAACATCATAGGCTGGTTCTGAACCAGTTTCAGAAGCATAATTCCATGATAATTGAATGCTATCTGAAGCTTCATCATATTTTGCTTGAACATTGGTTGGTTTATTCGTCTTAGGTGGTTGCGGCTTTTCTCCACCTTTTATATAGTATTCCTTGCCTAATTTTCCAACACTGCTTGGTTGCGTAAATCCTTCCGTGCTGGCAGCTGCTTTTGACATAATTGCTTTAAATGCTAATTTAGAGAAGTTGGCGCTTTTGCTTCCTAAATAGTCATCCTTAGAAGTAGTTTGTGTGTAGCCTGTCCAAACAGCACTGGTGTACTGCGGTGTATATCCTACAAACCAGGCATCTCTTGTCGCATCATTGGGTAAACCATATTTCGTTATTGCTGATTGATCGAAGCTGGTTGTTCCGGTTTTTCCAGCTATATCGAGACGAGGAATATTTGCCATGGTTCCTGTTCCTGAATCCACCACTGTACGTAACATATCTGTGATGAGGAAGGCCGTAGAATCTTCCATTACCTTCTTCTTACTTGAAGCTAAACTCATTTCCGTTCCATCCTGATAAATGATTTTGGAAACAGTAAATGGTTTTGCATAGTAGCCGCCATTTCCAAATGCGGTATACGCTCCCGTCATATTAAGAGGAGAGGCTGCATCAATCGCGCCAATCGCATTCGATTCATTTGCTTTTTGGGCATCTGTAATCGGAAAACCAAGGCTATTGGCAAAATCAGTGGCATAGTCTGCTCCTACTTCCTGATAGGTTTTTAATGCAGGAATATTCCGTGACCATTTCAGATGATCTCTAATTGATTTATCTCCTGCATAGGTATGACTTGCATTTCGAATCGGGGCACCATTTGAGTATTGATACTTTTCATCCTTTATTATGTGTCCAGTAGACCATTTGAATTTTTCAATGGCTGGCCCGTAGTCAAGAATGGGTTTAATCGTAGAACCAGGATGACGTTTAATTTTTGTTGCATAGTTAAATTTGCCGGTGCTATAATTTCTTCCTCCGCCAATGGCTTTAATGGCTCCAGTCTGGGTCTCTGCAATGACCACCGCTGTTTGCAGCTTATCATTAGCAGGAAAGTTGATATAATTGTTTGTTGAAAGAACGTCTTCCGTTACTTGCTGGATTTTTGGATCAATGGTTGTATAAATTTCCAATCCATCTTCAAAAATATTTGCACCTGTTTTTTCTTGTACTTCTGTAATGGCCGTATCAACAAATGCTTGATATTTATTGGGAGGTGCTTGTTGAATATTTAAGGTACCTTCAATTGGTGTACTTTGTGCTTTCTCCATTTCTGATTTAGAAATATATCCATGCCTGTTCATATAATAAAGAACCATATTTCTGCGTTTTTTGGCTGCGTCTAGATTACTTTCAACCGTTGGTGTATAGTTATTTGGACTTTGTGGAATCCCTGCCAGGAGTGCAGCTTGTTCCAGTGTTAATTTATTCAACTGGTCAGGACCAAGTCCAAAGAATCTTTCAGCTGCTTTTGCAACGCCATAAACATCATTGCCATATAAGTTTTTGTTAAAATACATCTCTAGAATTTGATCCTTCGAGAATTTTCTTTCTAATTGAAGGGCTAAATACCATTCCTGCACCTTTCTTGTAGGGGTTTTTTCTATGGTTAGAAAAGAATTTTTCACAACCTGCTGTGTAATCGTACTGCCGCCTTGCGAGGAACCGGTCGTTATATTCGTCCAAATGGCAACGAGTGTCCGTTTCACATCGATTCCATGATGCTGATAAAAACGGGCATCCTCTGTAGCTAGAACAGCATTTTTTAAGACATCAGGTATTTGCTTAATCGTAATTTCATCCCGTTTTTCTTTACCGATTTCGGCAATGACGGTTTTCTCATCACTAGCATAAAACTTAGAAGATAAAGGATCTTTTAATAGCGTTTCGTTAAATTTCGGAGCGTCTTTTATAATCCATGCCAAAGCTCCGGCCCCTGCCAGAAACAAAACTATACCTAATGTAAGACAAATATATAAGAACTTTTTCCAAAATCCTTTTCTTGGCTTCTTGTTTTTGGAAGAACCTTGCTGATGTTCTTGTATGTTTTTTCTTCGCTCAGTCCGAGAACTATACTCTTCTGACATGTTCCTTTCTCCTGCCTTTCAAAAATGCCATAGAGACGTTACTGCTGGTTTTATATTTAAGGATTCCCTTTTAGAAAAACTCAATGCTTTATTCCAAAAAAAAAGAGACTTATAATAGCCCCTAATTTATCTAAATAAACTTTTTTAATTCCTAATGATTTTCTAAAAGGTATTGTTTTATTTTATGAAACCGCAACCTTTTCCTTAAAACTTCACTGTTTTCATCATTGTAGGAGATTCTAGTTTTGTAGTAACTAATAATAATTTGATGCATGAACCACTTTACAGTTTTCATTAACACCACGCTCCTTTTTTGAATATTCTAGCGAATATTTATTAAGAACTAATGACAGTGATGTAAAAAATTCAATAAGAGTTGGTTAAAAGAGGTCTGACCCTCACTGGGTTAGATTTGAGAAAGGCATTTCTATAAGAGAGCTGTCCCCGCAGAATTTTTTCTAATGACATACCAAATAATGGACATAAAGCTAAATCATATAGTATTTTTATTTTGTGTCACGAAATTTTCTGGGAGGGATTAACATGGAATACCGTCGTTTAGGAAAAACAGGACTAAAAGTGAGTGAAATAAGTTTAGGCAGCTGGCTTACATATGGTGGGTACGTAGAGGAACAAAATGCTGCGGCTTCAATCGATAAAGCCTATGATCTAGGGATAAACTTTTTTGACACTGCCAATGTGTATATGCGCGGGGAAGCAGAAATTGTAGTCGGAAAAGCACTTAAGAAGTACGTGCGTGATTCCTACGTTTTAGCCACAAAGGTATTCTGGCCAATGGGTGATGGGCCAAACGACCGGGGGTTATCCCGAAAACATGTCATGGAACAATGTCATGCGAGCCTAAAGCGCCTGAACACAGATTATGTGGACATTTATTATTGTCATCGTTTTGACCAGGAAACGCCGCTGGATGAAACATTGCGGGCATTGGATGACCTTGTTCGCCAAGGAAAGGTTTTATATGTCGGGGTTAGTGAATGGACAGCTGAACAAATTACGGAAGCGGTTCATCTTGCAGACAAAAAGCTCCTTGACCGAATTGTTGTGAATCAGCCGCAATACAGCATGCTTCAACGGTATATTGAAAAGGACGTCATCCCAGTAAGTGAAAAACATGGCATTGGCCAAGTCGTTTGGTCTCCTCTTGCCCAAGGTATTTTAACTGGTAAATATCAGAAGGGTGCTCAGGCTCCTGCAGGAAGCCGTGCATCACAGGAAAAATACAGTAACCTTTTTGGATTACTCACTGATGAGAATCTCGATAAAGTGGAACTATTAAAAGAAGTCGCCAAAGACAATGACATGTCACTTGTCACCCTGGCATTAGCGTGGATTTTACGACAACCAAATGTATCCAGTGCTCTTGTAGGAGCGAGTCGGCCTGAACAACTAGAAGAAAATGTAAAAGCGGCGGGCGTAAAGTTAAATGCTGAAACCCTCGCTCGAATTGAGGATATTTTAAGATAAGGCTCTGTGATCAAGGGGACGGTTTATGTGGTAATCTCTAACCATTAGAATCGCCCCCTGTGGTCTTTTTAAAGAGGAGAACGGTCAATAAAAAGGGTTCATAATGCCCAACTCATCCGGGAAGTGAGAGAAATGTCCTTCATAAGATAAATGAAAGACAAAACGCATCTAATAAACAGGAGTACGGTCAGTTAGAGGGGTTCATAATGCCCTAACTCATCAGGGAAGTGAGAAAAATGTCCTTCATGGGGTAAATGAAAGACAAAACCTATCTAGTAATCAGGAGAACGGTCAATAAAAGGGGTTTTTAATACCCGATCCCATCATGAAAATGAGAGAAATGTCCTTCATAATGCGGATGTATGAAATAAAATTGATTTGTCGATAGGCTCAGAATAAATTTAATAAAGAAATCTACTGCAAAAGTTAAGTTTTTATTAAGAAAAAAAAGCTATCATTAAGACAAGCTTTTTCAAGACCCCCTTTTATATATTTACTGGATGCCCTCGAGGATTGTTTTCGAACAGTCTTGAGGGCTATTTTTTTGGGGGAGGAACGATCTTGTGGTTTTTAAATCGCATATGATTCATATGACTTGAGAAGATAGCGTTCTATAAACTCAGCTAATCCATCATTTTCGTGGTGTCCGGTAACAAAATCAGCTGCTGCTTTAACCTTTTCGCTAGCGTTCCCCATTGCCACACCAGTACCGGCATGACGAAGCATCTCTATATCATTAGGTCCGTCTCCAATGGTTACCACTTCATTTGGACTAATTCGAAGTTCGGTAAGTAAGCCTTTTATAGCAGACCATTTGGAAACATTAGGAGCAAGCAGCTCAAACCCGTCATTCCAATCGACGACTTCTGCTTCCTCTTTAAACAAAGCGGAAACTTTCGGACTAGCCGTACCTGTTCGAACACTATATTTAAGCACATCTTGATAATTTGCCTGTCTTAAATCTCCAATATACTGAGGCGGAATTTGCCCAACTTTTGTCCAATAATCGATTTCTTCATTTGTTTCCTTACAATAAACCCCGTCTGCTGTATGGATGATAACATTCCAAGGATTTTCAGCCGTCAGATAGTGAAATCGTTCTTCGTTCAATCCGACGGTTTTCTTTTGCAATACTCTTCCTGTCTCTGCATCGTGAATAGCAGCACCATTTAAACAGATCATCGGTGTTCGCAATCCAATTTCCTTATGGTAAGGAGCTGTTACTTCGTAGTGTCGGCCCGTGGCTAGAAAAACTATGACTCCCTGATTAATAAGCCTATAAATGGCTTCCTTATTTCGGTGGGAAATGTTGTTTGAGGCTTTTAGTAGTGTACCATCCATATCAATAAATATTGCACGCACATTCATCTATACTGCCTCCTCATTCGTTGATAAACCAATCATATCATCTGAATATTAATGGTTAGTAAACTGAGTGTATAGTTTAAATGAAGTTTATTATTCTGGTGCCCGTCCCCCAAAAAAACAATAAAGCTGCCTAAAAAATCATTTTGAAAAACGATCTTTTAGACAGCTTTTTGGATTTATTTATGCGGCTTAGCTAGTAGGACCATTGTCAACAGTGGCTTCGATGCTGTCCTGGATGCTTGTCGAAATCGAAGGCAGGAAATTATAACCAGTCAAAGATTCAATCGAGTCAACACTTACCCTGTAGTTGCCCCAAGGTTGACTGGAAGCTGTTTGATCATTCGGCAACATCACAGCGATTACTCTTGTCGAAGTGGATACACGGCTAATATCATTACTTCCATTAGGCAATACGACGATTACCTTCCATACTTTTGCCGGTACGACAACTCCGTTCCCAACTGTGGTTTTAAATCCATTTGACCCGGTACCCCCACTTCCGTAACCTCCGGAAATAATATATAATTCGTTTCCAGCTGCAACAAGTTGACGGGAATATGACTCTAAATTTTCCCATGTAATCTGGTTGTTATTTGGAGCTTGAGGGAGCATATTGGTCATCAGAAACGTAGCTGAATTGTTGGCAACAGAAGATGTACGGTCTCCAGAAGGAGTCATGTGCCCTCTGTCAAATCCGCTTCCAGAAAATTCAGTAGCAGTAACCTGATACCATCCCGACGGCAATGTAGTATCAGCACGGAAGTCATCCTGACGTGGAGTGCTTCCAATATCAGAGGAACCTAAATGCCAGCTGACCCAGTTAGGCTCGTGTTTGCTATTGTTGTACGATAGTGTATATTGCGGCTTAGTCATTAAATAATTATTGGCATTAGTTGTAACTGCTGTGGCGCCACTTGGATTCCCCAGCCCCATATTATCATCATCAACACCTGTTTGTGTCGTAGGTTCAGCTGGTGAAGATGAATTCTGAGGAGCCAAGCTACTGGTAATCACTAAGTCATTTGCATTATTGTTTGTGTCCCAACCATTACCTTGCCCCTGTACGGTTCCACCGTTATTGTCTTTACGTTCTGCACTTGTAGTAGCAGAAAGTGTACCTACTGGAGAAGTCTCTGAATTATTGGCAGAACCATAGCCTACAAAATCGACAACATTTGAATCTGTTGAACCCGATACCGAGGTGGTGACCTTTGCCAATGCAACCTTTCCACTGGTTGCACTTAAGTTAATAGTGCCTGTAACATTAGCAGTCGGCAAATCAACCGTTCCGCCGCCGCCGCTAGCCTGTTTCACTAAAAAGTATTGATGTGCACCAATACTGCCTGTTAAATTTGTAATGTTACTAAACGTACCGGTTGAAGAGGCATATTGAACAGACCATCCAGACAAGTTAATACTAGAATTTGTAGGATTGTAGAGTTCAATATAATCATTTTTATAGGATGAGCCACTATTACCTCCACCACCATAAACTTCACTGATTACAACATTGGTTCCGACCGCAGCTTGTGCAGGCTTAATATTTAAATTAGCTATGGCACCTACAAACACGAGGCACGTTGAAACAAGAACGGCTGCCTTTTTCATTATATTTCCTTTGCTCTTTTTAGATAAAATTGCTTTTTGTCCCAATCCGCTTTCAAACATATTTCGATAACCTCCTATTAATGATATAGAAATAGCCCGTTTAATTTCAAAAAAGGATGATAAAAAATAATTACAGGAAATTAGAAAAAGTTGTGATAGACTAAATACCTCAGTTATCGGTCTATGAATATAAAAGTCTTAAATAATTCTCCAACACCTCCATCTCTATTAACGCAACCCACTCCACATAGCTTGTATACAAATCATAGTTATGTGTTGTGTATACCATGCTCAAATTTATAATAGCAAAAGGCTCTTCTGAAAAATACTAATTTTCTGTAAATTTATTCTACTTCTTCTATAAATAGGGTTAATCTTTGGTATCTCCTCATGATTTTGAGGAGGCTATAAAACTAATAATCGAATATGCAAAACAATCTTCAAGCGAAACTATTGCAGGAAGGTATTGAGAGAATGGAATACTTGGCTTTTCTCCGGGAAAAGGAGTGGATTACGGTCAAGGATATGCCTTAGGCATGCCATAAAAGGATGTTAATCCGGGGAGAATCCCGCAGTATTCTGTATCGCAAAGACTCTCTGTCATTTAATGGTTAGGATGATGTAGTATATTAAGGAACAATGTGTTCAACATACCGATCCCTTATCAGGAATGATAAAGGTTTCCCTGGCAGCTTCTGAGCGGTTTGCCGAACTTGCCGTTCAGGACAATGGCTCTGGTATCTCCGAAGAAAATCTTCCTTTGATATTTGACCGTTTTTATCGTGCGGATGTGTCCCGTACAAGACGGACAGGAGGCGCGGGACTTGGGTTATCGATCACCAAGTCGATTGTGGAAGCACATGGAGGAGGAATTGAGGTCGAGAGTCAACCGGGAACCGGTACAATCTTTCGTGGTTACTTACCGTTGTCAGAGTGACATTGGGGACCGTCCTTGTGGCTTTTTCAACTAAATATAGGCCCATCTCTTATGAATAAGTATAAATGGGAAAAATAACATTCGGACAAAGGGAATATATAATGAAATTAGCAGAGGGGGTGTGTTAATTTGGAAAATAAAAAAGTCTTTAATGATATAATTTCTGATTATGCAATAGCTCGACCAGGTTACCCAATTGAGTTGTTTAGGGATATCATCGATTATTCAAAAATAAAGAATGAGGCAAAGATACTTGAAATAGGTTCAGGACCAGGTCAAGCTACAGAGTATTTTGTGAAAAATCGATATTCAATTACAGGATTAGGCTTCTTAGTACTGTTTTTGTTAGTCCACAGTATTTGGAGGAGAATCACTCAATCTCGATTAAGTATTGCGAGGGACAATTATGAAAAGGTTTAAATTGGGATTTATAGGATTTATACTTTTATTAACAATAATTTTATTAATATCCATATTACAGGTTAGAGGTACCAAAGCTGATGACACAGTTTATAAGGTAGAAATTTCAACCACTCCAGCTGAAGGGTTTTTAATTGCTCAAAATATGTCCCCTGGAGATAAAAAGACTTCCATACTAAGGGTAAGCAATAATGGTAACTTAGACTTTAACTACTCTGTTAGTTCACGTCAGGAAACTGGAAATGTAGATTTATATAATAAAATTTTGCTAAAGGTATCTGATAGTGAAGGTAGGCTTTATGAGGGTCCATTAAATAATTTTAAAGATTTCCCTTTAGGCACGATTGAAATCGATGGAAATGAATCTCTAACATTTACGGCAGAACTTCCAGTCGATAGCGGAAATGAAATCCAAGGGCAGTCGACAAAAGTAGCATTCGATTTTACAGCTATTGGACATGAGGAACAGATACCGATTGGAGATCAATGTTATGAGCCACCATTCTCAAATCAGAATTTTACTCTTCAACAAAAATCAACAGTCCCAATTAAATTTCATTTGAGAGATGAATTTGGAAATTTAGAAGAAGAACTATTACAAAATGTTCGAATAGAGGTGACTGGTCCTTCTTCTAAAGGCGGAGTACTTAAGTATGTTTTTGTTCCTAAAGATGGATCGTTAGATTTCCAAAAGGTTAACCCACCACATTATCATGCTCGCTTCTCCACCTTTGATTATCCTGTAGTGAATGATCAATGGTATACAGCAACAGTTTATGTGGATAACAAAGAATATTGTAAAAAAACCTTCCAAGTGTTACAAAATGGTAACCGTTCCAATGCACCATAAAAGACCTTGAATCTAATTTCAAGGTCTTATTTATCAATAATTTAATAGGATATAAATAACACTCTAGTAATTATAAAAGGAGCTTCCAGAATTGTATAAAAATATTTGCCCAAATTGCCCCAAACAATCCTTCAGCAGCATCGACTTCGGAAAATAGCTCTGTCCCTACTGCAACAAGACCCCACCAAAGCCAAGCTCCTAGATGCTGAACGTCACCATAAAAACACCCCTCCATTATTCCTAATCAAAACAAACCACACATTTGAAAAATTCACAAATTATTTTTCCACCCAAGCATATTTAGACACATTTCGGGAGGTAAAAGATGTATAATATAGTCAAACGGGTGAAAAAGAGGATTGATATTTTGTTATTCAAAAGCCTAGAGTTCAAAAATGATATTGGACAGAAGGTTAAAGTCGTCGAAATTCCTGTATTGGGGGAAGATAGTACTTATAAATTTATGATCCAAGTCCGTTTACAGACGTATATTACGTCAATCTACAAGGAGCCAAGCCCGAAAAAATGCTACTCCTTTAAAGACTACTTGAAGAAGGTCATGAAATGGCCGGATTATGAACAATTATTTAACGTGGCAGAATTAAAGAATAATGCTTAATGTAAGGGGAGCACCGGGTAACCGGTGTTCTTTTTGTGTCAAAACAACACAAAAACCGTGATTTTGTTCCAATCAATCCCCGAAACCTGTATAATACAAAGCAGTAACATTAGGGAAGTGAACAAATGAGCAAGATTAAAATTGTAACCGATTCAACGTTAGACATTTCCAATGAAACGGCCGATCAATTAGGGATTGTCATTGTGCCGTTATCGATAACGATAAATGGAGAAACCTATTTAGATCGGGTTGATATAGACCCAGCTGAATTTATTGAAAATATGAGCGTTGCAAATGAATTGCCGAAAAGTTCTCAGCCTCCAGCAGGTGCCTTTTTAGAGGTTTACGACCAGCTTGGGAAAGAAGGATATGAAGTTTTATCCATCCACATGACCGGAAAAATGAGCGGCACGGTTCGCTCAGCAGAAAGTGCGGCCCAAATGTCAGAGACAAAAGTGACGGTGGTCGATTCGCAATTTATTTCCAAGGCCTTATCCTTTCAAGTAAAAGAAGCTGCCGAAATGGCCAAACAGGGGAAAAGTGTGGAGGAAATCCTTGAACGTTTACAATCGGTTCGCGAGCATACGAAGTTATATATAATGGTAGATACGTTAGAGAATTTGGTAAAAGGCGGGAGGATTGGTAAAGGTAAGGCCTTTATCGGATCCCTATTAAACATCAAACCGATTGCTTCGCTAGAGGGAGCAGAATATAACCCCGTAACTAAAGTGCGTAGTCATTCCCAGGTTGTCAAATTTATGGTCAAGCAGTTTGCTGATGATGTAAAAGGGAAGACGATTCGCGGCGTTGGAATTGCTCATGCCGAAGCACATGAACTGTCTACAAAAATAAAAAATAGCATAATAGAATTAACCGGTTATCAGGATATAGAAATAGATTATACCGGCCCAATTGTTAGTACCCATACCGGCCCAGGTGCTTTTGCGTTAATGTATTATTATGAATAAAAAAAGAGGATGTCAAAAAAGTCTAGCTTTTGACATCCTCTTTATTTCTACTGGATGATAGATTTTTTAATTCGCCGATAAACTGGCTAGATTCGCCGATAAATTTGAAAATTCGCCGATAAAGTGGTCAGAATCGCCGATAAACACTAAAAATTCGCCGATATCATTTTTCATTGATTAAAAAATATGAAATTTGCATGTAAAAACCATTAAAATCTGACCCAAAAAACTTATTATTTGCGAATAATCTAGTTATATTTGCGAAATGCCGATTTTTATTTGCGAATCTCACAGTTTTACTTGCGATAACTCGAATTTTATTTGCGAATCGAATCTTAATGTTACCCAACTTATCCCAGGACCACATTTAAAGAATAAATCAACCATTTACCACTTTTTCAGAACCTTCAGGAACCGTCAACCCCAATCGAACCAGATGCTTCCGGATCCCGCTCCGTTCCCAAGTTTTAAAAATAGTATTTTCCAAACTTTTTTTCGGGTAGAAAATGCCGATGTTTGTAAGTTCCTCAAAGGAAAGTCCTTCCCGTACATATTTCTCAATGGTTTGATCGCGTCGGTCAATAATGGCAAGGAATTTATCCATCGCCGCCTGAAAATCCTGCTTAGAAAAAATTCCTTTTTGATGGCCGGTAATATAGGTGTCAGCATCAAGGGACAGCAATCGTTTACCGGAAGCGATGAAATCTTCAATATCCCCATCCGTACCGTTATACCAGGGACCAAATGAGGTCATGTCATAGTCACTCGTAAATACAACGCCTTGCTCCGGGAAGTAAGGGCATGAAAGCCCGTTTGTATGACCAGGTGTATGAAGAAAATGTACTTTTACTTTTCCAAAGCGATATTCCACTTCATAATCATAGGTTCCTGTTATTTCTCCGAGGTTTTTCACCCATTCCTGAGGGAGATTCTTTTTCCATTTCTCCACACCAATCTGGCCCCATTCCTGGTATACGCCATTTGCTTTCGCTACCCCTTCAATCGAACGTGACGTTTCAAATTCAATTGGGTTAATCCATTTTGTAGTGTCTGCAAACACGTGGTTAAAACGAGTGTGGTCAGGATGGTAATGCGTATTGATAATTAAGTCCAGTCCGTAATCCGCATAAATCTCTTTTAAAAGGTTCGGGTCGGCTCCGGTATCGATCAAAAGCTTTTCGGAATCATTGATGAATAAGCTTCGGGAATAAGGGACCTTGCTGGCATTTGGGCCTTCTAAAACCATGATTGGTCCAAAACGCTTCATGATTAACACCTCCATTAGTGAAAAGGTTCCAATATTTCAAAAACATGAATGAATACTCATTCATAATATCATATCCATTTTCTGAATGAAACCTTTCTAACTTATGAAATGTATCATTGGTTTTCTTTTGGGTATAATTTGGTTTTTTGGTAAAAATAAAAAAAACAGACGGACTAAAGGTGTTGACTATGTTCAAATGGAGATCAGATAGAAAGCAGGCAGAGGAACATAAATCGCATAGTTTAGATGTAGATGAACTAAAAAAGCAATTAGAAGAGGAACTTGCCTCCTGTTCTGATATCAGTTTTCGAACCATAAAAAAAGATGGGAAAAAGATTTTAACAAGTTTTTTAAGTAGTTTAATTGATAAATCTAGCCTTGATGAATTTATCCTTCAATCGTTGCAAACAAACTTTTCAAAGAGTATGACAGTTGAAGAGGTTGCGCAAATTCTTCCGATTGCTCAATTATCTGCTTCCAATCAACTAAAAGAAATTGTCGAGTCTATTATCGAAGGAAGTGTCTACATCTATGTTGAGGGTGAACCATGCGGACTGCTGGCAAATGTAAGCAAGACAGCTGAAAGGTCCCTGGAAAAGGCTGAAACAGAAGCACTGGTTTACGGTCCCAAAATATCGTTTACAGAGTCCCTTCCAATTAATGTGAATATATTGCGGAGTAATGTTAAGGATGCGAAATTATGCTTTGAGGATATTGAAGTAAGTACAAGAGTAAAAGCAAGAATTAAGATTGTTTATATAAAGGATATCGCTGATCCAAATAATGTAGAAACCTTTAGGCAGAGAATTTCAAATTTAAAAGTTGACTATATTCCAGATACCACGGTTCTTGGCCAATTGATTGAAAACAATAGCTGGTCGGTATTTCCGCAGTTAATGACAACGGAATTGCCTGATCGAATTTCGATTGGCTTATTAAGTGGTAAAGTAGCAGTGCTAATGGATCGCAGTCCTGCAGCCCTCTATGGGCCTACTCCATTTTTCACCTTCTTTGAATCAACTGAAGATATTTATATGCGCTGGAATATGGCTTTTTTCTTACGAATGCTCCGTCTATCAGCTATTTTTTTATCCGTGCTTTTGACGCCGGCATATGTGTCCGTATTAACGTACCATTATGAAGTCATTCCTTCACCATTGCTTGTTTCTTTAGGGCAATCAAGGGCCAATGTCCCTTTCCCGCCTGTATTTGAGGCATTGCTGCTGGAATTTATTATTGAGATGTTAAGAGAAGCGGGAGCAAGGCTGCCTACTAAAGTGGGACAGACGATGGGTATCGTTGGTGGTATCGTTATCGGACAGGCGGCAGTGGATGCGGGATTTACGAGTAATATTTTAATTATTATTATTGCCCTTAGTGCCCTTGGATCGTTTACAACACCGAGTTATTTAATGGGTACGGCCATCCGGATCATCCGGTTTCCGATTATTATTTTGGCCGGCTTTTGGGGTGGGATTGGGATAATGGTTGCCTTTTGTTTCTTCCTGATTCATCTATTAAAACTAGACTCTTTGGGACGGCCCTATTTATCTCCAGCCTATCCACTGAGACTTTCGGATTTAGGTTACAGTATGTTTAGGTATCCCCTTGAGTATCTTTCCAAAAGGCCCGTAACAAATCAGCCGGTTGACAATGATCGGTTTCCTGTCAAAAAGGCAAAACAAAAGAAGGATGTAGATGAATAGGAGCGGTACGAAATGAAGGTGAATTTACATCCACGAACAGGACTTTTATTTAACGCCTATCTCCTTATGTTTTTTATTCATAAAGTGCAAACGGGGGTGGGAATAGTTGGACTTCCACGAATTGTTTATTTAGATTCTAAGCATGATGCGTGGATCTCCGTCTTTCTCGCTGGGGTGATTACGGGCATTGTTATTTGGGCCATGTTTATCATGCTTAAACAATATGACAGTGCAGATTTGTATGGAATTCAAGTTGATATGTTTGGAAAATGGTTAGGCAATTTATTGAACATCATTTATATGGTCTACCTATCGGCCTGTTTTTTTGCTATTTTTATGAATTATATTGAAATTGTCCAGGTTTGGATCTTTCCAAACTTACCGACGTGGCAACTTTCCCTTGTCCTAATTGCTTTGTCTGTTTATGCCGTTCAAGGGGGAGTTAGAGTCGTGGTCGGATTAGCTTTTCTGGCTGTTTTAGGTACATTGTGGCTTGCAGCTGTTCTCATTGTACCGATGAAATATGCTGATTCGACCCACTTATTTCCTATTTTAAACGTTGATATCAAACATCTAATAAAAGGCATGTACGGTTCCTCCCTATCAATGATGGGATTTGAATTATTAATGTTTTTCTATCCCTTTATCAAGGATAAAAAAAATACTCTGCTGTATGCGCAAATAGGAAATTTATATACAACTATTCTTTTTTCCATTGTCACACTTGTTTCCATTATGTTCTTTGCGGAAGATAGTTTGGCTCGTACCATTTGGCCCGTTTTATCGATGTTTAAAATTGTTCGGCTTCCTAACTTGGAGAGATTTGAATTTATTGCTGTTTCCTTTTGGATGTTAATTATTGTACCCAATATGAGTGCTTATCTTTGGGCAGCTTCAAAGGGATTTAGCAGGGTCATCAATCTGAAGCAGAAACACGGAATTTGGTTCATTGGGATTCTTGGCTGGGCTTTGGCTTTTTTCGTACATACTCGGAGTCAAATGAATGCTGTGACAGATTATGTCGCAAAAATGGGATTTGTTCTGGCATTTTGTTATCCGGTTATGCTGTCTGCCTTGGTATTTATGAAGAAAAGGTTTATGAGGAGGAAAGCAGATAATGCTCAAGGTTCGTAAACGAATTTTCTTCACCGTCTTGATTTTTGGTATATTATTTGTTTCTGGCTGTGTCGAGCAAAAACAGCTTGAAAAATTGGCTCTCGTAACAGCTGCAGGTTATGATTTAGAAAAGAAAAATGTAATTAGAGGAACTGTGGTCGTTCATCAGTTTGATCCGATGGCCCAAAACATTACACGAATGATTTCCACAACAGCGAATACGAGTAAAGGTTTACGTCAAGGTCAGAATCTGAAATCAAACCAAAAGCTAGTCACTGGACAGATGCGCTGTGTTATTTATAGCAAGGAATTGGCAAAGAAAGGAGTTATCCAGCTGGTAGATGCACTTAATCGTGACTCTACGGTCGGAAATATGGTATATCTAACAGTTGCTGATGGCTCCGCTAAAGAGATTATGGATGTGGACAATACAAACACTAAAATCAGCCTTGGAACTTACATTTACAATTTAATCAAACAAAATGTTGAAAGTGAGCAAATTCTTTCACCCACCCTGCAGGAATTCAATCATAATTATTATGATATAGGGAGAGACCCGGTGCTGCCTGTTTTAAAAGTTCAAAATCAAGATGTAATCATTAAAGCTTTAGCCCTTTTTAAGGATGACCGATATGTCGCCGAGCTTGGCGCAAAACAGCACTTTTATTTAAAGATTTTATCCGATAGGTACAAGGCAGGGACTCATGAACTTGGTTTTAAACGTTCTGATTTTGAAAAGATTCGAATGAAAAAAGGAGAGCATTCGATTCGGGATGTTTACAACAAATTATTTATTGACATTGATAATATCAATAGTCATGCTAAGCTTAAAATGATAGACAAGAAAACTCTAAAATTTATGGTTGAGGTAAAACTTGATTCACGCTTGCTAGAATCGACTGAACCATTAGATTTTTCCAATCCATCCTCGGTAAAGTTTATTGAAAAGAAATTAAATCTAGCGATGGAAAAGGACATTAAAGGATTATTAAAGTATTTTCAAAAATTAGGCGTGGATCCAGTTGGAATAGGTAATGAATATAAGGCACATTTACGCGGGAAAAATCTGTCCAAAAAGGAATGGAGAGAACTATATAAGCGAGCAAGCTTTGAGGTGCATGTAAAAAATAGGATAGTGAAAACAGGCGTCATCGATTAAAGCGCCTTTTCCTTTCTTCTTTTTCTAATCTTTGTTAAACTATTCACGTATTGGAAAAGAAAAGGTTGTAGGTGAAAATATGAAGCTTCGATTATCATTTGTCGTACTACTTATGTTAATGCTTTTACTTTCAGCATGTGGAAAAAAAGAAATAGAAGGTGCAGTTAATTGGCCAGTAAAAGATTTTTCTGCTACCAGCAATGACAATAAGTCCTTTGGTTTGAAGGATTTAAAAGGGAAGATCTGGGTTGCGGATTTTGTGTTTACAAATTGTGCAGATGTTTGCCCGCCAATGACCGCAAATATGACCAAGCTGCAAAAAATGGTTAAGGACGAAGGCTTAAAAAATGTCGAGTTTGTTTCTTTTAGTGTAGACCCAACGGTAGATACACCTGAAAAGCTTGGAAATTATGCTAAACAATATGGAGCGGACCTTCATAACTGGACACTCTTAACGGGTTATTCTCAAGAGTATATTGAGAAATATGCCATGAATACCTTTAAGACATTAGTAAAAAAACCAGTAGAGGGGGACCAGGTCATCCATCAAACCTATTTTTACTTAGTGGGGCCTGATGGAAAGATAAAAAAATCGTATTCTGGTTTTAAGGATGTTCCGTATGATGAAATTATCGATAATATCAAAACATTGCAATAGATCTCTAAGGAGGTCTATTTTTTTACCTTAAAAGGAAATTAGGCATATTTGTTTTGAATTTTTCTCATCGTGATATAATAACAATAATTTAGAAGGAAGGTGAATAAAGATGAAGAAGTTTTTCACCCCTCTAATTCTCTCGGCCTTATTTTTATCTTCTTGTTCTGGGTCTAATCATTTGACGCTCCATCCGGCTAAGCAAACCGCGGCGGAAGTCTTTGAGCCGGTTCCCGCTGATTTTTTACCGCGGAAATTAACGGTACTGTCAGCTGGTGATTCACTAACGCAAGGTGTCGGGGATAGTACAAAGCAAGGTGGTTACCTGCCCTATTTAGACACGTTGCTGGAAAAAGAAAAAGGAATACAAGAAGTGGATTTCTATAATTATGGTGTCAAAGGCAATCGTACTACCCAATTGTTAAAAAGGCTTCAATCACCAGATATGAAGTTTGTTCTGCAAAAGGCGGATGTGGTGGTCATTACGATTGGCGGAAACGATGTTATGAAAGTGGTTAGGGACAATCTTTCCAACCTGCAGCTTTCTGTTTTTGATAAGGAAAAAGAATTTTATCAGAAGCATTTAACCCAAATTTTCGAAACCATCGTTCAGGAGAATCCGAATGCCTCAATTGTGTTAGTCGGATTATATAATCCTTTCACAAAATGGTTTCCTGATATTGAAGAAATGGATACGATTGTTTCTGATTGGAATAATGCTGGAAAAACGGTAATAGCTAATTATCCCAATGCCTATTTTGTCCCCATTGAAGATGTGTTTTTAAATGCGAATGAAAATTTACTGTATACTGATAATTTTCATCCAAATGACAAAGGTTATGAATTGATTGCCGAAAGGTTGAATGATACCTTCGGTGAACAGGTGATTCCAGATCTTGAAAAGAAGCCTTATATGGTTAGTACAGAGGAGAATTAGATTTTATGAAAAATAAATGGAAAATAGGTTTTCTCCTCTTGTTAGGAATTAACCTTCTGTGCGTTATTATCGTGCTGTCGCTGATAATGATTCCGCCAGATGATAAAGAAAACGGAAAATTAAAAGGCCCAAATGGAGACTATGTTTCCTTCGAGGTCAATTCTAATAAAAACGATTTAAATCGGCTAATCAATCATTATTTGCAGGAGGAAGCTGCCGATTCGAAGATTGATTATCGGGTTGTATTGGGTGATGAAGTGGAGTTATACGGCATTCTTCCATTTTTTAGTGAAGAAATTAATTTGAAATTAACGTTTGAACCGAAGGCACTTAAAAATGGGGATTTAGTCTTAAAACAAAAGACGATGTCCATCGGACGATTAAATCTCCCTATTTCCTATGTGTTAAACTTTATTCGTGAAAATTATAAACTGCCAATGGGAGTAGACATTCGCCCGAATGAAAAAAAAGTCTATGTGAAAATGCAAAATTTGAAGCTTAAGAGTGATCTCAAAATTAAAGTGAGAAAATTTAATTTAAAAAAGGATGATATCGCCTTTACAATATTAGTTCCCGTGAAATAGGTGCCTTGTGAGGGCACCTTATTTTTTGTTCATTCATCTTTTAAAGTAATATATTGTAGTTCGGGATTTTCCTTTAAGCTGCCAACAAAAACAATCGTGTAGCTTTCATTTACTTTAAACTGGACTTTAGGCATTGGTAAAAGCACCATCCTGCTGCCTGCTTCTCTCACCTCCAGATCCACCGTCATAGGTGTTAACCCTAAATACGCCGTTGCCTGCTTATAAGATACTTTCGGGAAAATCACATCTCGGTCCTTGACAGCAATATCAAGTCCCTTGGTATCCTGTGATAAGTGGATAAAGCGGACTTTTGCTTCGTTTGTTGGTACTTCAGGATGATTTTCAAACAGTAGGAGACGCATTTTCTTGACAGAGTCAATGGCAGCAAGGGTATAGGATTTACCCGGCTCTACCGCAATTGTTTTGTTTAGGATGCTGTCCACTAAATTTCCGGCGGGATAAATATCTATATGGTATTTCCCGGCTTTTAAGGATTGAGCGTTACTTGCATTTTTAAATCCAAGCTCTCGGACTGCCCGGTGCCCATTAATATAAATATCAACCTCAGGGGAATCATAGGAGGTGTGTACGAAACGGACCATAGCTTCTTCCTGAGAATGATTCCTCATCATGTACAAGGCTTTGTTCATGTATTTCACATGTTTTAAATAGGAATGAATATGAAGGTTTGGGTCATTGTACTTATAAAACTGCGCCAACATATCATACATCGCGGCCTTTTGAAGATAATCTGAATGTGTTCGTTCTTCAGACATACGATTCAGCTCCCAGCTAGTTAATTACATCTTAATTTATTCATGCTTTACTAGTCAGGTGCCTACATCACATTCCGCAAAATGGATTTTTTGCATTTTTTATAGACAAATGGATAATTTAAACATATACTAGTATCAAATATGCTTGAAAGTGGGTGATGTGCAATGTTAATTGAAGTGAAGAATGTAAACCGAGATTTGAATATTGTTTGCACAGCCCAAAATCAATCCGTTTAGGAACTTTTGTCTTTATTTTCGTATGCGAATAAAGCCATGGGCTGTGTGTGCCTATGGTTTTTTGTTTTGGAAAAATATTCGCTGGAGGAATAAAGATGAATTTAGAAATGATTGGTTTAACAGAAACGATTAAAAATAATTTTGAACAATCAGAAGCTAGTGACGAATGTCTTCTGGGGCGGGTTGCGCTGGAACATAAACGAATGTACAGAGTATGGACTGAGCAGGGAGAATTATTATGTGAGGTATCTGGAAAGTTTAGTTTTAATGCTCAGTTGAGAGAGGACTATCCCGCTGTAGGCGATTGGGTAAGCTTGAAGCCTAGATTGGCGGAAGGCAAGGGAACGATTCAGGCAATCATGCCGCGAAATAGTAAATTTTCACGAAAATCGGCAGGGGATAAGGCGGAGGAACAAATAGTGGCAGCCAATGTGGATACGGTTTTTCTTGTCAATTCCTTAAACGAGGATTTAAATTTACGTAGATTAGAACGGTACCTCTTATTAACACGGGAAAGCGGAGCAAACCCGGTTATCGTTTTAAGCAAAGCCGACCTTTGCACCAATGTAACCGAGAAGGCAGCTGAGGTCGAAGCGATTGCCTTCGGCGGGGTTCCGGTGATACCTATAAGCGCCGAAGCAAATGAAGGGTTAGAAAAGCTTGAACCTTTTTTGCAGCCAGGAAAAACGATTGCCTTACTCGGCTCCTCAGGGGTCGGAAAATCGACTTTAACGAATCGATTGCTGGGTGAAGAAAAGCAACAGGTCCAAGAGATACGTTCGGGCGATGATAAAGGGCGACATACGACGACACACAGGGAACTGGTGTTATTACCGAATGGCAGTGTGTTAATCGATACTCCGGGAATGAGGGAGCTGCAGCTTTGGGAGAGTGCAGATGGCCTCTCAGAAACCTTTTCAGATATTGAAGAATTAGCAGGTCTATGTAAATTTCGTGATTGCCAGCATAAAGATGAGCCTGGCTGTGCTGTTGTGCTGGCCATTCATGAAGGAACACTTTCTTTCGAACGCCTGACGAGCTACAACAAGCTGCAAAAAGAGCTTGCGTTTATTGAACGAAAATCAGATAAGCGGGCACAAGCGGAAGTCAGAAAGCAATGGAAGAATATTAATAAACAAATCAAGCAGCGAAGTAAATATTAAGCGATTTTAAGCCGGACCAGTAATATGACTGATCCGGTCTTTTTTATATCTCAGTCAGGGAATTTTATTTTTGGACTTGGATTTTGTATACTTTTAATCAAAGTAAACAAAGGGGTGGGGACATGGAAAAGACCAACCAACTAGCTACATTTGCTGGCGGCTGTTTTTGGTGTATGGTGAAACCATTTGATGAACAGCCTGGCATTAAAAGTGTGATTTCCGGGTATACAGGGGGAACCGTGGCAAATCCGACGTACCAGCTGGTGTGCAGTGACACAACCGGGCATTATGAAGCGGTTCAAATAACCTTTGATCCTGAGGTTTTTCCATACGAAAAATTGCTTGAGCTATTTTGGCAGCAAATTGATCCAACCGATCCTGGCGGTCAATTCTACGACCGCGGTCAATCCTATCAGACCGCGATTTTCTACCATGATGAGCAGCAAAAAAGACAGGCCGAGGAATCCAAACAACGATTACAGACGAGCGGCCGCTTCAACAAACCGATTGTGACACCAATTTTACCGGCACAAACCTTTTATCCGGCTGAAGAGTACCACCAGCATTATTATAAGAAAAATCCAGCCCATTACGAACGATATCATATTGGCTCAGGACGAGCCGGATATATTCAAAGTCACTGGGGAGGGAAACACAAATGAAAGATAAAGATTTGAATCAGTTGAAAAAAGATTTAACACCGATGCAGTTTGAGGTGACACAAAATAATGGGACCGAGCCTCCCTTCCGCAATGAATATTGGAATGAAACACGGGAAGGCATATATGTCGATATTGTTTCTGGGAAGCCGCTGTTCAGTTCTCACGATAAGTTCGATGCCGGCTGCGGCTGGCCGAGCTTTACCAAGCCGATACATGAGGATGAAGTGACCGAAAAGCAGGATTTCAGCCATTTTATGATTCGCACCGAGGTGAGGAGCAAATCGGCAGATTCCCATTTAGGCCATGTGTTTAACGATGGTCCAAATCCAACTGGGTTACGTTACTGCATTAATTCCGCCGCCCTTAAATTTGTTCCGAAGGAAAGATTAGCAGAAGAAGGCTACGGGGAATATTCAAAACTATTTGAAGCAAAATAAAAAGCCGCCAATGCGGCTTTTTTTATGCATTTCTTCCATTTTGCTTACTTGAGGAGGTCATTCCGCCCGATAGGACAAATTTCATCGCATCCTCCGCCTTCACATCAATCACTTCAACCTGCTCTTTTGGAATTAAAAAGGTAAACCCGGCAACTTGAAAGGTTTGCGGAATATAAACCGCCACATGTTCTTTAAGCGGGTCATGGAAGGTTTCCAACTGATCAGATGTAATAAAACCAATGCTTTTCATTTCCGTTCCAGGAAGCGTGACAAGGGCAACCTTTGAAAAAGATTTCTTATCACCTAGAAACGACTGGACAGTGTCTTTAATCACGGAATAAATTGTTTTGACGACGGGGATTTTTTCGAGAAGCTTATCAATTAATTTGATAATTTTCCCAGTTATATATTTCGTAGACATCCATCCTAAAAGAGTTATTAATACGATAGTAGTCAGTAAGCCGATTCCAGGTATGTAATCATCTTTAAAAAAAGGCTTAAGCGTATTTCCGAGCAGACTATCTAAAAACATAAAGGTTTTATAAATAACATAGATCACTAGAATGATCGGCACAATCGTTAAAATGCCATTAATAAAATTTTTCAATATCGATTTCATTAATTCACCTGCTTTATTTTCATTGTCTTTCATAATATAGGCGAATGCACAGACAGGTCAAGTACCTAGTTCATAAAGTAACAGAGGAAAGAGCAATTAAGAACAATTTCTCAAGGAGTGATTCTTATATGTATTATGGTCATGGATTTGGATATGATGGCTGCGGCGGTTATCCCGGAGTAGGTTATGGAGGAGTAGGTTATGGAGGAGTAGGATGCGGGTTTGGAGGCTTTGCCTTAATCGTTGTTCTATTTATCTTGTTAATCATCATCGGCGCAAGCTGGGCATATTAAAATGTAAAAAGGCTGACTAGAGGAGTCAGCCTTAGTTATTGTTCTAACATTCAGATTAATACCTTAAACACGAACGTTTTATACATAATATAAAAAATAGTTCGTATTTATTGTTGACGGAAGGGGAATTGCATGCTATATTTACCAATGTTGAGTAAAACGACTTTGGAGGTAATTGGACAATGAATACGAGATATGATGTGATTGTAGTAGGGGCTGGCCCTGCAGGGATCTTCGCCTGCTATGAACTTACACTAAAAATGCCGAACGCAAAGGTTTTATTAGTTGATAAAGGACATGATATTTATCGACGTAATTGCCCAATTTTACAAAAGAAAATTGAAAAATGTCCGCCGGCTGCAGGGAAAAAGGATTTTGCCGGATGCTTGCCTGCCTGTTCGATTACAAATGGGTTCGGTGGTGCTGGTGCTTATTCGGACGGGAAGTTTAATATCACAAGTGAATTTGGCGGCTGGATGACGGATTATTTGCCAGACTCTCAAGTAGTAGATTTAATTCGCTATGTGGACGAGATTAATTTACAGCACGGGGCTACCCAAAGTATTACTGACCCGTTAACTGAGGAAGTAAAGGATATCGAACGCCGCGGCTTTGCTGCAGGACTTAAGCTGCTGCGTGCCCAGGTTCGCCATTTGGGTACGGAACAGAACCTTGAAATCTTGAAAAGTATTTTTGAATATTTAAAAGATAAGGTTGAGATGAAATTTAAAACAGAAGTTGAAGATCTATTTACAGAAAAAACCCCGGACGGTCATGTGGTTAAGGGAATTAAACTAAAAAGTGAGCAATATATATACGCTGATAAAGTAATTATCACTCCAGGTAGAGATGGTTCTAAATGGCTTTCCGATATTTTGAAAACTCGCAGATTAAAAATGATTAGCAACCAAGTGGATATTGGTGTCCGCGTGGAAACTTCCAATATTGTCATGCAGGAAATCAATGAGCATTTATATGAAGGAAAATTTGTTTTTAATACATCTGTTGGAACCAGGGTGCGTACTTTTTGCAGCAACCCATCAGGCCATGTCGTGGTTGAAAACCACTCCGGTATCATGCTGGCAAATGGCCATGCCTACAAGGATCCCAAGCTAGGCAGCCCGAATACGAACTTTGCCCTGCTCGTCTCGCACACATTTTCCGATCCGTTTGATAAGCCGAATGAATATGCGCATGAAATTTCACGCTTGGCAAACAGCCTATCGAATGGCGGATTAATCGTCCAAAAATATGGCGACATCTTAAAGGGCAGAAGATCAACTGAAAAACGGATTAAAGAGGGATTCCTAGAACCAACATTAAAAGAAGCAGTTCCTGGAGACCTTGGATTAGTCCTTCCATATAACACATTAAAGAGCTTAATTGAAATGACAGAGGCATTGAATCAAGTAACACCTGGTCTTGCATCGGAACATACCTTGTTCTATGGTGTGGAAGCGAAATTCTATTCCGCCAGACCAAAATTAAATGATCGATTTGAAACAGAAATCAGCGGCCTGTATGTTGGCGGCGATGGTGCCGGTATAACAAGGGGGCTTGCCCAGGCAAGCGCCTGCGGCGTCTGGATTGCAAGAGACATAATCGAAAAAACTGCAACAGAACAAAAGGAAGAAATAGTAATGGCTTAAGCCCGCTTTTTAGCGGGTTTTTATTTTTTCTGGAATTCTCTAGGAATGTCGTGCATTTTTTAATATGCTAGACTAAAAGAAATGGTTTCGAATGCAGAGGTGTAAAATGACGATTATTACTCAACTTAAAGCCCTTTATGAACAAAAACAATTCTATCAGGCCCTTGAGGTATTGAATGGCGAAATTTCTCGTTTGAAATCTTTCCGATACACTGATTTGAAAATGGAACTTGAAAAAATAGAGTCTGCAGAGGATTTTAAAATAATTCTTAAGACTACTGACCATTTTTTAATGTACAACTATAGTTCCTTTATCGTCCGGTATGCTTACCGGCGCTTTCAGAATCTGTTAACGGCGTCCTGGTATTGTGAAGAATTATTGGATGGCGGGAGACCCTTGGAGGCAGAAGAAATTATTACACACGTCATAACTGAAAGTAAGGAAGATATTCACGAATGTGAAAGCCTGGAAAGGGCGTATTTTTCCAAGATTCGTTGTTTAATAGAAATGAAACGCTTCAAGGAGATCGAGCCGTTACTTGAAAAGCTGAAAGAATCATCGAGGCCTATGGAAGATAAACTTGGGTATATTCATTTGCAAATGGGGAATCGAAACAAGGCAGAGAAATATCTGCAATTGGGCTTAAAGGATCCGGAGCGAGGCCGTTACTGTTACTTACTATTATCCGATTTATATGCTGCCAATGGCCGCCCCATGGAAGCATTAAAACTGATAGAGGAAGGGGAAAAGCTGTACCTAGAAACGCCTGCCTTCCTGCTGGAAAAAGTAAAACGCTATCGAGATCTTGGAAAGCAAATGGAAATGCTGGAAGTAATCAAGCAATTGAACGATTGCATCCCATTAAATGTCTATCAAAACTATTTCCGTCATTTGACTGGGAATGCATACTATCAACTAGAGGATTTCACTCGTCTGGAAGCCTTCGTACAAGAGGAACGCTTAAAATCTACCTTATTTGAACGAAAAATAGAAGATGGAGAGTTAATCAAGCTAATGATAAGGCCCATCGTTCAAAAGAGCAATTATTGCGTCCCGGCCAGTTTAGAAATGATCCTGAATTCTTACGGGATGAAAATCACGCAGGATGAAATTGCCACCCGTATTTTTGATTTTACGGGCTCCAGATTGTCGACCACAGTTGCCTATCTTGAAGAGCTTGGGTTTTCCTGCCGATACTTTATTGGTAACAAGGAGCGGTATGTACAGTTATTAAAACAGGGCATTCCTATCCTTTTGAGTGTTGATTTTGAGCATTCATCCCATGTACAAGTAATGACGGGCTATGACAGCCGCTTTGACTTTTATCATATACAGGACCCAAACATGCTGGAAGGGCTGTATGTTTCGAGCGAAGAGCTTCAAAAAGCCAATCGCGCAACCAGTTATATGTCAATTGTTGCGGTGCCTAATGAAAGAGCTGAGGAGATAGCCTTTCTTTCCCTTGAAGAGGACTCCTATTTTCGGACACTTCATGATTTCGGTGAGAAAATGGAGGAGGATGAAAATAAATATAAAGGCTTATTTTTTCAATTTTTGCAAGAAAACATTGAAATTCCGTACACCCCTATATATGTCGTAAAGCATTTTTCCTTTGATGAATATGAGGATTTTATCATTGCGTGTGCAGAAAGGATTTTACTTGAATATCCAGAGAGTGATTTCTTTAATCTCCATGTTTCACAGGCTTATTTAAGATTGTCAAAAATGGAACTTTCCGAGCGTCAGCTTACCAAAACGACCCGGAAAACATTTAGTACCTTATATCATTTTTTAAAGGGCAGAATTTCACTCTATTTTGACCAACATGAAGAAGCCTCCCGTTACTTCAGGAACTCACTGCAGCTTGACCCTGATCAATATTATACTTGGAGCTATCTAGCGCTTTCCTATCTATATCAAAAGGATATCGTTCAAGCCGAGTTATTTTCAAAGATTAGTATGATGCTTGCTCCAGACGACCGATTTATCCGATTGAACCATGCAGCAGTCTTAATGGAAAAGAACGAGAATGAAAATGCCCGGATGCTATATAATGCGCTCATCAAAGACGAACCAAAGGATGCCCATGCCTGGTACGAGAGAGCACGCTTGGATCAGAAATTAGGAAAACATCGGAAAGCCTTAAGAGGGTACCTAATGTCTTTGAAATTAGACAATGAAGCCCCTTATGCCTATCTTGCTGCCGCAGACTTGTTTGAGCTGGAATTTGATCAGTTGGAAAAGGCGGAGGAAATACTGTTATCTGGAATACAATCGGCAAAATCCTCTCAAGTATATGTCCGGCTAGGGGAATTATATAAGGACCAAGAAGAATGGTCAAAAGCAATCAATATTTATCAAACTTGTATAAGTTTATTTCCTGATGAGCGATTTGCTTATTTGGGAATGGCAGAATCGATGGCAAGTGATGACCATAAAGAAGAAGCTGTTCAATATTTAAAAAAGCATGCAGAACGTTTTGAAAAAGATAGTGAATTTTTAATTAACTGTGGCAGGATAATTGCTGACTGGGCAAAAGAGGAGGAGGAACTTCCGTTATTAAAGGATGGGTTAAAGCTTTTTGAAGACGGAATGGACTTTATTCACTCCAATCTGTATGATGCATTAGAACTCTATGTGGGATTGGTGGAAGAAACACCCTTCGTCGACCGGGCGATAGAATTCCTCTCTGAAAAATCATCCCAACATCCTAATAGTATTGAATTTAAATGTTTTCAAGGGACTTTATATGAAGAAAAACAGCAATATGCTCAAGCGATTGATGCGTATAAATCCGCTTTAAAAGTTAGAGCAGATTCCTTTCCTTATTACCGTCTGGGTGCGGTTTACTTTAACCTGAATCAGCTTGATTTTGCAAAGGATGCCTTTAAGAAGTGTTTAGAGCTGGATGCAAAAGTCGACCTTGCCTATCTGAAGCTTGCGGAAATAGCATTATACCAGGATAAGCGGGAAGAAGAGGCAGACTATTTACTTCGTCTTTTGGAAATTGCTCCGATCAATGTAAATGTGGAATACTTGACCTCGATTATGGATGAGGAAGGATTGCACAATTTATTAAACAAGCTTGAAAATTTGCAAGGCTCATTCCCGGAGGTGCGGAGACTCGACATGCTAGCCTACACACACGGAGCCCTTGGAAATATAAAAGCAGAAGAGAGTATTCTAAAGGAAGCAGTGGAAAATGAACCTGAACAGCCAGAACTGCTTCACCACCAAGCCAAGCTGTTAATTAAACAGAAAAAGTGGGAAAAGGCTTCTTTACGACTTAAGCATCTTTTAAATAAGTATAACGAGGATGAAGATTTATTTAAGACGCTTATCCAATTTACCGCAGCTTCTAATCGTTGGGCGGCCCTTGAGGATTTCCTTCATCAATTCAAAGGAAAGAGCGAAGAAAAGGCTTCTATGTTCCTGTTAGCTGGTGAAGCTGTTGAGGAGCATTTCAGGGAAGCTGATTGGTTGGACGAGGATGAAGGGAATGTATTTACTCGGTTTGTCCGAAAGCTGAAGAATCGATTTAAACAAATGAGAATATTTGGTACAGCAATCGAGTTATACGAAACGGCTATTAAATTGGCTCCTGACAATCTGAATCTTGTAAGCCGATTTGCAAAGTTTTATGAGGATTTTGATTTAATGGATGACTCTATTAAGGTGTTGCAGAAAGCTTTATCCACTGCATGGGATGATAAGATTGCCTATCAATTAGGCATGATTTATTTGGATTCCAAGGACTATCAGGCGGCATTGCCATTGTTTGAAAAATGTTTACAGCAGGATCCTGAAAATTCCCACGTTCAAGCAGTTTCTGCCTATATAATTGGTGAACAAGGAGACATAGCAGAGGCTGAAAAAAGAATGAAACAGGTAATTGCTGATAATCCATTTGAAAATCATGCCCATTCCCATTTAGGCCAATGGTTAAATAAACAAGGCAAATATGCTGAGGCTAAGGAACTGCTTGAAAAAGGAATGGAAATTCATCCCTTTGACTCCTCCATTAAACTGCAGCTAAGTGTTACGTTGAGTTATTTAGATAAAAATGAAAAAGCTTTAGACATGATTAATCGGGTTTTGGAAATGGAAGATGAAAACTTACTTGCTCATTACAACAAGGCTTGTTATTTAGCGTTACTTAACCGTACCTCTGAAGCGCAGCAAGTGCTTGATTTTGTATTCGAAAATGAGGAGACAGATTTTTTCCGCCAGTTAGCGGAACAGGATGAAGATTTAGTTCAGTTAAAAATAGGATGAAACTAAAACTGTCCTATGTTAAATGATTTTTCGATACAAATTTTATATTTTAATTTGGTTTATGTCCTCATGATTTTTCATGAGGACATTTTTGCCTTCCTCAAGTGGATATTTGTCCGTATGAACCCTCCATGAGGACAGAATTTATGAATTCCAAAGAAATTTGTCCGTATGAAACCCACAATGAGAACTATCTTCACAAATATGTACAGAATCCTGACTTCATGGTGTCTGTTTTTTTATTCCCAATAACGATTTCTAAATAAGATGAAAGAAACAAATAGATGTTTCATACAATTTCTATGAGGCCTGACTTATTTTAAGAAGAAAGTGGTGTCCGCCCCATGGAGCGTTCTTTTTTAATTAAACCAATGCTTGATGAAATATACCCAATGATTGATTATGGCAAAGGGGTCTATTTATTTGATAAAGAAGGGAAAAAATATTTGGATGCTTCGTCTGGTGCTGTTACAGCTAATATTGGCCACGGAGTAAGAGAAATTATTGACGCGATGAATGAGCAGGCAAATAAGGTTTCCTTTGTCTATCGCTCGCAATTTACCAGTGAAGCGGCCGAAAAGCTGGCTGAAAAAATTGCTGAACTAACTCCAGAAGGGCTTAATTGGAGCTTTTTTGTAAACAGCGGTTCGGAAGCGACCGAGACAGCTATGAAAATGGCCATCCAATATTGGCAGGAAAAAGGAATTCAAACTAAAACCAAAATATTATCCCGCTGGGTCAGTTACCATGGAATCACACTTGGAGCCCTTTCGATGTCGGGGCATACAGGAAGAAGAGCAAGATTTGTTCCCCTCTTAGAAGAATTTCCCGTCATCCACCCTCCCTACTGTTACCGCTGTCCTTACAACCTAGAGGCACCTTCCTGTAATTATTTATGTGCCCGCGAACTAGATACTGCCATTTCACGATTAGGAGCAGACAAAATTGCTGCTTTCATTGCTGAACCTGTGATTGGTGCAGCAGGCGGAGCCATCGCGCCGCCAAAGGATTATTTCAAACAGATAAAAGAAATATGTCAAGCCCATGATATTCTTTTTATCGCTGATGAGGTGATGACAGGGTTTGGACGTACTGGGACGATGCTTGCCTGTGAGCAATGGGGAGTTACGCCGGATATTGTTGCTTTAGGGAAAGGAATGGGGGCGGGCTACGCACCAATAGCGGCAGCCGTTGCCAGTGAAAAGGTAATGGAGCCAATATTGGCAGGGTCAAAATCCGTGATGAGCGGTCATACTTTAAGTGCTAACCCCCAAACATGCGCCGTTTCCTTAGCCGTTCTGGAATATTTGGAAAAAAACGAGATTTTAAAAGAGGTAGATTGTAAGAGTACTTATTTAAAAAATCAGCTCGAAAAATTAAAAGGCCAATTTTCATTTATTGGAGACATTCGAGGTAAAGGGTTGCTGCTGGGAATAGAATTTGTTGAAGATGAAAGCGCGAAAACTCCTTTTCCAAGAAGTGCACAAGTCACACAAAAAATTGTAGCCCTTGCCAAAGAAAAAGGGCTGCTCATATATCCTGCAGGAGCGGGAATCGACGGTGTAAACGGTGATGCCATCATCGTGTCCCCGCCATTAACAATCTCAAAAAGGGAAATCGAGGAACTTGCCGCACTATTAAAAGAAACATTTGAAGCATTTTCAAAGCAAATCTAGGAATGGCTGGTGAAGCGTAAATGGATAATCCATTCGGCAAAATTACGGCGCTTGAGAATGTTATGGAATTATTCCATGACGGCATGACGTTGATGTTTGGAGGTTTTGGCGGGGTGGGATCGCCGCCGACCCTAATCGATGGAATACTAGAAAAAGGAGTTACTAACCTTACCTTAATTGGGAACGATACAGGTTTTCCGACTATAGGAATCGGCAAGTTGGTCAAAGCGGAGCGAGCCAAAAAAGTAATTGCCTCTCATATCGGTTCAAACCCCTATGCTGGCCAGCAAATGCACGAGGGAAAGCTTGTAGTTGAGTTTTCCCCGCAAGGAATCTTAGCCGAGAGAATCCGTGCCGGAGGCGTGGGACTGCCGGCAATCCTTTCCGATATTGGCATGGATAATGAGATTGTGGCAAAGAATAAACCTCTATTTACACTAAATGGAAAAAACTATCTTGTAGAAACAGCCTTAACTGCAGAGGTTTCAATCGTGTTTGCGAAAAAAGCAGATGAGTACGGGAATTTGATTTATGACAAAAGTGCCCGTAACACTAATCCACTTGTCGCAATGGCAGGGGACATTACGATTGCGGAAGTCGAAGAAATTGTTCCATTGGGCAGCCTGGCCCCGGATGAAATTATTACCCCGGGAGTTTTCATCAATTATGTCATTCCGTCGAAGGGAGTGAATTGGAAATGGGCATGGGAGTAGATATTCGGAATCAAATGGCGAGAAGGGCATCTGAGGAAATTCAAAATGGAATGGTCGTGAATCTTGGAATCGGCATCCCCTCTCTTGTCCCCAACCATCTATCTGAAGAAACAAAAGTGATGTTTCATGCTGAAAACGGGATAACCGGCATGGGACCAAGTCCAAATAAGGGTGAAGAGGATGAAAATTTATGCAATGCCGGAGGATTTCCTGTCACCCTCACTTGCGGAGGTTCCTACACAGATAGTGCCATTGCCTTTGGGATGATCCGCAGAGGTAAAGTTGATATTACCATTTTAGGTTCCCTTCAAGTCAGCCAAAATGGCGACTTAGCGAATTGGATTGTACCGGGAAAAAAGGTTCCAGGAATGGGAGGGGCGATGGAACTCGCTCAAAAAGCCAAAAAAGTCATTGTGGTTATGAATCATAATGATAAAAATGGCAGTCCCAAAATTGTTCCAGTCTGTACGCTGCCTTTGACCTCATCCAAGTGTGTTGACCTGATTATTACAGAAATGGCCGTTTTCAAGGTAACGGAAGAAGGGCTGCTTCTGACCGAATTATTTGCGCCATATAGTTTAGAAAATGTCGTCACTAAGACCGGTTGTGAATTTAACATAAGTGAAAATATCCGTAGAATACCATACTAGCAAAATCTGGGCAAAAGGAGTGAGTCACATGGAAAAAAATAAAGTCCGTATTAAGCAGTGGCTTAAGGAAAATCGCGCCAGGGGAGCACGATTGTTACAAATCCTTGTTCAAGAGGATAGTACAAGAGGAAATGAAAGCGGGACCCAGGCAATAGTTATCGAAAAATGCCGTCAGCTTGGCTTAACATTAGATATTTGGGAGATTGACGGCGACGAGCTGAAGAAACATCCTGCCTATTGTTGTGACCGGGAAAGTTTCGATGGAAATCCTAATTTAGTTGCCGTGCTAAAAGGTTCCGGCGGAGGCAAATCTATCATTCTAAATGGGCATATTGATGTGGTGCCGGTAGGAAATGTAAACAACTGGAAGCAGGATCCTTTTAGCGGAACGATAGAGTGCGGCAAGCTTTATGGAAGAGGAGCAACCGATATGAAAGGTGGGAATGTTGCTCTTATTATGGCAATAGAATCATTAATTGCAAATGGAATAAAGTTAAAGGGGGATGTTATTTTTCAAAGTGTCATTGAGGAGGAAAGCGGCGGGGCCGGTACACTTGCTGCCGTATTACGCGGATATCAAGCAGACGGGGCAATCATTCCGGAACCGACAAATATGAAAATCTTCCCAAAACAACAAGGGTCGATGTGGTTCAGAATTACCGTTAAGGGAAGGGCTGCACATGGGGGTACCAGGTATGAAGGTGTCAGCGCCATCGAAAAATCCCTGATCGTTATTCAAAGATTACAACAATTAGAGAAAGATAGAAATGCCAGGATATCCGATCCTCTATTCGAAAAAATTCCGATTCCGATTCCGATCAATATTGGAAAAATCAAAAGTGGTGAGTGGCCATCTTCCGTCCCTGACACCGCGATCATCGAAGGAAGAATGGGAGTGTCTCCAGAAGAAACGATTCAAGCTGCCCAATTAGAAATGGAAACTTGTTTGCAAGAAATAAACGAGAAGGATGAATGGTTCAGCGAGAACCCATTGCAAATTGAGTGGTTTGGCGGCAGATGGCTGCCAGGAAGCCTTGAGAGTGAGCATCCTTTGATAAAAGAGCTTACAAAGAGTTTCATAGAAGTAAAAGGAAATCAGCCGTCCATAGAGGCGAGTCCATGGGGAACAGATGGAGGAATCCTTTCTAATGTAGGGAATACTCCAGTGGTTGTCTTCGGGCCGGGGATTACGGAGACAGCCCATGATGCCAACGAACATATTAATTTAGAGGATCTGTTTGCTGCTAGTGAGATTATTGCCTTTACTTTATTGGAATGGTGTGAAGTGGATGAGTAACAAAAAGGATACAAAAAAGAGTTCCATTCAATTGAAAACAAGAATTCCAGGTCCGAAAGCAATTGAACTGCTAGCAAGGAAAGAACACAATGTCCCAAAGGGACCCTTTAATACAATCCCAACCTTTGCAGTAAAAGGGGAAGGAGCTTTAATTACGGATGTTGATGGCAACACTTTTATTGATTTTGCCGGTGCGATTGGCTCGTTAAATGTCGGTCATTGCCCGCCAATGATCGTTGAGGCACTGCACCGCCAGATTGATGCCTATCTTCACCCATGCTTTCACGTTATGATGTATGAACCCTATATTGAGCTCGCTGAAACCTTAAACCGAATTACTCCCGGAAATCATAAGAAGAAAACCTTCTTTTTAAACAGCGGGGCAGAGGCTGTTGAAAATGCCGTAAAAATAGCTCGAAAATATACCGGAAGGAAAGCGATAATCTCATTTGAAAGAGGCTTTCACGGACGAACCTATATGGCGATGTCCTTAACAAGCAAGGTCAAGCCATATAAATATGAGTTTGGTCCTTTTGCGCCTGAGACCTATAAGTGGCCATACCCTTATTATTATCGCTCAGAATTTGACTCCCCGGAACAGTTAGATGCTGCACTTCTCCAGCGATTTGAAACCTTTTTCCAAAGTGAAGTTCCTCCAGAAGAAATAGCTGCGGTGATTATGGAACCGGTACAAGGTGAAGGGGGATTTGTCTTTCCTTCGAAAGGCTTTGTGAAAGGTGTCAAAGCTCTATGTGAAAAGCATGGGATTTTGTTTATTGCTGATGAGATTCAAACTGGATTTGGCCGAACTGGAAAAATGTTTGCCATCGAGCATTTTGATGTTGTACCGGATCTTTTAACGATGTCTAAATCAATCGCGGCAGGATTGCCGATTAGTGCTGTCACCGGCCGCGCTGAAATTATGGATTCTCCTAACACAGGAGAAATTGGCGGAACATATGGCGGCAGCCCGCTTGGCTGCGTTGCCGGACTTGAAGTGGTGAAAACCATCGAGGAAGGAGGTTTGTTAAGCCGGGCCGAAAACATCGGCAAAGCCTTCCAAAACCGTTTTGAAAAAATCAAAACCCATTATCCGCAAATTGGTGAAGTTCGTCATCTCGGCGCAATGTGTGCCATCGAATTTGTAACGGATTCCGAATCCAAATCACCTAATAAAGACCTTGTTCAGGAAATCATTAAAACCGCCCATCAAAATGGACTTATTATCATGACAGCGGGATTATATGGCAATGTCATTCGCTTATT
Source organism: Neobacillus drentensis (assembly GCF_036965425.1). Classification (GTDB taxonomy): domain Bacteria; phylum Bacillota; class Bacilli; order Bacillales; family Cytobacillaceae; genus Neobacillus; species Neobacillus drentensis_F. The sequence goes on along the minus strand of NZ_JBALPP010000022.1, from coordinate 60,020 downwards.
AACTCCACTTGTGATAACAGATGAACAGCTGAATGAGGGAATGGAAGTGTTAGAGAAAGCCATTCAACTTTGTTGTCAAAAAAATAAGTCAATTTAAACCACTTTCTTTCAAATAGATTTCTATAATAGTGGTAAAGCAAGGGAATGGAGGATAATATTTTGAAACAATCACTATGGATTGGCGGAGAATACCGTCCTGCAGCAACCTATACGGAATTAAAGAACCCTTTTAATCTTAAGCATATTGCGGATATTGCAGTTGCCGGAAAGGACGATGTCCTGGATGCAATCGCGTCTGCATATCAGGCTTCCGCAAAATTAGCAGCGCTGCCGGCATATGTCAGGGCGGAAATTTTAGAAAAAGTAGCAGGTTTTCTAAAGGAAGAAAGAGAAGAATGTGCTAAGATCATTTCTCAAGAAGCAGCAAAACCGATTAAAGCTGCTCGGGCCGAGGTGGACCGGACAATCATGACCTATACCTTTGCTTCCCATGAAGCAAGAAGAATCCATGGAGAAACTGTTCCGATGGATGCAGCCCCAGGCGGGGAAGGAAGGCTAGCTTTTACAGTTAGAGAGCCCATTGGTGTCATCGCAGCGATTACGCCATTCAATTTCCCTATGAATCTCGTTGCTCATAAAGTAGGACCAGCGATTGCCGCAGGAAATCCTGTGGTGTTAAAACCGGCGAGCCAAACCCCGTTATCGGCTTATAAGATTGCTGAATTTTTTCACCGGGCAGGTTTGCCGCACGGTGCCTTAAACGTGGTAACCGGAAGCGGACGCAGTGTCGGCGATATATTAATGAAAGACGACAGAATTAAGATGATCACCTTTACGGGAAGCCCTGAGGTTGGCAGATATATCAGGGAAAACTCCGGCTTAAAGCGAGTAACCCTGGAATTAGGTTCAAACTCTGCCGTAATTGTCGACGAAGGGGTCAACCTTGAAAAGATTATCCCAAGGATTGTCACAGGTGCGTTTTCCTACCAGGGGCAGGTATGTATTAGCATTCAGCGAATTTTTGTTCATGAAAATCTATTGGAAGCATTTACGGAGCAGTTCATAGAAGAAGTGAAAAAACTAAAAATCGGAAATCCCTTGGATGAAGATACAGATATCTCTGCATTGATTTCGAGGGGAGATGTTCAGCGTACAAAAGAGTGGGTAGAAGAAGCAGTCGCAAGCGGTGCAGGGATAAAAATTGGCGGCAGCATTACGGATGGAATTTATCAGCCAACCGTTTTGGTCGATGTAGACACCAGTGAAAAGGTTTCTTGTGAAGAAATTTTTGCTCCGGTCGTCCATATCAATCGGTTTAAAACAATGAATGAGGCCATTGAGATGGTCAATGACTCAAAATATGGCCTGCAGGCAGGGATTTTTACGGATAACATCCATTATGGACTTCAGGCTGCGAAAAGATTAGAAGTTGGCGGCGTAATGATTAATGATATTCCTACGTTCCGCGTTGATCAAATGCCATACGGCGGGGTGAAGTTAAGCGGCATGGGACGAGAAGGAATCAAATACGCCGTCGAGGAAATGTCCGAATTAAAATTAATTAGCTTTAAGATGGAATAACATCACGATGTCTGGCTTAATTCTAGGCCAGACTTTTTTTCAAATAGCTTCATGGTGTTTAAGGAGGGGATCGAATGAATCAAACATCAGAAACGATTTATTTGGAGGACAGTCACTTTTTCCTGGAGGTCTATTTGGACCCCTTTAATAAACGAATTCGTGTGGATGATTATCGGGGGAATTTGAACTTGATATTAGAAAAAACAGAGGAGCTTATTAAAAAGCACCAAGCGGAAAAGCTAATATTTAAGGGGCGTACAGAAGATTCACTGAAATTACTCGAACATGCACTCCAGCCTGAAGCGGTCGTCGATCGTTATTTTCTTGGTTCCGATGCTCATTTTTTTTCAAAGTTTTTTACACCAGAAAGGAAGAAAAACGATCATTGGATTACAGAAGACGGGATGGTCCACAGTATTTATCAATTAGATATATCGGTCGAAAAAGCGTTTCCTCCTAAAGAATATGAATTGAAAAAGGCAGACGAAAGATATGCGGTAGAGCTAGCCGCGCTGTATGGCCAAGTGTTTCAAATCTATCCCACTCCGATGAATGATCCGGAATATATTAAAAAGACCATGAAGGACGGAACGATTTATTATGCATTTCTTTACCAGGGTAAAATAGTCAGCGCTGCCTCTGCTGAAATCAATGGGTTTTATAAAAATGCGGAATTAACAGATTGTGCGACCCTGACAGAACACCGGAAGTATGGATTAATGAAGCTAATTCTTAAAGAGATTGAGGCTGAATTGAAAAGAAAAGGAATCTTTTGTGCCTATTCGATAGCTAGATCATTATCCTTTGGCATGAATGCTGTTTTATACCAGCTTGGGTATTCCTATAGGGGAAGGTTAATGAATAATTGCTATATCTATGACAAATTAGAAAATATGAATATGTGGGTAAAGAATCTGGCAAACTGCTAAATTTTTGGCTCAAGTATGACCATTTTTCGGCACCTTATCTTACCAGAAAGGCAGGTGAAATAAATGGCCCAATTAATCGCTTTAACGCAAGAAGTTCTAAGTGCCATTCTAAAAAGTATTGATGAAGGAATCCATGTGGTCAATACAGAAGGAAAAACGATATATTATAACGAAGTGGCAGCAAGACATGACGGGATGACAGTAAAGGAAGTATTGGGGAAGCATTTATTTGACTCCTTTCCTTCCCTTTCAGAAGAATCTAGTACCTTGTTAAAGGTCATAAAAACAGGAAAGCCAATTTACAATCAAACCCAGGTCTATATGAATTTGCATGGCACAAGAATTGATACCATGAATACAACACTGCCAATCTTTTTAGGCGAAGAAATCATCGGTGCCGTTGAAATCGCTAAAGATTATTCACGAATGAAGCTGTTTGCAGAAAGATTACTAGACCTGCAAAAAGGGTTAAATAGAAGCAGCAGGAAAAAATCTGCAAAGCAGGTCAAGTATACCCTTAGGGATTTAATGACGGTAAATCCCAGCTTCAACAGCTTGAAGGAGGATGCGAAAAGATTAGCAAAATCGGATTCTCCCATTCTTGTTTACGGGGAAAGCGGCACTGGAAAAGAACTCTTTGTACAGGGCCTCCACCATGAATCACTGCGCTCAGAAGGTCCATTTATAGCGCAAAATTGTGCAGCAATCCCTGAAACCCTGCTTGAAAGCATTCTTTTTGGTACAGCTAAGGGAAGCTATACTGGGGCAGTTGACCGTAAAGGCTTATTTGAGCTGGCAGATGGGGGCACTCTTTTTCTAGACGAGTTACATACTATGCCGATTGAACTGCAGGCGAAGCTGCTTAGAGTGTTAGAGGATGGAATGGTTAGAAGGGTCGGGAGCTCTGAAAACATGCTTGTGGATGTTCGTGTCATTGCCGCGATGAATGTACATCCAAATGAAGCACTTCAAGACCAGAAGCTTAGGTCTGACCTCTATTACCGATTAAATGTGTTCACCTTTTCCCTGCTGCCATTAAGGGATCGAAAAGAAGATATTTTGTTTTTAACAGAACACTTTATTAAGGATTACAACGTTAAATTGACAAAAAACATAAAGGGTATTAAAAATTCGTGTGAATCCTTTTTCATGGAGTATCAATGGCCAGGGAATGTACGCGAGTTAAAGCATACGATTGAATACATGATGAATATCTCTGACGCGGAATACCTGAGGGTCGAGGATTTGCCGATAATGTTGAAGCATCTTTCAGCATCGCAGCAAAGTTGTATGGATTCAACTGGAGAGCTTTCACTTAGGAAAAATATTGAAAAGTTAGAGAAACGATTAATTAAAAATGCATTAGAGTTAAGCGCTGGAAATATCAATCAAGCTTCCAAGCTATTAGAGATTCCAAGACAAACGTTACAATATAAAATTAAAAAAATACTAGACTAAGGCGCCGAATTTTCGGCGCCTTTTTGTTCCTCCAAACGGGCGCTCCAGCATTTAAGCATTGGCACGTTTCTTGCATATTAATAAGTAAAGGTCACGAATGGAGGAATTGTGATGAAACAATTTTTATATAAGCCAAAAAGGCATTGGAAAGATATTGAGCTTTGGAAGGATGTTACCGAAGAACAATGGAACGATTGGCTGTGGCAGCTGACAAATACGATTCGAACGTTAGATGACTTAAAAAAAGTTATCAATCTGACGCCGGATGAAGAAGAGGGAGTAAGAATTTCGACGAAAACAATCCCCTTAAATATTACACCCTATTATGCTTCCTTGATGAATCAAGATGACCCACGCTGTCCGATTAGAATGCAGTCTGTACCCATTTCAAAAGAAATTTATAAAACCAAGTATGACCTCGAAGATCCATTATACGAAGATGAAGATTCTCCCGTTCCTGGGTTAACCCATCGTTATCCAGACCGGGTGCTCTTTCTTGTAACCAATCAATGTTCCATGTATTGCCGCTATTGTACAAGACGGCGCTTCTCGGGGCAAATTGGCATGGGTGTTCCAAAGAAGCAGCTGGATGCTGCGATTGGATATATCCGGCAAACCCCGCAGGTAAGGGATGTATTGATTTCCGGAGGGGATGGCCTCCTTATTAATGATAATATTTTGGAATATATTCTTAAGAACCTAAGAGAAATTGATCATGTAGAAATTATTCGGATAGGGACGAGGGCTCCGGTTGTATTCCCGCAGAGGATTACGGAAAATCTCTGTAATATTTTAAAAAAATATCATCCGGTTTGGCTGAATACCCATTTTAATACGTCGATCGAAATCACGGAGGAATCGAAACGTGCCTGTGAAATGCTCGCCAATTGCGGCGTTCCAGTTGGCAATCAGTCTGTTATTCTAGCAGGTATTAATGACAGCGTTCCAATTATGAAAAGACTGATGCATGATCTTGTGAAAATCCGTGTACGGCCATACTATATTTATCAATGTGATCTTTCAGAAGGCATCGGCCATTTTCGTGCACCTGTTTCAAAAGGCCTTGAAATCATTGAGGGATTAAGAGGACATACAAGCGGCTATGCAGTGCCTACATTTGTCGTTGATGCACCGGGAGGAGGCGGAAAAATTGCCCTTCAGCCTAATTATTTAATTTCGCAAAGTGCGGAAAAGGTTGTCCTACGGAACTTTGAGGGTGTTATTACTTCGTATCCAGAACCGGAAAACTATGTCCCTGGAAGGGCGGAGAACTACTTTAAAGAGGTCTATCCTGACATGGAAGAAAAACGCTCCCTTGCCGGGATAGCGGGGATTATGAATGACCAGCACTTTAATCTCGTTCCGGAAGGATTATCAAGACTGAACCGCCGTAAGGATTACAATCAAGACCCTGCTCATACATCGCTTAAAGATAAACGAAGCAAACGGGATGAATTGAAGGATAAGAAATATAAAGCACAAACCCAAAAAGAAAAGGAAAGTCATGAAACACCTAATTCCAGCAGTACGACAGAGGGGGTTTAGGGCAAATGGTGTGTGAGTGGTGCAGCAGCCCAAATGTGAAAAGATTGACAGGTTCGGTGTATTGGGAAATCCCTGATGGAACACGTGCAATTGAAATCTCTGAGACGCCGACTCTCTCTTGTCCGGATTGTTCGATGGTCTATCAGAGTGAGCCGATAGTAAAAGAAATTGAGAACCAATTATATTTAATTGATTGCCGTAAGGTTGGAAAAGTGATTACCTTTGAAGAATTAATGGCAATCCCGAGGCTATTAAAGAAAAATTACTTTGATTTCTCTTCCTAAAAGTAAGCAACTAAATATCAGGCTGCTTTTGTTATGTGAAACTTTACGCTGCCAACTATATCCGTTATAGTATGGATTATAAATAAAACGGATTAGAAAGGCGTTATCATGAGCAAATCATTTTATCATTTCTTAATGAAATATCGGCATCCTTCCCCTAAGGACGCATTGAGCCTATTTGCGAATCATGCTTATTTAGATCATAGTTTTCCAAAAAATTCATCTGATTACCACGAATTAAGCTCGTATCTCGAAATGAATGGTCATTATTTGGAATCGATGTCTATATTTGATGAAGCCTGGCAGTTGTATATCATATCTGAAAATAAAGCTTAAAAAGAAATCGTCTCCTTTTTGAGGCGATTTTTTCATTTTATAATTGTCATGCGCTTTTATAAATAGCTGCGCATATACTATTGTAATCAAAATTCACGACTAATCATTTGAGAGGATGGGAGGACATGGCAAAACGAAAAAAACCGAAGTACAAGATCGGTGATACGGTCGTGATTACAATATATGGTACTGTTGGCAGAGTTACAGATGTAAAATGGCTCGACGGAAAGTATGTGTATGAAGTGAATAAGAGTGATGGGCTGTTCATTGAGGAAGCCTTGCAATTACTCTCCGAATATGACGGCACGATAATGGAACAGGAGCAAATTGATATAGAATATAAATTTTTTATAGGTGATTTGGTTCAAGTAGCCGGTTATGGAGCAGATTTATTTAAAGTAGTTGGCTTCCGCACCGAAATATGGCGCTATAAGGATGATGCATGGGAAGATGTTATCTATGAACTATCCAGAGTAAGTGATGGGGAGTGGCTTGAAGCAGGAGAAGAGGAACTGACGCTTGTGGCGGATGCGGAGAGTGCAGACACATTTATTCAAAAACTAGGCCTCTTATACTTAGTAAATAAGCAAGAAAAACCAACAAAAAATCCTAATTTGCAAAACATGGTAAGGAAATCGGAATTTGAAGAAATCGAGCGTAAAAAGGAAAAGAAGGAACTAATTGATAATTTGTTAGATATATTCAACGATTATCGAATACTATATGAATTATTTCATGATCAAGAATACTATCAAGTCATGCGAGTTATTCTCAGAAAGTTAGAGAGCCTTGTAAGCAACGATGGCAAAAGCCATGTGTAGCCTATAACCGTGTTACCGCAAACAGTAAATACAAAACAAAAGGAATTCCGGTCCACTTAATCAAAAAAAACATCGCACCAAGTAAGTTTTCCATCATTTGTACAGTTTGCCCATCTTCTTTGTTAACATCTTCCATTAATGCCTCAAACTTTGTTTGTAAATTTAACATGATATCACCTCAAGTAGGATTCTTTACTTCAAACATATGCTTGTCCGATTAAAAAAAGACATGTTTCTTTTTTTAATAAATTGAAATAGCATGAAAAGGCCATGTACATCATACATTCTGTAAAAAGGGGGCGATGCTATGAGAGAAATTGAAGTATTTATTGATACAGAAGAAATTGCCGAATTTTTCTTTCATGAGCTTGTAAAAAGGGGATACGTTCCTAGCGAAGAAGAATTGGAAGAACTCGCTGACATTACCTTTGAATATTTAATTGAGAAAAGTATCATCGATGAAGAAGTGGAAGATGAATAATAAACAATGAATGAAAGAAGGGAAAAGCCTCTTCTTAACATAGATGGAGACGAAAGACGAGCATTCTGTGCTCGCTTTTTGTTTGATTCGATGAAATGAATTATTTTTTTTAAAAATAGCGAAACCATTATTTTTCTTGTTCGTATATATTGTTACGAAGATGAGGAGGGATTCGGATGTTCAAAAAAATCCTTAAATCAATTATTAAAAGCAAGCTGAGCCATGGGAATCATAAATACAGCTCATCAAGCGATGCCTGGAAGAAAATGAACCATTATAATCACAACCATCTAGGGCACCATCATTATAAAAAGAAGCATAAAAGCGGCAGTTTTATGTCTAGTTTCTTTAGCAGTTAAATAAATGGTGAAAAAAATCATTTTATTATTTTCCAATCTTTTCGAAAGGCCGTTTTCTAAAGAAAAAATTCTGGCTGGCCGCTATCAGGTGATCAGTCATCTCGGCATGGGCAGCTATGGGCACATCTATCTAGTAGTAGATTTAGTTACTCAAACGAATAAGGTTCTCAAAGCACTTCGCCTTCACAAAAGAATAACCAAGGCTGGAAGACAAGGCTTTGAGTTAGAAAAAATATTATTAAATTCGATTCATAATCCAGGATTTCCAATGTATTTTGAGGATGGGACATTTAAGAAAATCCCTTATTATACGATGGAATTTATTGATGGAAAGAATTTTGAACAATTAATTTTTGCTGAAAATATGGTCATACCTGAAAGAGAAGCTTTTAGGATTGCTTTCGAATTATTAGAACATATTGAATATCTTCATTGTCGTAAACTTATCCATCGTGATATCCGTATTCCTAATGTCATCCTAGCCGGATCAAAGATTAGGCTGATTGATTTAGGACTTGCTAGACCTTTGAATTCTAAATACAAGGAGAAACGACGCAAACTGGATTTGCGAAAAGAAGTAAACCAACAGGCGGATTTCTATGGATTGGGCCATTTTCTTTTATTTTTGCTGTATTCCAATTTTACCGTTCAAGAAAATACACCGGAAAAAAGCTGGGAAGAAGAATTGGATATATCTGATCAAGCAAAACGTATCATTCGCAGTCTTCTGCAAATCGATAATGCTTATGACAATTGCGCTCAAATAAAAGCTGATATTCAACAATTTATACTTAATCAAGGGAGAGAAAAAAATGTCGTTCTTTAACAAAGTATTTGCCAGTGTAGGGATTGGTTCAGCAGCAGTAGACACAAAGTTAGAAAAGGATACGTATATGCCGGGAGAGCCCGTTAAGGGAGTTGTAGAAATTAGAGGCGGCAAAGTGGAACAGCAGGTTGATGAAATTTATTTAGCATTAAACACAACCTACCTAAGAGAATCTGATGACCGGAAGTATACGGTCACAGCAACGATCGACCGTTTCCGCTTAACATCACCCTTTACCATTAGGTCAAATGAGCGAAAAGAAATTCCGTTTACTTTCCAATTGCCCTATGATACTCCATTAACTATCGGCAGATCCAAGGTTTGGGTATCGACTGGCCTTGATATTAAAGGTGGTGTCGATCCAAGTGATCAAGATCATTTAAAGGTGGTCCCGAATCCGTTGATGTCTGCTGTATTTAATTGCGTTGATAATTTGGGCTTTAGAATTAGGGAAGCTGATTGTGAGGAGGCACCAAGAAGATTGCGAGGACGCCTTCCTTTTGTTCAAGAATTTGAATTTGTTCCTACTTCCGGACCATTTCGCGGCCGTTTAGATGAACTTGAAGTCGTTTTCTTTCCAGCAGGTAACGGGACACTGGATATAATGCTCCAAGTCGATCGCCGTGCTAGAGGTTTGTCAGGCTTATTCTCTGAAGCAATGGGAACAGATGAAACGAATGTGCGTTTAACGGTTACAAATGCAGATATTCCATATTTAACACAAAAAATTCAAACGGTTATCAGCCGTTATTCCTAAGCATTCTTTGTCATTTCGCTATTATTTCACATGAATCAGCGGCAAATAAGTAAAAAAAGTGATTTTCGACAAAAAAAGCGGAATTTCTTAGAAGGATTCGACATGGGTTATCGCTAATTATTAGAATATAAAATTAATTCTAATAATTGGAGGTAAATGATGATCAAAGTATTAACTAGAAGAGCAAGTATTCAATATGATGTGACGATCTTTCAAACTCCAAAGTACAGGGAAAATAAAGGGCATAAAGAGGTATATCGAACGACAATTATAGCGAATAGCAGAGATCATTGTCTGCAGGAGACCTTCAGCTGCTTTAATGTGACGGACAGAATCCCTGCTGATTATAGTGGGAGATTTCTTACGACTGGGGATATCGTTTTAATTGATGAAGGCCGCGGCGGCCAGCACTACTATCAATTAAAGCCTGGCGGCTGGTTTCCGATTAATCGAATTATGCTGCTCTAAATAAGGCTCCTTCCGTAAACATTGTTGCTTTGCAACTTATTAAGGGTCATTTACAAGGTTTCTAGGCAATTTTCGCAAATGGCTTTTACGAAAAGATGCCACGATGGTTCTAGTTATACGGGGTGATAACTTATACGAGAGACAACAATCCTTGCGAAAATGGCCATAAATAATGAAAAAAACCTAAGGAAAATATCCTTAGGTTTTTTTCTTAGCTTTTCCGGCCGCCAGTAGCATTGTGTTCCTTCGCATGTGCCTCGTGTTCAGCTACGATTGCTTCTGCAGGGATATGATTATTTTTCTTTTGTCCATTTACGCGGCTTCGATGTTTTTTTCCCAAAAAACTCAACCTCCTTTTAATTCTAGAAATAGCATCCCACAAAATTAAAATTTCATGTCCGTTTCTGATTTACCTTTTCTAGTGAAAATTGTTTATGTTATAGTGTCTATGGTGCAGAATAATAACTGTACTATTTATTGTTAGGAGGATTTTGAAATGAGCGTACATATTGGTGCGAAAGAAAACGAAATTGCGGAAACGGTTTTGCTTCCTGGAGATCCGCTTCGTGCAAAATATATTGCAGAAACGTTTTTAGAAGATGCAAAATGCTATAACGAAGTTAGAAATATGTTTGGCTATACTGGTACATATAAAGGAAAGAGAATTTCTGTTCAAGGAACTGGAATGGGGGTTCCTTCCATATCCATTTATGTAAATGAATTGATGCAAAGCTATAATGTTCAAAATTTAATACGAGTTGGAACCTGTGGAGCCATTCAAAAGGATGTTAAGGTCCGCGATGTCATTCTTGCTATGACAAGTTCAACTGATTCCAATATGAACCGTCTTACCTTTGGCCATGTTGATTTCGCACCGTGTGCAAGCTTTGATTTATTGAAAAAGGCCTATGATACTGGTTTAGAGAAAGGGCTAAATTTAAAAGTGGGGAATATTTTTACCGCTGACTCCTTCTACAACGATAATGCTGAACTGGAAAAATGGGCGAAATATCAGATTTTAGCGATTGAAATGGAGACAACTGCACTATATACATTAGCAGCTAAATTTGGACGTAAGGCGCTTTCTGTTTTGACAGTAAGTGACCATATTTTGACAGGTGAAGAAACAACTGCTGAAGAAAGACAATTAACCTTTAACGATATGATTGAAGTGGCTTTAGAAGCAGCTATTAAAGAATAATATTCATACGCCTCTTCCTTAAAAGGAGGAGGTTTTTGTTTTTATGGAGAATTTATTATAAAGCAAAAAACTAGTGATAGTGACAAATATCATCGAAAATCATAGGATGCCAGGGTACTGTATTAATTGAGGTGAACAAAGTGAAAGAGCAGCTAAAGTTAGATATATCAGGGATGACCTGCGCGGCATGTTCAACGAGAATTGAAAAGGTTTTGAATAAAATGGACGGTGTTGAGGCAAATGTTAATTTAGCCATGGAGAGTGCCGCTATTTCTTATGAGACTGAGCTGGTTTCCAGTGATGACATTATCGCAAGAATTGAAAAAATTGGCTATGGTGCCAAGGAGAAAATGCAAAGAGAGGAAAAAAGACAGTTAAAAGAAGAAGAAATAAAACATAAGAAACAATTATTAATTCTTTCTATTATTCTTTCTTTTCCACTACTCTATACCATGCTTGATCATGTACCAGTGGAACTCAACCTGCCAATGCCACACCTCTTGATGAATCCATGGTTTCAATTAATCTTGGCAACACCAGTCCAATTTTATATAGGAGGACCATTTTATATTGCCGCTTTTAAAGCATTGAAAAATAAGGGCGCGAATATGGATGTTTTAGTGGCACTGGGAACCTCTGCTGCTTATTTTTATAGTCTTTTTGAAGGTTTAAAAACGCTTGAAAATCAACAATACTCCCCTCATCTTTATTTTGAAACTAGTGCCGTGCTTATCACCTTAATTCTGCTTGGCAAATTATTTGAAGCTATGGCAAAGGGAAGAACAACGATTGCAATCTCCAAACTGCTAAGCTTGCAAGCAAAGGAAGCCATCGTTATTCGTGAAGGGAAAGAGTTTAAAATTCCGATAAATGAAGTTAAGGTGTCAGATTTTTTATTAGTGAAACCTGGAGAAAAAATCCCGGTAGACGGAGAAGTAATCCAAGGCAAAACGTCTGTTGATGAGTCAATGATTACAGGTGAATCTATCCCTGTGGAAAAATCCCCAGGTGATACGGTGATCGGTTCGACGATTAATAAAAATGGAACAATTACAGTGACCGCTGTAAAAGTAGGAAAGGATACAGCGCTCGCAGGAATTATCAAAATCGTTGAGGAGGCTCAAGGAAATAAGGCTCCAATACAACGGATTGCTGATATTATATCTGGGTACTTTGTCCCTGTTGTGGTTACCATATCATTTCTTACATTTTTTATTTGGTATCTATTTATTAATCCCGGGAATATTCCAATTGCATTAGAAACATCCATCGCTGTCCTCGTCATTGCCTGTCCATGTGCGCTAGGATTAGCAACTCCGACTTCCATCATGGTTGGCACTGGTAAAGGAGCGGAAATGGGTATTCTCTTCAAAGGCGGAGAACATTTAGAAGCAGCCCATAAAATTGACACAATTGTTCTGGACAAAACAGGAACGATTACAAAGGGACAACCAATCGTTACAGATTTTATCGCCTACCGGGATGAAAAAAAAGTCCTCCAATATCTTGTCTCTGCCGAGAAGTCTTCTGAGCATCCACTTGCAGAGGCGATTGTTAAATTTGGAATGGAGAATAGGACAAGTACTCTTCCTGTAAAAAAATTTGCGGCCATTCCAGGTTATGGGATTGAAGCAAAAATAGGCTATGAGGAAATATATATCGGTACCCGCAAGCTTATGAATCTTAAAAGAATCCCCTATTTAGAGGTGGAACATGACCTGCACCGGTTTGAGAACGAAGGAAAAACAGCAATGTTTATTGCCATCAATTCCTCCATTATGGGGGTCATAGCTGTTGCAGATACAGTCAAAGAGACAGCAAAAACGGCAGTCGAGCAGTTACATCAGCTTGGGATTGAGGTCTTTATGCTGACAGGTGATAATGAACGGACAGCAAAAGCGATTGCAGCTCAAGTAGGAATTCAAAAAGTAATAGCGGAAGTTTTACCTGAGGAAAAAGCTAATCACGTGAAAAGACTTCAGCAAAAAGGAAGAAAGGTTGCGATGGTTGGCGATGGAATAAATGACGCGCCTGCCCTTGCCGTTGCCGATATTGGGATCGCAATTGGAACCGGGACCGATGTGGCCATTGAAGCGGCCGATATCACCATATTAGGCGGAGAATTAACCTTGATTCCAAAAGCGATTTCATTAAGCCAAAAGACAATAAAAAACATCCGCCAAAATCTCTTCTGGGCTTTAATATATAACACCGGGGGCATTCCAATCGCTGCATTGGGAATGTTGGCGCCATGGGTTGCAGGTGCTGCTATGGCGTTTAGTTCAGTCTCGGTCGTAACGAATTCACTTCGTTTGAAAAGAGTAAAGATTTAATGATAAGAAATATGTTAACGGCACCTTCCTTTTGGCAGGTGCTTTTTAAAGCTTTTAAGCATTTGCTCTATTTTCTTTACTTTTTCTTTGTTAATTTTATTAAAAAGATGTTATTCTAAACACTAAGGGTTAAAATTAAAAATGCTTTAACTTGGACATTTCTTATTTTTTATGGTTAATGAAAGTGGTGAAGGCTTTGGAGGAAGAGAAAAAAGACCTGGAAAAGGTTGAACAGGAGCAAATGACGGATAATAGGTCAAGCTATATCCGATTCAAGAAATTCCATTTTATAATGCTTTTGTTTTTTATCGTTTTTCTATCTGCTGGAATTACAACTGTTGCCTTCTCGTTTGGCAAAGAAAAGGTTGTGCCGGCTGCCAATGATAGGCAGGAATTTAATAAGCTATATGAAGCTTATGATACATTGAAAAATAAGTACTACAAAGGAACGAGCCAAAATAAGCTGATCAATGGAGCCATCAACGGTATGGTTGAAGCTCTTGATGACCCTTACTCAGATTATATGAGTAAAGATGAAGCGAAGAGCTTTCATAGCAGCATTTCCTCGTCATTCGAAGGTGTTGGTGCAGAAATTCAAGAAAAAGACGGCCATATAACAATCGTTTCACCGATCAAAGGATCACCTGCTGAAAAAGCGGGCTTAAAACCAAATGACATCATTCTATCTGTGGATGGAAAGAGCCTTCAGGGTATGAATTCAACCCAAGCGGTGACAATGATTCGCGGTAAAAAGGGTACGAAGGTTGAATTGTCTATTCAAAGACCTGGCACTACTGCTCCAATGAGCGTACCAATTGTTCGAGATGAGATACCGATTGAAACCGTTTATGGCGAAATGGTGGATGACCAAATTGCCAAAGTCCAAATTACCAGTTTCTCTAGTAATACATCTAACGAGCTTGTTAAAACGCTGAATGACTTACAAAAGAAGGGTATGAAGGGGCTTGTACTTGACCTAAGGCAAAATCCTGGAGGATTATTGGATCAAGCTGTAACAATCTCCAGTATGTTCGTCCCAAAAGGAAAAGTTATCGTTAAAGAAGAAGACCGTAACGGTAAAATTACCGAAATTCCTTCTGAAAATAAGGGTAATCCTACCCTTCCGTTAGTTGTCTTGATTGACAAGGGAAGCGCAAGTGCTTCTGAAATACTTTCCGCAGCCGTTAAGGAATCTGCCGGTGTTCCGTTAGTTGGGGAAAAGTCATTTGGTAAAGGAACAGTTCAAACTGCTTCCGATTTTGCGGATGGTTCCAACTTAAAATTCACCATCGCAAAATGGCTGACACCAAACGGTAATTGGATTCATAAAAAAGGAATTAAACCAGATTACGAAGTAGCCTTACCTGAATATGCAACATTGCCAATTATTAATCCTGATAAAGAACTAGCGCTTTCTACTTCTTCAACTGAGGTTCAAACAGCGCAAAAAATGCTGAAAGCGATTGGATACGATCCAGGGCGCGAGGATGGCTTTTTTGACGAAAAAACGAAAGCAGCTGTTATCGCATTCCAAAAAGCACAGAAACTCCCAGAAAATGGGGTGCTAAAAGGTGATGCTACCTTGAAGCTAATGGACCTGCTAAGAGAAAAAATTAAAACGAGTGATACTCAATTGCAAAAGGCAGTTGAAGTATTAAAAGGCAGAATGAAATAGCTGACAATGCCCGATTCCATAAGGAGTCGGGTTTTTTATTTGGGCCTGTATATCTCTTAAGGTTCTATCCTAAAATGGAAAGTAAATGAATGGAAGGAAGTTTTAGATCCATGAGAAAGCTATGCATAGCAGTAATTATATTTTCCATTTTGGGATACGGTCCTCTAAATTCGTTTTTTCATAACGGATTCAAGACTGAAGTGGATTCCGTTTTTCAAAAAATAAAAGATTCGGCTGGATTATCTGAGGAAACGAATAAAAAGGTCGAGAATTTTTTAGTTAATGCTGACAAATCAGTTGAAGAAATAGCAGCATTAGCACCGGTTCTTATCAAAGAAGCATTGAACCTTTTTAAAAGCGGATGATTTTTTCATCCGCTTTTTCAGTTATAATATAAGAATCTTAAAAGGTAAGAAGGGAAATTTTGATGAAAAAAGCTGAGGTTTATATATTATCTGGATTTTTAGGAAGCGGAAAAACAACTTTATTAAAACGCTTGCTTGAAGATGAACAGAAATCAGGAAGAAAAGTAGCAGTGATGATGAATGAGCTTGGAAAGGTCTCGATTGATTCGGATGCCATTGATGACTATGATGTATCATTGAAGGAATTGTTGGGTGGCTGCATTTGCTGCTCGATTCAGGACAAGCTTGAGGCACAGCTGCAAGGATTGTTATTAGATGAGAAACCAGAGGTTATCTATATTGAAACAACCGGGGCTGCGCATCCTGTAGAGGTTTTAGATGCAATTCTTTCTCCACTGTTTGCTGATAAACTTAACATAAAAGGGATTATTACTACTGTAGACGGTACAAGATGGCTTAACCGAAAGTCACTAAGTCCGCAGCTGCAGCAGCTTATCCTTGAACAAGTAAGGCATGCAGATTTCATTCTCATTAATAAAATGAATGAACTAACAGAGGGCCAGCAGGCGAATATTACTTTTGAAATGCAAGCTGTGAATTCAAAGACAAGATGCCTCTTGACGAATTACTCACAGGTTTCCATCGCGCAACTTAGAAATCTTTCAGTTTCGTTCAATAAAGAGTCGCTTAAGATTCCTTTACATCTAACCACGTTTGTTTACCAATTTACTACATCAATTAGCCAAACTGAATTTGAAGAGTTTTTGCGAGGTTTGCCTGATACGGTTTATCGAATTAAAGGATATATCAAGTTTGATTATTCAGACCATCCATTTCTTTTTCAATTTTCCTATGGCATGCCCTTGTATATCAAGGAATATATGAATTTACCGTTAAATCTTGTATTCATTGGGGAGAATATCGATTGGCCGCAAATTCAAACACAGCTTTTTATCCTTGAAAATGAAAAGAAAAATCATTAAATCCATGAATGATAATTTCCTCTTCAGGTAACTCTTTTAATGTAGAAAAATTCACATTAAGGGGGGATTTCATGAAGAGAGTATCGATATTTTTCGTATTAATTGTCATCCTCCTGCATGGACAAGGTGTTCAAGCTGCCACAGATATTAGTTATAAAATAGAAATGTTAAATTGGAAAGAAGTCAATCACATTTTGCCTAAATACACTAAATTTACAGTCATGGACATTGAAACGGGGAAACAATTTAAAGTACAGCGCCGGGCGGGCAGTCATCATGCAGATGTACAGCCCTTAACCGCTAAAGATACAAAAATCATGAAAAAAATCTATGGGGGAAAATGGAGCTGGAAACGTCGTGCGATTATCGTAATGCATAAAGACCAATGGATCGGGGCATCTATGCATGGAATGCCTCATGGAGGAGGAGCACTTAAGAATAATTTTCCAGGACACTTTTGTATTCATTTTTATGGCAGTACAACCCATCGAACCAACTCAATGGACTTATCGCATATGCTCATGGTGTTAAAGGCTTCTGGGAAACTAGATGATTATTTTGGAAAAGCAAATCCATATGATGTAATTAATGCCTACATAGCAGGATTTAAACAGCAGGATAGACAGATTACTGCTGAGGCTTCCTTACAAAAAATTAAGTGGAAGCCTATTTTGGCCAAAGTCGACAATGTTAGAATTTCACGGATGGAGGAGCTTCCCCCAGAGGATTTAACGGAGGAAATTAGTTTGGATGTGCCGGTTGTAGTGGATTGGTTTATTAAGAATAGAGGAAGTCAATCATTTAATGGGAACATTCACTTAATTCGCTTTTCCCCTGCAGATGCTTGGAAAGTGGATTCTGAGGATTTTTTAAAAGAAAACAGCTTAAAATAAACGAAAAACACCTTAAAAGTAAGGTGTTTTTCGTTTATATTGGCTGCTCACCAAACTTTATAAATGTACGTTCATCCTCAATCAGGCCGCATGCACCGCATTGAATCCGATATTCAGGTCCATTATATGGGAGGTGAAACGGCTCTAATTCATTTTCACCATATTCACGAACAACCGCACCTGAATGAGGGTCAAGCTTTACTGAATGAGAGACTTGTTGAATAATATTAAAGCGGCTTCGATTTGTTTTACAATTTGGGCATTTATAGGGCGTAGACATAGTTTTCTCCTTTCTTTATATTGTTAAAATCTATTTTTTGCAATAATGATAGTAAATATGTAACAATGGCAATGGCAGGAATGAGGAGGGATATCTTTGCCTATAAATTTTGATGCTATATTAGAACAATATCGCTCAATTTGGAACAATCGGTTATTAGCGCCAGGTGAAAAAAACAGTGAAGAAATATTACTTGAGGCTATTAAAAGGGAGCTAATGGACGAAAACTCCCATCCTAGAATAAGGAAAAGCAAGTATGAAAAATACTACTTAGCTACTAAGAGAGTTGTCGATTCTACAATTGCAGATGAAGTTAAAATACAGTTAATCTGGCTTCATAATGAAATGATGGAAGAATTAAGTTAGGAGTGACCTAAAATGAAAAAGTTTGTAATCGGTATTATTTCTGTTCTATTTCTGATTGTTGCTGTGTCCTGTAGTAAAGAAGAGGAGCAATCATCTGAACTGCCCGAAATGTTGGAAGTGAATTTATCAATCAATCCGGAACCGGCAAAATTAAATCAGCCTGTCACTTTTGAAGCTAAAGTTTCTCAAGGAAAGGAAGCGGTTAATGATGCTGATGAAGTGATATTTGAGATTTGGCGTTCAAAAGATGAAAAGCATCAAAAAATCGCGATTAAAAACCCGAAGAACGGCGTTTATCGTCTGGAGAAATCGTTCGATCAGGAAGGTACTTATTATATCATTTCACATGTTACAGCAAGAGATATGCACAATATGCCTAAAAAAGAATTTGTTGTCGGAACTCCTAGTGAAAAAGAGGATCCAAATGCGAAAGATTCCATGGAAGGTATGAACATGGAGGGACATAATGGGGGACATTAAAAGACAGCCGCGATGGCTGTCTTTAATCTTCTTTTTTAGCTTTTAGGTTTACCTTAGCCTGTTTTGAAAGCTTTTCTGCAATTTTTTCATCAACTAATTTAGTAAGATCACCTTCATAGCTTGTGCCAATATTTAATTTACCTGATAAATCTTTAATTCCCAATTGACCAAAGTTATTGGCATAATCTAAATGTTCAATAATGATTTTATCAACCTGAAGGTGTTCAATTTTAATGGTCGGCTGGTTTTCTTTTTGGATGGTTTCATCAGGGGTAGTTTTGGATTCGTGTAAATTGGCTTCTAGCATGGATATCTTTTTTTCTAATTCCGTTATTTTTTGTAAAAAAGCTTTTTTGGAGATAAAAAAGCGAAATAGAAATCGCATAAAAGCCCTCTATTCAGAATTGGATTGATCGAAGGTGATAGGGATATCCTCGACTTCCTCACGGTTCATTGGCATGATTAAGGTTAACACACCATTGCGAAGTTCAGATTTTATCTTTTGAACGAATATCGGATACGGTAATATTAATTCCTTTTTGAAAGAACGGTTTCCTCGTTCCTTCAGATAATATTTTCGATTTTGTTGTGAGGCTTTAAATTCTCCCTTAATTGTTAAGACCTGTTGCTGCACGGAGATGTGGAGAGATTCCCTCTCTAGGCCTGGTATTTCGGCTTCAACAATAAGTTCATTTTCTGTTTCGTATAAATCACATTTTGGGAAAAATTCATTTACGGCAGATAGGGGATTTAAGGGTAGATTGTTATTTGAAGATGGTCTATTATTTTCATTAAAAATTTGATTCCAAAATTTCTCAGATTGAAATTGCTGGGCCACATCCAACCATTTTTTTAATTTATCGACTTCCATCATACCACCTCATTTTAATTCATCCCTATTCTCATCTTATTTTTCCTTGTCAAAAACATGCAAAAAAAATCGACGGCTACAAGATTTCTGTCACGTCGATTTGTGAATATTGCATATCAATATTTTTAGGAATTTTAATTTCCAGGACTCCATCCTTATAATTGGCCGCGGCCCCTTTCTTTCGGACAATTGCCGGCAAGGTAATGGTATGTTTATCTTCTTGCTCAGGAATATGTTCAACAATTAATTTGTTCGACGTATGATAAATGCGAAGTTGTTTGAGCCATTCATCACTTTTAAGCGGAATTCTCACAAAAACAAAATCATGTGTTTCAAAGGCAGTTGAATTTAACACTCCTGTCATTTGCGATTGTTGTGAAACGGAAGATTGAAATCCGTTCATTAGATCCTGAGGATTCATCATTCCCATCATGTTTTGGGGCATAATCTTTCGCATTAGATCCTGGACAAAATTTTCAATTTCTTCAGGCTTCATATTTTTCATGCTATCCTTCATATTCTTATTAAAAGGGAAAATATTCCACGGGAACATGCTGTTTCAACCTCTCATTAATTAAAATTGGTTAGTAATCGGGAATGATGGGTTAGCGATTTGGTCTTGATCACTAACGTCAGGATCAACGAATCCATTAAAGGAAGCAGAGCTTGAAGGAGATAAATCTCCTAGTGCCAAATTCGCACCGATCCATTTTTGGTTCGCTGTATGACTATTTTGGACAGAAGGTCCTAAAGATATATTGGCATTATTAGCGATTGAATTGGTTTTAATGTTAAAAATATTTATCTGAAAAGGCATTATTTTCAGTCCTTTAACTCGGATTACTAAAGACGTTTGACGGATTTGCGATATCTCCCATATCATTGACATCAGGATCAATAAAGACGTTTTCCATTGCGGCATTTGGAGGGGCAAAATCTCCATAAGCTGTATTTTGGCCCTGTGATTTTGTGTTGGCTGTATGGGCATTATGAAGGGCTTCACCGATGTTGACAGACCCGTTGTTAGAGACACTGTTAATTTTCAGGCTGAAAATGTTAATTACAGTCTGCATCCTGTCACATCCTTTTTTTTGATATCTCACACTCATACTATGCAAACACTCGCCCATCCGTTATTAAAACTTGTGCTATTGTTTAAGGGCACATTTGTTTAAAATTTGCATATATAAATGAATCTTTTTAACATATAGTAAAGAGAGAAATTTTATAAATAGTGAGGTAATGGTCGTGAAAATAAAAACGGCTTTAATTACAGGCGGAGCCTCAGGCATCGGAAAAATGACTGCCTATCAGCTCGCAGAAAAAGGATATCAGGTTGTAATTAATTATCGTACAAGTGAAGCAGAAGCTGTTTTGTTGACACAAAGTTTATCTGAAACGTTTGGGACAAAAAACATTGCTGTTCAAGGGGATGTTGCAAATAAAGAAGATTGCATCCGAATGGTTAATCAAGTTCTTTCAGAATATGGAACTGTAGATGTACTTGTGCATAATGCTGGGCCGTATATACATGAGAGAAAGAAAATGACTGAATATGCATTCGAGGAATGGAACTACCTGCTGCAAGGAAATTTGAGTGCTGTTTTTTACTTGTCAAAGCTATTGATTCCTGGAATGAGACAACAAAAATGGGGAAGGATAATTACACTTGGGTTTGACCGTGTCGAAACCGCACCTGGCTGGGTCTATCGTTCCGCGTTTGCGGCTGCTAAGGCAGGATTAGCCTCACTTACGAGAACGATTGCAATTGAAGAAGCAGAGAACGGAATAACGGCCAATATGGTTAGTCCAGGAGATATTATTAACGAATGGAAGGAAAAGAAAATAGAAGAAGCAGCGTTATCAGTCAATCAAAATACTGTCAATAGAAGGCAGGGTACAGGAGAAGATATCGCAAGAGTCATTGCCTTTCTTGCAGATGAAAAGTCTGATTTTATTACAGGAAGTATCATACCAGTCACTGGCGGGACAGATGTCCTTGGCAAAATACATAAGATTTAAGACCTGTTATAAAATTCAGGTCTTTTTTTAATGTTAAAACATGTTAACTTCAGGAATTAAACGCGGTTATTTTGTGGATAATAGGAAATAATCATCGATGAAAGGAGCAAAGAAAATGAGTTTTAATATCAATAGAATTAATCCTAATCAAACTCAAATATTTTTTCATGATGGCCGTTTTGAAACATTAACCAATGAGGAATTAGAAGAATTTTTGCTCCAAATGGGAATTAGCGATGTAAATGAATCGCTGGAACAAAATGTAACGGATTAATAATATTATTTTATTTTAAAATGAATGACTAGGGCGTAATTTTCGCACTGGTCTTTTTTATTAATATCAAAACCAAGTTGATTGGAGCGTAAGGCGCAAGCTCCCCGGACTGCCCGCGGAAAGCGAAGTGCCTGAAGCGGAAATCAACGACCTAGTTTTTATACAAATAAAAAAGCAATCGGTTTTAAACCGATTGCTATTATGCTTCCAATAAATGTGAAGAATCGTCTTGAGAAGATCCATTTCTGAGAAAATGCAGCGTATACATGTCTTTTGGAATTTCATATAAATCATATACGTCCTCATTAGCATTCAATTGATCATAAAGTGATTTTCTTGATTCATTCGCTTTTATAACATAGGGAAGTTTTTCTGCAGCCTTAATAGACCTAATATTAACTTTTCGAATCCGCATAAAAACAGTTTCAATCCCTAACTCATAAAAGAGTTCTTGAAAAAAGGCCTCTTTTGCTGGGCTATTATAGCCTTGCCCATGATATGGTTTCCCAAGCCACGTGCCTAAAAAACCGGCATTCTCTTCAATATCGAACAAATTGATGGTTCCAATTGGAGTACCCCACTCATCAAGAATAGTCCGGGAAATTAATTCCCCGCGCTCTTCTGCTTCAATGGTTTGTTTCGTGATAAATAAAAATTCATCATAGGAAGCCGCTTTTTGGCGAACGAAAGGGAAGACATCTGGATGCGTCATTAGTTCAAATAATGTATGGCTGTCATGTAGATCACGTTTCTTTAGCATGATTATCCCTCCATTAGGGCATACCGATCCCATGTCAAAAGAAGCGGCCCACCCTCGAAATTTTTTATAAAGTTGCGTAAAAAATTTCGGGGTGGGAATCGAACCCACTAGAACCAGAAAAACTGGTGGCGCACCATTTGCCTTCCCTATATCATTTTTTTTGTTAAACCGAAATGTCCAAAAAACCCCCAAATTTTTCAGGTCTTAAACAGACTTACTTAATGTATGATACTAAAAATAATCAAAAAAAGAAATAGGTTTTTAGCACATTTTCAACAAGATTTTATTCCAATTTTCAACAATCTTCTACAGGTCTGAATAAATCATTTCACCAGCAATCATCGTCCATTTTGGCTTTGCTAAGTAATGGAAAGGATGATGGCTCC
The DNA here is from genome assembly GCF_036965425.1 of Neobacillus drentensis. Lineage (GTDB taxonomy): Bacteria > Bacillota > Bacilli > Bacillales > Cytobacillaceae > Neobacillus > Neobacillus drentensis_F. The sequence continues at coordinate 37,286 of NZ_JBALPP010000022.1, read as the reverse complement.
ATAACACCAAATCAGCATCTTTCCCCTCTTCAATACTGCCAACTTGCTGATCTATTTTTAAATTTCTTGCCGGATTAATCGTAATACCCTCAAGTGCCTTTTGCTCGGGTAACCCTTCGCGATTAGCGATGCCAGCACATATATTTAAGTATTGGATTGGGGTATAGGGATGGTCGGTCGTAATCGATACTTCAACACCATGATTAGTCAATTCTTGATAGGTTTTCCAGGTTTTGTTCTTTAATTCAACCTTTGACCTTCTTGTTAGGGTCGGACCAACTGACACTTTTAAACCAATTCCAGCAAGTTCTTCCGCTATTAAATGTCCTTCGGTACAATGCTCAATTCGTAAGTCCAAGTTAAATTCTTCTGCAAATCGTAAAGCAGTGATGATATCATCAGCACGGTGAGCGTGTATTCGAACTGGAATTTCTCTTTTTAATGCCATAACTAATGGACTAATTCTTAGGTCATCAGGGTTATCAGCATGAATCGCTTGGTAAAATGCTTCTCTAAGCATCCCCATGATCCCCATTCGAGTAATGGAGTCACTATTGCCGTGACTGTGTATCCTTTTCGGATTTTCACCTAAAGCAATTTTTAATCCGGCTATATCTTGGACAATCATTTTTTTGATATTTTTCCCAGATGTTTTAATGACGGAAGTAGTTCCACCGATTACATTCGCACTTCCTGGCATAATGTGGACCGTGGTGATGCCGTTTTTAATCGCATCTGAAAAAGCGGGATCTAATGGATAAACGCCGTCCATTGCACGAATATGGGGAGTTAGGGCTTCAGCCGTTTCGTTAGCATCATTACCTGCCCATCCCGTACCTTCATCATAAAGTCCTAAATGAGTATGAACATCTATAAAGCCTGGAAAAAGAAATAATTCACTACAGTCCATGATTTTAACGTTTGAATTGGTAACGATATTTTTTCCAACTTTTTTAATTTTCCCTTCCTCTATGAGAACATCGCCGTATTTAATCGGTTTAGATGTTATCGGGTAAATTGTTGCATTTTTTAAAAGTATGTTCGTCATAATTTAACCTTTCTGTAACTGAATAATATTATTTTATCTATTTTACCAACTAGTGTGCCTAAGGAAAAGTAGGGAATTTTCAGCTTTTTCAAAAAAAGTGCGGAATTTGTTGTGGTTAATGAAACCTTTAAAAATGTACTGCGTAAATAGTAAGGTAGAGAGAAATAAACTTTTCAATGGGGGAAATTAGAATGGTAAAGAGTGAAGAAAGGTTAATGGCTGCGGGGATATATGTGTTAAGTTTATTTTTTCCGATTTTAGGGCCCTTAATTATTTGGTTAATTAAGAAAGATGAATCATCATTCATCGATTATCATGGAAAAGAATATTTTAATTTTGCTATTTCTTATTTTGTTTACTCTGTCATATCGGCAATTTTAGTTTTAGTTTTAATTGGCGTTTTCTTATTATGGGCAGTGGGGATTGCTGCTTTTATTTTCACGATTATAGCAGCCGTGAAAGCATACGAGGGTAATCAATATCAGTTCCCGCTTATTTTCCGAGTGCTTAAATAAATTTTAATGGTGAACCCGGCAAAAAAATTTGCCGGGTTTTTTGAACGTTTTTATAGTTCAAACGTCATATAAATGTATTTATAGAAAACAAAGGGGGAAATAACATGGATGCTTTAGTCCAATATGCACCAATTTTATTGCCAATCGTCATTATTCAGCTAATTTTATTAATTGTTTCTATTATTGATTTAGTAAGGATTGAAAAAACCAATGGTCCTAAATGGCTATGGGCCATTATTATTCTGTTTGTAAATATTATTGGTCCAATCCTTTATTTTGTGATTGGAAGGAGAAATAACTAATGTCCGTTATTCAAATATCCGGTTTAAAAAAGAGTTTTCAAGGCACGGAGGTGATTAAGGGACTTGATTTTTCCTTGGAAAAAGGGAGATGCATTGCTCTTTTGGGACCGAATGGAGCAGGAAAAACAACAACACTAAGAATGCTTTCCGGTTTAATGGAACCCACTTCCGGCACGATTACATTTACCGATGCCAAAAAAGGTGAGGATATTCGTCGTTTCATTGGTTATCTCCCGCAATTTCCCGTTTTTTATGAATGGATGTCTGGGCTTGAATTCCTAATCTATGCTGGCAAGCTTGCTGGATTAAAGCATAAACAGGCGAAAGAACGAGCCATAGAACTATTGCAGCTTGTTGGAATTTTGGATGCTAAAAATCGCAGAGTAGGTAAATACTCCGGGGGGATGAAACAACGATTAGGTATTGCCCAAGCACTTATTCACAGTCCAGAGTTGATTATGCTTGATGAACCTGTATCTGCCCTTGACCCATTAGGCAGAAGGGAAGTATTGGATCTGTTAGAAGGGTTAAAGAAAGAGACGACTATTCTATTCTCCACCCATATTTTAAATGATGCCGAAGAGGTTTGTGACGAGATATTGTTCTTACATAATGGGGAAATCGTAGAGTCCGGGACAATGAATGAACTTCGTGACCGCCACCAGCAAGCAAAAATTGACTTTATCTTTAAAAACAAATCTGAGGAAGTTGAAACATTTTTTACCAATCATGAATTAACTCAATCAGTAAATATTGATGGCAAACGGAACAGTGTATTCGTCAAGGATATTGAACTTGCTAGACAAATCTTTTTGCAGGAAATTTTAGAGAAAAACTGGCCGCTTGAAAAATTTGAACTTAGCAGCATGACACTAGAAGATGTTTTTATGAAGGTGGTGAGAAAATGAGTCAGTGGATGACGTTATTAAAAAAAGAGCTCTTAGAAATGTGGAGAAACTTTAAATGGATTTGGATGCCGATTACTTTTATCCTAATTGGTGTTCAGAAGCCAATAACCACATATTACATGCCGCAAATCATTGATTCGCTTGGGGGATTGCCTGAAGGTGCTGTCTTAAAGATTCCAACGCCGACGGCCCGTGAGGTAATTATGCAAGGATTGGGGGAATACACCAGTCTCGGTGTTTTAATAATTGTTCTTTCAACCATGGGGATTATAGCTGCTGAAAGAAAAAGCGGTGTTGCTGCGATGATTTTGGTAAAGCCGGTTTCATTTACTTCTTTTGTCACATCAAAATGGGCTGGGGGAGTATTGTTAATGTGGTTATCTTTTTTTACAGGCTGTACAACAACATGGTATTATACAGGTTTATTATTTGATTGGGTTCCGTTTGGTGAATTTTTGCAGGCCTATTTCTTTTATGCCTTGTGGTTTACGTTTATATTAACTGTAACTGTATTTTTTAGTTCTATGCTAAGAACGTCGGGAACGGCTGGTTTTATCTCATTAGCTGTTGTTATTATTGTAAGTATAGTGTCGAGCACTTTATCTCGCTGGCTTGAATGGAGCCCCGCTCAATTAACGTCTTATGCTAATGAAATTTTATTAGATAAAGGAGTTTCGGAGTATCTTTTACCAGCAGGATTGTTGGCCGGAGTTTGTATCATCATTCTGTTGGCATTAAGTGTTATGATTTTTCGGAAAAAAGAGCTTGCTTCATAGCAGAGTCATTTCGTTTTGAGAATAGGTGCAGATATCTTATAATGTCTATTATTGTAACAGCTATGGATGAAAGGAAGAAGCAGTGTGATAAATCAAGTCGGTTTGGTTTTAGAGGGCGGCGGGATGCGTGGAGTTTATACTGCTGGGGTCCTTGAATACTTTTTAGAGCAGGAACTGTTTTTTCCTTATGTCATCGGCGTTTCTGCTGGTGCATGTAATGCAGCTTCCTATTTGTCGAAGCAAAAAGGTAGAAATAAGACTGTAACAATTGAATATGCTTCTGATCCCAGATATATTTCATGGAAAAATTATTTTAAGAATCGTCAATTTTTTGGGATGGATTTTATTTTCGATGAGATTCCTAACCAGCATGTCCCATACGATTATGAAGCCTTCTATAACAGTTCAAGCGAATTTGTCGTCGGAACAACAGATTGTATAACTGGTCAGCCTGTCTATTTTAACAAACAAGAGTACGGGAAAGATTTTTTAAAGGTTTTACGTGCCTCAAGTTCTCTGCCGTTTATTGCACCGGAAGTGAAATTTAAGGATAAAATTCTGCTGGATGGCGGGATTACCGATCCCATTCCCATAAAAAAAGCCCAGCAGGATGGTTTTTTGAAAAATGTGGTTGTATTAACTAGAAACTCAGGTTATTTGAAAAAGCCATCAAAATTTCACTTTGTTGTTGATCGGAAGTATCCTGAGTATAAAGGATTGCAACAATCACTTAGGGGACGATATCAGGTTTATAATGAAACGGTTGCCTATCTCGAGGAAGAAGAGAAAAAGGGCAGGGTGCTGATTATTCGTCCTACACAGCCGCTTAAAGTTGGCCGAATGGAAAGAAATCCAGGTAAACTGGAGGAGCTCTATAATCAGGGCTACCATGATGCCAAAAACTCAATAGAGTCTATCCTAAAATATATTCACCAATAAGAAGGGTCTTTATCGGACTCTTCTTTTTTATCTATTAAAATTGAAATCTCCTATCATTTTTTTAATAGTTGATAAATAAACTAGTAGTAGGAATCGATAAGGGGTTTTCAAAATGAAAATATACGAATATTACCGTGATGCCGCCAAAATCCACTTAAATGGTAGTATTGCAGCTCTGTTACCCGCCTGCTTAATTGTTTTCGGAAATATTTCTTTTGTTAAAAATCAGCAGATGATGCTATTAACCCTTCCATTTATTATTTATAGTTTTTTTAGTTTTCAATTCTATCTTTTTAAAATTCATCAATCGATTGCTATTGCTCGGAACATGTCTCACTCTAAAAGCACTAACTATTCTTTATTTGATGCGAGTGAATTATTGGTGCTTTTCATGAATACGCAATCTCCAGAATTACAGCTCTATTTTCCTAATGGTTATTTAGCGGGCAGTATTAAAAAATACAAACGGAATACTTATGCTCTCTATAATGCAAAGGAGGAGGTAATTGGTTTTTATCAGGTTAAAAGAAGAATGTTGATTACGATAAATGTGCATGATCAAAACCAAAACCACCTTGGCTGTCTCGAAATTAAGAAACATCCATGGAAGAAAGTAAAGAAAGTATTGCTCGACAAATCGGGCAGAATGATTGGCGCTGTGAAAGGCTCTTCTGTTTTTATGGATGAGGAAGTTATTAATAAAAAGAATAAACAATTAGGGCGCCTTAGAAGAGGCTGGATGCCGTTTGAATGGAGTCCATTGTTTCCAAATCCTAATACCCCTGTGCTTACCTTAAGAGAGCTTAAATCCGAAAGGGACAAGCTTCTGGGGATGGCATTTTTAATTCATGAATTCTTTGTCGAAAGATGATATGATAAAATATAATGCTATTGTGGGGGTAATGAATTTGGACATTAATTTGATCAAAGGACATGGTTCTGGGAATGATTTTCTCATAATCGACGAAATAACCAATAATTATAGTTTTTCGGAAGATGAGAGAGCGAATCTTGCGCGTTTATTATGTAAAAGGGAATCAGAATTAGGGGCGGATGGGATCCTTTTTGTGATGAAAAGTGACCATGCTGATGGGAGAATGCGGGTCTTTAACGCGGATGGGTCTGAAGCCTCCATGTGTGGAAATGGTCTTCGTCTTGTTGCCCGATATATTTGTGAACTAAAGGGGCTAAATGAAGCAGTCGTTGAAACTATGAAAGCTGATTTGAAGGTAAGTAAACAAAAGGAGCTGGTTCCGGAGGTTCACACCTATCAAGTGGAAATTTCCCCAGTCCTATTCGATTTGTCTGCACTGCCATTGCATTTAAATCAAGCTACATTACGGAACGAAAAAATTGAGGAACTTTCAAATGAATTAAAGTTTACGGCTCTTGCAGTACCTAATCCACATTTAATTACGATCGTTGATAAAGACCAGCTGCAGCTTGATATTCAAAAAGAGCTTAGTGAAAAAGTAAATGGTCCAAATGAATTGTTTCCTGACGGAGTCAATGTCAGTTTTGTTAAACCACTCGAGGCGGGTTCCATTTATGTCAGAACCTTTGAACGGGGGGTTGGTTTTACAAATGCCTGCGGTACCGCGATGTCTGCTTCCACTTTAGTCACTTGTTTACAAGGGATAAATGAATTGGAACAGACGATAAAGGTCTTTAATAATGGTGGACGGGTTCAATGTATTGTCCATCATGACAACGGAACTTATAACATTGACTTGATTGGAAATGCGACATACCTTTTTACAGGTACAGTCAAGATTGATCTGAATAAAGAGTCTTTTTCAGTGACAGAAAGAAACGACTTAACGGAGCAAAATGCATACGAGTTGCTTCAAACAGATGCCCAGCAATTTATACACGAAAAATTGAAAGGATAAGGAATCTCCTTATCCTTTTTTGGCAGTTCCTTTTTTTAAAACTTCCAACACTCGTGCAAAGGGCTGAATAGCCTTCGTTTGCTGATAATTCTTGAAGGGGTCGATTTGTTTGCGAATTCGAGCAAGGGCATTTTGCATAGAAAAGGTTTTTGGATCAAGTTTTTCATCTACTTCTTCCCAATAGAGCGGTGTTGCCACCCCAGCGTGTTGATTTCCCCGCATTGAATAAGGTGCGACAATGGTTTTGCCCTCCCCATGTTGTACATAATCCACGTATAACCGATTTCCTCGATTTTTTTTCATCCTTTCAATCGTGAACGAATCTGGATCCTTTGAGATTAAATATTCAGCAATAAAGCTGGTAAACAGTCTTGTATCCTCGTAAGTAAATTCCCCTTCAGGCAATGGAAGGTAAATTTGCAGCCCTTTGTTGCCAGACGTTTTGATAAAACCAATCAAATTTAACTGATCAAGTACTTCTTTGATAAATAAAGCAGCTCTAATTGCCAAATGAAATTCATCTTGAGAAGGAGGATCCAAATCGAATACAATTTCACTTGGGCCCTTGCTGTTTATCGTTTGAAAGGGAACATGAAATTCAATCGCTATTTGATTTCCAAGCCATATCAAGGTTTTAAGATTATTGCAAAGAATATAGTCGATTCCATCTGTTAAATGGGTTTGAACAAACTCAGGAGCGTACTCAGGGCAGTTCTTTTGATAAAAGGCTTCGCCAAACATGCCATGTGGATAACGGATTACCGTTAACAAACGGTTATGTAAAAATGGGAGCATATAAGGTGAAACCTCACGCAAATAAAGAATATAATCTGCTTTCCGAATTTCGAGTTTATCCCATAAGGGCTTATCAGGATGAGTAATTTCCATGTTATTTGGCAGATTTTTTTGGCCAAACATGAACTTTTCGAAGGAACACTGCTCTGGTTCGACATCAAAGCGAAAACGATCAAAATGAGGCTCGCGCAATTGGTTTTCATATAACTCTAAGTATTTCACCTCGAGACAAATGGCAGGTTCTACATAAATAAATTGCCCATCCTCACGAATCATATTTTGTCTCATTGTCTGCTGAAGTGCCTGCTTCTCTTCCGGTTTAAACCCAAACAGTACCTGGCCGATTCCTACAATTTTTTTATCCTTATAAACGCCAACATAAAAGTACCCATTTGTTTTCTCATAAGAGGTGACAAAACAGGTTACATATTTCCAATTCTTAAATTTTAACCATTGTAAGGAACGTTTTCCTTCCTCCCAAAGGCTGTTTTTTTGTTTGGCGACAATACCTTCCCCATCATATAAAATAACTTTTTCCCATAATTCATCAAAATTCTGATGGGCAAATACGGGCTGAAGGAGCGAGTCATTTCGCAGGCCAGGATCATGGGCCAGACCCGTTGTTTGAAATAATTTCGTAAGCTCCTCTTTTCGTTTATGGAAGGCAGTTGTATAAAGCGATTTGCCTTTTAAAGAAAGCAAATCAAAAACCATTAGGCGGCAAGGAGTGGATTCAGCCTGTTCCGTAATTTTTTTGGCTGATTTTAAACGGCCGCGAACTTGAATTGCAGCAAAATTAGCTTTGTAGGGATTTTCAAGCCAAACCAGCTCACCATCAAGCTGAAGCGGTAAAAATGGCAGGAATTGTTTTTCATACTGAAGTAAAAAATTCTGGATTTCTGGGAATTGGGACAATAAAGATTTTCCGTTTCGGCTTGTTAATTGAATCCCGCTTGAGGTCCAATCCAAAATAGCACGGAACCCATCATATTTAACCTCATAAAGCCAATCTGATTGATTCGGGAGCTCAAAGGTCAAACTAGGCAGCATAGGTTTCATCTGAACGTTTCCCTTCGTTTTCTTTTTAGTTTGCTATATACTTTTTGACTTCATCCATTTCCAATTGTTTTAAGGAATGTTTAGCCTGTGGAATCGAACAATAAAAATAAAAAGAATGGAGAATAAATTATGCATACGATGTGGAAGGGAAGTATCAGCTTTGGGCTTGTCAATATTCCCATCAAGCTTCATACGGCTACAGAGGATAAAGATATTAAGCTTCGGACCCTTCATAATAAATGTCATGCCCCGATTAAGTATGAAAAGATTTGTTCAGTGTGTGAGGAGGAAGTAAAACCAGAGGATATTGTGAAGGCATATGAATATACAAAAGGAAAGTTTGTCGTACTCGACCATGATGACCTCGAGAAGCTTCGAAAAGAAAACGAAGATAAAGCAGTAGAAATAATTGATTTTGTCAATATGGAAGAGATTGACCCTATTTATTTTGACAGAAGCTATTATATGTCCCCAAATGAAGGGGGAGGTAAAGCCTATTCTTTACTGCGAAAAGCACTTCAGGAATCACAGAAAGTGGGTCTTGCCAAAATCATTATTCGTTCAAAAGAGCAGATGGCCGTGATTCGTGTATATGAAAACACATTAGTGATGGAAACCATCCATTATCCAGATGAAGTTCGTAAAGCAGGGGATGTACCAAATGTACCTTCAGAAGATAAGGTAACAAAAAAAGAACTGGATACGGCGATATTATTAATTGATCAATTGACCTCCAAATTTCAACCGGAAAAATACACCGATGAATACCGAACAGCATTGTTGGAATTAATTGAATCAAAACGGAACGGAAAAGAGACCGTAACTGCCGCAGCAAAGGAAGCTCCTTCCAATGTAACGGATTTAATGGCAGCTTTGCAGGCATCTATTGATCGAACGAAGCCAAATAAAACATCTGCCCCAAAGAAGAAGACGACAGTAAAAATAAAGAAACAAGCATAAGATTATGTGTGTCCGATTCGAATTTTTCGAATCGGCTTTTTTCATTCCGTTCTTGCAAACAAATAGACAGCATACTTTTTTATTAGTATTCGTATATCATTGAAAACGGGGGAGTGGTAATGGCCTATAATGTACTCATGATTGCCGATCCAGGAATCGATGATTCCTTTGCGATAATGTACGCCTTACTAAATCCGAAAATAAACCTAGTAGGAATTGTAAGTGGTTATGGAAATACACCAAAAGAGCAATCAATAAAAAATACAGCTTATTTATTAAATCTTGCCGGCAGAGAGGACATTCCTATTATTGCAGGTACTGCTGGTCCATTATCCGGAGAATTAGTGCGATATTATCCAGAGATTCATGGCCAGGAAGGATTGGGCCCTATTAAACCTCCTGATACTATCCAAAATGTTAAGGTATATGATATTAATAAAATCCTTGAAATTGTCGCTCAATATAAAAACAATATTATTATTGTATCAGTTGGAAGATTAACAGAATTGGCATTAATGTTTATTTTATATGGGAACCAGGCATTAAAGGATGTATCAGCCTTTTATATTATGGGAGGAGCTTTTTTAGTCCCTGGAAATATTTCAGCGGAATCGGAAGCCAATTTTTTTGTCGATCCCATTGCTGCTAATACCGTCATGGAAAAAGCGCATAATATATACTTACATCCATTAAATATTACCAATAAAGCCCTTTTAACTCCTGAAGTTATTCAGTTTATAGGTGAAAATAGCCCCACCCCATTTAGACCGTTAATAGTTCCAGCATTTGATTATTATTATACAGCCTATCAAAAAAATATCCCTGGTATTAAAGGGGCTCCGCTTCATGATGTTGTCCCCTTAATGGCTTTAACGGAGCCCGATCTGGTCAAATATATTCCCAGAAGAGTAAGAGTGGAGGAGTTCGGAACGGCAAAGGGTAAAAGTATCGCAGATTTTCGTCCGCGACCCGAAAAAGAACCGCCAGAATCACTAGATAACATTGGAATGGATGCTGATTTTCAAAAATTCACAGTCAACTTTATGGAGATTTTTTTAAAAGGTGATTTTAATAAAAGGTAATTTTGATTGACAAAAGACAGTATTGGGTATAATATTAAATTACGCTTTAATGTTCGTTAAATATTTATTGGATTAAGTAGTCGTAACTGCACGAATGATGTGGGTGATGTCTATTGCCCCAAAAGTGCAAGTGCGGCTTTTTTATTTAAATGTAAAATTAACTTAAAGTGAACAAATTGTTGGGGGTAATATCCATGAAAAACGGTAAAGTAAAATGGTTTAATGCAGAAAAAGGTTTCGGTTTCATTGAAGCTGAAGGCGGTCAAGACGTATTCGTTCACTTCTCAGCTATTCAATCAGAAGGCTTCAAAACATTAGAAGAAGGCCAAGCAGTTTCTTTCGAAATCGTTGAAGGCGCTCGTGGACCACAAGCTGCTAACGTTCAAAAAGCTTAATTTTGTTAATTAAAAGGGTGATGCACTGTAAGGGCATCACCTTTTTATCTATATTCATTTTTTCATGTACTAAAAACAAGGGGTGAAAGTTGTGGCATTTGGTAGAAGAAATGACGAAGAAATCAAATTAGAGGAAACGAAAATTTGGGTTTGTAGTTCAGAGGATTGTAAATGCTGGATTCGCGACAATTTTAAAAGCAGTGAAGAGCCCCGTTGTCCAATATGCAAAAGTGAAATGAGGCAAACGACAAAAGAGCTTCAGGTCATTCATAATCATAGTAAAAATTTTATGTAAACAGATTTAAAGCAGGGTAAATTGATACCCTGCTTTTTATTATTCTATAGCGTTTTCTTTACAATATGTAAGAACTAACTCTTCCTCATCTTCCTCAAGGGCAAAGTCCAGCACCTTTTCACTTCCTTTTTCGTAAAAATGATAGGTAGAAAGCTTTGCTTCATTTTGATCCACGACGAAAATGACCTTTAAACCTACACCTTTATCCGAAAAGAGTTCATCCTCTTCATCAATATCTAAATCTAGGAAAAATTCGTAGCGATCCCCAGATAATAAGCCGAATGGATCTTCGAGTTTTTCTACTGTATGGCCAGTAATGTTCAAGGGTATCATCCTTTGTTTTTTATTAGTCTTTTTTATTATACACATTTTTATTGAAAAGCCGAGAAGTTATCCTAGTTAAATCTTATTTTGGTGAAATAATATTTAGTAGCACCAACAGGACTGGTGTTTTTTTTTGTTGGTCATTGTGATAAATTGCCGAAAAACTTTCAAAAACAATCATAAGTTGATTGTTTTTGAAAGAAAATGATTGATTTTTGCAATCGGTTTCAGTAATATTAAAGCAGGAAAAGAAATTTCAGGTGGTGATAATGTGTTAACACCAGAAAGACACCGCATAATTCTCCAATTATTAAAGGAGAAAAGTGTCGTGAAAATCCAGGAAATTATGGACATAACGAATACATCAGAATCAACAATCCGCAGGGATTTATCACAATTGGAAGAACAAAAATTTTTAAAGAGAATTCATGGAGGGGCTTCAAGATTACAGGGTAAACTCCAAGAACCAAGCATGAGTGAGAAATCCTCCAAAAACCTTCACGAAAAACGACTAATTGCCAAGTATGCAGCAAGTTTGGTGGAGGAGGGAGATTCGATTTACCTTGATGCAGGTTCAACGGTGATTGAAATGATTGAATTCTTGCCGTTTAAAAATATTGTGGTAGTGACCAATGGATTAATGCATTTAAAACCGTTATTAAATAAAGGTATTTCAACTTATCTAATCGGTGGACTAATTAAACCGAATACTAGTGCTTTTATTGGAAGAGGAGCGTTAGCCAGTCTCGACCTGTATCGTTTTGACAAATGCTTTATGGGAGTAAATGGCATTCACCCGCAATTCGGTTTTACAACTCCGGATCAAGAGGAAGCAATGGTAAAGCAGAAGGCTATTTCACTTTCTAGAGAAGCATATGTTTTAGCAGATAATACGAAGTTTGCTGAAATATCTTTCGCGAAAATTGCTGACATCCATGAAGCATCTATTATCACTAATGAATTAGAGGAAGAAACAATAAATCAGTATGTAAATAAGACATCCATAAAGGTAGTGACTGCATGATTTACACATTAACGTTAAACCCATCTGTTGATTACATTGTTCAATTGGACAGCTTTAGTCTTGGGGAATTAAATAGAACGGTAAGTGAAGCAAAGTTTCCAGGGGGTAAAGGGATTAATGTTTCCAGGGTATTAAAACAATATGGAGCAAAAAGTAAGGCGTTTGGCTTTTTAGGCGGCTTTACCGGTGCATATATCGAGCAATATCTAAATAAAGAAAATATCGAAACAGACTTTGTGAAGGTGGCTGAAGATTCCCGGATCAATATTAAGCTGAAAACAGGACAAGAATCTGAGATCAATGCCAAGGGACCTAACATCACAGAACTGGATTTTCACCAGCTAAAGGATAAAATTCGCCAGTTAGGCTCATCGGACTTATTAGTTTTGGCAGGAAGTATTCCTTCCTCTTTACCTGAAACCACATATGAAGAGCTAGTGAAGATTTGTGGGGAAACAGGAGCACAATTTGTTGTCGATGCAGAAGGAGACCTGCTAAAAAAAGTTCTTCCTTATAAACCATTTTTAATCAAACCTAATCATCATGAACTTGGCGAGCTTTTTGACACTGCTTTTAATTCAGCGGAGGAAGTTATCCCATATGGAAAAAAACTTGCAGAAAAGGGTGCCAAAAATGTAATTGTATCACTTGCAGAAAAGGGTGCTGTATTGATAAGTGAGAATATTGCCTATTTGGCTGAAGTGCCAAAAGGCGAGGTTAAAAATTCAGTTGGAGCAGGTGACTCAATGGTGGCAGGATTCTTGGCAGCATACGAGAGAACGGCTGACCTCAAAGAAGCATTTCGATACAGTGTAGCCTCAGGCAGTGCAACGGCATTTTCACTCGGATTATGTACTAAAGAAAAAGTAGAAGAGCTCCTCTCACAGGTGCAAATAAAAGAAATTCTCTAAGGGAGAGAAAAGCAATGAAAATTACTGAATTGTTATCTCAGAATACCATTCTATTAAATATTGAAGGCAATCAAAAAGAAAAGACAATTGATCAACTAGTTTCGGTCTTATTTAATGCTGGAAAAATCAATGATCAAGCAGAATTTAAAGCAGCAATTTTAAAGCGTGAGGGCCAAAGCACTACAGGAATTGGTGATGGAATTGCCATTCCTCATGCGAAAACAAAAGCGGTTAATGAAGCTGCTATTGTATTTGGTAAATCTGCTTCTGGTGTAAATTATGAATCCTTAGATGGGAAACCAGCACATCTCTTTTTCATGATTGCCGCCCCTGAAGGTGCAAATAATACACACTTGGAAGCATTGGCCCGTCTTTCTGGTATGTTAATGAAAGCTGAAGTACGGTACGAGCTTTTAAAAGCAACCTCAGCGGATGAAGTTATCGATACGATTAACCGATTTGATAAAGAAGATAAACAAGAAACGGTTATTTCCAATAAGAAGGAACTAATCGTTGCTGTAACAGGCTGTCCAACTGGTATTGCGCACACCTATATGGCAGCAGATTCCTTAAAAGCAAAGGCTGCGGAATTGGGAGTAGACATTAAGGTTGAAACAAATGGTTCAGGCGGCGCAAAGAATGTTCTAACGAAGGATGAAATTGAAAATGCTGCAGCGATCATTATTGCTGCTGATATCAATGTGGAAATGGAAAGATTCAAAGGCAAACACGTGATTCAAGCTGCCGTTGCGGATGGAATTCGCCGTCCGGAACAATTAATTAACCGTGCAGTAAAACAGGATGCTCCCATTTATAATGGAAATGGCGGCCAAAGTGAAAAATCATCTGAACAAAAAGCTCCACGATCAGGCTTTTACAAGCATTTAATGAACGGTGTCTCCAATATGCTTCCGTTTGTTGTCGGCGGTGGTATTTTAATTGCCATCAGCTTTATGTTTGGTTATAATTCCGCTAATCCGGATGACCCATCTTACAATCCAATTGCGGCAGTAATCAAGGCAATTGGCGGTGATAATGCATTTGCACTTATTGTACCTGTTCTTGCCGGTTTTATCGCCCTAAGCATTGCCGATCGACCAGGTTTCGCTCCAGGTATGGTAGGCGGTATGATGGCAGCTCATGGTGGAGCAGGCTTCCTTGGCGGTTTGGTTGCCGGTTTCCTTGCTGGGTACATTGTTCTTCTTTTAAAGAGAGTATTTGCAGGCCTTCCACGTTCACTTGAGGGAATTAAAAGCATTTTGATTTATCCTTTGTTAGGCATTGCGATTACTGGGTTTTTGATGCATTATGTCGTTAATAATCCAGTGGCATGGATTAACAAGGAAATTGCCGATTGGTTAACAGGTCTTGGAACAGGTAATGCTGTATTGTTAGGTATTGTTCTTGGTTTGATGATGTCTTTTGACATGGGTGGTCCGGTAAATAAAGCAGCGTATGTTTTTGGAACAGGATTATTGGCAAGTGGGGTATATGAGCCAATGGCGGCAATTATGGCAGCAGGAATGGTGCCGCCGCTCGCAATCGCTATCTCAACAACTATTTTTAAGAATAAATTTAACGACCAGGATAGAGATGCTGGTAAGGCTTGTTATGTTATGGGCTTATCCTTCATAACAGAGGGAGCAATTCCATTTGCTGCAGCAGATCCGCTACGCGTTATTCCTTCCGTTATGGCAGGTTCGGCCATTGCAGGAGCGTTATCAATGGCATTTGGAATCGGGCTCCGTGCTCCGCATGGCGGGATATTCGTAATCCCATTAGTAGAAAATGGGGCATTACTATATGCCATGGCCATTTTAATTGGCTCGGTCGTATCAGCGCTTTTAATCGGTTTCCTTAAGAAACCGGTGAAATAATTTTTGAACAAAGCCGGTAAACCTTGTTTGCCGGCATATTTTTTTATCATAAATTGTAACCACCCAGAATAACATCAGATTGGTATGTGTATTTTGACCTTAGGGGGCATTATCATGAATGATGATTTTGAGAAAACAGCACGATTTGAGCATCGATTCTGGCTCCAAATATTAGGGGATCATTCCCGGTTTATTCTAGAGGCTTTAGCACCCGTAGAAAAAGAGGAAATCGAAAAAGCGGCAGCCTTTATTCAAACTTTTGATACGCTTCTTGGGCAGGCAAAAACAGCAGAGGTAGTACAATTAACGGTTAATGCTGAAACAGAAGTCCTAAAACTCCGTGAATTTAAATTCAGTTTAATAAAAAGGCATTTAATCGGTAGGATAAAAATCCATCTTTCTCCAACTTTTCTTAATCATATGGTCAATGAATTAGAAGAATATTTACGGATCATATCACACTTAAAAACAGGCAAGCTTCCGCCAGTTTATCATGAACTTCATCATCATCTTGTTTGGTTATTGGATGCTGCCGGGCATGCAGGCGCGATTTCCTCCAATTTAGACGGAGTGGAAAAAAGGCTGAAAGAAAAAAGTGATTTGTATACTAAGCATTTCGAAGATTTTTATTTAAAAGCAGTTGAATTGGCTGGCTATTTAAGGACGAACATTACCTCATTTCCAGCATTGGATAACATGAATTCAGATGCCGTCTTAGAAATTAAATTATTTCGAAATTTTCTCCATGAAATTGAAGAATTAGAACTAAGTGCTCAAGCTCTTGGTACGTTCTCACCACTAATGGCAGACCATATGTCACGTGAAGAATGCTATTACCTCATGAAATTAGCAGAATCAACCAACACAGAAATGCCAAACTGTGATCCAGCTAAACCAAGACTAAAAGAATAGGCGACCTCCCCCGCGGAAAGCGAGTGCCCGGAGCGGAAATCAGCACTTGTATAATAGAGCAAAGAGCTGAGGACATATTCCTCAGCTCTCTTTCGGTTTAATGGCTTTTAAAGCGACAATGGCAGCCAAAATACTTAAACTACTAAGAAGGATAAAAATCCAGTGGTTAGAATGCTTCATGAACAAAGCAATAATCGGAGGCCCAGCCGCTACTCCGATAAATCTCATCGAACTGTATATGGATGTAATAGTACCCCGTTCCTCCTTCTCAACCCCTTCAGTAATTAAGGCATCGAGACAAGGGAGACCAATACCAATCCCTACTCCGCTTATTAAAAACATCGTGAGCATATACCACAGCTTTATGGAAAACCAGAGGGCAGCGATGGAAAATGCCGCAGCAACCATTCCACCAAAGGTTAACCATTTCATTAATACTTTATTTTTTTTAATAACCTTGCCGCTTATATAGGATGAAAGGCAAAGTGCCCCAAGTGGTAATGCTAAAAAGAATCCTTTTTTAATATCCTTTATCCCATATTTCGTTTCAAAAATTTCAGACAGGTAGAAGAGAATTCCAAATAGGACGAGCATGAGAATGCCACCAATAAAAAAGATGGCATAAAGCCAACGACCTTTTTCCGTAAAGGTTTTCTTGACATTTATAAAAAATTCCTTAAATGGGACTGGTTTAGCAGATGTTTTGGGACATTTAACAAGAAAAATCATCAACAAAACAGAAATGCCACAAAAAATGGGAAAAGAGAAAAAAGGTAAAAACCAAATAAATCCGGCTAAAAATGCCCCTAAAATCGGACTTAAAACTTTTCCAAAGGTGTTGGAGGTTTCAATTAAACCAAGTGTACAGCTGATATCGTCATCATTCTTAAACATATCGCCGACGAGCGGCATGACAATCGGGGCTGCACCGGCAGCACCCACACCTTGAAGTGCACGCCCAATTAAAATCAGCCAATAAGCATTATCTAATTTCCAAGCGGCCCAGCCAGATAGCAGTCCGCCAATTCCGGCGATTATAAGACTTGGAATAATAACCTTTTTTCTGCCAATATGATCAGATAAATATCCTGCAACAGGGATTAAAAAAATTGCAACGATAGAATATACTGTGATAATCATACTGGTTTGAAAGGAAGAAATCGATAATTTATTCTCCATCGTTGGTAAAACTGGAATTAACATCGAATTTCCTAAGGTCATCACTAAAGGAATGGAAGATAGCGAGACAATGGCCCACTTTTGGCTTGAAACCTCATTGGACCTCTTTTGCCCTGCCCGAGACTGTTTCTTTTTAGCAGCTCGTGGATTTTGGCCTAACTGTTCAATATGTTCCATTAATCTTTGATCCCGCCTTAAATTATTTTCTACTGTTAATATTCACTTAAACAGTTTTAAAAAACTAATCCTTTAAATGGAAGTTGGTTGTGTATTTTAATGATGATTTCGAAGATTGAAAAAATTAATGCTTGACAATGAAGGATGAACTGTAATAATATAATAAACAATAATATGAACGTAAGGCATTGACGAAGAGTAGTACCTTTAACGAATTCTTTAGAGAGCTGATGGTTGGTGGAAATCAGTGTTGACGTTTAAGGGAATGGACTTCCGAGCCTCCAAACCGAACCTCCTTGAATGGTCAGTAGGCTTTGGCGAAGATCTCATCGTTACAAGAGACAGATATTAAAGCTTTTTGCTTCGATATCGGTAAAGTGAGCTAATTTTTTAGCTAATGAAGGTGGCACCACGGGTCTTCCGTCCTTTTTTGGATGGAAGGCCCTTTTTGTATTTAAAAAATATATAGAAATTCGTTGAGCAAGAGGAGTACACATTTTTGTTTCTTTCCAGAGAGTCGGGGATGGTGAGAGCCCGATAAGAAAGGATTTGTGGAATGGACTTGTGAGAGGCATCTTGAACAAAAAGTAGGGGTGCACGGAATTCCACCGTTAAAAGGATAGGATATCGAATGAAATAATTCTGTATCCGAAAGAGGAAGTAGGTTGGTCCTGCTTCAAATGGAGGTGGCACCACGGTCCGAGAATCGTCCTCTATATGCGCAATTTTTCCATGCGCATATAGAGGGCGATTTTTTTTATTCAGAAGGGAGCTTGATCATGACTACAAAACCCAAATATATCGTAGAGGAAATAAAAGGAGATACGCTTACCCCCATTTCGATTTTACAAAAAATTGGCGGGAACAAGAAATTCTTGTTGGAAAGTTCTCATAAATACAATGACTCTGGCCGCTATTCCTTTATTGGCGCAGATCCAGCCTTTGAGCTTATATCTAAAGGGGATTCTAATGAAATTTTAAATCGGTCTGGTGAAAAAAAAGTAGTGCAGGGTAATCCAATCGAGGTATTAAAAGAGCTTTTACCGAATAAAAGCCTGGAACAGCTGCCTTTTCCGTTTGTTGGAGGAGCAGTAGGATATGTAGGATACGACATTATCCGACAGTATGAAGTTATTGGGAAAGAATTTCCAAATGGAATAGAAATGCCGGATGTCCACTTAATGTTCTATGAAGATGTTATCGTTTTTGACCATCTTGAAGAAAAGGTAATGATTTGCGGATGCCAGCTTTCTGAAGAAAATCAGATAACAGAAATAGAAAAACGGATAAATCAAAGGATTGAAGAACTAAAAAAACCTACTTTCTATCAAAATGAGGAGCCATTTCAATTTACTGGATTTGATTCTGAAACAAGTCAAGAGGACTTTATCAAAAATGTGGAAATAGCAAAAGAGCATATTTTAGCGGGTGACATTTTTCAAGTGGTCCTTTCGAGAAGAATGAAGTCAGGCTTTGCCGGAGACCCTTTATCTCTTTATCGGAAACATCGCGCACATAATCCAACCCCGTATATGTTCTACATCGATTTTGAGGACTATACAGTAATTGGATCATCACCGGAGAGCTTGATAAAAACTAGGGGGAATAAGGTTATTTCCAATCCAATCGCAGGTACGAAAAGACGAGGTAGAACCAATGAAGAGGATTTATTTATCGAAGAAGAGTTAAAAAAGGATGAAAAAGAATTAGCTGAACATAAGATGCTGGTCGATCTTGGTCGAAATGATCTTGGAAAAATCTGTGAATTTGGTACTGTTCAAGTTGATAAGTATATGGCAGTTGAAAAATATCGTCATGTGATGCACTTGGTATCAGAAGTGAGCGGGGTTCTAAGTTCCGAGAAAACAGCGATCGATGCCTTGGCAGCATGTCTACCGGCAGGGACGGTTTCAGGTGCTCCAAAGGTTAGGGCAATGGAGATCATTAACTCATTGGAAAAGTCAAAAAGAGGACTCTATTCAGGTGCAATTGGTTATGTGTCGGCTAACGGGGATATGGATTTTGCCTTGGCCATCAGAACGATGATATTGAAGGAAGGAAATGCCTATATTCAAGCTGGTGCAGGGATTGTGTACGACTCGAACCCGGAATCAGAATATCAAGAAACGTTAAATAAATTAAATTCCTTCTTGGAGGGTGAGAAATGATTTTATTAATTGATAACTTCGACTCCTTCACCTATAACCTTTATCAGTATTTAGGTGAAATCGGGGAAAAGGTTGAGGTAGTTAGAAACAACCAGCTTACCGTTGACAAAATAAAAGAATTAAACCCTAAAGCGATTATTCTCTCACCTGGACCAGGTAAACCTGAGGATGCCGGAATTTGCATTGAAGTGATTCAAACCTATTATAATCAGTTTCCGATCTTAGGAATCTGTCTTGGCCATCAGGCGATTGGAGCGGCTTTCGGAGGGAAAATTCAAAGGGCTGAATTAATCAAGCATGGGAAAACATCTATCATTTCGCACAATGGTGAAGGGGTTTTTAAAAATCTGCCGGACGTTTTGGAAGTCATGCGCTATCACTCCTTGATTATTGAGAAAAGCACGATTCCTGAAGTCCTTCAATGTGTTGCAGAGTCTTGTGATGACCGAGAAATTATGGCGATAAAGCATCGAAATTTTCCGGTATATGGTCTGCAGTTTCATCCCGAGTCAATTGGAACGCCCGCTGGAAAACAAATATTGAAAAACTTTTTACTTGAGATCGAAAGGATGAGGACAAATGAAGAATTATTTACTCCAGTTAGCTGAGCGTGAATCCTTTTCTGAAAGCCAGATGAAAGAAGCAGTTGATTTCATCTTGGGTGAAGAAGTTTCAGAATCCGAAATCGCCGCCTTTCTAATGGGGTTGAAATCCAAAGGAGAAACAGTTGATGAAATTACGGGTATTGTCAAAGCAATGAAGGCCAATACCCTGACCTTTAAAAAGAGATTGCCAGGCGTAATTGATAATTGTGGAACAGGGGGGGATGGTTCTTCGAGCTTTAATATCAGCACGACCTCTGCTTTTGTAATCGCTGGCGCTGGAATTCCTGTAGCCAAACATGGAAATAGGAGTGTTTCGAGCAAGACAGGAAGTGCCGATGTTTTAGAGTACTTAGGGGTGAATTTAAATCTGTCAGCAGAAAGAACAGAAGAAATTCTTCAAGATATCGGATTATCCTTTTTATTTGCACCGAACGTCCACCCAAAATTGAAAAAAGTAATGACCGTTCGAAAACAATTGAAAATACCAACAGTGTTTAATTTTATTGGGCCGCTGACAAATCCAATTGATTTAGACTATCAATTGCTCGGTGTGTATCGAAGAGACCTAATAAATGTATTTGCCGATGTTCTGAAGAAGTTAGGCCGTAAGCGAGCTATTGTCATTAATGGGGCAGGATTTATGGACGAAGCTTCTCTCCAAGGAGAAAACCATCTGACCCTTTTAGAGGATGGAATCATTACCACCCAATCCTTCCATCCAGAAGAGGTAAATCTCCCGCAATATGATAATAGCTGTATCAAAGGTGGAGATTCAAAAGAGAATGCCGAAATTTTAGTCAAAGTGTTAAAAGGTGAAAAAGGTGCTTACCGTGATACGGTATTGCTTAATGCAGGAATGGGGATTTTTACAGCGGGCAAAGCAAATTCCATTAAGGACGGAATTCAAGCAGCCAGGGAAATCATTGATTCCGGTGCTGCATATGAAAAATTAACGAGCTTAATTGAAAAATCACAAGCATCCGGTAAGAAAGAGGCGATTTAAGTGGAAACAATCTTAGATAAAATTATTGCTCAAAAGAAAAAGGATATTATCCTGCTCCGTGAAGGGAAAGAGACATTGCATTCTGTTGTTCGTCAGAGAAGATCTTTTATTCAAAAGCTGCAAACAGCTGAAGAAATATCCATTATTTCTGAATTTAAGCGGGCATCACCTTCTAAAGGAATTATTAACGATACGATTCCACCAGCCATTCAGGCGGGTTTATATGAAGAGTTTGGCGCTTCCGCGATTTCTGTTCTGACAGATCAAACCTTTTTTAAAGGTTCATTTTCTGATTTGCTGGAGGTTCGAAAAACGGTGGACCTGCCGATTCTATGTAAGGACTTTATTATTGATCAAATTCAAATTGATATTGCTGCAGCTCACGGCGCAGATATTGTTTTGCTGATTGTTGCAGCATTAGACGAATTTAAATTGATAGAACTATTTCAATACGCAAAGGGCATAGGGTTGGAAGTATTGTTGGAGGTTCATAATCTGGAGGAACTGGAAACGGCCCTGAAAACGGGTGCCAAGCTTATTGGGGTAAATAATCGCGATTTAAAAACCTTTCATGTCTCCCTTGAAGTTACAGAGAAGCTGGCAACAATTGTAAGAGATGCTGGTGCCTTTCTGATAAGTGAGAGTGGTATCCACCACCAAGATGATGTGGAACGTGTAAGCAATGCAGGTGCAAATGCGGTCTTAGTCGGGGAAGCTTTCATGAAAAGTGCAGACGTGAAACAATCCTTTTTGAATTTTCGGGTACCTCTGAAAGAAGGTGCAGGAAGGTGAAAGTGAAAATTTGCGGTATATCCGATGTGGAAACAGGAATTGCGGCCTCCCAATTAGGTGCAGATGCCATTGGGTTTGTATTTGCAGAAAGTAAAAGGAAGGTTTCGATTGATAAGGCAAAAGAAATAGCTTCCTTCCTGCCTAAAGAAGTGTTTAAAGTTGGGGTATTTGTTAATGAATCGAAGGAAGAAATAGAAAGAATTGCGTCCATTGTTGGCCTTACTCATATCCAATTACACGGTGATGAAACTGCTTCTTTTAGCGAATCACTATCATTACCAGTAATCAAAGCCATTAGCTTTAAGGGAAATGAGAACTTAGCAACCTATAAGAATTTTACGAGTGACTATTTGTTACTAGACAGTCCAAAAGGAAAATATCGAGGTGGAAATGGCACTGCTTTTAATTGGAACGAGGTCAATTTAAGTCTAATAAATGGTAAACGGGTCATTCTTGCCGGGGGATTGCATGCAGGCAATGTGGAAGAGGCAATCCATATTTTACAACCCTATATGGTTGATGTAAGCTCTGGAGTCGAAACGGATGGTAAAAAGGATCTCCAGAAGATAAAAACATTTATTGAAAAGGTAAAAGGAAGCTTAATTGGAGGGATTACAAAATGAACACATATACATTACCAAATGAAAAAGGTCATTTTGGCATTTTCGGCGGAAGATTTGTACCAGAAACACTAATGAAGGCAGTCCTTGAGCTTGGTGAGGCATATGACGATGCAAAGAAGGACCCTAGTTTTCACGCTGAAATTCAAAGATTATCAAAAGATTATGTGGGGAGAGAAACTCCATTATACTTTGCCGAAAATCTTACAAAGTATGCTGGAGGAGCAAGAATTTTTCTAAAACGAGAGGATTTAAATCATACGGGTGCACACAAGATAAACAATGCAATTGGTCAGGCACTTCTAGCAGTACGAATGGGAAAAAGAAAGATTGTCGCGGAAACGGGCGCCGGGCAGCATGGTGTGGCAACGGCAACGGTTTGTGCCTTATTAAACCTTGATTGCATCATCTTTATGGGTGAGGAAGATATCAAGAGGCAGGCACTAAATGTGTTTCGAATGGAATTGCTGGGGGCAAAGGTCGTCAGTGTGACATCTGGAAGTGCAACCTTAAAAGATGCTGTGAACGAAGCCTTAAGGTACTGGGTTGCCAATGTGGATGATACCCACTATTTATTAGGGTCTGTAATGGGGCCGCACCCATTTCCGCAAATGGTTAGGGACTTTCAAAGTGTAATCGGCAAAGAAACAAAAGAACAATTTCATAAGCTTGAAGGAAAGCTTCCTGATGCAGTGGTCGCCTGTATTGGCGGCGGTAGTAATGCCATGGGCATGTTTCATCCGTTTATTGAGAATGAGGAAGTCAAGCTTTATGGCGTGGAAGCAGCTGGACGAGGTGTTGATACAGAATATCATGCTGCTTCCCTTACAAAAGGCAAGCCAGGTGTACTGCATGGGTCTTTAATGTATTTATTGCAGGATCAGAATGGTCAAATTCAAGAAGCCCATTCGATTTCCGCTGGTCTTGATTATCCTGGCGTAGGACCAGAACACAGCTATTTAAAAGATATCGGCCGAGCAAACTATCAATCTATCACGGATAAAGAGGCACTTGACGCTTTCCAGCTATTATCAAAAATGGAGGGAATCATACCGGCACTTGAAAGTTCACATGCGGTTGCCTTTGCTGTAAAACTTGCAGCTGAAATGGATACAACAGAAAGCATTGTGATCTGCTTGTCTGGACGCGGTGATAAAGATGTAGATGCTGTGAAAAACAGGCTTGAGGGGGAGAAATAATCATGAATCGGATCGAACAAACTTTTACAATATTAAAAAATGATCAAAGAAAAGCGTTCGTACCTTATTTAATGGCAGGAGACGGCGGACTGGACTGTTTAGCAGACCGCCTGGTTTTACTAGAAAAGTATGGAGCGACTGCCATTGAAGTAGGAGTCCCTTTTTCTGACCCGGTAGCGGATGGGCCTACGATTCAACAGGCGGGGATTAGAGCACTGGAAAAAGGAACAACCTTAAGAGGGATTATTGCTGAAATTGAAAAAGTGAGAAAGGTGGTTACGGTTCCGATTATCCTTATGACCTACTTAAATCCTATTTACTGTTATGGGATTAGTGAATTTGTCCGAGATATTAGCAATGCAGGTGTTGATGCTTGTATAATTCCGGACCTGCCTGTGGAAGAAGAGGAGCTTATTGCACCACAGCTTGAAGGAGCACAGGTGGAATTAATTCGTCTTGTTACCCTTACAACTCCAATCGAAAGGATAAAGACGATTGCTAGTAAGGGAAAGGGGTTTTTATATACTGTAACTATCAAAGGGATAACAGGAACGAGAAATGAATTCGACCGTGAGCTGCATCAATTTTTAAAACAAGTTAAAGAAGTAAGTCCGATTCCTGTTTTGGCTGGATTTGGAGTTTCTAATGAACAACAGGCATTAGAATTAACAACAAATTGTGATGGTGTTATTGTCGGAAGTAAAATAGTGGAATTATTTGATAAAAATGAACTGGTAGAAATGGAAAAATTAATGTCTGTTTTTAAACAAGAATCAAAAATATTATAGGGAATTGTGTTAAATGCTAATAGGAATTTTGAAATTCTTGATAGCGATGATTATCTCCCTTATAATATGATTATACTCGTAATATATAAAATTTTTTTCTTGCTGACAAACTTTGTACGAAACTTCCCATAGAGGAAGTTTTTGTTTGTTTTGATATTTAAATTAAAGGGAGTGTAGTATCTATGAAGGAAATAACTGTTGAAGAACTTATGACGATGAAGAATCCGATCATCATTGATATACGCTCGCCAATTGAGTTTAACGATGGTGCTATTCCGGGAGCAATCAATGTGCCTTTATTTACTGACGAAGAACGCCGAGAAATAGGGACAATTTATAAACAAGTTGGACAGGCAGCAGCAAAATGGAGAGCGATGGAGCTTGTATCTCCTAAAATACCCGATTTACTTCAAACGATTAAATCCTTTAATAAGGACGGAGAGCTGATTATCCATTGCTGGCGCGGCGGAATGCGCAGCAAGGCAGTCGTAACGTTTTTAGAATTCGCCGGCCTTTATTCATGGCGTTTGGTCGGTGGATATAAAGCCTATCGTAATCATATCCTTGAGAAATTGCCAACGATGCTGCCAAGCCAAGCTATTGTGTTGCATGGATTGACAGGTGTCGGCAAGACGGAGGTTTTGAAAATTTTAAAACAGAAGGGATATGCTGTTTTGGATCTTGAAGAAATGGCCGGTCATAGAGGTTCGATTTTTGGTACCATTGGTCTTGGTGATGGATATAACCAAAAAACCTTCGACGCTCTTCTTTTTAAAGGTTTACAAGAAATCCATGGTTCGGACTATTTTTTAGTTGAGGCAGAAAGCAAGCGAATTGGCAAAGCTGTTCAGCCTGAGGAATTAATGACCAGTAAGTTTAAAGGTATTAACATTTACCTTCATTCTCCAATAGAACAGCGAGTTAGGCAGCTCGTTACCGAATATGTGCTTCCATATAAAGATCAGCCTTGGTATCTGGAAAAAATTTCTGTTAGTTTAGAAATGGTGTTAAGAAGGATAAAAGATAATGATATTAAAAAAGGACTTATGCAAACATTAGAGGATCAGAATTATCCTGAAATGATTCAAATTTTACTTGAACACTATTATGACCCTCGCTATGATCATGCAAGACAGGATTACGAAGGAGAATTTTTTGATATTTTTGCCGAAAACCCGATTGACGCTGCGGATAAAATTACAACAAAGTTAAAAGAGTTATCGGTAAGACCTCAGCTTGTTGTAAATAATCAATTCTAATCTATTTTTAATGATATTTTCATTTATCTTTTTGATTTCTCTTGTATGATAGGCTTGTATGAATAATCTTTGGGAACCGGCTTGTTAATAATTTTGATTATTTAAGTTCATTTTGCTTATGTTTGCTTCTTTCTTGCTGCTAAGAACAAGCCTAACCAAAATGAGGGTTCCCAATCGTCAGCACACGTTTCGCGCGTGTGCTTTTCTTTATCATTTTGCTGTTGAATTCCGCTCCCATCAACATATATTTTTATTAGATTCTCATTTTCTTTTCATACTGCTTTCCTTTTTCAGCGCTATAATGGGTTCAATTATAGCTGATGTGTCTTAGACTGCTGAAAAAGGAGGAATGCAAGATGCCTTGGGTTCGTTTTGTCATTGTTGGCTTCTTTTCACTTACCGCACTTTCACTTATGTCATACCAGTCGATAGAAATTGTACATGCAGTAATTAATTTTTTTCATGACAAACATCAGTTAAAATAAAAGAAAATACATTGTGAGCGTGGAAGTATGTTTAAATTATTAATTATTGAAGATGAAAAAAACTTAGCCAGATTTATTGAGCTTGAATTGAATTATGAAGGCTATGAAACAAAAGTTGCCTCAGATGGCCGGACCGGGCTGCAATTGGCCCTTACTGAAACCTGGGACGCCATCCTTCTTGATTTAATGCTGCCGGAATTAAATGGTCTCGAGGTCTGCCGCAGGATTAGACAGGCAAATAAGACCCTGCCAATCATTATGATTACAGCAAGGGATAGTGTTCTTGACCGTGTTTCCGGCCTTGATAGCGGTGCAGATGACTACATTGTTAAACCATTTGCAATCGAGGAATTGTTAGCCAGATTGAGGTCCTTGTTTCGAAGGGTTGAGGCATTAGGAACAACAGAATTAACAACGATTACGTTTAAGGATATTGTAGTTGAATTGGAATCCTGTGTGGTTAAAAAAGGTGATAAGGTGATTGGTTTAACGAAACGCGAGTTTGACCTTTTAGTGATTTTTATGAGCAATATTAATATCGTTCTAACAAGAGAAGTACTATTAAATAAAGTTTGGGGTTATAGCACCGGGGTAGAAACAAATGTTGTGGATGTTTACGTACGCTATCTGAGAAATAAAATTGATGATCAAAATGAGGCAAGCTTTATTCAAACAGTGCGCGGCACAGGATATGTTATGAGATGAAAAAGAAAATAGGCTATTTTTTAAAACGGCTTCCCTGGCAGACTAAATTAGTCTTAAGCAGTTCAACGGCTATTTTTCTAACCTTTTTCTTGTTTAGCCTACTGGAATATCATACCGTATCAAAATGGATGTTGAACCGAGAAGAAATTGCCATAAATAGAACCATCACAGATATTGCTGCCTTTTATAAAATTAAGCCGGCCCCTTTATCCCAACAGGATATAGAACATAGTGAAGTCTTTTTAAGAAAAATGAACGATAAAGATCAGTTAATCAGGGTGTACAATCAAAAGGGGGAACTGCTTGTTTCTGATAAAAATGGAGACTTTTCAGTGTTAGAGCCAACTCCTGCAAAAAAAAGAACGACTGAAAGAGTGTCCATCGAAGGTCATGAAGCTATTGTTGCGAGATACCCCTTAATGAGTCCAAAGTTTAAAGGAACACTAGAGATTGTTCGGCAATTAAATAACTATCATAAAATGATGAGTAACCTCTTTTGGGTCATGACGATATTTGGGTCAGCAGCCATACTTTTTAGCGCTATTAGCGGTTTTTTTCTTTCAAGGCAGCTGTTAAAACCAGTCAGGGATTTGGCACGAGCCATGAAACGGATAAAAGAAAATGGTTTTCAAGGAAGAATGGAATTATACGTGCATAAGGACGAATTAACAGATCTTACAAACGTTTTTAATGAAATGATGGATGAAATCGAAAAGTCATTCATGAAGCAAAAACAATTTGTAGAGGACGCTTCCCATGAATTGCGGACTCCCGTTTCAATCCTTGAAGGGCACCTGTCGTTATTGAATCGCTGGGGGAAAAAGGATCCTGCTATTCTTGATGAATCCCTTGATGCCTCATTACAAGAACTATCTAGGTTAAAAAAGCTAATAAATGATTTATTACTATTAACACGTGCAGAAAACCCACGTGTGAAAAGTGGGGATAAAGCGGATATCCCTGCTGTATTACAGCACTTGATTAAAAATATTGAGATTGTCCATCCCGAGTACCAGTTTAACCTTGAAATAGAACAGCCAATTTCTAAGGCTGCGATCTCTGAGCAGCATTTAGAACAAATCCTGATTATTCTCATCGATAATTCGATCAAGTATTCACACGAAAATAAAACAATCTCGATTTCTGCTCATCAAAGAGGACGTGAAATATTGTTATCTGTTATCGACAGTGGAATTGGCATATCTAGTGAACATATTCCGGAAGTATTCAATCGTTTTTATCGAGTAGATAAAGCACGTGGCCGGGAAAATGGAGGAACGGGTTTAGGATTATCGATTGCCAAGCGACTAATTATGAAATACAATGGTTCCATTTCGATTGAAAGTAAAGAAGGCGTCGGAACAAAGGTCAGTATGATTCTTCCAATCAAATAATAGAGAAAATTCTAAATTTTAACATAATTATTCATAACGATTTCCTATTATAATAGAATTAAGATCAAGGTGTAGAAAGGGTTGAGAGCAATGAGGGAATCAAAGATTAGTTATCATCTGTTAGTTGATTGCCAAGAACATAGTTCCTTTACCTTTGAAGATGGGATTAATATGTTTAGTGTTAATGTTCATACTCATACATGCTTAAATTGTGGGCAAATAGAAGGAAAAGAATTATTAGACCCAAATATTATCGAAAAACGAAATAAAGTCTCTAAAACACTACAACAAATTTCTTTAAAAAAAGTTTTTTATTAAAAAGACCGGTTTCGGTCTTTTTTTTGTTGTGCATATGAAATTATTTGTTCAAAATTACACACACTAAACAAGGTCCATTACGTAAAAATATATAGATTCAATAAAAGTCCATTAGGATACATACGTTTTAAGGGGGAATTGATGATGACCAAACCAAATGCCAATATAAAAGCCTTCCTAAATAATTTTCTTGGTCCTAATCTTGGCTATTTAATGGAACAATTTGAAAAATATAAAGAGGATCCTTTATCAGTTGAACAGGATATGAGAGTGATCTTTGAACAATTAAATGAAGAGGATTTTATCGAAGCAGGAATTACGGTTCCAGTTCCAAATCTGAAGGCACCTATAGTTGAGAGTGAAAAGATCCTTGCTGCTGTAAAGCTTGCTGAAAATATCCGTACTTATGGCCACCTAGCAGCAAATATTTATCCATTGGGAAATCAAAAACCGGATGTAACCCACTTAGAATTAAAAAGCCATGGAATCAGTGAGGAGGATTTGAAAAATTTACCATCAGAAATTCTGACAAAAAACAGCCCATCGTCTTTTCAAAACGCACTAGAAGCGTTTGTATATTTAAAAGAGATTTATACAAAATCGATTGCATTTGAATTTGACCATGTCCATGACCTAAGAGAGAAAAATTGGTTAATGGAAAGAACGGAAGACAGTCGTTTTCGTACGAATCTAACGAATGAAAAAAGAAAAGGTATTTTAAAGAGGCTTGTGGAAGTCGAAGAATTTGAAAAGTTTCTCCATAAAACATTTGTGGGTCAAAAGCGTTTCTCTATTGAAGGGCTTGATGCAATGGTTCCACTCATTGATGAGGTTATTTCTGAGGCTGTTATCGATGGTGCTGAAAATATTAATATTGGTATGGCGCATCGCGGCAGATTAAATGTCCTGGCGCATGTCCTTAATAAACCATATGAAAAGATATTTGCAGAGTTTCAGCACGCCCCAAATAAAGAACTTGTCCCCTCGGAAGGATCTACAGGCATCAACTTTGGCTGGACTGGCGATGTCAAATATCACCTTGGGCTCAACAGAGAGCTGGACGGCGATCATTCTGTCAGGGCTAGAATATCACTTGCCAATAATCCAAGCCACCTTGAATATGTCGGAGCGGTTGTAGAAGGATTTACAAGGGCGGCACAGGACGATCGAACGAAGCCTGGTTATGCTGAAGATAATAGTAAATCTGCACTTGCTATCTTAATCCATGGTGATGCAGCATTTCCTGGTGAGGGGATTGTCGCGGAGACACTAAATTTAAGCAGGTTAAAGGGGTATCGTACGGGAGGCACCATTCACATTATTGCGAATAACACAATTGGTTTTACCACAGAATCTGCGGATTCACGCTCGACCAGGTACGCAAGTGACCTTGCCAAAGGATTTGAAATTCCCATCCTGCATGTAAATGCGGATGATCCAGAGGCTTGCGTCGCTGCAGCCATTTTCGCAGCAGAATATCGCTATGTATTCCAAAAAGATTTTCTAATCGATTTAATCGGGTATCGGAGGTTTGGCCATAATGAAATGGATGAGCCAATGACAACCAGCCCGCAAATGTATTCGTTGATAAATAAGCACCCTACCGTCAAAGAAATCTATGCGAAGAGTTTAATAGAAAGAGGCGTCATAAAACAAGACGAGTTAGCTGAACTAGAAAAACAAATCAGGAATAGATTAGCAAATGCCAATGATAAAGTTTCAATGATTAAGAAAGATACGGAAATAAGTGTCCCAGAACCACCAAAATTCAAGAAAGAACATGAATCAATTATTACCAAGGTTCCTTTAAAAAAACTTCAAAGTCTAAACAGCGAATTGCTTCAATGGCCAAAGGAATTTACTGTTTTCAACAAGTTGGAAAAAATATTACAAAGAAGATCAGATGCACTAGGTGAAAATGGGAAAATCGAATGGGCCTTAGCTGAAACCCTGGCATTTGCGACGATTTTGGCTGATGGAACCCCTATTAGGTTAACCGGACAAGATTCAGAGCGCGGTACCTTTGCCCATCGTCATCTTGTGCTCCATGATAGCCAAACAGGTGAAACCTATTCACCGCTTCATCACTTTTCGTCAGCAAAAGCATCATTTGCTGTTTATAATAGTCCCTTAACGGAAGCAGCTGTAGTTGGTTTTGAATATGGGTATAATGTCTTTTCACCTGAAACCTTAGTGATTTGGGAAGCTCAATACGGTGATTTTGCCAATGCCGCACAAGTTATATTTGATCAATTTATCGCTGCCGGAAGGGCAAAATGGGGACAAAAGTCTGGTCTAATATTGTTGCTTCCGCATGGATATGAAGGGCAAGGTCCGGAACACTCAAGTGGAAGGGTAGAAAGATTTTTACAATCCGCTGCGGAAAAGAATTGGACGGTCGCTAACCTTTCAAGTGCAGCCCAATATTTTCACCTGTTAAGAAGACAGGCAGCTATGCTATCAAAGGAAGAAATAAAGCCGCTTATCATTATGTCGCCGAAAAGCCTTTTACGAAACCCGCTTGTTTCATCGACGGCTGCTGAGTTAAGTGAAGGAGAATTTAAACCGGTAATAGAACATTTCCAAGCAGATAGGGACGATAAAAAGGTAGAAAAAATTGTCCTCTGTTCCGGAAAAATATCCATTGATATTGCAGAGCAGGTAAAAGAATCTGACAGTTATGATTGGCTTCAGGTCATTAGACTTGAGGAAATATATCCATTTCCAGCAGATGAATTACGAGGAATTGTTGCGAAGTACGAGAATGTCAAAGAAGTGGCTTGGGTTCAAGAAGAGCCAAAAAATATGGGTGTCTGGAATTTTGTGGAGCCGAGAATTAATGAAATTGTACCATCAGGAATGAAGGTAGAATATATTGGCCGCCGCCGCCGCTCAAGCCCAGCAGAAGGGGAACCGAATGTTCATAAACTTGCCCAAACAAAAATTCTTCAAGCTGCCTTAACGAGGGTAGAAAAAGGAGGTTTACACCATGGCTGAAATTAAAGTACCAGAATTAGCAGAATCGATTTCAGAAGGAACAATTGCGAAATGGCTAAAGAATATTGGAGAACATGTAGAGAAAGGCGATTATCTTGTCGAACTAGAGACAGATAAAGTAAATATAGAAATTATTTCAGATTTTTCAGGAACGCTTACTGAACAGAAATTTGCCGAAGGTGAAACAGTTCAAGTAGGGGAAACGATAGCTGCTGTTGATGAAAGCGGCCAAAGCACCACTGTCAATACTACAGAACAAAAACCGTCCGAGCCAATAGCACATACACCAATCCAACCTACAGCTGCGGGTGCCGACACTAAAGAAAATAAGGAGGAATTAGCTTCCCGTCCGATTGCTTCTCCAGCAGCCAGACGGCTGGCTAGAGAAAAAGGGCTCAATCTAAATGATATTCCTGCAGTGGATCCTCTAGGAAGAATAAGAAAGCAGGATGTTTCGTCATATCAACAACCGGCACAAAATAATACTCCAAAAGTAGAAAAAGCTGGAGAAATGGTGTCGAGTCAAAATGATACTAAACCCATTTTTTACGAGCGAATGTCGCGCCGGCGCCAAACGATTGCAAAAAGACTTGTAG
Source organism: Neobacillus drentensis (assembly GCF_036965425.1). GTDB lineage: Bacteria > Bacillota > Bacilli > Bacillales > Cytobacillaceae > Neobacillus > Neobacillus drentensis_F. The sequence goes on along the minus strand of NZ_JBALPP010000022.1, from coordinate 4,987 downwards.
AAGTACAACAAACCGCCGCTATGCTGACAACCTTTAACGAAATTGATATGACGGCGGTTATGGATCTTCGAAAAAGGAGAAAGGATAAATTTTTCGAGGAGCACGATGTCAGGCTCGGTTTTATGTCCTTTTTTACCAAAGCAGTTGTTGCTGCTCTAAAGAAATTTCCTTATTTAAATGCAGAAATTCAAGGTGACCAGCTGTTGGTTAAAAAGTTTTATGATATAGGCATTGCAGTTGCGGCAGAGGAAGGACTCGTGGTTCCTGTGGTCAGAGATGCCGATCGGAAATCTTTTGCGGAAATTGAAATGGATATCATGCAGGTTGCCGAAAAAGCAAGAACCAATAAACTTTCCTTAAACGATTTACAGGGTGGAACTTTCTCGATTACCAATGGCGGGGTGTTTGGCTCTTTACTGTCAACGCCGATATTAAACGGACCACAGGTTGGAATACTTGGAATGCACAAAATCCAACTAAGACCTGTAGCAATAGATAAAGAGAAAACAGAAAACCGTCCAATGATGTATGTGGCTCTGTCCTATGACCATCGTATTGTTGATGGAAAAGAGGCGGTAAGCTTCCTTAGTAAAATAAAAGAAATGCTCGAGGACCCAGAAAGTTTGCTGCTAGAGGGATAAGGGAATTTGAAAAACCGCTGAATAATGGTTCAGCGGTTTTTGGCATGTTACGATTCATTATCGATTCTTAAATGGTCTTAATCCACGGCGTTGAATTTCATCCTTTAATATTTTTATCCATTCCTTTTCCTTACCAGACTTTAAAGCGTCCCGATACGTTACAACCAGCTGCTCATTACTCATAATTTTCAATGTGAGAATGCCTCCTTGGAAAATGGATTGAATATTCAGTTTTTACTATTGTAATGGTTTTCTTTTATTTTGAGAACCCCTAATTCATAAAAATAAAAAGGTTCATAAATTGTTCATAGTTCATTCACGGAAAAGAATTATATTTTAAAAATATTGAATATTCTTAAAAATATGGTAACATACTTTTGAAAGCGTTTTATTGCATGTTTATGTACATAAGGGGGATGGAAGAATGTCGGCATTATTAAATGTTACCATTGGTGAGCTTTTAGAAGAAAAAGCAAAATTACAACCCGACAATCAAGCAGTAATCTACTCAGATCGAGATTTAAGATGGACTTATCGCGAATTTAATAATATTTGCCGGCTTGCAGCTAAGGGTTTGATGAAACTCGGAATAGAAAAGGGTGAACAGCTTGCGGCCTGGTCAACCAATACTCCTGAATGGCTGATAACGCAATTTGCAACGGGGAAGATGGGAGCAGTTCTTGTGACTGTTAACACCAACTACCGTACAGCAGAACTTGAGTATCTTCTGCAACAATCAGATTCCACAACTATTATTCTGATGGATACATGGAAGGAATCCTCCTATATTGATATGCTCTATGAAATTGCACCAGAATTAAGGACTTCGGAACCCGGCAAGCTGAAAAGCAGCCGTTTGCCATATCTAAAAAATGTCATCGTCCTCGGGGACAAACGATATCCTGGAACCTATTCATGGAATGATATTATGAAGCTGGGCGAATTGGTCTCTGATGAAGAATTAAATCAGAGAATGGATTCACTGGATCCGGATGATGTCATAAATATGCAGTATACTTCTGGGACAACCGGTTTCCCTAAAGGTGTAATGCTTACCCATAATAATATCGTAAATAATGGCTTTAATATAGCCGGTTGTATGAAGCTGACTGCCCAGGATCGACTATGTATTCCAGTGCCATTTTTCCACTGCTTCGGTTGTGTTCTAGGGACAATGGCTTGTGTTTCAGTGGGAGCTGCAATGGTTCCGGTGCAGGAATTTAGCCCGAAACGGGTTTTGCAAACTGTACAGGATGAGAAGTGTACAGGACTTCACGGAGTCCCTACGATGTTTATTGCTGAATTGAATGATCCAGACTTTGAGAAATATGATCTATCAACATTAAGAACGGGAATAATGGCAGGCTCGAACTGCCCCATTGAGGTTATGAAGGCGGTTATTGAGAAAATGGGAGCAAAAGAAATAACGATTGCCTATGGACAAACAGAGTCATCACCTGTTATAACCCAAACTAGAACGGACGACCCGATTGACTTACGCGTAGAGACAGTAGGAAAAGCCCTACCGAACGTCGAGGTTAAAGTAGTTGAACCAGGTACATCAAAAGAAGTTCCTTTTGGGGTGCAAGGAGAACTTTGTACTAGAGGCTATCATGTGATGAAGGGATACTATAAAAACCAATCAGCTACTAATGAGGCGATTGATGCTGAGGGATGGCTTCATACAGGCGATTTGGCCGTGATGGGTGAAAACGGCTATTTGAAAATAACTGGCCGTTTAAAGGATATGATCATTAGAGGAGGAGAAAATATTTATCCACGTGAAATTGAAGAATTTCTCTATTCAAATCCGAAAATACTGGATGTTCAGGTGATCGGTGTCCCGGATGAAGTATATGGAGAGGAAGTAATGGCCTGGATCATTTTAAAAGAGGGTGAGGAGACAACAGCAGAAGAAATCAAAGAATATTGCAACGGGAAAATCTCGAAGCACAAAATCCCTCGCTACATTGAGTTTATCGATGCCTATCCCATGACAGCCTCAGGAAAAATACAAAAATACCGATTAAAAGAAAAAGCCATCGAAGTCGTTAAAAATTAATTTCAATCTAATATAGTGAGTTGTTGCACTATACAATCCCTTTTGATTATACTAGAAAATGGACAATGACTAATAGGGACGGTGGCAGCAATGATCCATTTATCTTGGCGTGATCGTGAAACAGTAAAAAAAGTAAAGTGTGTTCATACGGATGCAAAAAAATACCTTGTTCATAACGCGTTAACTGCAGGGAAAATCTATGACGTAAAAAATGAAACAGAAGAGTTTTATTACATTATTGATAATTCCGGTAAAGTTGGCGGTTTTTACAAAGAGTATTTTCAAGATGCATAAGAAAAAGGACTGTTAGGCATTGCCTGCAGTCCTTTTCCTATATTATCGAGCATCAGGAAACACACGGCGAATCGTATTGGAGAATTCATCGACTAATCCAGAAATGGGTCTTCCATTCCGAATATCATTGGCATAGGTGTTCATCCGATCATAAAAGTCAGGATTAACCGATACATAAACATTGTCAATATTCGGGTCAGCAGATTTTACTTTTCGTGATATTTTATTTTCGATAGCACCGGTTAATTTATTGCGAGCTGATTTGTCCAGTTTAGCGGCAACAAAGGCATTATTATCTGTAACAATGATATTGGCACTGTCAACTTCAGACAGGCTGGTTACCTTATCAACCGCTTTATCAGCAATCCTCATTTTCGAATGGTTATTCCCACCATTGTTACGGACATTTCGAATGTTGGTACGATTCATATTTCGGTCAAGTTCAGTGTCACTGGTATCCACACCAGTGATTGCTGGGCCGCCATGATTCGGGTTATTATAATTAACCCGTGCAGGTTCAATCTCATTTCTGCTCCGGTTGGCAACATCGTCATTCACATTTTTGTTTGCACAACCTGTTAAATAAAGACTAAAAATTAAGGTAGATGTTAAGAATAAACCTTTTTTCACTAATTTTAGCACCTCTTTGTCTTAGTTGTACAAGAATAGCATTCCAAAATGGAAAGAAACTATCCTTAAGTACAAAAAAGGGTAAAAAAAGAAGCATCGGAAACCAATGCTTCTTTTTCGGATAATTATTTTTGTTTCAGAGTAACTTCCGGCGTTTTTTTGGATTTATACAGATTACGGCTAATCATTGTTTGAACGATTAGGAATGTACCCCCTACCACCCAATAAAGAGGAAGTGCGGCCGGGGCACTAAAGGAAAACATAACGATCATTAACGGTGATAATAACCCCATGTACTTCATTTGCTCCTGCTGGGCAGACGGCATATTGGATTGTGAAACTTTAAACTGGAAGTAATATATAAGCCCGGCGATGATTGTGATAACAATGTCAGGGTGTCCAAGACTAAACCATAAAAATTTATGGTGGGCAATTTCCTTTGAACCCCGGATGGCATAATAAAAGCCTGTCAAAATCGGCATTTGAATTAGGATTGGCAAGCATCCCATATTTAATGGATTAACGCCATGCTTTTGATAAAGCCCCATCATTTCAGCCTGCAGCTCTTGCTTTTTCTTTGGATCCTTTTCAGCCTTCATTTTCTTTTGAATGGCGTCCATTTCAGGCTTTAAGACATCCATTTTTTCCTTCATATGCATCTGATTTTTATACTGTCGCAACATTAATGGCATTAATACGAGTCTGATAATTAGGGTAACAAGAATGATCGCTAAGCCATAATTTCCGCCAAAAAAATCTGCCACTGAGTGAATAATCGTCGAAAATGGATTGACAAAATAGGTGTGGAAGAATCCATTGTTATTACCACTTTGAGTCTGAGACGAACAGGCAGATAAAATTAGCGTTGTTAGGGATAATAAAGCTATAAGAATAAGTGAAGAGCGTTTTATTTTCATATTTCCTCCTAAAAATGTGATTTAGTATTTTAAGTAAAAAGGAAGGAAATAGGTTCTTCGGAATCGTCCTGAGAACATTCTTTTCTACGAATATATTTAACAATTCTAATCAGAATAAAACTCCCATTTAAACGGCTTTTTTTCTTATATAAAAACCACGGGTGAATAATTTTTGTATTTGCAGGATTTGTCTGCGAGCCAATAAAGGAATATTCCACTCCCCAAGCCCATAGGTATTTCAGCATCATTCCTAAATAAATGCTGACGTAAAGAGCCGTTAAGGCATTTATATCTGAATGATCGATCAGTAATTGGAACAAAAATTTTCACCTCGCATAAACAGCCAATGATAAGAGTATATAGGAGAATAGTTAAATAATCAATTTAATCCTTGCTAAAATGCCAAAACAAGAAGAGATTGCTAATAGTTTATGAGAGAAAAG